>DUBH01000019.1:0-52948 GCA_012960415.1 Henriciella sp. | reverse complement strand
CCGCGAGCCGCATTCGCGATATCGCCGAGGCGACCAAGTCCGCCGACAAACTCATTCTCGCAACTGACCCTGATCGTGAAGGCGAAGCCATCAGCTGGCACCTCCTCGAAGCGCTGGAAAAGCGAAAAGCGCTGAAAGGCATTCCGGTCGAGCGCGTCGTCTTTAACGCGATCACCAAGAACGCGGTCACCACCGCAATGGAACATCCGCGTGAGATCGACCAGGAACTTGTTGATGCCTATCTCGCCCGCCGCGCGCTTGATTACCTCGTGGGCTTCAATCTTTCTCCGGTCCTCTGGCGCAAGCTTCCGGGCTCTCGCTCTGCTGGCCGCGTGCAGTCAGTGGCCCTGCGGATCATTTGCCAGCGCGAGCTCGAGATCGAGACCTTCCAGCCGCAGGAATACTGGTCCATCGAGGCAGACCTGCGGGCAAAGGACGGCACGAGCTTCAAGGCTCGCCTTCACGCCCTCGACGGCGACAACCTCAAGAAATTTTCGCTTCCCGATGAGAAGAGCGCGGCCGCTGCGCTCGAAGCAGTAAAAGTAGGCGGCTACACGGTCAGCTCGGTTGAATCTAAGCCGGTCAAGCGCAACCCGCCGCCGCCTTTCATCACGTCGACCCTGCAACAGGAAGCCTCCCGCAAGCTCGGCTTTACCGCCAAACGGACCATGGGTGCGGCCCAGAAGCTCTACGAGGAAGGCCGTATCACCTATATGCGGACCGACGGCATCAATATGGCCGAAGAGGCTTATCATGCCTCACGCAAGCAGATCGAAAGTGACTATGGCGCCCGCTACCTGCCGGAAAAGCCGCGCCGCTATTCGTCCAAGGCCAAGAATGCGCAGGAAGCTCACGAGGCCATCCGCCCGACAGATTTCTCCATCCGCCCGGAAGAGTATCGCGGTGATGGTGACCTGAAGAAGCTCTACACACTGATCTGGCGCCGCGCTGTCGCGTCACAGATGGAAGCAGCGATTTTCGAGCGCACGACGCTCGACTTCATGTCGAAAGATGGCCGCGCTCAGCTTCGCGCGACCGGCCAGGTCGTCCAGTTTGACGGCTTCATCAAGCTCTACACGGAAGGGCGCGATGATGGCGACGAGGATGAGGATGCCGAAGGCCGCCTGCCTAAGATGAATGAGCGTGACCACGCGGACCTCATCGAAGCCAAATCAGACCAGCACTTCACCCAGCCTCCGCCACGTTTCACTGAAGCCTCCCTCGTCAAACGGCTGGAAGAGCTCGGCATCGGGCGACCGTCGACCTATGCGTCCACCCTGTCGACGCTGGAAGACCGCGACTATGTGCGGCTCGAAAAGAAGCAGCTGATCCCTGAGGATAAGGGCCGTCTCGTCACCGCCTTCCTCGAGAACTTTTTCGCGCGCTACGTCGAGTACGACTTTACCGCCGAACTTGAAGAGCAGCTGGACGTCATTTCTGACGGCAAGCTCGACTGGAAAGCGTTCCTGCGTGAGTTCTGGGTCCAGTTTCAGGCAGCGATCGCCGAGACGAAAGAATTACGTGTTTCCAACGTCCTCGACGCGTTGAATGAGGCACTCGGTCCGTATGTTTTCCCGAAGACAGATGAGAACGGCAATCCCAAAGAGAACCCGCGCGAATGTCCGCTTTGCGGCGAAGGCGAGCTGTCCCTGAAACTTGGTCGCCACGGCGCCTTCGTCGGCTGCTCGCGCTATCCGGAATGCAAGTTCACCCGTCCCTTCTCTGCCGACAGCGAGCAGGAAGGCGCCATCAACCCGGAAGGCGAAGAACTTGGCCTGCATCCCGAAACCGGTGAGCCAGTCTTCCTGAAAACAGGCAGGTTCGGCCCCTATGTCGAAATGGCACGCAGTGACGACGACAAACCCAAGAGGACTAGTGTACCAAAGGGATGGGACGCCAAAGCACTGACGCTGGATCAGGGCGTAAAGCTCCTGTCGCTTCCGCGCGACGTGGGTGAGCACCCCGATGACGGCGAGATGATCCGCGCCAATCTCGGGCGCTACGGCCCCTATGTGCAGCACCAGCGCACCTTCGCGAATGTTCAGAACATCGAGGAGCTGTTCGACATCGGCCTCAACCGCGCTGTGACGCTGATTGAGGACAAGAAGTCCAAGCGCGGCGGCGGTCGCGGCGCAACGCCGCTCAAAGAGCTCGGCAAGCACCCCGCAGACGATGAGCCGATCCATGTCTATGAAGGTCGTTACGGTCCGTATGTGAAGCACAAGAAGACGAATGCGACCCTGCCAAAGGATGTGACACCCGACACAGTCACGCTAGAGCAAGCTGTAGAGCTGATCGACGCTAAGGCGAAAAAGCCTGCCAAGAAGAAGGCACCGGCGAAGAAGACCGCCGCGAAGAAAAAGCCAGCCGCGAAGAAGTCCGCAAAGTCAAAAACTGACGACGCTTAAGCACTTGAATCGCTTTACAATCTCTTCCGTCGAAACAGATGTAGGTCGGTAACACAATTCATGGTGCGGGCCAGCGCCCGTGCGCGTATGACAGGACGCTGAAGATGACTGATCCAAAACTGCCAGAAGAAGATGCACGCCAGGGCGAAACCGGCAAAGGCGTGCGCTATGTGCTTATCATTTCCACTATTGCGGCGGTGCTCGCCCTCGGCTTGATCTTCGCCTTTGTCATCTGATTTCAGCCCATCAGGCTGAATGAATACGGGCAAATCACTCAGAATCCCTTATATGGGGGCCATGAGTTTTCCCGACAGAGAGACAGTTCTCCAATTCATCGCCGACAATCCTTCAGCCACCACGAAGCAGGACATTGCACGTGGGCTGAAGGTTAAAGGTCGTGACCGCCAGACACTTCGCCAGATTCTGAAGGATCTCGAAGAGGACGGCACGCTTGAGCGGACCGGTAAACGCGCCTGGGCCAAGGCAGACACACCCCCGCCAACCGGCGTTATCGTCTTCGAAGAAATCGATACCGATGGCGAGCTTATGGCCCGCAGTGTCGGACGTGACGGGGCCTTTGGCCCACCTATCCGCTATGCTGGCTATAGCGGCCGCACCAAGGGCCCAGCTCCAGGTGTTGGCGACAGGGGCCTTGCCCGCATCAATGAGGCGAACGGCGAATATCACGCCAAGCTCCTGAAGCTGTTTGAGCAGCGCGACGAGGAAACGTCTCTCACCGGGCGCTTCGAAAAGACGCCGCGCGGCGGACGCGTGGTTCCAGCAAGCCGCAAGGATAAACGCACTTTCCTGATCGACAGCACAGACGCCAAGGGCGCTGAGGATGGCGACCTCGTCACGGCTATGCCGAAGCCGGGCAAACCAAATGGTCCTGCCTTCGGGGTCGTAACAGAAATCATCGGGCGCATGGACGATCCGCGCGCTGCGTCGCTTCTGGCGATTCACGGCCACGATATCCCTGTCGAATTTCCAAACGACGTCCTCAACGAAGCCCAGACGATCAAACCGCTGGACAGCCCGCGTGAAGACCTCACGCACATCCCGCTGATCACGATCGACCCGCACGATGCGCGCGACCATGATGACGCCGTTTATGCCGAAAAACTGAAGGATGGCTGGAAAGTCATCGTCGCGATTGCTGACGTGGCAGCGTATGTCAGACCGGGAACCGCTCTCGACCGCGAAGCACAGAAACGCGGAAACTCGACTTACCTCCCCGACCGGGTCGTGCCGATGCTGCCTTTTGAACTTTCGGCTAACGCCTGCTCACTCGTCGACAATCAGGATCGACCCTGCACGGCGGTCGAAATGAAATTCGACAAATCAGGCACAAAGAGCTCGCACCGCTTCATTCGTGGCACGATGCGCTCGCATGCCAAGCTCTCCTACGAAGAAGCGCAGGCCGCGATCGACGGAAAGAAGGGCGGCGAAGGCGAGAAATGGCTGGAGCCGGTGCTCAAACCGCTCTGGGGCGCCTATGAGGCGCTCGGAGAGGCCCGCGCGCTTCGTGCCCCCCTGGCGCTCGACCTGCCTGAGAAACGCGTTGAGATCAGTGAGGATGGCAAGGTTGCTGGCATCATCGAGAAGGAACGCTTCGATGCGCACCGCCTGATCGAGGAGTTCATGATCCAGGCTAACGTCGCGGCGGCAGAAACGCTGGAAAAGCTGGGCTCTCCCCTGCTCTACCGGGTCCACGACCAACCGTCGGATTCAAAGCTCGCCGCCCTTTCCGATTTCCTGCAGACGCTGGATATCAAATGGCCGCTGGGTGAGCGTCCTCAGACCCACCGCTTCAACCGGCTTCTGAACGACCATGCCGAAGGCGAGCATGCGGGCACGATCTCCGAGGTCGTCCTGCGCTCACAGGCTCAGGCCGTCTACTCACCGGAAAATAATGGTCACTTTGGTCTGAACCTGACGAAGTATGCTCACTTCACCTCGCCGATCCGCCGCTATAGCGACCTGATCGTCCACCGAGCCCTGATCTCGTCGCTCGGCATGGGTGAAGATGGCCTGACCAAGGAAATGGCCGCCTCGCTGGAAGACATAGCCAGCCACCTCGTTGCAACTGAGCGCCGCTCCATGGCGGCAGAGCGCGAAGCCACGGATCGCTATCTTGCCCTCTACCTCGCAGACAAGGTCGGCGCAGAATTCGAAGGCCGAATCACAGGCGTCACGCCTGCGGGCCTCTTTATCCGACTGGGAAGCACAGGCGCGGATGGTTTCTCACCGATCTCAAAGCTCTCAGATGACTACTGGGTGCACGATGAAGGCGCCATGGCCCTCATCGCGCGCGGGTCCGGCAAACGCTTCGAGATGGGCCAGGTTGTGACTGTAGAGCTTGCTGAGGTGACACCGCTACAGGGCGGGCTCCTGCTCAAGGTTCTGTCTCCTCCGCGTCCAAGAAAGCCCGGAGAAAAGCCGCCCTCTTCGCGCGGCGGCAGGTCTGGTCCGCCAGGCCGCTCGCGTGGCAAGATGTCCAAAGCGCGCAAAAAGACGCGACTGAAAGCCTCCCGTAAAAAGGGAGCCAAGGGAGGAAAGAGCTGATGGCCGGAAAACTCGGCACAGCCTTCGATAAGGAAGGGGACGGCGACGTCATCCAGACGGACCGTCCGACACCCCGCCCCAAGGACGCCGCAACGCTGATCCTGGTCCGCCGAGATCAGGCGCAGCCACGCCTTTTGATGGGCAAGCGCTCTGGCAAGCACACTTTCATGCCCGACAAGTATGTCTTTCCGGGCGGACGTGTGGATACCGCCGACGGACGCGTCCCCTCGCTCAGCGAACTTCGGGAAACGGAATACCAGAAAGTGGCCCATAAGACGCGCCGAAAGCCTCGCGCATTTGGCCTCACCGCAATCCGGGAAACCTTTGAAGAGACCGGCCTCATCGTCGGACGCGCCAGCGATTTTCCGGGCCAGCCTGCAAGCGACTGGCAGAAATATGCTGAGCAAGGTGCAGCGCCGTGTCTTCAAGGCTTCACGATGATCGGACGCGCGATCACCCCGCCCTATCGTCCAAAGCGTTTTGATGCGCGCTTCTTCATGGCTGAAGCCTCGGATGTCCTCATCGATGAGCGTCCCGCTGTAGACGGCGCTGAACTGCATGACCTCCAGTGGGTGACCCTGTCGGATGCCCTCGCGCTCGATTTGCCCAACGTCACACGCTTCATGTTGGGTGAAATCGGTGAGCGCCTGAAGCAGAAGGATGTGAGCGAATTGCGCCCGCCATTTCTTCGCTGGACAGCCGGTGGCCACTCACAGGATCGCATTTGACCTTTTGGGTGGCGTAGCCTGCGGACAGGCGCTTGACTTTAAACAGCCACCCCTCCATTAAGCGCCCTTCGATTTCTCAGAACACTTGCGAGAGCAACCGTCATGGCAAAGCCGACAACCATCAAGATTCGCCTGAACTCGACTGCCGGGACGGGTTTTTTCTACGTCACGAAAAAGAACCCCCGCAACATCACCGAAAAAATGGTGATGCGGAAGTACGACCCAGTTGCGAAAAAGCACGTCGAATTCAAGGAAGGCAAGATCAAGTAGGATCCTCCTGAAGGCGAATTATGAACGAGCCGGGCCTTGCGTCCGGCTTTTTCATTTTGGCGCTACGTAATTGCGCTTATGGACCCCTCGGCCGTCTCAGTAGTTATGTAACTGAAGACAGGAGGTGTCCCATGGCTCTCGAATTCAACAAGGTTGTCGCCGTCATCGACATTGATGACCACCTTGCACCCATGATCATGAAAACTGCAGCTTCGCTCACCGCGGCGTCGGGCGAGCTCCATGCCATCGATTCGAACCCGTTCATCACGACCTTTGAGTCGCCCTACGCAGCTGGCGCTATCGAAGCGGACGCGAAGGCCCATCAAGCCGATGCTGACAGGCGCCAGGAAGCGATGGAAGACTTGACCGCCACACACTCCCCGAACGCGACAGTCGCCGTTCTGGATGGTGATCCATCACGAGACGCTGCAAGCTATGCCAAGAAAATCGATGCCGATCTGATCGTTATCGGGTCACACCAGAAGACGTGGTGGAAGCGGCTGCTTTTAGGCTCTGAAAGCTCGGACATGTTGCGTGAAGCGCCGTGCGCCGTGTTCGTGGTCACAGAAGCCTATACGAAACGCCTAGGGGCTTAAGGGCAGCAACTAGGCCGCGAGGCTCTTGACCTGATTGCGACCGGCAGACTTCGCCTTGTAAAGCGCGTCATCTGCGCGGCGAAGCATGTCGGCGATGGTATCTTCGTCGCTTTGGAACGTCGCAACGCCCGCACTCACAGTCACTTCAAGCGCGCTGGAACTGCGCGTGCCGCCATCGAATGTTTCGGCCGCAATGGCACGGCGAATACGTTCAGCGGCTGAGCAGGCAAGGTCACCGCCCGTTTCCGGCATGATCACAAGAAACTCTTCGCCGCCCGGACGGCAGACAATGTCCTTCGGCCGGACGTTTGCCATGATACGCTCGGCAAACTCCTTCAGCACGCGGTCGCCCGCCTCGTGGCCAAAAACGTCATTCACTTTCTTGAAGTGGTCGATATCGACTGACACGACTGAAAGCGGCGTCCCACCCATGGAAGACCGCTTCATCCAGAGGCTAAGCTGATTGTTCATATAGCGACGGTTATAGAGACCGGTCAGCTGGTCGATGACCGAAAGCTCCAGCCCGCGATCGACACGGTTGCGCAGGATCTCAACATAGCGCGAGCGGCGCGTTTGTGTGCGGATGCGCGCTAGCAGCTCTTCGACGGCGAGTGGCTGCTGGATGACGTCACTTGCGCCAAGCTCGAGCGCCCTGCCCGCCAGGTCCAGATCACGCTCGTCGACATTGACGATGATAGAGAGCGCGCGGGTCGCATCATTCGTTCGCAGATGTGCGCAAAGGCGCAGCGGATCATAGGCCTGATTGCTTAGACCGAGCAGCACGATATCGAGCTTCTCGTTCTGTGATTGCTTGAGGCTCTCAGCTTCTTCGAGCGTAAAGACGCGGTGGCCGGCCTGTTCGAGCGGCTCTCGCAGACGTTTGACGTTATGCGGGTTGGTATCAACGACCAGGATGTTCACGTGCCGGTTCAGGGTCGACGTCTCATCTTCGCTGAAAGCGCCAATCTTGACGCCGCTCGCTTCTCGGTGGCGAAGCTCTGTCGTCACCGCATTATAGCGCAGCAATGCGTTTAGCCGCGACATCAGGGCAAAATCATCAACTGGCTTGGTCAGGAAGTCATCAGCGCCAGCGTCAAGCCCGCGAACCCGGTCAGCGGTCTCACTCAACGCTGTGAGCATCACAACCGGGATGTGCGCCGTTTCTGCCGACGCCTTCAGCTGGCGGCAAACCTCGTATCCATCCATACCCGGCATCATGACGTCGAGCAGGATGATCTCAGGCGCTGAACTATGGGCGACCTCGAGCGCCTGCGGTCCATTCTCCGCCAGCAGGACCGAATAATACTTGGCTTCCAGCTTGGCCTGCATCAGGCGCCGGTTCGCAAGTATATCGTCAACAACAAGAATACGTGCGCTCATGCCGCCTGCCGGTCTGAAATCAGACTATCAACTGTGGAGCGGAACGAACGCATCTGGATTGGCTTGGAAAGGTAGGCTTCACAGCCTGCCTCGCGCACCAGCTTCTCATCGGCCCGCATTGCAAAAGCGGTGACGGCAAGAACCGGGATGGACGCGATTGTCTCGTCATCCTTGATCCAGCGGGTGATATCGAGGCCAGAAACGTCCGGTAACTGTATATCCATGACAATGAGGGCCGGCTTATGCTCGCGGGCCAGCTCGACAGCGCGCGCACCATCGCGGCATTGCAGCGTGTCATAACCAAAGGCATCGAGCAGGTCACAGAACAGGCGCATGTTCAGTTCGTTGTCCTCGACAACGAGTACTTTTTTGCGTGCGCCGCTCATCATGTCCCCGTCTAATCCCCCAAAACTGAACAATTCCTCAAGGGCATACCTAGCCATAAGAGTCTTAATCTATGTTTTAATTCGTCGTGTGAACTTGCCCGACGAACCGGAACATGAGAAGAACATTCATGGCGTCGCTTTGCCGTGACTGCTCAGCAGTCCAGTCCGAAAAAATTGATAAATGTCCGTCCTGTAGCAGCGACCGGATCCTTTTCCATGACCGGCTGGACGAACTTTGCGTCGCCCATATCGACTGTGACGCTTTCTATGCCGCTATAGAAAAAAGAGACAATCCTGAGATCAGGAATCGCCCCGTCATTGTAGGCGGAGGCCAACGCGGCGTTGTTGCCACCTGCTGTTATATCGCCCGCCTCGACGGTGTCCGCTCGGCCATGCCGATGTTCAAGGCGCTAAAGGCCTGTCCGAATGCTGTCGTCGTTCGGCCCGACTTTCGAAAGTATTCAGCCGTCTCGAGAGAGATCAGACAGAAGCTCGAGGCTCTCAGCCCAATGGTGCAGATGGTCAGCATTGATGAAGGCTATATCGACCTGTCAGGCACCAAACGGCTTCATTCGCATCTGCCCGCTGCCCTCCTCGCGACATTATCACGCGAGATCGAGCGGGATCTGAAGATCACCATTTCCATTGGCCTCTCAGAGAACCGTTTCCTCGCGAAAATGGCGAGCGAGATGGACAAACCCCGAGGTTTCGCTGTGATTTCCCGGTCAGACGCAAAGGATATACTCGGCCCGATGCCGGTCAGCGCCATCCACGGGGTTGGGCCGGCCTTTGCGACACGCCTGTCGAAAGACCGCATGAACCTCATCAGCGACGTCCAGCGCAGGGACCGCGCCGACATGATGCGCAAATATGGCGAAAGCGGCCAGCACTTGTGGGACCGGGCCTACGGCATCGATCACCGGCGCGTCACACCCGACCGCGAAAGAAAATCGGTCTCGTCGGAACGCACTTTCAACAGCGACATCTCCGACCCTCAGATACTCGACGACAGGCTTTGGTCGGTCTGCGAGGAAACAGCGACCCGCGCCAAAGCTCACGGCGTGGCGGGCTATGTCGTGACGTTGAAACTGAAGACGAAGACATTCCGTAGCCTGACACGCAGCGTCACGCTCTCTGAACCCACGCAGCTCGCACAGACGCTGTTTCGGGTCGCCCGCCCGCTGCTGCAGCGTGAGACAGCCGGAACGACGGCCTACCGGCTGATCGGCATCGGGATCTCAGACCTGCACCCTGCGGGTCATGACCAGATAGATCTGGTGGATCCAGGCGTCGCCAAGCGCGCTGCTGCAGAGCGCGCGATGGACAAGGCGCGCGGCAAATTCGGAGAGCAGGCCGTTCAGACAGGTCGCGCCATGCGGCTGGAGCGACGAAAAAACACGCCCGACTGAACCTCGCCTTGCCCGGTACCGAGGCATATGTCTAAGAGGGTCACGCGTATCAACTACCGGAGTCGCCCGTCCATGAGCACACCTGAAGCCCGCCTGATCAATCTCGGCATCACGCTACCAGAGCCCATGAAGGCGGTCGCCAACTACGTGCCCTTCGTCATCTCCGGCCAGCATCTCTTTGTCTCTGGTCAGGTAAGCTCCACCCCGGATGGCCTCGTAACGGGCCGCCTTGGAGAAACCATGGACCTGCCCGCCGGCCAGGAGGCCGCACGCCGCTGCGGCATCAACCTGCTGGCGCAATGCAAGGCAGCGCTGGGAGACCTTTCAAAGGTGAGCCGCGTGGTGAAACTCGGCGGCTTCGTAAACGCGCACCCGCTCTTCACGGACATCCCGCAGGTCATCAATGGCTGCTCTGACCTCATGGTCGATGTGTTCGGCGATGCCGGTCGGCATGCGCGCTCTGCAGTGGCTTGCCCGACCCTGCCCCTCGGCGTTGCCGTGGAAATTGACGGGATTTTTGAAATTACGAACTGAGGAACGATTTGGCCGAACGATTCAATCTGCTCGACTACAACTATGCCCATCGCGGACTTTGGTCCGCAGACACTTATCCAGAGAACAGCCTTGAGGCGATCCTGGCTGCAGGGGGCGGCGGAATCGGCTGTGAGATTGATGTTCGCCCGGCGGCCTGCGGCACGCCCGTCGTTTTCCACGACTCAACACTGGATCGAATGACCGAGGCCGAAGGGCTTGTCGCAAACCATTCGGCCGAAGAGCTCACCAAGCTGACCCTCAAGGGCAATGGGACATTTGCTACGCTGGATCAGCTTCTGGATGCCTGGACGGCCGATACCCCGCTCCTGATCGAAATGAAAATCGATGGCGAAACGGACGCTGAAGGGTTCACGGCACTCGTCGCAGAGCGCGTCGAGGCTTTTGACGGGCGCGCAGCCTTGATGAGCTTCAGCCGCCGCGCGGTCGCCGCCATCCCGGCCAGCATCATGAAGGGCGCGCTCATCCTGCCCAGCCGCATGTCGCAGGACATCACACTTCAGGCCCTCGTCAGCACTTCTGCGGCCCTCATGCCTGACTATATCGCAGCCCATTGGTCGGATGCGCGCGAGGCCCAGGCAACGGCGACCGATTATGGCCTGCCGCTCGTTGTCTGGACGGTCGATACAGCCGAACGCGCACAAGAGCTGAAATCGCTGCCCATTGCGCAGATCTTTGAAGGCTTCGATCCCGCCTTTGTCAGGCCGGAGGCGTGAGCTAGATTCCGCTCCATGGATGAACCGCGCCTGGAAATCAGACTGATCAACAGCCTCGATGAGGTCAGCGCCGAGGAATGGAACGCGGTCGCGAACCCGCCTAGCGAGTCCTATGATCCCTTCCTGAGCTGGCAGTTTCTGCAAGCGATGGAAGAAAGCGGCGCGGCCTCCCCTGAAACCGGGTGGGCACCCCACCACATCATCATCGAACAGGTGGGACGCGGCCTGTGCGGGGCGATGCCGCTTTATCTGAAGTCCCACTCGCAAGGCGAGTTCGTCTTCGATCATAGCTGGGCCGACGCCTATGAGCGCGCGGGTGGGCGTTACTACCCGAAGCTCCTTTCCGCCGTTCCGTTCACACCTGTCACCGGACGACGGCGCCTCGTGCGGCCGGGCCCAGATGCTGCGCGCATCAGCGAGGCCCTGCTCGCCGCCGCTGTGAAGATTGCCGCCGACAACGACATCTCTTCACTTCACATCAACTTCCTGACAGGCGAAGAAGCGCTCCGCCTCGATACGGCAGGTCTCCTCATCCGCACGGACCAGCAGTTTCACTGGAAGAATGATGGCTATGAGAGCTTCGACGATTTCCTGAACGCACTCTCATCAGCCAAACGCAAGAATCTACGCAAGGAGCGGCGACGCGCGCAGGAAGGCCTCACCTTCCGCCACATCACCGGCAGCGACATTACTGAAGACCATTGGGATGTCTTCTATGAGTTCTACATGGACACCGGCGCACGCAAATGGGGCTCGCCCTATCTCAACCGCGAGACATTCTCGTTGCTGGGCGAGCGCCTTGCCGACGATATCCTGCTGATCTTTGCTGAAGAAGTTGGCGAGCCGATCGCGGGCGCGCTGAACATGATTGGCGGTGATCGGCTCCTCGGTCGCTATTGGGGCACTTTCTCTGCGCGGCCCATGCTGCATTTCGAGACCTGCTACTATCAGGCCATCGATTTCGCCATTGAGCGCGGCCTGAAGACGGTCGAGGCGGGCGCGCAGGGCGGCCACAAGCTCGCGCGCGGCTATGTGCCGGAAACCACCTATTCAGCCCACTGGATCGCCCATGAGGGCCTCGCCGACGCAGTCGGGGAATATCTCGGCCGCGAACGCCAGATGGTTGAAAGGGAAGCTGACTTTCTACGTGAGCGAACGCCGTTTAAGAAGGACGGATGAGTTCCCTCGTCACGATTCGGCGCTGCGCCAGCTTGCCTGAAGCGCTGATCACCGTTTCATTCTTGCAGTCCCGCGGAGTTGAAGCCAGTCTCGACAATTATCACCACGCTGCTGTGAATTGGTTGATCGTGCCTGCGCTGAACGGGATCGGCGTGTCGGTTCCCGCGAGAGATATCGAAGTTGCAAAGCAGGAAATCGTCGACGCCATTTCGGCCGACAAGAACGACTTCGAACTCGAGTATGGCGCCTATGAAACACCGCCGCCCGTAAGCAAGCTGCCTGTCTGGTGTTTCTGGGCAGCAATACTCGGTGTTCCGTGGCTGCTTTACAGTATTTTGGTAGCCATTTTGGAATTGCTCATACCGGCCCAATTCGTACCTAGAGCGCCTTGGCCGTCCGAGATTACGAACGCTTGCTCGTTTGGCTATTCCTGCAGCTCATACGACAACCTCTCCTATAGCATGACGAGTGTAGAATTCTCATTCTTTCGCCTCGAGGCTCAAACTTGGTGGCTTATCCTCGTTTTGATCGGCCTCCAGCTTTTTTACTGCGGACTACTGGCTCTCTTTGGGACGGTCTTCACACTCAATTCCAAGAAGCTGCTAAATAGACGACACGCGGCCTGAAGCCATCGCATTTATCAGGACGCGGAACGATGAGCGCTTTCTGTTCGTCTTCTTCGTGATCCTTGTCTTCATGGCAGACCGCCTGATAAAGCCTAGGGCAGATATTGAGGACGACGCTGAATGACACTTCACGGCAAGTACGACCAAGACAACATCTTCGCCAAAATGCTGCGCGGAGAGATGCCATGCGTGAAAGTGTTCGAAGACGATGTCGCCCTCGCCTTCATGGACATCTTCCCTCAGACGACAGGCCATACGCTGGTCATTCCGAAGGACGTAAAGGCGCGCAACTTCCTGGAGCTGAAGCCGAAGAAAATTGGCCCTTATATGGAGCGCGTCCAGACGGTCGCGAAAGCGGTGGAAAAGGCGCTCGAGCCCGACGGCCTCCGCATTCTCCAGTTCAATGGCGCGCCCGCGGGCCAGACGGTCTACCACCTCCACTTCCACATCCTGCCCATCATGGAAGGCCAGACCGGCCGCCCCCATGCGAGCGGCGAGCCAGCTAATACCGAAGAGCTGAAAGCGCTCGCGGAGAAGATTGCGGCTTATCTCTAGAAGCTGCCATCAGCCGCGTCACTCTCGATGAGCGCAGCTCATCTGAGAGTCCGTCGCCTGCTCTCTCAACAATCCACATCGTGACAGACGCAGGATGGCTCCTCCGACCGCAAGCGCGGTCGAAGGTGAGGCGCACTCCGCTTAAAGTGACCGCAAGGCTAAAGCCCCAGCTTCTGCTTCAGGATCTCGTTGACGGCTTGCGGGTTGGCCTTGCCACCCGACGCTTTCATCACCTGACCAACGAACCAGCCCATGGACTTCGGCTTTTCCTTCACGGCCGCGGCCTGCTCAGGGTTCTCGGCGATAATCTGGTCGACGATGGCTTCAATGGCGTCCGTGTCAGTGACCTGCTTCAGACCATGCTTCTCGACGATATCGCCGGGGTTGCCCTCGCCATCGATCATGCGGGCGAAGACGTCCTTGGCGATCTTGCCCGAAATCGTGTCGTTCGAGATGAGATCGACAAGCTCGCCAAGCTGCGCGGCTGAAACCGGACTGTCTGCCAGTTCGAGGTCTTCGCGGTTCAGATAGCCAAACAGCTCCTGGCTGACCCAGTTGGCTGCGAGCTTCGCATCGCGGCCCTTGGCGACGGCTTCGAAGAACTCTGCGCGTTCGCTGTCCGCCGTCAGCACGCCGGCATCATAGCGCGACAGGCCATACTCGGTCTCAAAACGCGCCCGCTTCTCATCCGGCAGTTCCGGAAGGCTCGCCTTGATATTCTCAATGAAGAGGTCGTCGAACTCGAGCGGCAGAAGGTCCGGGTCCGGGAAGTAACGGTAATCGTGCGCGTCTTCCTTGGAGCGCATGGAGCGCGTCTCGCCCTTGTTCGGGTCGAACAGGCGGGTCTCCTGATCGACCTTGCCACCGCTTTCAAGGATTTCGATCTGACGGCGTGCTTCATACTCGATCGCCGCCTGGATAAAGCGGAACGAGTTCATGTTCTTGATTTCGCAGCGCGTCCCAAGATGGCTGAAGTCGCCCGTCTCGCGGAATTTCTCATACGCGCCCGGCTTGCAGACCGACACGTTTACGTCCGCACGCAGATTACCCTTCTCCATGTCACCGTCGCACGTACCGAGCGCGACAACGATGGATTTGAGCTTCTTGACGTAAGCCGCTGCTTCTAAAGGCGTTCTGACGTCCGGTTTCGAGACGATTTCCATCAGCGCGACGCCGGAGCGGTTGAGGTCAACATAGGTCGCGGTGGGATCCATATCGTGGATGGACTTGCCCGCATCCTGCTCCAGGTGAAGGCGTTCAATCCGCACAGGGAAGGAATACGCCGGGTCGCCATGTGCCGGCTCAACATCCACTTCAATCTCGCCTTCGCCCACGATGGGATAGTCGAACTGACTGATCTGATAGCCCTGCGGAAGATCCGGGTAGAAATAATTCTTACGGTCAAAGCGCGACCATTTGTTGATCTTGGCCTTGAGGCCAAGACCCGTACGCACCGCCTGTTCGACGCACTTCTTGTTGATGACGGGCAGCATGCCTGGCATCGCCGCATCAACGAGCGAAACATTGCAGTTCGGGTCGGCGCCAAATGCGGTCGACGCACCGGAGAAAAGCTTTGCCTCAGACGCGACCTGCGCATGGACTTCAAGGCCCATCACAAGTTCCCAGTCTCCGGTGTCGCCTTTCAGCGTGTAGGTCGGCCGCTCGGACATGCTCTCAATCCCGATTCAAGATAAGTATCTGGGGCGCGTTTAAGCATAGCTCGGGGGGCCTTGCCATAGGCGGCCACCCGCGCCTTGCAGCACCTAGCCGTTTTTATCGCGGCCAGCCTTTTTCTGTGCGGCAGCCACACGCGCCTTACGGGCCGCCATACGGTCCTTGATATTGGCGCTAAGGCGGCTCGGCGTTTCGGCTTCTTCGGCCTTACGTTCGCGGCGATACTGGATTCGCTCAACGAAGATTGCCCCCCGCAGCGAGATGTAAAGCGCAGCCACAACGGCAGCGAGCCAGTACATCCTGGTGCGTGGATGGAATGGGTTCACTCCGTTGTACCACGCCATCGACAGGATCAGCAGCACCAACATGACGAAGGCAAGGACGGCATAAAGCGCGGTTCTGGTTTTTCTCGACATAAGGACCTTCTAGCATTCGCCGATACAGGCCGTCACGCTCACAGATGCGCTACGAGGCTCAGTCCCGCTCATCCCAGCCATCTGCGATCGGCAGCAGAGGCAGCAGTACGAGAAATAGCGCAAACAGGAACAGGATAGCGGGCACCGCAAAGCCTTTTGGCTCATCCATCGCTGACTGTACGGTAGCGGCATGAACGCCAAGCCCTGAAAGCAATGCCGCGAAAGGCCAGCGCACCACGCGTGAGCGCAGCAGTCTCAGAGAGAACAGACCGATCGTGATCTTTTCGAGCAGGTTGCGGTGGCCACGCGTCGACATGGCCGCCAGCTTACCACCACTTCTGCGGCTTCGCCACGAAGCCAGCCGCTTCCTCAATCGCGCCAGCCACACGGAAGCAGGATGCCTCATCCAGTGCCTTGCCGATCACCTGCAGGCCGAGCGGAAGGCCTTGCTTGTCGAGCGCGGCTGGCACCGAAATGCCCGGCAGGCCGGCAAGGTTTGCGGTCACCGTGAAGATATCGTTGAGGTACATCTGCACCGGGTCAGCCTTCTCGCCATAAGCGAAAGCAGCAGACGGACAGGTTGGCGTCAGGAGCGCATCACACTTCTCATATGCCTCAATAAAATCATTGAGGATTTTCGTACGGACCTTCTGCGCGCGCAGGTAGTAGGCATCGTAATAGCCGGACGAGAGCACATAGGTGCCGATCATCAGGCGGCGCTGAACTTCCGCGCCAAAGCCTTCAGAGCGCGTGCCCTCATAGGTATTGATCAGATTGTCGCCCTGAACGCGCGTGCCGTAACGCATGCCGTCATAGCGCGCGAGGTTTGACGACGCCTCTGCCGGGGCCACGATGTAATAGGCTGGCAGCGCGTATTTTGTGTGCGGCAGAGACACGTCGACAATCTCGGCGCCCTGCTCTTCCAGCCACTTCACGCCCTGGGTCCAGAGCGCCTCGATCTCTTCAGGCATGTTGTCGACGCGGTATTCCTTTGGAATGCCGATCTTCATGCCTTTAACGCCCTGTTTGACGCTCTCGCGCCAAGCCGGAACAGGCTCTGGCAGAGAGGTCGAGTCCTTCGCGTCATGGCCACACATGGCTTCCAGCAGGATTGCGCTGTCCTCGACTGTCTTGGCGATAGGGCCAGCCTGATCAAGCGAGGACGCAAACGCGACCATGCCATAACGGCTGGCGCGTCCATAGGTCGGCTTGATGCCCACAGTGCCCGTGAAGCTTGCAGGCTGGCGAATGGAGCCGCCCGTATCAGACGCGGTCGCACCAAGGCACAGGTCTGCCGCCACAGCGGCCGCAGAGCCACCGGAAGAACCTCCAGGCGTGAGGTTCTGATTGGATCCTGCGCGGCGCCACGGGTTTGCGGGCGGCCCAAAACGCGAGGTCTCGTTCGATGAGCCCATGGCGAACTCATCCATGTTGAGCTTGCCGAGCATTACCGCACCGCGATCCCAGAGCTGCTGGGTCACAGTCGACTCATAGGTCGGCGTGAATTCGCCCAGAATGTTCGAACACGCCGTCGTGCGAACACCCTTGGTGCAATAGAGATCCTTCACGCCGAGAGGTGCGCCTTCCAGTGCCCGTGCTTCGCCTGCAGCGATCTTCGCATCCGATGCGTCGGCCATCGCCAGCGCCTTCTCAGGCGTCTTCACAACATAGGCGTTCAGCGTGTTATTGGATGCTTCGATCTCCTTGATGAAAGCCTCGGTCAGTTCGCGCGAGGAAAAGGCCTTGGCAGACAGCCCATCAAGGGCCGCGGCAAGCGTAAGTTTCGGGAGGTCGGTCATCTGGCAAGGATCCACAAGAATAGGTTTGCGCCTTCGTATGCTGGCCGGGATGGAGAGTTCAAGCCCCGGTGACCGAAACGACGCATTTGAACTGGTGATGCTACCCAGTCGTTTAGTTGCAATATAGACTGCGTACTCTCGCGCCAGTTGCAGAACGGAGGAAACACATGACCCGCACGAAACTTCTCTTCGCCCTTCCGGCCACCGCCCTCTTTGCGCTTGCCGCCTGCACCTCGCAGCCTGACGCCGGCAATGACGAGCCTGAAGCCTGGCGAACCGATTCACGTCTTGGCGAAAAGGTCGACAGGGTCTGCTTTGCGTCAAACATCGACAGCTTCCGGATGGCAACGCGCAACAGCGTGATCGTCGAAGAAGGCGTGAACGATGAATACCTCATCGAGACCGTCGGAAGCTGCTACGATCTGGATGGCGCTAATTCGCTCAGCTTCGACACCTTCCCTGGCGCCAGTTGCGTTACAAAGGGAGATTCGATCTACGCCTATTCCAGTGCGTTCGGCCCGGACCGGACGGATATTCCACCGGCACGTTGTCCAATCAGAGCCATCTATGAATGGAATGAGGATGCAGCCGAAGGCGAGCAGGACTAGCGAGTTGGACGAGGGTCGAATTGTCGTACCCAGCGGCCGCCCAACTCAAATATTTTGATTA
This sequence comes from Henriciella sp., assembly GCA_012960415.1. Taxonomy (GTDB): domain Bacteria; phylum Pseudomonadota; class Alphaproteobacteria; order Caulobacterales; family Hyphomonadaceae; genus Henriciella. Next base: position 35,020 of record DUBH01000019.1, on the reverse strand, counting down.
ATCGCTTTGATGCCCGACCCCTTCGGTTTATATTAGGGGTTGAGCGCAAACGGTTTGTAGCTCTTGAGCAATGAGGAGTTATCCCATGAAAATCTTCGCAACGATCAGCGCGGCAACCGCTGCGTCCATGATGTTTGGTGCTACAGCGATGGCTGAAGCCCCGAATGCGGGACCGGATGACTATCTCAACGATGTGCGTCTCGGCGAACAGGTTGATCGCATCTGCTTCCGCGATCAGATCAACGATTTTCGTGAAGGCACAGAAAGCACGATCATCGTGGAGCGCGGCGCGAAGGACTACCTGATCCAGACCGACAAGCCATGTAATGAGCTCGATGGCGCGCAGACAATCTCCCTCAACAATGCCTTTTCGAGCGGACGCTGCGTTACTTCCTATGATCGCTTCTCAGCCTCCAAGAACACTTTTGGCGGCGCAAGCGACCCGGCTTATCTCTGCCGTATCAAAGCCATCTACGAATGGAATGAAGATGCGCTGAGAACGGACGTTGCTTCAGTCGACTGAGGCCTTCAGCAGAGGAGAGATCCATGCGAATTCTGATTTCAGCGGCCCTTGCGGCAGCTACACTTGCAGCGTGCACGAGCACAGAGGCAGTTGCGCCCACCTCCGAAGCGTCCCTGTCGTATCTCGCGGACGCACGCATAGGCGCCGAACGGGCCGAAGTTTGCAATATTCAGCCCACCTTTGCCTACCGTGAAACGACCGACCGGACCGTCATCATCACGGCATCAACCGGTCAGGAATATCTGATTGAGACTGATGAACCGTGCAGCGAGCTCGCCGGCACACTGAACCTCGCTGTTGAGCGTGAGCAAGGTGGCAAATGCCTGAGCAATCGACAGCGTCTTGTGGCCCAGTCGTATAGCGGTTTCACCGCCGGTATTCCCGACTCGGGTTTCAAGAGCGTTTGCAAAATCAAGACGATCTATGAGTGGAATGAGCATCATGCGCCGACTGAGGTCGCTTCGCTCGACTGAACCGGTCAAATCTCAACACCAACAAGCCCCGCAGACGCGCTCAGCTCTGCGGGGCTTTTTTATCCCAAGCCCTTGAGCAATTTTATGGTTCATCGCGCATTCAGCCAATGAAGCGCTCTCATGTAATCGATCAAGCCGAGCAGCGGATATACGCAGACGCCAAAGAAACCGTATCCCGCCCTGCAGGAATGATCTATCTCATTGGTTGGCCAATCGTGGCCGAGGGGGTTGAAATGTTGCGTATATTCCTGGCGAGCCTCGCGGCTCTTTCGATTACTGTTGCAGCCTATGCAGACACTTATTCAACTGAGGTTGAAACGCTGCAGATCGGTAGCGCGAGAAAAGTCGGTCTGTTCAAGCAAGGCATCAGCGCTGGCGGGCAGAGCCTCGTCTATCAGAACTCGTCATCGCAATCGTCGCTGAACGGCGTGACAGAAGCCAAGGTAGAAGTTGGGTTCGACTATGGCGCCAATGGCGGCCCGCGCGAGCTGCGCGGCAAGTGCTCCATCGCAGGCGGCTCATACCAGTCCATCTTCGGGCCAGACTGGAGCGGCGGCACTGACAGTGTCTATTTCTGCAGCTTCAAATCAGCGCCGAATAATAATTTCGGCCTCGAAGTCCAGGTTCCACCGCTCTATTCGCGCGGCTTCCGCGGCGGCGTGACTGTCACCAATCCGGCAAGCAATTTGAACCCGTCGGATACAAGCGCGCGCCTTGAATATGATGGCGTGATCTACGACGCCTTCCCGACGAGCGCCCGCACGCCGATCGGCCAGATGCACATGGTGGAAGGCTATTCGATCTATCGCGGAGAAGACCTTGTCGGCCGTGTCGACTTTTCGCCCAACGTCTCGAATCGCGGCGTCATCACCGCGCCGCTTCGAGGCAGCGAAGACCGCAACGCAGTTATCTTCCTCGGGCTGCAACTACTCGTGATGCCCAATGTAGACGACACCGAAACACGCGAGAAAATCCTCGGTCAGGACCGCACCTTCGAACGCATCCGGTAACTGGCCGGAATTTCGACAAGCACGAATCGGAAAGCCTGCAGCGGTGTCAGCCCTGTGGGCTTTTCTTATTCGACCGACTTTGGAACGACGAAGAAACCGTCTTCGCTCTTTGGCGCATTTGCCAGCACCTGATCCTGGATATTGCCGTCGGTAACCACGTCATCACGAATCGGCAGCGTCGCATCGACAACAGAGGTCATCGGCTCGACCCCATCGACATCCACTTCGTTCAGCTGCTCGATCCAGCCCATGATGGAAGTGAGCTCATTGGCCAACGGCTCCAGACGGTCCTCGCTCACGGCAATGCGCGACAGGCGGGCTACCTTGCGGACATCTTCCTTCGTGACACTCATGAGCGGGTCTCCAATCGACAGAACCGTGCGATACGCGCTAGGCAGGGCAAATTCAAGAGAAGGGGGCACAGAGCCTCACATGGCGACCATCGACCTGTTCGATCTACCGGCAACCGGCCCCCTTGTTGGCATCGACCCCGGATCCAAAACGCTGGGCATCGCCGCCTGCGACGCAGGCCGCCTGATTGCCTCACCCGTCGAGACAATCAGGAAGGGTCGCAAGCTTGGCCCATCTCTCGACCGCCTGTTTGAAATCATCGATCAGAGAAAGACGGTCGGCCTCGTTATGGGTTTGCCGCTCAATATGGATGGAAGTGAGGGGCCGCGTGCCCAGTCTGCCCGCGCCCTCGCCCGCAACATCATTGCGCGGCGTGACATTCCCATTGCCTTCCAGGATGAGCGCCTGTCCAGCAGCGAAGCCGAGCGCGCCATGATCGCAGGTGACCTGTCCCGCGCGCGGCGCGCAGAACTTATCGACGCATCGGCCGCAGCTATCATTCTGCAGACGGCCATCGACAGGCTGGCGAACGCCTCATGAGCGCCTTCCTCTCAGCGCTCGTCCCGGTAATTCTGATCGTCGCGCTGGGGCGGTTTCTGGGCTGGCGCAAGACCATCACAAATGATGGCTGGCGGGCGATCGAACGCCTCGCCTATGTCGTTCTCTTTCCAGCCCTGATCATTCGGGCCCTTGCGAACGCCCCCTTCGAAGAGGCGCCGTGGGCACTCATGGCCTTGCTGATTGCCGCGCAATGCGTGCTCGGCGCATTCGGGCTGCTGGCACGCCGCTGGCCCGGCATTCAGCGCCCGGAAGTCGGCTCGATCATCCAGTCGAATGTCCGCTGGAACACCTTTGTCGCCCTCTCTATCGCCAGCGCCCTGTTCGGTGATGAAGGCCTCGCCCTCGTCTCTATCGCAGCGGCCGCCATGATCCCGGCCGCCAATGTGCTCAGCGTTGCTGCGCTCACCAGCCACGCCGAACGCGAAGGCCTGCCAAAGCGAAACCCGGTCAAGGAACTGCTGCGTAATCCGCTTATCATCGCCTGCGCCATTGGCGGGCTGCTTGCTGCGCTCAGTATTGAAATCCATCCCCTCCTCGACCTCACCATAGATCTTCTTGGGCAGGGCACGATCGCGCTTGGCTTGTTGGCCGCCGGCGCGGGCATGGACATCGCCGCCCTTGGCCGCTCGGGCGTCAAGACCGTGACCTGGTCAATGGTCCGCCTCCTTGGCTTGCCAGTACTCGCCATAGGCGGCGCGCTCCTGCTTGGCATCAGCGGCACGCCGCTCGCCATTGCCGTCATCAGCGCATCGGTGCCGACTGCGACCAGCTCTTACATTCTAGCGCGCCAGCTTGGCGGTGACGCGCCGCTTGCCGCTAATCTCATCGCAATGCAGACGGTTCTCTCACTCATCACCATGCCGGTCATCTGGTTCGCCTGTCTCAGCTTCGGGCTGTTCTAGGTATTGCGGGGGGCTGGAAACGCGCCTAAACCGCCGAAAATCGAAAGGCAGCGCATGTCCATTCCGGGCTACAGCTACAAGTTTGATCACAAACATCTATTGAGCATCGAGGACCTGTCCCGGCTCGATATCGAACACATTCTCGATCTTTCCGAAGAGTTTGCCGAGGCAACGCGCGCCGGCCGCAGGCCAGAGCCGCACCTCAAGGACATGACGGTCATCAATCTCTTCTTCGAGAATTCGACCCGCACCATGTCCAGCTTCGAAATTGCCGCCAGACGGCTTGGCGCGGACGTGGTAGCGATGCCCATCGCCCAGTCCAGCGTCAAGAAAGGCGAGACGCTGATCGACACAGCGATGACGCTCAACGCCATGTCTCCCGACGCCATCGTGATCCGTCATTCGGCGTCCGGCGGGGTGAAGCTCCTTTCCCGGAAAGTGGACTGCGCCGTCATCAACGCTGGAGATGGCACACATCAGCACCCGACCCAGGGCCTGCTTGACACGCTGACCATCCGGCGGACGAAGGGCCGGATCGAGGGGCTGAAAGTCACGATCTGCGGGGACATCATGCACTCGCGTGTTGCCCGCTCCACGACGCTCGCCCTTCACCTGCTTGGAGCCGAAGTAACGCTCTGCGGCCCGGCGACACTTCTGCCATCGGGCACGGAACACTGGGGCGCTGCACGGACCACGCATGATTTTGACGATGCCATAGAGGGCGCAGACGTCGTCATGATGCTACGCTTGCAGATGGAGCGCATGAATGGCGCCTACCTTCCGAGCCAGCGCGAATATTTCCGCAATTTTGGCCTCACCAAGGAGCGCCTCGCCCGCGCGGCCAGTGACGCAACCGTGATGCATCCCGGCCCCATGAACCGCGGCATCGAAATTGAGAGTGCAATCGCCGACGGTGAACGCTCTGTCATCACACAGCAGGTCGAGATGGGCGTTGCGGTCCGCGAGGCCGTGCTCAAACTACTCGCAGGAAGACGCGTATGAGCCGGACCCTGATCACAAATGCTCGCCTTCTCTGCCCGGCGTCCGGCCTCGATGAGATGGGAGGCCTGCTCGTTGAGGACGGAAAGATCTCTGCCATCGGAGACGTCAGCGGCGCAGCTGATACACTGATTGACGCGTCAGGCCTTTGCCTCTCCCCCGGTCTTGTCGACCTCCGGGTCAAGACTGGCGAACCCGGCGGTGAACAGCGCGAAACGCTCGAGACCGCATCCCGCGCAGCCGTTTCTGGCGGTGTGACAAGTATGGTCGTCATGCCGGACACCGAACCGGTCATCGACGACGTCGCTCTCGTCCAGTTCATTACCAATCGCGGCCGCGAGACATCAAAGACCCGGATTTATCCGGCCGGCGCACTGACAATGGGCCTCCAGGGCAAGGCCATGTCCGAAATCAGCCTGATGCAAGGCTCTGGCGCGGTCTTTTTCACGAATGGCGACTGGCCGGTTGAAGACACTTCGGTCTTGCGCCGCACCATGGCCTACGCAGCCAGCTGCGATGTCATGGTTTCCAGCCGCGCCGACACCTACGCCCTTTCAGCAAAGGGCGTGATGAATTCAGGTGCCCGCGCGGCGCGAATGGGACTCTCCGGTCTGCCGCGAGAAGCCGAATGGATTGGCCTCTCACGTGACCTGCTTCTTGCCGAAGCGACAGGCTGCCGTCTTCTCGTCGACCAGGTATCTACCGCGCGCAGTCTCGACATCATCCGCGAGGCGCGGGACCGCGGCGTGGAAGTCTATGTCAGCGTTGCTGCCCATCACCTCTTCTTCAATGAGACTGACGTCGGCGATTACCTGACCTACTGCAAGGTCAATCCGCCTTTCCGCAATGAGGATGACCGCCAGGCGCTGATCGATGCGCTCGCTGCGGGTGAAATCGATGCAATCGTCTCAGCCCACGACCCTCAGCCGCCCGAAGAAAAGCGCCTGCCATTCGGCGAAGCCGCCTTTGGCGCTGCCGGGCTTGAGACAGTCCTTTCGGCCCTGCTCGTCCTGGTCCAGGATGAGCGCCTCAGCCTGCTCGATGCGCTGCGGCCAGTGACCTCGTCGCCCGCCAAACTCATAGGCGTGCCGCAAGGCCGCCTTGCCGCAGGTCTGCCAGCGGACCTCATCTTGTTCGACCCGGACAAGCCCTGGCATTGCGAGCGCGAAAACCTGCTTTCGCGGTCTTTGAACTCGCCCTTTGATGGGCGCCGTATGGTTGGGCGCGTCATGCATACCATTATCGGTGGCGAGACCGTTTTTCAGAGATAATTCTCAGACGTCGAGCAGAGAAAGAAGCTCACCTTCAAGCGACACGAGATCGATGCTGAGACCACGCGAGAGCACGTCAAACTCGATGCCCCTGCAATAGCGCACCAGTCGCGACACCGATACGTCGGGATACCGGTCACCAAGCTGGCGCAAAGCATCAAACAGACGTGCCGGCAAAAGCTCTGCCCACGCCGTCACCTCCTTCTGGAGAAACTCGTCACGCTGCGCATAAGCAATCATCGCATATTCGATGCGTGCGAGGTCTGCGCGCTCTGGCGAGGTTGCGACAAGCATCATCAGGAATTGCGCGACATCGCGGGAAGACCGCAGCGGCCGCGCCTCCAGTGCCTCGTCCAGCCCCGCCTCATAATCAGCCATGTAGAGCCGGAAGGCGTCCGACAGCAGCGCATCGATCGTGTCGAAATGGTAGGTGATCGTACCCGGTGACACATCTGCCTCGGCCGATACCAGCCGGTGCGTGATGCGGTCCGCCCCCCAGTCCGGGATAAGGTCTAGGGTCGCCTGAAGGATTTTCTCCCGGGCAGGCACGGTATGAACGGCTTCAGTGTCAGCTGTCATCATCGACAGATCCTATAATGATCAAGGGCAAAGCGATGGTTAAGGGCATTTGCGTCTTTCTCACTGCGTCTTGACCTCACTCCCAGACACGCACACAAAACTCCTCCCCGCCGCTCCTATCCTGTCAGGACACCATATCATGGATGGCATCGCCTTCATCATCGCTGCTCTCGGCGGCTACTTTCTCGGCTCAATACCGTTCGGCCTCTTCATCACACGTGCCGCGGGCCTTGGCGACATCCGCGAGATCGGGTCCGGCAATATCGGCGCGACAAATGTGCTGCGCACCGGCCGCAAGGATCTGGCGCTCGCCACCCTCCTACTCGACAGCTTTAAGGCGGGCCTCGCCATTGTCGGTTTCGCACTCGTCTTTGGTGATCGCAATGTCGGCCTGATCGCAGGCGTGTTTGCATTCATCGGTCATTGCTACCCGATCTGGCTGCGCTTCAAGGGCGGCAAGGGCGTCGCGACCTATGCAGGCTTGCTTCTATTCGCCTCCTGGAAAGGCTTCCTGATCGCCGCACCGATCTGGCTAGCCATCTTCTTTTTCTCGCGCATCTCGTCACTGGCAGCCCTCACGGCGGCAACACTTGTTCCGATCGGTGCTTGGCTCTTGGGTGAGACGCAGTTTGCAGTCGGCGTCCTTGTCGTGCTGAGCGCGTTGGTCTTCTGGACCCACCGCGCCAACCTCAAACGTCTTCTCTCCGGCACCGAACCGAAGTTCGGCCAGAAAAAGAAAGACGCCGCTTGAACAGCGGCTCCAGCGACGAGAGGCGCGTCTACTGGCTCGCCCTTGCGCGGGCGCCGCAGGTCGGTCCTGTCACCTTCTTTCAGTTGCTGGCAAAATACGGCTCGCCGCAGGACGCCCTGAAGCGAGCCGGCATTAGAGCTGACCTGGATGCTGCCCGGGGCGAGATGGACATGGCAGCGGAGAGAGACGCAAAACTGCTCTTCGCCGAGGACGATGACTATCCGGCTGCTCTTGCGGAGCTTTCGCCGCCGCCGCCCGTACTCACTGTCTTGGGCGACACCACCCGGCTACACCGTCCCGCCATTGCGCTCGTCGGCGCACGTGACGCCTCTGCCGCAGGCCGCAAGATCGCGAGGGAACTCGCGGCATCTCTCGGCAAGGCAGGTCTCGTCGTCGTATCAGGGCTCGCTCGCGGCATTGATGGTGAAGCGCATCAGGCTGCCCTCAATACGGGCACAATCGCCGTGCTCGCAGGTGGTGTCGACCAGATCTACCCGCCCCAGCATGAGGCGCTTTACTATGAGATTGAGCAATCCGGCCTGATCGTGTCGGAACGCGCTTTTGGCCGCCGAGCGACCGCGCAGGATTTTCCTCGCCGCAATCGCATTATAACCGGTCTCGCGGTTGGTACCGTAGTCATTGAGGCGACCGAGCGCTCAGGATCACTCATCTCGGCGCGCATGGCAGGCGAGCAAGGCCGCGAAGTCATGGCTGTGCCCGGCTCACCGCTGGACCGGCGCGCGGCCGGCACCAACCGGCTTTTAAGGGAAGGCGCGACTCTCGTGCGCCATGCAGAGGACGTCCTGGAAGCCATCGCCTCACAGATCGAAGATACGACCGTTCATTTCCATCCGACCCTACCGCTCGACCCGCCCGACAGTCCGCAGGCGGAAGATGATGGCCTGACAGAACGCATCGTCGAAGCCCTTTCGCCAACCCCTCTTCCCATCGCCGATATTGCGCGCGCCAGCGGCTGCACCGCTCGCCAGTGTGCCGCGCGGCTCATGGAGCTGGAGCTGGAAGGCCGCGCCTTGACTCATGCGGGTGGACTGGCCTCAAAGGTATAGTTAATAGCTGCGCCGTAGAGATCAGCCAGAATGCATGAAAAGTCCGGTTCAGGCTGGTTAGAAGTGTGGACCTTAGCCGGGACTGCGCTTAAGCGAATTTGAGGCAACCTGTTCGCATCGAGGGGAGGCGGGATGGCCAGTTTGAAGATTTCTCTTGCGTCATTGCTTGTCGCTGCAGCCGCGCTGCCAGCCATTGCGCAGGCACCTCAGACAGAAGAGGTTGCTGAGCAGGACAATATTCTCGTCGAAGACCGGGTCCTGTTGAACGCCGACAATGCCTATGTGCTTGAGAATGAGAACCTGGTCGTCGCTGAAGGCAATGTACGCGCTGAATACGAAGGCCGCGTTCTGACGGCTGACAAGCTGACCTATGATCGCGAGACCGGCCGCGTTCGCGCTCAGGGCAATATCGTCATCACTGAGCCTGACGGCACAGAGCGTTTCGCCGAAGAGATCGAAACCGATTCCCGCCTCGTCGACGGATTTGCAACCGGCTTCTCCCTCCGCACACCGCAGGGCGAGACGGCAGCGGCAAACACAGCTGAGCGCCGCAATGAAACCGTTACCGAACTGGATCGGGCAGTCTTTACGGCGTGTGAGCTCTGTGAGGGCCAAACTACGCCGACATGGTCGATCCGCGCACGCAAGGCGGTCCTGAACGAAGACACCGGCATGTTCACCTACCGGGACGCGGTGTTCGAGATTGCCGGCGTACCTGTCGTCTACTTTCCATACTTCTCGCACCCGGATCCGCAGTCAGAGCGCCGTTCAGGCTTTCTCGTGCCGCGCTTTGGTGCGTCCTCAAAGTACGGCGCTTTCCTTCAGCCTCGCTATTACTGGGCGATATCGGACTATCAGGACCTCGTTGTCTCGCCAGCTTTCTACACCAAGATCGATCCGCGCCTGGAGTTCGACTATCGCAAACGCTTCTATAGCGGCGATGTGAACATGAACTTCAGCTTCACCAATGAAGCGCGCTTCGATGATGATGGTGAGCGGCTGAACAACAAGGCATTCCGCGGACACTTTTTTGCTGACGGTCGCTTCCGCATCTCCGAAGACTGGGACTGGGGTTTTGCTGTCGAAGAAGCAAGCGACGACCTCTACACGGACCGCTACGACGTCGACGGTGAGAATGATCGCCGCGGCATCTATTACAGCCAGCCGAAGACCCTGCTCTCGCAGCTCTACACGCAAGGCCAAGCGAAGAATTGGTATGTCGACGCCTCGATCCAGACCTTCGACAACCTTCAGGCGCAAGGCATTGCCGAAGACCGCATCGCTGACGTGCTGCCACTCATCAACTCGCAGTACGATGTCGACTTCGGCAAATATGGCTATCTGAGCCTGACGGGGTCCGCTGCATTTCTGGAGCGTGTTGAGGGTGTGGACAGCCGCCGCGCAACGGTTGGCGCCGACTGGTCGACGCAGCGTATCATCCCTGGCGGCCTCATCGTTGAGCCCTTCGCCGAGGCACGCTTCGACTATTACAACATCAATGACTTCCCGACTGTGGATGAGAGCAACACCATCACGCGCGGGGTTGGTTCTACCGGCGTGAAGCTGTCGATGCCCTTCTACCGTCCGGGCCAGACTGTCGACCTGTTGGTAGAACCCATCGTCATGGGCGCCGTATCGACGGGCTCTCCGAATGATGAGCCGATCCCGGTTGAGGACGGCGCCTTCTTCGAACTGGACACGTCCTCGCTATTCGACGCGAATGCGCAAGCGGGCTATGACCTTTATGAGGGCGACAAGAAGCTTGGCGCAGGCATTTCCGCCACCGCTCGGTGGAAGAATGGCTTCGAGATTTCGGGTCTCGTCGGGCGCCGCTGGCGCAGCGAAGCTGACCCGGCCTTCGACGTCCCGAGCAATCTGGACGGCACGGTCAGCGACTGGCTGGTTAGCACGTCGGTTGAGTTCAACGACTATTTCAGCATCGATACCAAACTGCGCCTTGATGATGACAGCCTGGACATCAACCGGCTCGACACAGCTCTGAACGTCAACTTCGAAGATATCGCCCGCACCAAGGCCATCTATTACCGAATCGATGAGAGCATCACGCGGTCGGGTATCCGTCAGGAAGGCCTCTTCCTGCTCGGCGAGGTGTTCGTGCGAGACAATATCCTTGTCCTGTTTGAGCTCCAGCGTGAGTTCGAACAGAACCTCAATATCCGTCAGGGCATCGGTCTCGCCTATGAAGACGAATGCTCTCGTTTTGAGCTCGTCTATGAGCGCCAGGGCACGACGAACCGTGAGCTTGGACCTTCGGAATCCATCGTGTTCCGCTTCGGCTTCAAGACCATCGGCGAATTGGGGTCACGTAATTTCGATTAGATCAGTACCGGCTGGAACCAGCTTCACTGATCGCGCACCGTTGCGCGTGGTGTGATGCTGGGTATGCTTCGCGCGGGCAAGGGAACAGCACCGTCTACCGCGTCACCTTGGAGGTTTGCGATGATGAAAACACTTATGGCGTCCGCGCTTGTCGCCGTCACAGCCAGCTCGCTTTCAGCGCCAGCAATGGCGCAGGACGAAACGCAGACGATCGAAGGCATCGTCGCGATCGTGAACGACCAGCCGATCTCCTACAGCGATGTGCGCGAGCGCGGCAGCCTTCTGCTTCTCACGCTTGGCGCACAGCAGCCAACACAGCAGCAGATCCAGCAGGTTACCTCGCAAGCTCTTGATGAGCTGATCGACGAGAAGCTCCAGCTTCAGGAAGCGGCCGAATACGAGGTCGAAGTTTCCCAGGAAGACATCGACCGTGCGATTGCTGACATGGCCCGCCAGTCCGGTCTCGACCGCGATGGTCTCGTCAACGTTCTGCTTCAGTCCGGCGTGAATCCATCCAGCCTCGAAGATCAGATGCGCGCTGAGATCGCATGGCGCCGCATCATGGGTGGTCTCTATGGGTCGCGTATCCGCGTTTCGCGCAACCAGATCGACGAAGCCATCGAACAGCAGCGCAATGCTCTGACGCAGGTCCAGTACAATCTGGACGAAATCTTCCTCTATGCGCCGACCGAACAGGACAAGGCGCAGGCCATTCAGGGTGCTGGCACCATTCTCGAGCAGCTCGAAGCCGGTGCGCCATTTTCGCTGGCAGCGCAGCGCCTCTCTTCTGCACCGACATCTGCTGCCGGCGGCGATATGGGCTGGGTGGCACTCGATGACATCGACCCGACAGTTGCCGAAGCCATACGCAACATGAGCAATCCCGGCATTTCAGAGCCGATTACGGTTTCTGACGGGATCTACCTCATCAATTACAAAGCCAAGCGCGACCCGAACGAGCTCGAGACCCGAGTGGATCTCGTACGCCTTGCCGTGGTTGACGGCTCGGAAGACGCCCTCCGCGAAGCCGCAAGCCAAGCCAATAGCTGTGAAGCGGCGGTAGAGGCAGCGGAAGCCGACCCGAACCTAAGCGCCAATCAGCTGACAGATATCCGCGTCGAGGATCTCGGCGCCGAAGGCCAGAACATGATTTCCGAAGTCAGTGTCGGTCAACCAACTCAGGTCTTCGCGACCTCTGGCACGCTCGCCGTCATGTATGTCTGCGACCGTCGCCAGTCTGGCGCAGCTGTGCCCACCCGCGAGGAAATGGAAGACCGTCTATTCGGCCGTGAGCTGCAAATGATCTCACAGCGTTCGCTGCGTAACCTGCGCCGTGAAGCGACGATCATCCAGCGCGGCAGCTAAAACAGTCCGGACATCTCCATGGCCATTCCTGAGGACCTGCCGCTGGCCGTCACGATGGGTGACCCGGCTGGCTGCGGGCCACAGATCACGCTGCGCGCCTGGCAGATTCTGTCTGCAAACCCCGGCACCACGCCTTTCTACGTAACAGGTGATCCCGCTATTTACGGTGACGCTGCGGCGATTATCGAACGTCCAGCCGATGCCGCGCGCGTGTTCAAGGACAGGCTACCCGTCCTACCGCTCGGCACTTCCCTGCCCTCGTTCAAAACTGGCACGCCGGATAGCGCGCTCGCCCCTGCCATCATCGAGAGTATCGACAGGGCCATGGCAGACACTTTCGCTGGCCTTGCTGGCGGCGTCGTCACGAACCCGATTTCGAAGGCCGTGCTGTACAATGCTGGCTTTCGTCACCCGGGGCATACCGAATATCTGGCAGAGCTTTGTGAGGCTGAGACCGGTCAGGCGAGCCCACCCGTCATGATGCTCGTCGGCGGCGGGCTTCGGGTGGCGCTCGCCACCATCCATGTGCCGCTCATGCGCATTCTCGATCACCTGACGCCGACAGCGCTGGAGACGGTGATCCGCACGACCGCCCGGGCTCTGACACGCGACTTCGGCATCGATATGCCTCGTATCGGACTGACCGGCCTCAACCCCCATGCGGGCGAGAGCGGTACGATCGGCCTTGAAGAGCGCGACATCATCAACCCGGTCGCAGACCAGCTACGCAAGGACGGCATCGACGTGTCTGATGCGCGGTCAGCGGACACGATCTTTGCAGAGACGCTGGATGGCCGCTTCGATGTCGTGATCGCAATGACCCACGATCAGGGCCTCATCCCCGTAAAGACGCTCGACATTTGGGGCGGCGTGAACACAACGCTCGGCCTGCACATCATCCGCACCAGTCCAGACCATGGCACAGCCTATGACGCAGCCGCCGAGAACAAGGCGCGCCCAGACAGTCTGATCGCCGCAATCCGCCTTGCCAGCAAGATGGCCGCACAAAGAGCACGCCATGACGGATGAAACACCGCGCCTTACCGAAGCCCCTGCCCGTAAGGCGCTCGGTCAGCACTTCCTTTTCGACCCGGACATATTGAGGCGCACAGCGCTCGCATCCGGCCCTGTCGAAGGGCGCACAGTGATCGAAGTCGGGCCCGGCCCCGGCGGCCTGACGCGCGCGCTCCTCAATGAAGGCGTCGGCAAACTGATTTGCGTTGAGGCCGATGAGCGGTTTGCCAGCGCCCTCGAAACCTGGCCCGAAGCCGCAAATGGACGCCTGCGCGTTTACCAGCGCGATGCCCGTAAAATAAACTGGATCAGTATCATCGAAGAGTCCGGTGGTAGCCTGCCAGCGATGATCGTCGCCAACCTGCCCTACAATGTCGGCACGCCCCTGCTGGTCGACTGGCTCAAGACTGGTGACTGGCGCGGTGAGATGGCGCTCATGTTCCAGAAAGAAGTGGCTGAGCGCATCGTCGCTGGCCCGGGCACGCCGCACTACGGCCGGCTGGCGGTTCTCACGCACGCTGTCTGCGACGCCCATATTGCCTTCACCCTGCCGCCCGGTGCGTTCAAGCCGCCGCCCAAGGTCGACAGCGCCGTTGCCGTGCTGACCCCACTAGCGCCCGACAGACGCTTTGCTGATCTCGACACGCTAGAGAAGGTCTCGACCGCCGCTTTTGGTCAGCGCCGCAAGATGCTTCGCGCCAGTCTGAAGGCGCTTGCCAAAACGCGCGGAATCGACGCGACGACCTGGCTGGAGAGCTGCAATATCGACCCGACCGCCCGCGCCGAAACGCTGACCCAGGATGAGTTCAGGGCGCTGGCCGAAACGCTCGCCAAAGCCTGACCGTACCTTAATTGGCCGGACCGGCTTTCCGGGCCGCTTCGACCGCAGCGATCTTGCTCTTCTCGCCGATGAAGACAGGCGTTTTCTGGTGAAGCTTTTCAACTGGCATATCCAGAATGGACTGCTCGCCATTCGTTGATGCGCCGCCCATCGCCTCAATCAGGAAAGCCATCGGAATGGCTTCGTAGACGAGGCGAAGCTTTCCTTCTTCATACCCTTTGATGTTGGCCGATGGGTAAGCAAACAGGCCGCCCTGCAGCACCATGCGCTTCATGTCTGACACCATGGAGGCATACCAGCGCATATTGTGAGGTTTTACCGTGCCGCCCTTCGTGTCGAGCAGGCTGGCATAATGGCGTTGCAGCCATTCGGGCCAGACCATCTGGTTCTGCCCGTTGATGGCCAGCACGTCGGCCGAAGGAAGCCCGCCCTCAATCGGCATGACGGTCCAGTCTGTCCCGTCGAACAGGCCTTTGTAGACCCTGTCGCCATCGGCGAAGTAGGCCTCAAGGTTCATCCCGAAGACAAAGAAGCCGCCACTGACGATATTCTTGCCGTTGAAATCAGCATCGGTTTCGGCGTTCTCGAAGATCGCAAATATCGCCCCGGACGGAATGCCAACGAGAGCAGATTTCGACCCATCAAGGGGGTCGAGCGCAACGCTATAAGGACCGTCGGAAATCCTGTTCAGACCGGGCCGCTCTTCAGAGACGACATAACGCACATTGTTGTCGGTCTTGAGTGCGTTGAAAAACGCCTCATCCGCGATGACGTCGAGTTCGATCTGATCGTCACCAGACTCATTGCTTGATGTCGCAAATTTGAGCCCGGCACCCTTCTTCAACTCGGCATAGATTTTCTCAGATGCGAGAAAGAGCGCGGTATAGATGCCGTCCAGCGCTGATGTGCGGCTATTGAAATATGTCGTCATGGATTGGCTCGCGCCCCCCGTGAATTAAACTCTTGTTCAGTCAGCCAGTGTCCGCTCAGGCCTCGCCCATCAGCTCGCGCACATGGTCTTCGAGGCTGAGCTGCCGCAGGCGCTTCAGACGCTCGACCAGCAGGATGCGCTTCAGTCTCTGATACGCAATCTCCAGGTCATCATTGACGATGGCATAGTCGTAGCGCCGCCAATGGCGCATTTCTGCCTTGGCATCGCGCATGCGCCTCTCGACGATTTCGTCAGTCGACCCGGGCCGCGCCGCAAGACGCGACTTCAGCGCCTCGATGCTCGGGGGGAGGATGAAGACCGACACCACATCACGCGGCATCTGATCGTGCAGCGCATCGGCGCCCTGCCAGTCCACATCGAACAGGACGTCGTGACCGCTGGAAAGCAGCGCCTCGGTATCTGCGCGCGGGGTGCCATACAGATTATCGAAGACCAGAGCCCATTCGAGGAACTCGCGCTGCGCAATCATCAGGCGGAATTCTTCAACGGTCTTGAAGTGATAGTCCTTCCCGTCGACCTCTCCCGGCCGCTCTGGCCGTGTCGTCGCAGAAACCGACAGTTTGATATCGGAAAACTCCTCCATCAGCTTCCGGCAAAGCGTCGTCTTGCCCGCGCCGGATGGAGAGGAAATGACGAGCATCAGGCCCCTGCGCTCGCCTGCGTCTTTCGGATGGCCGCTATTCGACATTGGCTGCCTGCTCCTTGAACTGATCTACGAGCCCTTTGAGCGCGAGTCCCGCATTCGTCAAATCGAGGCTGGCCGACTTTGAGCAGAGCGTATTGGCCTCGCGGTTGAACTCCTGCGACAGGAAATCAAGTTTGCGGCCAATCGGTCCCCCCTGTTTGAGGAGGCCTCTGCCGCTTTCGATATGGGCCCGAAGCCGGTCGATTTCCTCGCGCACATCTGCCTTGGCGACCGACAGAGCAATCTCGGCCGCAAGCCGCTCGCCGTCGACCTTGTCGCTGGCGTCCAGCTCTGCGAGTTGCTTCTCAAGCCGGGCCTTCAGCAGCTTCGGCTGCTCAGCTGCAAGCGCCTCAGCCTCATCCACCACACGCGCCATCTCAGTCAGATACCCGCTGAGCATCTCTTCCAGCGCGGCGCCCTCTTCCAGACGCGCTGCGTTGAGCTGTGTAACCAGTTCATCACCGCCGGCCTGCAAAGCCGCGACAGCCTCCTCACTCGCTACGGCGCGCGTTGAGCTCTGGCCGGTCTCCACGACGCCCTTGATGCTCATCAGCGAAGCGATCGCCCCAAGGTCTGCGGCACGCCCGGAAGCCGTCTCGAAAGCTCGCAGCAACTGCTGCAGCGCATCGTGATTGACGCTCAGCGTCTCTGCGCCGCCAGACACTTCAATGCGCAGCCCGATCTGGATATTTCCGCGCGCAAACAGCTTTGATGCCGCCTGCTTTATCGCGCGCTCCACCTCTTCAAACCCGCTGGGTACATTGACGCGCACATCGAGAGAGCGGCCATTGACGCTTTTCGCTTCAATCGCCCAGCTGCCCCAGTCTGCTTCGCCAGATACCCTGGCAAAGCCTGTCATTGATGAAACGCGTGCGCTCACTCCTGGCCTCGCTCACGCGCAATCTCTCGCCGCTCATAGGCACGATAGGCAGCGACATTGCGGTTATGCTCCGAGAGCGTTTCGGCAAAAGCATGTCCGCCTGTGCCATCGGCGACGAAGAAGATGTAATCGGTTTCCGGCGGATCCAGCACGGCCGCGATCGCGTCTCGCCCTGGATTACAGATCGGCGTCTTCGGAAGACCGTCGATCTCATACGTGTTCCAGTCGGTGACCCGGTCGAGCTCCGAGCGATAGAGCGTGCGACGCACACGCTGACCGTTCAGCGTCCGGTAAAGAGGTTCGCCGCGCGAAACGCCATAGATGACCGTCGGGTCGCTTTCGAGGCGCATGCCGCGCCGCAACCGGTTGGTGAAAAGGCCAGCCACGAGCGGGCGTTCATCGGCGCTGCCAGTTTCCTTTTCGACGACGGACGCGAGAATGATCGCCTCCTCGATGGTCGAGATTGGAAGATCATCGGCACGCTGCGGCCAGAGCTCTTCGAGCAGGTCATCCTGCGCCTTTTCCATCCGCTCGATCATGGCGGTGCGCGACTTGTCAGCCGAGAAAATATAGGTGTCGGGCAAGAGCGTGCCTTCACCAATCTCACGCTCTGGCATGTCGCCTTCAAGCTCCGGATGGTTCTCTACGATGCGAAGGACCTGCGCCGTCGTGAGGCCCTCAGGCACAGTGATGCGATATGTGATGACATCGCCAGACACCAGCAGCTCCAGAATGCCGGCAATGCTGGCGCGCGGCGGAATGGCGTACTCACCGACCTTCAGCCCGGCCTGCTGTTCAGAGAGCCGCGCATGAAGCTTCATCACATCCGCATTGGAGATGATGCCCTGGCTTTCCAGCCGTTGGGCAACGCCGCTGACATGGTCGCCCTGGCGCACTTCGAACACGGCGCTTTCTGCGAGCGGCCCCGGTTCGCTAATTTCGTTCTGCAGCCAGAACCAGCCGCCAACAGCCGCAGCTGCGCCAACAATGGCCAGCACGAATACAATCGCCAGAAGCGCCTTGATGAACCGCATATCTACTCCCCCACTAAACAGGCTGGCCGTACCTTGCCTGAGCTTTTTCGCTTAGGGAACTAGTCGGCCTGTTTGAGGATAAGACACGCATTGGTGCCGCCAAAACCGAAGGAATTCGACATGGCTGCACGAACCTTGCCCTTCTTGGCCTTGTGCGGAATGAGATCGATCTGCGTGTCGACGCTTGGATTGTCGAGATTGAGCGTCGGCGGCATGATCTGGTCACGCAACGCAAGCGCACAGAAAGCGCCCTCAATAGCACCTGCAGCCCCCAGAAGGTGACCGACAGCGGACTTGGTCGATGACAGCGACAGATTCTTCGCGTGCTCACCGAACAGGCGTTCGACGGCGCCGATCTCGCCTTCGTCGCCCTTCGGCGTCGAAGTGCCGTGCGTGTTCACGTAATCGATATCGCTCACGTCGAGGCCGGAATGATCCAGCGCCATTTTCATGGCGCGGTAGCCGCCCTCGGAGCCCTCGGCAGGCGCCGTGATGTGATAGGCATCACCCGTCAGGCCATAGCCTGCAACCTCTGCATAGATCTTCGCGCCGCGTGCCTTGGCATGCTCATACTCTTCGAGCATCAGGATCGCCGCGCCTTCGCCCATGACGAAGCCGTCGCGGTCCTTGTCATAAGGACGTGACGCTTTCTCAGGCGTATCGTTGAAGTTGGTGGACATGGCCTTGGCCGCGCAGAAACCGGCAATGCCGATCTCGCAGATAACAGCCTCTGCGCCGCCCGCAAGCATCAGGTCCGCGTCGCCATACTGGATGAGACGGGCTGAGTCGCCGATGGCGTGGGCACCGGTTGCACAGGCCGTCACCACAGAATGGTTCGGCCCCTTGAACCCGTGACGGATCGAAACCTGGCCGGAAGCGAGGTTGATCAGTGCGGACGGGATGAAGAACGGGCTCACGCGGCGTGCGCCCTGTGTGTGCAGGGTAATGGCGGTGTCGTAGATGGACTGGAGACCACCGATACCCGAGCCGATCAGAACGCCTGTGCGCTCTTTCTGCTCGTCGGTTTCAGGCTTCCAGCCGGAATCCTCAACACATTCGTCGGCGGCTGCGAGCGCATACAGGATGAACTCGTCAATGCGACGGCGCTCTTTGGCGCTCGCCGCCTTGTCCGGATCGAATGAGTGAGGATCGTCGGCACTGCCGCCGCCGCGTCCATCATTCCATGGAACCTGACAGGCAATCTTGCAGGGCACGTCCTTTGTATCGAACAGGTCGATAGGACCTGCCCCTGACTTTCCCTCAAGGAGCCTCTCCCAGGTTGCCTCGCGCCCATTTGCGAGCGGTGACACCAGGCCGATTCCAGTAATAACTACGCGGCGCATCAGCTTACTCCCGATTAAGAGACGTGAGCCTTGATGTGGGTGACAGCGTCACCAACGGTACGGATGTTCTCTTGAACGTCGTCAGGGATTTCGATGTTGAACTCTTCTTCGAAAGCCATGACCAGCTCGACCAGGTCGAGGGAGTCAGCGCCGAGATCGTCGATGAAGCTCGCCGATTCCGTGACCTTGTCTGCTTCAACGTCGAGATTCTCGACAACGATCTTTTTTACACGCTCGAAAACGTCAGACATGGAAAACCTCTCTCATAATGTCTGATAGGAAGACTGTTCGTCTTGGGTTGCCGTTAGCACACTGATAAAGAGAACGCCAAGGGCTGCAACTGTTGGGTGCCTTGCCTAGATCATCGCCATGCCGCCATTCACATGCAGTGTCTGGCCTGTGACGTAGGCGGCTTCTGATGAAGCAAGATAGACTGCGGCCGAAGCAATATCACTGCCCTGGCCAAGTTTGCCCGAAGGAATCTGGCCAAGCAGCGCTTCTTTTTGCGCGTCCGGCAGCACATCCGTCATTGGCGATTCGATAAAGCCGGGCGCGATGCAGTTTGCGGTGATGCCGCGGCTCGCGACTTCCTGGGCAAGCGCCTTGGTAAAGCCGATCATGCCGGCCTTCGACGCGCAGTAGTTTGCCTGCCCTGGATTACCGGTCACGCCGACAATGGACGTAATGCCGATGATACGGCCATGGCGGCGCTTCATCATGCCCCGCACTACAGACTTGGTCAGGCGATAGTAAGAGCCAAGATTGACGTTCATCACATCATCGAAGTCTTCAGGCTTCATCTGCATGAGCAGCTTGTCGCGCGTGATGCCCGCATTGGCGATGAGGATATCAAGACCCCTGCCCAGCGCTTCTTCGGCACGCCCAACAAGGCTGTCGACTGATTCAGCGTCTGACAGGTTTGCAGTGACGACGACGCCCTCACCCGGCAGGCCGGAGCGCACTTCCTCCAGAACGCCTTCACGCGTGCCGGACAGGGCTACCTTGGCGCCTGCTTCAGACAGGGATTTCGCAATTGCGCTGCCGATGCCACCTGAGGCCCCGGTCACTAGCGCTGTGCGTCCGCTGAGATCAAACATGCGGCTCTCGTCCTTCCTTGCTTGCGGCTTCTGCCGTCTCGTTCTCGGTTTCGACCCTTCTCGCCCTAGCCGAGACGCTTAGCAACCGATTCTATGTCTTCGGGAGTGCCCAGTGGCAGCCCCTCGATGTCTTTGGCTGTCCGGCGGTTCATGACGCTGAGCACCTTTCCGGCGCCCGCCTCGACCGTAAGCTCAATGCCCTGGGCCGCCATAAACTCAACGCTCTCGCGCCAGCGGACCTGACCGCAGACCTGCTCGATCAGGTGCTGACGGATCGCCACCGGGTCTGTTGTCGGTTCTGCTGTGACATTGGCGATCACAGGTACGGACGGCGCCTTGATCTCGATGTCTGACAGCGCCTTCATCATCTCATCGGCGGCAGGCTGCATCATGGAGCAGTGGAACGGCGCGCTCACAGGCAGCATCATCGCCTTCTTGATACCAACCTCGCCGGTCTTGGACGCTGCAAGCTCAACGGCCGCTTTCGCGCCCGAAATCACAATCTGACCCGGCGCATTGTCATTTGCGATCTCGCAGGCACCGCCGTCAGCGCGTCCCAGCTCGCAAAGCGCAACTGCCTGTTCCGGCGTTGCGCCAAGCAAAGCTGCCATAGCGCCCTCACCGGGAGGTACAGCTGCCTGCATGGCATTGCCACGGATACGCAGGATGCGCGCTGCATCAGCAAGCTCAATGGCCCCGCTTGCAGCCAGCGCGGAATACTCACCAAGCGAGTGACCTGCTACAAAAGCGGCCTTGTCCGGCCCGATGCCATGGGTCTGAAGCGCACGGATGGCTGCAACGCTGACAGCCATGAGCGCCGGCTGCGTATTCGCCGTCAGCTTCAGCTCTTCCTCATCGCCTTCCCAGATCAGCTTCGAAAGGTCCTGATGGAGCGCAGCGTCCACCGTTTCGAAGACTTCGCGTGCCTCTGGGTACGCAGCGGCAAGGTCCTTGCCCATGCCGATGAACTGGCTGCCCTGTCCGGGAAAAATGAACGCGAACTTGGTCATGCGGTCCTGCCCTTGTGGTTATCTGTCGTTTTTTGAGTTGGCGCACTGCCTAAAAGGCTCCACACGAGTCCGCAAGTTCCGGGTGGAGTCTGGCGCGCCAGCACGAGATGAGTTGGCCCAGGACAAAACGAGGATCCAGAGGCCATGACCAGCCAAACCGATAAAGCCGAAACCTTTCGCGCCCTGCACAGCGATGGGTGCTTCCTGATCCCGAACCCTTGGGATGTCGGGTCGGCCCGGATTCTCCAGGGGCTGGGCTTCAAGGCGCTTGCCACCACCAGCGCTGGCTTCGCCAATGCGCAGGGCGTCAACGATTATAACGTCACGCGCGACATGGTGCTGACCCATGCCCGCGCTCTCTGCAACGCAACCACGATCCCCGTCTCTGCCGACCTGGAAAATGGCTTCGGCGACAGCCCCGAGCACTGCGCCGAAACGATCCGCCTCGCCGCAGATGCGGGCCTTGTCGGCGGATCGATCGAAGATTTCGCAGGCCAGGACAGGGGCCAGTACGACATCGACCGGGCCCGCGAGCGTATCGCGGCCGCAGCAGAAGCAGCCCGCGCGCTTCCCTTTTTCTTCATGTTGACGGCGCGTGCGGAAAACTTCTTCACCGGCACGCCGGACCTCGCAGACACCATCGCCCGCCTTCAGGCCTATCAGGAAGCAGGCGCGGACGTCCTGTTTGCGCCTGGCCTTCGGACACTGGACGATATCCGCTCCGTCGTCGCTTCGATTGACCTGCCATTAAATGTGCTGATCGGTCCGAAATCCGGTCCCGTCCCGGTTGCAGAACTCGCAACGCTTGGTGTGCGCCGGATCAGCCTTGGCTCAGCGCTCGCCAATGCCGCCAACGGCGCCCTCATCCGCGCGGCTCAAGAACTGCTGCAGACGGGCACGTTCGGCTTCACGAAGGACGGTATAGGCGGCGCGCAGCTGATGGCCATTATGAATGACGAGACCCCCGGCGATCGCTGAGGCTCGAAGCTTGATTTTATCCACAGTTTGGGCTTTAAGCCGCCTCTTCACACGGGGTGCGGTCCTGGTGTCCGGAATGAGCCGGATGACTGGGGGCCATCGCCGGAGCGTTTTCCCGCGTTCCAGCGCCGCATTCTGAACACCAGGGAAAGACCATTATGGCACTTTATGAACACGTGCTGATCTCGCGTCCTGACATCTCGCCTGCACAGGTCGAGAGCCAGATCGAAGAGCTCGGCCAATGGCTGGAAAGCCAGGGCGCAAAGGTTGGCAAGACCGAATACTGGGGTCTGCGCAACCTCTCCTACCCGATCAACAAGCAGCGCAAGGGACACTACTCCCTGCTCAACATCGACGGCCCAGCCGCCGCTGTACATGAGCTTGAGCGCCGTCACCGTATCTCCGACGACGTGATCCGTTACATGACGATCAAGGTCGAAGAGCTGGACGAAGAGCCGTCCCCGATGATGGGCCGCAAGGGCCGCAAGGACTAGGGAGCGAGAGTTATGTCTTCAGAAAACAATGCAGGTGATATCAACATCACCAACATCCCTGCCCGGCGCACTTTCAATCGCCGCCGCAAGGTCGATCCGTTCTCGGGCGAAGGCGCCCCTGCGATCGACTACAAGGATGTGAAACTGCTGCAGCGCTATATCTCCGAGAAGGGCAAGATTGTCCCGTCGCGGATCACTGCAGTGAACGTCAAGAACCAGCGTAAGCTTGCCCGCGCCATCAAACGCGCCCGTATGCTCGCGCTCCTGCCATTCACCGTTAAGTAGGAGGACTGACACATGGACATCATCCTTCTTGAACGCGTCGAAAATCTTGGCGAGCTTGGCGAAGAAGTCACCGTGAAGAACGGCTTTGCCCGTAACTTCCTGCTGCCACGCGGCAAGGCGCTGATCGCAAACGATCGTAACCGTGCCCGTTTCGCAGCAGAGCGTGACCTCATCGAGAAGCGCAACGCAGACGCACGCGAAGAAGCCAAGCAGACCGGCAACAGCATGGACGGCGCAGAAGTCGTTCTCATCCGCCAGTCTTCCGACACCGGCAACCTCTACGGTTCCGTCTCGACCCGCGACATCGTCGATGCGCTGGCTGAGAAGGACTTCAAGGTCCGCCGCGGTCAGATCAAGCTCGACCAGCCAATCAAGACGATCGGCATCTACGAGCTGGGCGTTCGCCTTCACGCGGAAGTTCTCGTTGAGATCACTGTGAACGTCGCCCGATCGATGGAAGAAGCTGAGCGTCAGGCTGCAGGCGAGAATGTCATCGAGACGATCCAGGCCGAACAGCAAGGCGCCGCTGCCGAGCAATCTGCTGAACTGGCTGAGGCCAGCGCAGAGCGCGAGGACGCCACCCGCGAAGGCGGCGACGAGGAATAGACCTCCGCGCGTCTTACGCCAGACTTTGATGAAGGCCGTGCCCACCGGGTGCGGCCTTTTTCTTTGCCGAAGACACCAGACCCGGGCGTCTCTCCCCGGCAAGAATGGCCGCGAATCATTCACGCCCGAATCACCGTATTCCACAGGTCTCATCTGAGCTGTGGACGGTGGCAGTTTCTATGCAAGTCAAGCCTGCAATGTTTCCCCGCTCAGGCGTAAAGTTAACCCATCGGTAAGAACCTTTTCGGGGACACGCGCATGAACGATATGTCCAATACGCCCAAGTCGGTCGAAGCACCGCACAACCTGTCGGCCGAAGCCGGCGTTCTTGGTGCGATCCTTTACGACAATAATGCGTTTCAGCGCGTCGCGGACATCCTGCGCGCCACTGACTTCTATTCCATCCCCCATCAGGAGATTTTCGAAGTCTGCTCGACCATGATTCAGGGCGGCCGTGTCGCTGACGGTATCACGCTTCGCGAGCATTTCGAGAAGGCTGACAAGCTTCAGGAAATCGGCGGCGCATCCTATCTGGCGGAACTGCTCGATTCGGCCGCGTTCGGCCCCGAGATTACTGACTACGCCCGCATGATCCGCGACTTCGCCATGCGCCGCGACTTGATCGACATCGGCGCGACGGTCCAGCACCGCGCCTTCAAGCCAGCCCCCGAAGAAGATGGCGACAAGCAGCTGGAGCTTGCCGAGCGCCAGCTCTTCGATCTCGCTGACCGTGGCTCTTCCGGGCGCGGCTTCCATTCCTTCTCGACCGCCCTCAAAGAGTCGCTCGCGATGGCAGAAGCGGCCTTCAAGCGGGATGGAAAGATCGCTGGTATCGCATCTCAGCTTGATGATCTCGACACGATGCTTGGCGGCTTCCACAAGTCGGACCTCGTCATCCTTGCTGGCCGCCCTTCCATGGGTAAGACAACGCTCGCCACAAATATCGCCTTTAATGCTGCGCAGGCTTGTCGCCGCGAAGCACAGCCGGACGGGTCGAAGAAAACCGTCGAAGGCGCTGTAGTTGCATTCTTTTCTCTAGAAATGTCGTGCGAACAGCTCGCCACGCGTATCATTGCAGACCGCACCGGCCTCAACGCGCACCACATCCGTCAGGGTGACCTCGACGCCAGCGACTTCGAAAAGATCCGACAGGCCACAGAAGAGCTTCAGAACCTGCCACTCTATATTGATGACCAAGGCGGTATCTCGATCAGCCAGCTCGCCGCCCGTGCCCGGCGTCTGAAGCGCACAAGCGGCCTCGACATGGTCGTGATCGACTATCTTCAGCTTCTGACGTCGACCACCGGCAAGGCCAGCGATTCCCGTGTTCAGGAAATCACGCAGATCACCATGGGTCTCAAGGCACTCGCCAAGGAATTGAACGTCCCCGTCATTGCCCTCTCCCAGCTGTCGCGTCAGGTCGAACAGCGCGAGGACAAACGCCCACAGCTCTCGGACCTTCGCGAATCCGGCTCCATTGAGCAGGATGCCGACGTCGTCATGTTCGTGTACCGCGAGTCCTACTATCTGGAGCGGACCGAACCCCAGTCCGGCGGTGATGATCCGGCATCTGCGGAAAAATGGACCAAGTGGCGCCAGCGCATGGATGAGGTTCTCGACACCGCTGAAGTGATCATCGGCAAGCAACGTCACGGCCCGATTGGCCGCGTCACCCTTGCCTTCGACGCCAACACGACCCGCTTCGGCAACCTCAAACGCCAACAGCCTGAGCCAGACTTCGGCTAGAATGGGTTGCGGCAGGGCCTTACGGCAGACTATGCCGCATCGATGAGTTTCAGTCCCCGCGCCCGCGTGCACCTTCAGAATATCGTTGCCAACTGGCGCACGATCGCCGCTCTCATCCCCGAGAGCGAGGCGGGCGCTGTCGTGAAGGCCAATGCCTACGGCCACGGCGTTGCCCCGGTCGCGCAAGCCTTGCACGAAGCGGGATGCCGGACCTTCTTTGTCGCCTATGTCGAAGAGGGTGCAGAGCTCCGCGCCGCCATCGGCGAGGACGCATCCATTCTCGCTTTCAATGGCGCGGAGCCGTCTGACGCAGACCTCATTCGTGCAAACAATATCACACCTGTCCTGAACGCCCTGTCGGCTATCAAAAGCTGGCTCGGTTTGAGTGATGCACCCGACTACGCCGTCCATATCGATACCGGCATGAACCGGCTGGGCGTGCGCATGGAAGACGTGGCGGAGCTGAAAGCCCTCACGGCCAGCAGGCCGCCAGTTCATGTGATGTCTCACCTGATCGACTCAGACGACCGCTCACGCGCTATCAACGGGCAACAACTGGAGCGCTTCAGGCAGGCCGCCTCTCATTTTCCCAACGCTCGCAGAAGCTTCGCCAATACGGGCGGCTGCTTCATGGGGCAGGACTATGGGTTCGACGTCGCTCGACCCGGTATCGGCCTCTATGGCGGCGGGCCGCCCCTTCCGGAAGGTGTCGCGCTCAAGCCCGGCATGACGCTGGAAGCGCCTATCCTCACCATACAGACCGTTCACCCGGGCGAGACGGTCGGCTATGGCGCAACCCACACCTTCGATGCACCGCGCACCCTTGCAACAGTTGCACTTGGCTATGGCGATGGTTTCCCGCGCTCGGCCAGCAATAAGGGCATGTCCTCGCTAGGCGGCATTACCTGCCCGATCGTCGGGCGCGTCTCCATGGATCTGATTACGATCGACGTGACGCAGGCACGAGACCTTGAAAAGCCCGGAGCATTCGCCCAATTCATCGGGGCTGAGGTCCCGCTCGAAGAGCAGGCCAAACGCGCCGGCACGGTCGGCTATGAACTTGTAACAGGACTGGGCCAACGTGTCAGACGCATCTACGACTAAATCCGGCGGCTTTCCCAACCCGCTCGCGTGGACCGGGCGCGGCACGCTTGCCCTGTTCGGAGAGATTGGCCGCCTGTCGATCTTTTCCGGGCGCACGGCTCTTTCTGCCCTCACCCCGCCCTGGAACCTTGCCCAGCTCTGGAAGCAGATCATCGCTATCGGCTTCTACTCACTGCCAGTCGTCGGCCTGTCGGCTGTCTTCATCGGTGCGGCGCTTGCCCTCAACATCTATACCGGCGGCAACCGTTTTGGCGCAGAACAGTTCGTTCCGAACATCGTCGTCCTTGGCATCACCCGTGAGCTTGGTGCCACGATCACCGGTCTGATGCTGGCTGGTCGTGTCACGGCCGGTATCGCGGCTGAGATTGGCGCCATGAAGGTCACTGAACAGATCGATGCGTTGAAGACGCTCTCGGCCAATCCGTTTCGCTATCTCTATGCGCCGCGCTTTCTCGCCGCCGCGCTCACGCTGCCGCTCCTCGTCCTCATCGCCGACATTATCGGCGTCATGGGGGGCTGGCTTGTCAGTGTCTACGCGCTCGATTTCGACTCGACGACCTATATCCGCAACACGGTCGATTTCCTGACCTTGGACGATGTCGTCGTCGGTCTCATCAAGGCTGTCATCTTTGGTATGGTGATCGCCCTCATGGGTTGTTACCAGGGCTCGAAATCTTCGGCTGGTGCCACCGGCGTCGGACGCGCCGCGACCCTCTCAATGGTCGGCGCGGCTGTTCTGGTCCTTGCCGCCAACTACATCCTCTCCACCTTCTTCGTGCAGATCGGCATCTGATGACGCAGCCTATTCTTGAACTCAAAGGCGTCGAGAAAAGCTTCGGCTCGAACCATGTCCTCCGCGGTGTCGATATCGATGTCGCGCCGGGGCGGTCGCTTGTCGTGCTTGGCGGGTCGGGCTCCGGCAAGTCGGTCATGCTGAAGAACGCGCTCGGCCTGATGACACCAGATGCCGGCAAGATCCTGTTCGACGGACAGGACGTCACCAACAATCAGGGCAAGACCCGCGAGGCCATGCGATCGCGCATCGGCATGCTGTTTCAGTCCGGCGCGTTATTCGACTCCCTGACCGTCTGGGAGAACGTTGCGTTTCGGCTACTCAACGCCGACAAGATGAAGCGCTCGGACGCCAAGGAACAAGCCATCGAGACCCTCAAGAAGGTTCGTCTTGGCGCTTCTGTCGCGGACCTTCGGCCCGCAGAGATTTCGGGCGGTATGCAGAAGCGCGTCGCCCTCGCCCGCGCCATCATTACCAAGCCGGATCTGATCTTCTTCGATGAGCCAACGACGGGTCTCGACCCCATCACCGCTGACGCGATCAATGATCTCATTCTCGAGCAGGTAAAGGCTCTCGGCGCCGCCGCCGTCACGATCACGCATGACATGGCCTCGGCCCGAAAAGTCGCCGACGAGATCGCCATGCTGTTCGAGGGCAAGATCATCTGGCGCGGCCCCGCCAGCGAGATCGACCGGTCCGGCAATGACCATGTCGACCAGTTCGTCCATGGGCGCGCCGACGGCCCGATCCAGCCATCGCTTTAGGCGGCTGTCCCATCGTTTAACGAGGCCGAGATCTCATTGTGAATCGCGATGGACTCTGCAAGCAGGCCATCATTGGCGCCGCCAAGAAGCCTTCGATCCGCTTTGACCTGATCTCCATAAAGTTCAGCCGCCAGCCCCCTCAGCGGCAGTAGCTCCGCGGCTGGCTCCTCCACATTGGCCTGTATGACAGTAAGCCCGCCGAGCATGAGCTTGTTTTTAGCTGCCGCGCTGGCCTTCTGACAGGCAAACTGGAACATCACATTGCGCTTCAGGCCCTCAATGAAGTCCGGCCGAAGCTTTGCCGCATTGGTATACTCCTCGCGTGCCATTTCAGGGTCGAAACTGCCATGGATCTTGCGGCCGACAAGCAGGACGCTCGGATAGATACGGTCCGTGTCAAACCCTGTACCGGCCTGATAGTCGACCGGATTTCGGCGCGAATGCTCGAGCAAGGTGACAAACATGATGGACGCGGCCAGCCGTAAATAGGCCTCGCCAGTCCCGTCGACGATCTCCTGCTGCATGCCTTTCGCGCCCTTGCTGGACCAGACATACAGTCCCACCAGTATAATGAGCGCCCCAACCCCGGCAGCAATCCAGACTGTCATGATATCCCCCACTAAGTATTTTCGCTTTTAGAACGGCGAGAAATAAACGCTGCTTCTGAGGACAAGACCACTCAAATATGATGGTTGGCCGCCGCCTTGCCCGACGCCCGTCCCATGGCGAGGCAAGCGGTCAGCAGATAGCCACCTGTCGGCGCGTCCCAGTCGATCATCTCGCCTGCGCAATAGACGCCGGGCAAAGCTTTCAGCATCAGCCGATCATCAAGCGCGTCCCATGACACGCCGCCCGATGTTGATATGGCCTCGTCCATCGGCACGGGCGCGTCGATGCGCACCGGCAGAGCCTTCAGGAACGCAGCAAGATCACCCGCCTCTGCAGGCGGTGCCCCACGCGAAATCTCGTTAACGAGCGCAATCTTGGTCCGGTCGAGCCGCGCCGCCTTGCGCAACCTGTTGGAGCTTGACTCCTTCGGATTGGCAGCGGCGAGACGCCGCCTCAGCGTACCCATGTCGACATCGGGCAGCAGATCGATCTCCAGCGACGCCGAACCTGTATCCTCGATCTGCCGCAGCAAATCCGCAGACAGCGGATAGAGCGCCCCACTCTCAACACCGCGCTTTGTGATGACGACATCACCCTGCGCAGACTGCCTGCCTGCCGACAGCTTCACACCTTTCAGCGGCGCGCCTTCGAACCCGTCCAGAAGGCGTTTCGACCACGCCACTTCGAAACCGCAATTCGATGGCTGGAATGGCGCAAGTTCAACCCCCATAGCCGCCAGCAGCTGTGCCCAGGCCCCATCCGACCCAAGCCGCGACCAACTCGCGCCGCCAAGCGCCAGGATGACCGAATCGGCCTCAAGTCTCACCTCGCCTTCAGGCGTTGCAAACACCAGCGCGCCTGCCTCGTCCCATCCCTGCCAGCGGTGACGCACATGAAGGCGCGCGCCGCTTGTCCGCAGCCGGGCCAGCCAGGCCCGCAGCAAAGGAGACGCCTTCATCATCACCGGAAATACCCGGCCAGAGCTTCCCCTGAAGCTCTCAATGCCAAGCCCGTTCATCCATCGCTCGACGTCGCCGGGCCCGAACGCGGCGATCAGTCCATCCAGCCGCGCATCCGGCGCGCGGTAGCGAGACCGGAAAAGCTTCTCTTCCTCGCTGTGAGAAATGTTCAGCCCGCTTTTGCCTGCCATGAGGAATTTGCGCGCAACGCTCGGCATAGCGTCGTAGATCGACACCTGCGCCCCCTCTTTGAGCGCGGCTTCAGCTGCCATGAGACCTGCAGGCCCGGCACCGATGATCGCTATATGCTTCACCCGGCCTGTCTAGACAGGCGCGTTCGACCTTGCCAGTGGCGCTGCCGCACACCTGACGCCCGAAAGCAGAACGGCCGGCACCTTGATCAGGGCCGGCCGTGCATTTTACAGAGGGTCATGCCCCTCTAGCCTTCAGATATCGTCTTTGTCTCGGCGACACGCTCGGCTTTCGGGAAAACCCGGCCCATCGCATCCTTGACCGCGGCATCGACACAGATGGCCGTGGCGCGCTGATAAGCGATGGGTTGTGGGC
This sequence comes from Henriciella sp., assembly GCA_012960415.1. Taxonomy (GTDB): domain Bacteria; phylum Pseudomonadota; class Alphaproteobacteria; order Caulobacterales; family Hyphomonadaceae; genus Henriciella. The sequence continues at coordinate 5,067 of DUBH01000019.1, read as the reverse complement.
CGCTGCGGGCAAGGCAGGCATGTTCTGCAGCCCGTTCGATCCGGCTTTCAGCAATTGCGCGGCCTTCAGGGCTCCCAAGGTCGAGACCGGTAATATCGGCTTCGACGGAGTTCACGGCCTGGGCGCTGCCGGCAAAGGCGGGGGCAGCAAAACCTGCACAGACGGTGAGGGCGATTGCGGTGATAACGCTCTTCTTTTTCATTGTTATGGGTCCTTCTCTTTTCTTGTTATTGACCCTGCTCCTGAGCGACTCCGTTTTACCATAATTATTGTTTTTCGATAATTAACTTATCGTAATTCGATATGAGACAAGTCCGCAAAACCCGCTTCACCCACGCGCAGCAACAGTTTACGTCTGATCGCCATGGCTAAAGCGAACACCGTCTTCACCTGTCAGTCCTGCGGCGCCGTCCATCCAAAATGGTCAGGGCGCTGCGATGCCTGCGGCGAGTGGAACACACTCGTGGAAGAGACCTCTTCGGCGGCGCCCGGGGGTCTGGCCGCACCAAAATCATCGTCTCGCAAAGCAGGCAAGGCAGAGTTCACCACGCTGAACGCCGTAGAGGACGCACCCACCCGTCATATGATTGGGGTTGATGAGCTGGACCGCGTCTTTGGCGGCGGTATCGTACCCTCTTCTGCCACGCTGATTGGCGGCGATCCCGGCATCGGCAAGTCCACTCTTCTCCTGCAGGTCGCCGCAAGGCTCGCCCGCAATGGGCTCTCCACCGTCTACGTCTCCGGCGAAGAAGCCGCCGCCCAGATCCAGGACCGCGCGCGCAGGCTCAAAGTCGCCGAAAGCCCGGTAGAGCTTGCGACCGAAACCGACCTTCGAAAAGTCATGTCCGCGCTCAAGTCGGCCAATCCGGACTTTGTCGTCATCGACTCCATTCAGACCATGTGGTCCGACAGTCTGGAAGCCGCCCCCGGCTCCGTTGCTCAGGTCCGCGCCTGCGCGCAGGAACTGACCCGTTGGGCAAAGAAATCTGGCGCGGCGCTCATCCTCGTTGGGCATGTCACCAAGGAAGGCCAGATTGCAGGCCCCCGCGTCGTCGAGCACATGGTCGATACCGTCTTTTATTTCGAAGGCGAGCGCGGCCACCAGTTCCGCATCCTTCGCGCGGTGAAGAACCGGTTCGGCCCGACCGACGAGATCGGCATATTCGAGATGCACCAGTTCGGTCTCGCTCCCGCGCGAGAGCCTTCCGCCCTCTTCCTTTCCAATGAGGACGAGACATCTGGCGGCACGGCGGTGTTCGCCGCTATGGAAGGCTCGCGCCCCGTACTCGCCGAAGTACAGGCGCTGGTCGCCGCCTCAGCCTACGGCACGCCAAGGCGCAGCATTGTCGGCTGGGATGCCAACCGCCTCGCCATGGTCCTTGCCGTGCTTGAAGCGCGCTGCGGTGTCTCTCTGGCCGGGCGGGACGTCTATCTGTCTGTTGCAGGCGGCTACCGAATGGCAGAACCAGCAGGCGACCTCGCTGCGGCCGCCGCCCTTCTCACCTCGCTGGCAGACCGCCCCCCACCCGAAAAGTCTGTCTTTTTCGGCGAAGTCGCCCTTTCCGGCGCCATTCGCAGCGTCGCGCGCATGGACCAGCGCCTGAAAGAAGCGCAGCGCCTCGGATTCAAGAATGCATTCGTCCCGGAAGGCAGCACCGGTTCGTTTGAAGGGTTGACCGTGAAGCCTCTATCGCGCCTATCTGATCTGGTAGATTTAATAGGTCCGGACCCAGAGCCATGATGGACGCCATTACAGCCTTTGACGCGATCGTGGTCGTTCTGTTGATCCTGTCCACGCTGATGGCGTTTGCGCGCGGCTTCATGAGAGAGCTTGCAACGCTAGGCGCTTTCATCGCTGCGCTCGCGGCGGCCTACTTCGCCAACAAATACCTACATGCTGCCTTTGCGCGTTTCCTGCCACAGGATACGCCCGCCTACCTGCCAAGCCTTATCCTGTTCGTGGCCTTCTTCCTTCTGGTCTACGTCATTGTGGCCTGGTTCGGCGCAAATCTCTCCCGGTCGATTCAGGGCGTTGAGGGAATTGGCCTGCTGGACCGGGTGACTGGCGCAGCCTTTGGCTTCATTCGCGGCGCGGTCATCCTTGTATTTTTTGTGTTTCTCCTGCGCATGGCGCTCGATCAGGACCGTATTCCGGAATGGATCCGCACGGCCCAGTCCTACTCCCTGCTTGAGAGCGGCGCCGACTATGTCGCGGAAAGCGCGCCGGAGCTTGCTCGCAGTCCTGCAGCCGACCAACCTTGACGAATCCCCGCCAGAGGCATACTTGCGCGCCATAGCTAGCTCGTGAGGTGTCGATGATCTGGGACCATGATGACGACAAGCCTCGCGAAGAATGCGGCATCGTAGGCGTCTTCAACCATCCGGAGGCGTCGCTGCTCGTCGCTCTCGGTCTTCACGCCCTCCAGCATCGCGGACAGGAAGCCTGTGGTATCACCACGTACGATGGTGAGAAGTTCCACAATGAGCGCCATATGGGCCTCGTCGGCGAGAATTTCGGCGGCGATCTGACCTCCCGCCTCCCCGGCAGCGCCGCGATCGGACACAATCGCTACTCCACCGCTGGCAAGCCAGCGATGCGCAACATCCAGCCCATCTTCGCAGACCTCGCAAATACCGGCTTTGCCCTCGCCCATAATGGCAACCTCACCAATGCCGTTGCCCTCCGCAAGGAGCTGATCAACAAGGGCGCTATCTTCCAGTCGACAATGGACACTGAAGTCGTCCTGCAACTCGTCGCCCGCTCGGGTCGCCGCCTCATGCGTGAGCGCGTCATGGAAGCCCTCCAGGCCGTCGAAGGTGGCTATGCCTTTGTCGGTCTCACCAACAAGAAACTGATCGGCGCGCGCGATCCTGTTGGCCTTCGTCCACTTGTCCTCGGCAAGATTGGTAAGGGCTGGGTCCTCGCTTCGGAAACCTGCGCACTCGACATGATCGGCGCTGAGTTCATCCGTGAGATTGAAAACGGCGAAATCGTCATCATCAGCGAAGAAGGTGTCGAAAGCTTCCGCGCGTTTCCCGAACGCCCTGAAAGCCCCTGCCTCTTCGAATACGTCTACTTTGCCCGCCCTGACAGCATCGTGCAGGGCCGCAGCGTCTATCAGGTCCGCCGCCGCATGGGCCACCAGCTTGCGCGTGAGAACCCGGCGGATGTGGACGTCATCGTTCCGGTGCCGGACTCCGGCGTGCCAGCGGCACTCGGCTTTTCCGAACAGAGCGGGATACCGTTTCAGCTCGGCATTATCCGAAGCCACTATGTCGGCCGCACCTTCATTGAGCCGACCCAGCTTGGCCGCCAGAAATCCATCTCGAAGAAGCATTCTCCGAACAAGTCAGTGCTTGAGGGCAAACGCGTCCTGCTGGTCGACGACTCCATTGTGCGCGGTAACACGTCCAAGAAGATCGTTCAGATGGTCCGCGATGCCGGCGCCAAGGAAGTGCATCTGCGCTCTGCCAGCCCGCCAATCGTGAACCCGGACTTCTACGGCATCGACATGCCGACCAAGGGCGAGCTTCTGGCCTCCAACAATTCGCTGGAGCAGATGCGCAACTTCCTGAACGTGGAAACGCTCGGCTTCCTATCTGTCGACGGCCTCTATGCCTCGATCGGCATCAAGCGCGATATGACCATGCCGCAATTCTCCGATCATTGCTTTACGGGCTGCTATCCAACACGCCTCGTCGACCAGATGCAGGAAGAAGGCGGCAAGGACAGACAGCTTTCCCTGCTGGACTAGGCACGCCCTGACAGGCTAACCCGCCCTTCATGGACAAGCGTATTACACTCATCACCGGCGCCTCGCGCGGGATCGGCAAGGCTGCCGCCCTCGAGCTCGCACGCCGTGGCCATCACATCGTTGCAACGGCGCGTTCAAAGCTCGCGCTCGAAAAGCTGGATGATGAGATCAAGGCAGCGGGCGGCTCCGCCACGCTGATTCCGATGGACCTGAAAGAGAAGACCGCCTTCGAAGTCGCCGGTCAGGCGCTCGCGACCAAGTTCGGGCGCATCGATGGACTGCTTGGTAATGCAGGCGTTCTGGGGTCGCTTGGGCCGCTGCAGGCCGTTGGCCCACGCAGCTTTGAGGAAACCATTGAGGTAAACCTCACCGCCAACTGGCGCCTCATCCGCGCCATGCACCCGCTCCTGCAGCGCTCTGAAGCGCCTCGAGCGGTGTTTGTGTCGTCCGGTGTCGTTCCACGCCCACGCGCCTTCTGGGGGCCCTATCAGGCCTCCAAGATGGGTCTTGAAGGCCTCGCTTATGCGTGGGCCGATGAGAATGAAAAGATGCCGCTTCGCGTAAACATCTTTGATCCGGGCGCCACCCGCACCGGCATGCGCGCCGAAGCCATGCCAAGCGAAGATCCGTTGACGCTTCCGACGCCAGAAGACGTCGTCAAACAGCTCGCCCCGCTCCTCGAGGAAGGCGAAACGCGCACCGGCGCCCGCATCACGTTTGAACCGCCAGCCTAGCCGACCGGGCGAAGGTTGAAGAGCGGTCCACCCGCGCCAGAGTCGCTTTCCTGCACGAGCCGGCTGGTCTCGACGTCATAGCCTTCAGCTTCCAGCCGCTGGCGCAGTACATCCAGACGCGCGGCCAGCAGATCAGCTTGCGTCCCCGTCGCGGGAACCCGCGGTCCGCGCACGACAATCTCCACGCGGCCTGTGCCCCATCGCTCAAATGCCCAGAGACTATTCATGAGCGCCGTCTCCCCCTCTTCGGCAAGCGCCTCGCCCGCTGCGACAAAGCCGATCTCCGGAAGGCGTACGACCGGCGGTACGACCTGAAGCTGCCAGTCAGCAAAGTTGTCTGCGAGGCGCGTCTCCATGGCGCGATAGGCCGCGACACTGAAATCATCAGACGGCTCTGCGATGAACGTCGCCCGGCGGGCCTCTGCTTCAATGTCAGCGGCCAGCACCGGGAAAGCGAGCGAAGAGCGGATATCCGCTTCGCGCTGGCGCGCGGCGACCGACGAGGTCGCAATTTGCTCAAGCCTTGAAATCTCCTCCCGCAGCGGCGCGGCCAGAGAGGAGTCGGCCAGTCTCAATAT
>DUBH01000018.1 GCA_012960415.1 Henriciella sp. | reverse complement strand
AGCCGCCGCACGACGCGCTACGACATCGACATGGTGAAGTGCATCTATTGTGGCTTCTGTCAGGAAGCCTGCCCGGTCGACGCCATCGTCGAAGGGCCAAACTTCGAATTCGCGACCGAAACCCGCGAAGAACTGTATTACGACAAAGACCGTCTGCTTGCGAATGGCGACCGCTGGGAGCGCCTCATCGCACGCAATCTTGAACTCGACGCGCCGTACCGTTAGGGCGGGGCGCCTTCACTTTCCTGCAGCGGTCTGACCGCTGGCAACATTGGGGCTCACACCGGTGGAACTCATCGCCTTTTACATATTGGCAGCGATCGTGACGGTCTCGGCAGTCGCCGTGATTGCCGCCAAGAACCCGGTTCATTCCGTGCTCTGGCTGATCACGGCCTTCTTCACATCTGCGGGCCTGCTCGTCCTGATCGGCGCGGAGTTCCTCGCCATGTTGCTGGTCGTTGTTTATGTCGGCGCGGTCGCGGTGCTCTTCCTGTTCGTGGTCATGATGCTGGACGTCGATTTCGTCGAGCTGAAGCAGGGCACGCTGGGCTATTGGCCGTTTGCCGCCCTGGTAGGCGTCGCGTTTGCGGCCGAGATTGCGCTGGTGACCTTTGCGCGCGCGACGACGGGTGATGAGATCAACGCCAATCCGGGCGCGGCAACGAATGCCGAAGCCATCGGGCAGGTGATGTACACCGAATACCTGCTGCTGTTCCAACTCTCCGGCATCATCCTGCTGGTTGCCATGATCGGCGCGATTGTCCTGACGCTGCGCCACAAGCCGCATGTGAAGCGCCAGAACATTGCCAAGCAGACCGCACGCACCCGCAAGGATGCGATCCGCCGCATCGACGTTGAGTCAGGCAAGGGGCTTTAGGTCATGGACATTACCGTCAATCACTTCCTGGCTGTCTCGGCTATCCTGTTCACGGTGGGTGTCGTCGGCATCTTCGTGAACCGCAAGAACATCATCGTCATACTGATGGCGATCGAGCTCATCCTTCTGTCCGTCAACATTAACCTGGTCGCCTTCTCGGTGTTCTCGGGCACGATTGTCGGCCAGATCTTCGCCATGCTGGTTCTGACAGTGGCCGCTGCTGAGGCGGCCGTCGGGCTCGCCATTCTCGTTGTTTTCTTCCGCAATCGCGGCGACATCGCCGTCGAGAGCATCGACCTGATGAAGGGCTAGGCCGGATATGCTTCCTGATTTTGCACTTCTCTTCATCGTCCTGGCGCCGGGCCTTGCCGCCCTGATTGCCGGCTTATTCCAGAAATATGTGACTGATACGGGCGCTATGGTGATCACGACCGGTACGGTCGGGCTTGCCGGCATCCTGTCGGTCATACAGCTTTTCATGTTCGCCTTTGGCGGCGGTGTTGCAGAGGCGGTCCATACCGCAGCGCCTGCAGCCGGCGATCATGGCGCGGCCGTCGTCGCACCAGTCCAGCACATCATCACGCTGCTGACCTGGATGGATGTTGGCCAGTTCCAGGCTGACTGGGCGATCCGCGTCGATGCCATGTCCATCGTCATGATGGCGGTTATCACGGGCGTTTCGGGCCTCGTTCACCTCTATTCATGGGGTTATATGAGCGAAGACCCGCACCGGGCGCGCTTCTTTGCCTACCTGTCGCTCTTTACCTTCATGATGCTCATGCTGGTGACGGCGGACAATTTCATCCAGCTCTTCTTCGGCTGGGAGGGTGTTGGCCTCGCGTCCTACCTGCTTATCGGTTTCTGGTATACGAAAGCGGCCCCCAACAGCGCAGCCATCAAGGCCTTCGTGACCAACCGCGTTGGCGACTTTGGTCTGGCCCTCGGTATCATGGGTGTGTTTGTGGTGTTCGGTTCGGTCGAGTTCGAGCCTGTGCTGAGCGCGATCCGTGAGAATGCGACGGTGACGCCTCTGGCGCTGGCAGACGCTGCGCCTATCCGCGAGCTCATCGTGCCATTCCTCGGCCTCAACGTTCCGGCGCTTGAGCTGATTGGTGTGCTTCTGTTCATCGGTGCGATGGGCAAGTCGGCGCAGTTCTTCCTGCACGTCTGGCTGCCGGACGCCATGGAAGGCCCGACGCCTGTTTCCGCGCTCATTCACGCTGCGACTATGGTGACGGCCGGTGTGTATCTCGTCTGTCTGGTCTCGCCGATCTATGAGTACGCACCGTTCGCTGCTGGCATGGTGACGCTGATCGGTGCCGTGACCGCGCTCTATGCGGCGACGGTCGGCATGGCGCAGAACGACATCAAGCGCGTCATCGCCTATTCGACCTGTTCGCAGCTTGGCTACATGTTCTTTGCGGCCGGTATCGGGGCATATCAGGCCGCGATGTTCCACCTGTTCACACACGCCTTCTTCAAGGCGCTTCTCTTCCTCGGCGCCGGCTCTGTCATCCACGGTATGCACCATGAGCAGGACATGCGCCGCATGGGCGGTGTCGCGAAGTTCATGCCGCTGACCTATGCCGCGATGATGATCGGTACGATTGCGATCATTGGTCTTGGTATCCCGCATACCTCGTTCGGCTTTGCAGGCTTCTTCTCGAAGGACGCGATCATCGAGACGACCTTCGCGGCTGGATCGAACGGCGTGAGCTTTGGCATGCTGGCCTTCATCTTCGGTATCGTGGCCGCGCTGCTGACCAGCTTCTATTCCTGGCGCCTCATCTACATGACGTTCCACGGCCCGCGCGAGGATTCGATCCCGCCGGAAACGCCGGAAGTCGACAGCCATGCCGATGAGCACCTGTCGGTCGATGATCATGGTCACCATCACGATCATCATGAGGACCCGCATGAGAGCCCGCTCGTCATGCTGATTCCGCTCGGCCTTCTGTCGCTCGGCGCGATCTTTGCCGGCTTTGTCTTCTACGATTCCTTTGTAGGTCACTATCAGGCTGAGTTCTGGGCTGGCGCGATCTATAATGCGGCTGACAACACGGTGCTGGCTGACAAGTACAATGTGCCGGAATGGGTATTCTGGGCGCCGCTCTTCGTGACGGTGACCGGCTTCCTGATCGCGACCTTCACCTATTTCTTCAACCGGGGTTTCGGTGCGAAGATTGCGGCATCGGGCGGCCCGCTGCACAGCCTGTTCGCCAACAAGTGGTACTTTGACGAGATGTATAATGCGACCTTCGTCAAGGGCACGAGCTGGCTGGGCGGCTTCTTCTGGAAAACCGGCGACAAGCGCATCATTGACGGCTTCGGGCCGGACGGCGTGACGTCGCTCGTTCGGTGGGGCTCGCGCCGTCTGTCGGCAATGCACACCGGTTATCTTTATCATTATGCATTCGTGATCATTCTTGCGGCCCTCGTGTTTGGCGCGGTGATCTTCTGGCGTGCTGGAGGCGCGGGCTGATGGGCAATTTCCCAATTCTGACAGCGGTCACATTCCTGCCGCTGGCTGGTGCCTTGCTGATCATGCTTGTGCAGGCAGCCACGGGCAGCAATGGCCAGGATGAAGAGACGCGTGGGCGCCAGTCGCTCCTGGCAGGCCTGATCTTCTCGGCGGCCACTTTCCTGGCGTCGCTGGTCATGCTGGTGAGCTTCGAGGTCGATGCGCCGGGCTATCAGCTCGTCGAGCAGGTGAGCTGGTTTGCCGGCATCCAGTACAAGCTGGGCATCGACGGCATGTCGCTTCTGCTGATCCTGCTGACCACGCTGCTGACGCCGATCAGCCTGATCGCCTCCTTCGGCTCTGTGAAGACCCGCCTGACCGAATACACGATCGCATTCCTCGTCCTTGAGACCTTCATGATCGGCGTGTTCTGCGCGATGGACCTCGTCCTGTTCTATGTCTTCTTCGAGGCTGGTCTCATTCCGATGTTCATCATCATCGGTGTGTGGGGCGGGGCGGAGCGTATCTACGCGTCGTTCAAGTTCTTCCTCTACACGCTGCTTGGTTCGCTTTTCATGCTGGCGGCGATCGTCTTCATGTATATGCAGGCTGGCACGTCCGACATCATGGTGCTGGAGACCTACGCCTTCGCGCCTGAAGTGCAGACCTGGCTATGGCTTGCCTTCTTTGCGTCGTTTGCGGTGAAGCTGCCTATGTGGCCGGTGCATACATGGCTTCCGGATGCCCACGTTCAGGCACCGACGGCAGGTTCAGTCATGCTGGCGGCGATCCTGCTGAAGATGGGGGGCTACGGCTTCCTGCGCTTCTCGCTGCCGATGTTCCCGGATGCGAGTGAGTTCTTCCAGCCGATGATGTTCGCGCTGTCCGTAATTGCCATCGTCTATGCGTCGCTGGTCGCTTTCCGCCAGACCGACATGAAGAAGCTGATCGCGTATTCATCCGTCGCCCATATGGGTTTCGTGACGCTCGGCATATTCTCCTTCACAGAGGTTGGCGTGCAGGGCGCAATCTTCCAGATGATCTCGCACGGGCTTATCTCCGGCGCGCTCTTCCTCATCGTTGGCATGGTCTATGACCGCGTTCATACGCGTGAGATTGCCGCTTATGGCGGCCTCGTGAACAAGATGCCGATTTATGCGGCGATCTTCATGCTGTTCACCATGGCCAATGTCGGCCTGCCGGGCACCAGTGGCTTTGTCGGGGAAATCCTGACCATGACGGGCGCCTTTCAGGCCTCCACATGGGCTGCAGCTGGCGCCGCGCTCGGTGTGATCTTCTCGGCTGTCTACATGCTGACGCTCTACCGTCGCACTGTCTTCGGCCCGGTGACCAATCCGGCGCTCGAAAACATCACTGATGTCGGCAAGAAGGATCTCATTACGATCACGCCGCTGATAATCGGCACCATCCTGCTCGGCATCACACCAAATCTCGTATTCGACATCACGCGCGAAAGCAGCCTGCGCGCGCTTCAGATGATCACCGGAGGATAGAGGCACATTATGCTCGACTTTCAGGCGATGATCTCTGCCATTGGCCCGGAGTTGCTGCTTGCGCTCGCTGGCCTCGCCGGTGTGCTCGCTGGCGCGTTTATGGGCGACCGTTTCAACGGCCTGTCCTTCAAGCTGGGCGCGGCAACGCTGCTGCTGGCGGCGCTGGTTGTCATCATGAACTGGGAAGGCGGCGAAGCCTTTGGCGGTCTCGTGACGACCACTCCGTTCGTGAACTTTGCCAAGTGTATCAGCTTCGTGGCTGGCGCCGTGACGCTGCTCATGGCCGAGGGCTTCCTCAAGCGTCATGAGACGATCCGATACGAATACCCTCTGCTGGTTATCTTTGCCTCGCTTGGCATGGGGATCATCCTATCGGCGTCCAACCTGATGACCCTCTATATGGGTATCGAGACGCTCAGTCTGTCATCCTATGTGCTGGCCTCATTCCACCGCGACTCAATTCGTTCTTCCGAAGCAGGCCTGAAGTACTTCGTGCTGGGCGCACTTGCCTCCGGCATCCTGCTTTATGGTATCTCTCTGGTCTATGGCTTCACCGGTTCGGTCGACTATGGCGATATCGCAAGCTCTGAGCGTACGATTGGCCTCGTTTTCGGCATGGTGCTGATGATTTCCGGCATGGCGTTCAAGGTCTCGGCAGCGCCGATGCACGTCTGGACGCCGGACGTTTATGAGGGCGCGCCTAGCCCCGTGGTCGCCTTCTTTGCCACGGCGCCGAAAATGGCGAGCATGGTGGTCTTCGCCAATCTTCTGTTCACGGCTTTCACCGGGGTGTTTGAAGACTGGCAGATGATCATCGCCATCATCGCGACGCTCTCCATGCTCATTGGTGCTTTCGGCGCGCTCATTCAGAGCAATCTGAAGCGGCTTCTCGGTTATTCTTCGATCGCCAATATGGGTTATGCGCTAGTCGCAGTCGCTGCTGGCGCCGAATATGGCGCTGCCGCGCTTCTCGTCTTTATGACGAGCTATGTGATCGCATCCATTGGCCTCTTCGGCGGGGTCCTGTCCATGCGCCGTGAGGGCGGCATGGTTGAGAGCATTGACGAACTGGCAGGTCTCGTTCGCCGTCGTACGGGCCTTGCTCTGGCGCTTACAATTCTTGTCATCTCTGTATCAGGCTTCCCGCTCGCCGTCGGCTTCATCGGCAAGCTCGTGGTCTTCCAGGCTGGTTGGAACGCAGGTCTTCTGCCTCTTCTGATCGTGCTCGTGCTGAGCTCGGTCCTCGCCTTCGGCTATTATCTACGCATCATCCTCGTGATGTGGGTCAAAGAACCGGTCGAGCGCTTCCAACCTGTCGGTTCGACGGTCGCGCTGTCGGTGTATGCAGCAGCGGCGGCCTGTCTTGTTCTATTCGTCTTTGCCGCGCCATTCCTTGACTGGGCGACGCGGGCGTCCGCCGGGTTCATTCAGTGAGACCAGACGCACCAGTTCTCTGGTTTGACGAGATCGACAGTACGAATGAAGAAGCCCGCAGGCGGGCACAGGCCGATGATTTTGGTCCAGTCTGGATTGCTGCGCGCAAGCAGACCGCTGGACGGGGGCGGCTTGGTCGCCAATGGGACTCGCCTACAGGAAACCTGTTCGTAGCAGCCCTGTTTGAGGAAGAGGGGGGGCTGGTGAAGGCTACTCGGTATCCGTTCGCGGCGGGCCTCGCCATTCTGGATGCTGCATCGGAGTTCATCGATAGCGGTCAATTGCAGGTCAAATGGCCTAATGATGTGCGTGCCAGCAGGCAGAAGATTAGCGGCATCCTGGTAGAGGCCGGTGCCGCGTCGGGAAAAGCCTGCTGGGTCGCCTGCGGTATGGGTGTGAATGTGCGGTTCGCTCCAGATGGGGCAGGGCAAGCCGCAACCAGCCTCGTGGGCCTCGGTGCGCCTCAGTTCATCACTACTGAAATGTTTCTCGATGCGCTTCGCACCGCCTTCGTAAAGCGTTGCGCGCAGGCTTCATCTGATTTCGCAAGCTTGCTAACCGACTGGCAGACATACGCCGAAGGATTGGGTGAGGAGGTGACGGTCGGCAAAGGCGCTGACGCGCAGATCGGCATTTTCAAAGGTGTTGGCCCTGACGGAGCGCTGTTGCTTGCGTCCAGCGACGGGACGACACAGACCATTCGAGCAGGCGATGTAGAGCTGGTGAAGGAGATTGGCAGTCATGCTGCTCGCGATTGATGTCGGCAATACGAATACGGTCTTCGCCCTCCACGATGGCGAAGACTGGGTTGCAATGTGGCGCAGCGCCACTGACGCGCGACGTACTGCGGATGACTATATCGTCTGGCTCGAGCCCTTGATGAATATGCGCAAGGTGTCGAGCTATGACATTGATGCGTGTGTGATCTCATGTGTTGTGCCGCAGGCGCTCTTTAACTTCCGCAACCTGGCGCGCCGCTATTTCGCAACAGAGCCGCTCGTGGTCGGTGAACCCTCGGTGGAGCTCGGTGTGCCGATCCGAATTCCGCGACCTGAACAGGTTGGTGCTGACCGTCTGGTTTCCGCGATCGGCGCGCACATTGCTTATCCGGGCGCACTGATCGTGATCGATAGCGGTACGGCGACAACACTGGATATTGTTGGCCCGGATGGCGGGTTTGAGGGCGGCATTATCAGCCCCGGCATCAACCTTTCGATGCGCGCGCTGCACGATGCGGCGGCTCAGCTGCCGCGCATCGCCATCCAGCGACCAGAGAAGATCATTGGCGATTCGACCGTGGCTGCGATGCAGACCGGTGTCTTCTGGGGCTATATCGACCTCATTGACGGCCTTGTCAGACGGGTGAAGGAAGAATACGGCCAGCCGATGAAAGTTATTGCGACTGGCGGTGTTGCGTCGCTGTTTGAAGGTGCGAGCGCAACCATCGACCACTACGACCAGACCCTCATGGAGTCCGGTCTTCTGGAGATTTACCGCCGGAACCGGAAAGGACCTGATGCCCAATAAGGAAACGCCCGAACTCGTCTTTCTTCCGCTTGGGGGCTGCGGCGAAATCGGTATGAACCTGAACGCCTATGGCTATGGCCCAGCGCATGACAGGCGTTGGATCCTTGTGGATCTTGGCGTGACCTTCGGCGACGATACGACGCCGGGCATCGACCTCATCACGCCTGACCCTGAATTCATCGTCGAACATGCTGACCAGATCGACGCGATCTTCCTGACCCATGCGCATGAAGACCATATTGGGGCGGTCGGCCTGCTCTGGCCGCGGCTTCGCGCGCCGCTTTATGCGACGCCTTTTACGGCGCATCTCGTCGCCGGGAAGCTGGCCGAGCGCGGGTTGAAACAGGTCGATGTCAATGTCGTGCCGCTTGAGGGCGAGGTTGAAGCTGGCCCCTTCAAGGTCCGCTATATGACGTTGACGCACTCCATTCCGGAGCCGAATGCGCTTGCCATCGAGACACCTGTCGGAACGATCCTTCATACTGGTGACTGGAAGATCGACCCTGATCCACTGATTGGTGAAGGTGTTGATGTCGACGGGCTTAAGAAGCTCGGCGATGAAGGTGTGCTGGCCATGATCTGCGACAGCACAAACGTCTTCGTCGATGGCGAAAGCGGCTCTGAAGCGACCGTGCGCAAGAATCTGATCGAGCTTATCGGAAGTCTGAAGGGCAGGGTGGCTGTGGCGACCTTTGCGTCTAACGTCGCACGCGTATCGACGGTCATAGAAGCGGCTCGTCAGGCGGGTCGAAGTGTCTGCCTAGCGGGCCGCAGCATGCACAAGATTGTGGATGCGGCTGTCCAGACGGGCGTGCTGAAAGACCTGCCGGATCTCGTCAATGAGGCCGATGTCGGTAGCTTCCCGGCAGACAATATCCTGATCCTTTGTACCGGTAGCCAGGGCGAGGAGCGCGCCGCGCTGGGCCGAATCGCGGCGAATACGCACCGGCATATCTCGCTGAATGCTGGGGACACGGTGATCTTCTCTTCGCGTGTCATTCCGGGCAACGAGAAAGGCATCTTCGAGATGCAGAATGCGCTGGCCGAAAAGGGCGTTCGTATCATCACTGACAGAATGACCAAGGATGTCATTCATGTGTCCGGTCATCCCGCACGCGATGAGCTGGAGCGCATGTATCAGTGGGTTCGGCCGCGTATCTCCGTGCCCGTCCACGGCGAACGCCGGCATATCGTGGAGCATGCAGGCTTTGCCCGCTCCATGCAGGTGCCGGAAGCTGTGACGCCCCGCAATGGAGACATGATCCGGCTGGCCCCCGGAAAGGCGGAAGTGATCGACACGGTCCCGCATGGCAGGCTGCACCTCGATGGTAACCGGCTGGTGCCTGCAGGGTCTGAAGGGCTGAAGGAACGGATTGCGATCTCCAAGTTTGGCTATGTGTCGGCCAGCGTGTCTTTTGATGAAACGGGTAGCATCGCCGATGGGCCTTATCTTGCGGTACGCGGCATGTCGGAAGAAGACGGCAGCCTCGCCGACGAGTCGGTCGACGCCATTGAAGCGGCCTGCGACGAGGCGCTCGATGGTCTTTCGCGCAAAAAGCGCCTAAATGACGACGCAGTTGAAACCACGCTGGTGCGGGCCATCCGCAAGGCGTGCGAAAGAACATTCGGCCGCAAGCCGCTGGTCGATGTCATGGTTATGAGAGTGTGAGGGATATAATGGCTGAAGACTTCAAACTGGGCCCGCTGAACCATGTAGGCGTTGCTGTGCCGTCGCTTCCCGATGCGATCGAGACCTACAAGACGCTGTATGGCGCTACCGACATTACGGAGCCTTTCGACATGCCGGCCCAAGGCGTGAAGGTCTGCTTCGTGAACCTGCCCAATAGCCAGATTGAGCTGATCGAGCCGCTGAACGAAGAAAGCCCGATCCATAACTTCATTCAGAAGAATCCGAAGGGCGGCCAGCACCATGTCTGCTTCGAGGTTGCCGATATTCATCAGGCGGTCGAGGTGATGAAGTCGCGCGGCGCGACCGTGCTTGGTGAGCCACGCATCGGCGCGCACGGAACGCCGATTGTCTTCGTGCACCCGAAAAACTCGAACGGTGTTCTCGTCGAGCTGATGGAGACGCCGAAGGGCGACCACTAATGTCACTCGTCGGTGGTATCGTCATCTTCTGCATTTCCTGGTGGATGTGCCTGTTCGTCGTCCTTCCGATTGGCGTTCGCGGCCAGTTCGAGGATGGCGAGATACCGGAAGGCACTGAAGAAGGCGCGCCGGCTGAGCCGATGCTGGCCAAGAAGGCGATCTGGGCAACGATTGGCGCGGTGGTGTGCACGGCGATTGCCGGCATCATCGTGGTGCCATTGCTGCGCTATTACGGCGCCTGACCAACCGGGCGTGAAAAAGCGCTGCGTGCTTGCAGGCGCACACTAGCCAATTGCAGCGACTGACAATAACACAGGGGGCCGCGACCCGCCTTGTTAAGAGTGAGCCAGTCTCAATGCGCCTGTCCAGATATTTCCTGCCAGTTTCCAAGGATGTGCCAGCTGATGCGGCCATCGTCTCGCACCAGCTCATGCTGCGTACCGGCATGGTCCGCCAGAATGGCGCCGGAATATATACCTGGCTGCCGCTTGGTTTTCGTGTCCTCAAGAAGATTGAACAGATCGTGCGCGAGGAGATGGACCGGGCAGGGGCGGTTGAGCTGCTCATGCCGACGATCCAGCAGGCCGAGCTCTGGCAGGAAAGCGGGCGCTATGAGGCCTATGGCAAGGAGATGCTGCGCATCACCGACCGCCATGATCGCGAAATGCTGTTCGGCCCGACCAATGAAGAGCTGATCACCGATGTCTTCCGCGCCTATGTGAAGAGCTACAAGGCGCTGCCGCTGAACCTCTATCACACCCAGTGGAAGTTCCGCGATGAGATCCGCCCGCGCTTTGGTGTTATGCGCGGCCGCGAATTCCTTATGAAGGATGCCTATTCCTTCGACCTGACCGAAGAGGGCGCGCGCAAGAGCTATCAGAAGATGTTCTGCGCGTATCTCAATGCGTTTGACCGGATGGGGCTGACCGCTATACCGATGCAGGCTGATACGGGCCCGATTGGCGGCGACCTGAGCCATGAATTCATCATCCTCGCCGATACGGGCGAGAGTGCCGTCTTCTGTGACCGGGCGCTGCTCGACGTGCCGGCGCCGGGGCTGGATCTCGATTTTGATGGTGAGCTGTCTGAGGTCATGGAACGGCGCACGCAATATTATGCGGCGACCGAGGAAAAGCATGACGAGGCCGAATTCGCCAAGGTGCCACAAGACCGCCAGGTGTCGGCTCGGGGCATCGAGGTTGGCCACATCTTCTTCTTCGGCACAAAGTATTCAAAGGCGATGAATGCCACGGTACAGACCGCCGAGGGTGAGAATGTGCCGGTCCAGATGGGCAGCTATGGCATCGGCGTTTCGCGCCTTGTCGGCGGTATCATCGAAGCCTCCCATGACGAGAACGGCATTGTCTGGCCGAAAGCGGTCGCGCCGTTCGATGTCGGTCTCATCTCGATGAAGCCTAAGGATGAGACGGTGTCAGGTGTAGCTGACGGTGCTTATGCGGCGCTGCAGGCGGCTGGTTTCGACGTGCTCTATGATGACACGGATGAGCGCCCGGGTTCCAAATTCAACCGGATGGACCTCATTGGTCTGCCCTGGCAGATCGTGATTGGCCCGCGCGGCGTCGAGGCTGGCATGGTTGAGGTGAAGAACCGCAAAACCGGCGAAAAGTCTGACATGACGCTTGAGCAGGCCATCGAGATGGTGAAGGCCGACTGATGGCGAAAGCTGCGCCTTTCGGTCAGGTGGAGCGCGCGCTCGCCTGGCGCTATCTGCGCGCACGCCGCCAGCATGGCGGTGTGTCCCTCATCTCTATCATTTCCTTCTTTGGCATCATGCTGGCCGTGACGGCGCTGATCGTCATCATGTCCGTCATGGCGGGCTTTCGCTCGACCCTGCTGAATGCGCTTCTTGGCGGGCAGGGACATGTCTTCGTTTCGGTTGGCGGTCTGCCTGAAGGCGATGTCGACGTCCTGACGAATGAGATCATCGAACTGGAAGGCGTCGAGCATGCTTTCCCTATCATTGAGCAGCAGGTTCTGGCGACGTCTGAATATGGCCGGACCGGTGCCATTGTACGAGGCGTGTGCACTGAGGACATCGGAAATCTGCCGTACCTCGAAGGCGGGCAGTCGACAGCGGATGCAGCTGGCTTTGGCGAGGGGCGCAATGGCGGCGACGTTGTCCTGATTGGTGCTTTCCTCGCGCAGGACCTCGGGCTTCGCATTGGCGACAAGATCACGCTGATTGCACCTGAGGGTGTGGCCGGGCCGTTTGGCGTCACGCCGCGCTCCAAGGCCTATACGATTGGCGATACGTTCACGACCGGCAGTGTCGAGCTCGACAAGCTTTATGTCCTGATGCCGATGGAGCAGTCGCAGCTCTTCTTCAACAAGCGCGGCGAATATCAGGCGATCGATGCGCGGCTCTATAATCCGATGCGGACTGAGCCTGTCATGGCGGAGATCCGGTCTCTGACAGGCGGGCTTCGCGTCGAGGACTGGAAGCTGCGGCGTGCCTCTTATTTCAATGCCCTCAATGTCGAACGCGGGATGATGCGGGTCATCATGCTGATCCTCATCACGATTACGGCGTTGAACATCATCACAGGCGTTGTGATGCTCGTTAAGAACAAAACGCGTGACATCGCGATCCTTCGGACCATCGGCACACCGCGCGGCGCGATCATGCGGGTCTTCATCATGATTGGCGCAATATTGGGTCTGACCGGGGCCTTGATTGGTCTCGCGCTGGGCGTGCTGATCGTGTTGAATATTGGTGTGGTCGAAGGTTTCCTGAGCTCCATTCTGGGCCGGGATATCTTCGACGCAGAAGTCTACGGCCTCGACGGCCTGCCGGCAGAGCTCGACTGGGCGGAAGCTGTGTTCACCACGCTCTGGGCGATGAGCATGTCCATCCTCGTGACGATCTGGCCCGCATGGAGCGCGGCACGTCTCGATCCTGTTGATGCGTTGAGGTTCGAGTGATGAGCGCTGCACCCGTTCTTGAGCTTCGTGGCATCGTTCGCGAATACCGCTCTGGCCCAAATCTCCTTAAGGTTCTGGACCATGCGGACCTTACGCTGAACCGCGGCGAGCTTGTCGGTCTTGTCGGGCCGTCAGGTTCTGGCAAGTCGACGCTTTTGCATACGGCCGGCCTTCTTGAGCGGGCCGAGGGCGGTGAGGTCCTGCTGGATGGCGAGGGGGTTCTGAACCTGTCAGACGCTGTGCGCACGCGCCTTCGCCGGGAGAAGCTCGGCTTCGTCTACCAGTTCCACCACTTGCTGCCTGAGTTCAACGCGCTCGATAATGTCGCGATGCCGCTCATGGTGAATGGGGTGAAGCGGAGCCTGGCGCGCGAAAAGGCACGCGAGCTGCTGGCGGAGATGGGGCTGTCCGAGCGGGTTGAGCACCAGCCGGGCGCACTGTCCGGCGGTGAGCAGCAACGCGTCGCGATTGCCCGCGCCCTGGTGAATGACCCCAAGCTCGTCATCGCCGATGAGCCGACCGGCAATCTCGACCCCACAACAACCGAGCGTGTCTTTGCCAGCCTGATCAAGATTGCGCGTATGGAAGGGGCTGCGGTCCTCGTCGCCACGCACAATATGGCGCTCAACCAGCATATGGACCGGGTGCTGACACTGAAGGCAGGAAAACTCACAGCCTTTGCAGGCTGAGCCCTTCGACTCACCAGCGATACGGGGCATACTCCTCGCCCGAGAGGAGCCCGCCTTGTCCGAGCCGCTTTTTATCCATCTTGCCGTGCGTACCAGCTTCTCGCTTCTCGAGAGCATGATCACGCCGAAAGATCTGAAGGCCTGGGCTGTTGGCAATGGCGTGCCGGCAGTCGCGGTGACCGACAGGAACAACCTGTTTGGCGCGCTGGAGATTTCCGAGACTCTGTCTGGAGCTGGCGTGCAGCCGATCATGGCGTGCTGCTTCGATGTGACCGATGGCGGTCATCAGGAATGGCTGACGCAGGTGTCGGTCTATGCGCAGAATGAGATTGGCTACAAGCGGCTCATGGAGCTGTCCTCCTATGCATATTTGGAGGCGGCTGACGGCGTCCCACGCCTGAAGAGAGAGCATCTGTTTGAGAAGACGGACGGTCTCATCCTTCTGACCGGCGGGATGCGGGGCGAAGCTGCGCAGTACATCCTGAAGAACAAGCAGGCCGATGCCGAAGCGACCCTGTCGAGCTTTGCGCAGGCCTATCCGGGGCGCTGCTATGTTGAGCTTACGCGGCATGGTCTGCAGGAAGAAGCAGACAGTGAGCCGGGCCTGCTGGAAGCGGCTTACAAGCTGGGCCTGCCAGTTGTTGCAACGCATGATGCGCGGTTCCTGAAACCAAAGGACGCTCATGCCCATGACGCGATGATGTGCATCGCGAATGGCGAATATCTTGGTCAGGATGACCGCAAAAGGGTCTCGCCGGACCAATACCTGAAAGCACCTGCCGACATGATCGAGCTGTTCGCCGATCTGCCGGAAGCTGTGGCGTCGACGGTAGAGATCGCGAAACGCTGCGCTGTGCGTGCGCGCACGCATGAGCCGATCCTGCCCAACTTTGGTGATGGGACGCGCTCGGAGTTTGAAGAATTGCGTGTGCAGGCGGAAGAGGGGCTGGAACAACGGCTCGCTGAAGCGCCGCAGCTTTACGCGCCAAAAGAGACCTATATCGAGCGGCTCAACTATGAGCTTGGCATCATCAAGAAGATGGGCTTTCCAGGCTACTTCCTGATCGTTGCCGACTTCATCAAATGGGCCAAGGAGCAGGGAATCCCTGTCGGGCCGGGCCGTGGTTCTGGTGCGGGTTCTGTTGTTGCCTGGGTGCTGACGATTACGGATCTTGATCCGCTTCGCTTTGACCTTCTGTTCGAACGCTTCCTGAACCCCGAACGTGTGTCGATGCCTGACTTCGATGTCGACTTTTGTCAGGAGCGTCGCGGTGAGGTTATCCGCTATGTGCGCGACAAGTACGGCGCTGATAGTGTGGCCGCAATTATCACCTTCGGTACGCTGCAGGCAAAAGCTGTGGTGCGTGACGTTGGCCGCGTCATGCAGATGCCATACGGCCAGGTCGACCGGCTGGCGAAGCTCATTCCATTCAACCCTGCCAATCCCCCAAAGCTGCAGGAAGCCATCGACGACGAACCGAAGTTCGATGACGAGATCGCGCAGGATCCGCGTGTCGGAGAGCTGCTGAAAACGGCGCTGGCGCTGGAGGGCTTGTATCGCAACGCAGGCACGCACGCGGCCGGTGTTGTCATCGGTGATCGTCCGCTTACGGAACTTGTTCCGCTGTATAATGATCCTCGTTCTGATCTTCCGGCCACGCAGTTTAATATGAAGTGGGCGGAGGCCGGCGGCCTCGTCAAGTTCGACTTCCTCGGCCTGAAGACGCTGACGGTGATCGACCGCGCCTTGAAACTGATCCGGCGCGATGGGCGCGATGTTGGCCCTGAATGGGACACGCTGGATGACAAGGACACGTATGAGCTGATGGCCAGCGGCCAGACGTTGGGCGTGTTCCAGCTCGAAGGCCAGGGCATGCGCGACACGCTGCGCAAGGTCCGCCCCCATAACCTCGAAGACGTCATCGCGATCATCTCGCTTTATCGTCCAGGTCCGATGGACAACATCCCGGTCTACGTGGCGGGTAAGGAAGACCCCAAGAACGTCCACTATCAGCATCCCGATCTCGAACCGATCCTTGAAGCGACCTATGGCGTACCTGTCTATCAGGAACAGGTCATGCGTATGGCGCAGGAGATCGCTGGCTATTCGCTTGGCGAAGCCGACCTTCTGCGACGCGCCATGGGTAAGAAAAAGGTCGAGGAAATGGTGGCGCAGCGCGCGCGCTTCCTCGACGGTGCGCAGAAGCTGAAAGGCATCGAGGCGCCGCTTGCCAACGAAATCTTCGACACGATGGAGAAGTTCGCGGGTTACGGTTTCAACAAGTCGCACGCTGCTGCTTACGCGCTCATCGGCTATCAGACCGCGTATCTTAAGCGCCACTTCCCGGTCGAATTCCTTGCGGCCTCGATGAGTCTTGATCTGCAGAACACCGACAAGCTTGCGGCCTTTGTGCAGGAGTGCCGGCGTCTCGAGATTGAGATCATCCAGCCGGATGTAAACCGGTCGACGGCAGACTTTGATGTGGAGAATGGTGCCCTCGTCTATGCGCTGGGCGCGCTGAAGGGGGTCGGCCTTGAGGCCATGCGCCAGCTGGAAGCTGAACGCGCGGTGCGTGGGCCTTTCAAGTCATTGCATGACTTCGCCGAGCGCGTTGATCCGAAATCCGTGAACAAGAAGTGCTTCGAGCAGCTATCGCGTGCAGGCGCTTTCGATTCGATTGAGCCGAACCGGGCGACCTGTCTGGCGTCTGCCCATCTGCTTTCCGCTATGGCTGTTTCAGCGGCCGAGGATCGCGCGGGCGGGCAGGGCGGCCTTTTCGGAGACGCAGAGCCTGCGGTCAAAGCGACCTTGCAGGAAGTGTCCTCGTGGAATGGCCAGCAGATCCTTGATGAGGAATTTGCTGCCGTCGGTTTTTATCTCAGCGGCCATCCGCTCGACGATGTGCTCGACAGTCTCGAGGAAGGGCGCATTACGCTTTCCAATGAGATTGCCGATGTCGCCGTGGACGGGCGACCGCTTGAGCTGATCGGCGTTGTGCGCCGCCGGGTCGAGAAGCCAGCCCGCAATGGCGGCAAATTCGCTTTCCTGACCCTGTCTGACCCGACCGGTGAGGTCGAACTGATGGTAATGCCGGAAGTGCTGGACAATTTCCGCGATCTCATGTCACCGGCCAGCAGTATCTGCGTCATGGTGAATGTGCGCCGGCAGGAAGAGGAAATCCGCCTCTCAGTGAAGCATGTGAAGCCGATTGAGAAGGCGCGGATCGGCAAGAAAGCGAAGGCGCTGGTGGTGCGTCTGTCGCGCGGGGCAAACTTTGATGAGCTGGCGGCCGTGGCCGAGCGCCTCATCAATGCGCCGGGCGCCGACCGGGGCGAGATCTTCCTTGAGCTGCCGCTTGTTGATGGCCGGGTCGTCTCGATGAAGCTTCCGGCGGTCTATGCAACGGGGCTCGAGGCCCTGCGCGCGCTCAAGATGGCCTCCGGTGTATCGCGCGTGGACACGCTCGCGGCCTGACAAAGCCCGGTTGCAATTAGGCCCGTTTTACGTATATGGCAGCGCTCTAAACCCCCGATGCGCGGATCATCCGGTGTCGAGCTCAGTGGTTTGAGCCCGATAGTGTCCGTGCCGGTCAACCGGAAGAGGAAGAAAGATCATGGCTCTGCCTGAATTCACGATGCGTCAGCTGCTCGAAGCTGGTGTTCACTTCGGCCACCAAACCCACCGCTGGAACCCAAAGATGAAGCCGTTCATCTATGGCGATCGCGCTGGTATTCACATCATGGACCTGTCCAAGACCGTGCCGCTGCTTCACCAAGCGCTGGTCCAAGTCCGCGACACGGTTGCAAAGGGCGGCCGCGTTCTTTTCGTCGGCACCAAGCGCCAGGCGGCGCAGCCGATTGCAGAAGCTGCAGAGCGTTCTGCCCAGTACTACATGAACCATCGTTGGCTCGGCGGCACGCTGACCAACTGGTCAACCGTTTCCAAGTCGATCAAGCGTCTTCGCGAGCTCGACGAAGTTCTCTCCGATCGTGACGCTTCGGGTCTCACCAAGAAAGAGCTTCTCGTTGTCGAGCGCGAGCGCGACAAGCTGCAGCGTGCCCTTGGCGGTATCGCAAGTATGGGCGGCCTGCCGAGCCTCATGTTCGTCATCGACACGAACAAGGAGCAGATCGCAATCAAGGAAGCCAAGAAGCTTGGCATTCCGGTCATCGCTGTGATCGATACCAATTGCGACCCGGACGATGTCGACTTCCCGTTCCCGGGCAATGACGACGCCGCACGCTCCATCTCGCTTTACTGCAACCTGATTGCAGACGCGGTTCTCGATGGTCTGGCTGAATCGTCAGCCGGCCTCGGTATCGACCTTGGCGAGTCTGAAGACATTGACGCGATGGCCGAAAGCGACGTTGCCGCCGCTGATGCTGCTGCCAGCGAAACCGCTGAAGCAGATGCAAGCGCAGGCGAAGAAGAAGCCAAGGCTGAAAGCTAAAACCGAAACTCAATCTGGAAGGATCATAGAGATGGCACAGATCACCGCCGCTCTGGTCAAGGACCTGCGTGACCGCACGGGCGCAGGCATGATGGATGCGAAAAAAGCGCTCGTTGAAAATGATGGCGACACGGAAGCCGCTGTTGACTGGCTGCGTGCGAAAGGCCTCTCCAAGGCCGCCAAGAAAGCTGGCCGCGCTGCGGCTGACGGTCTGGTCGCTGCGCTGCTGTCGTCTGACGGCACGTCCGGCACGCTGGTAGAGCTGAACGCTGAAACCGACTTCGTTGCCCGCAACGAGAAGTTCCAGTCCGCGCTCGCAGGCATCGCCAAGACCGCTCTCGAAACCGACGGTTCGCTCGAAGCTGTCCAGAACGCACCAGCGCCTAAGGGCGATGGTACCGTCAACGACATGATCACCGGCCTCGTTGCGACGATCGGTGAGAACATGACGCTTCGCCGCGTTGCGAAGATGACTGCTGAAGGCGGCCAGGTCGCTGCCTATGTCCACAGCCCGGAAGCTGAGAACATGGGCAAGATCGGCGTGCTCGTGGCGGTTGAAGGCAGCGACAAGGCAAAGCTTTCCGAAGCTGCCCGCAAGGTTGCGATGCACGTTGCTGCAACCAACCCGGCATCGGCCACGACCGCGGACCTCGACCCTGAACTGGTTGACCGCGAGCGTCAGATCCTGACTGAGCAGGCCCGCGAAAGCGGCAAGCCTGACAACGTCATCGAGAAGATGATCGAAGGCCGCCTCAACAAGTTCTACAAGGAAGTTGTCCTTGTCGAGCAGCCATTCGTGATGAACCCGGACCAGACCGTCGGCGCGTTCCTGGAAGAGCAGGGCGCAACGCTGAAGGGCTTTGTGCGCTTCGGTCTGGGTGAGGGCGTCGAGAAGGAAGAAGACGACTTCGCAGCTGAAGTCGCGTCCATGACCTCCGGCTCCTAAGACCTGCAAAACTCATCTTAAAGTCTCCCGGCCGCCCATGACAGGCAGCCGGGAATCCTTTACGAGCTAAGCGGCCTTGGGAGACAGTCATGACAACAGAGACCGACCATAGCAGCGAGCTCGTCTATAAACGTGTTCTCCTGAAGCTATCGGGAGAGGCCCTGATGGGGCCATCGGAATTCGGCATCCATATGCCGACCTGTTTACAATTCGCCGAAGAGATTTCTGGTGCGATCCGCCAGACAAATGTCGAGCTGTGCCTTGTGATTGGCGGCGGCAATATCTTCCGCGGCCTTGCTGGTGCTGCCAATGGTATGGACCGCTCGCAGGCCGATTCGATGGGCATGCTCGCGACGGTGATGAACGCGCTGGCGATGCAGAGCGCGCTAGAGCAGATCGGCACGCCGACACGGGTTCAATCTGCAATTCCCATGGACACGGTGTGTGAACCATACATTCGTCGCCGCGCTATCCGCCACATGGAGAAGAAGCGCGTGGTTATCTTCGCGGCGGGCACGGGCAACCCCTACTTTACAACAGACACTGGCGCGGCCCTCCGAGCGGCCGAAATGAATTGCGACGCCATGTTCAAGGGCACGCAGGTCGATGGTGTCTATTCTGCCGATCCCAAGAAACATGCGGACGCCGAGCGTTACGAGCAACTCGGCTATCAGGAGGTCCTTGCGCGGGACCTGCGCGTCATGGACGCTTCAGCCGTCAGCCTGATGCGCGATACAAGCATTCCAATTGTCGTGTTCTCACTTCACAAGAAGGGCGCATTGCTAGACGTTCTGCGTGGGGTCGGGACATCGACGCTCATCTCTTAATGTGCGAGAACAAGTGCCATGAGTATAAACAAAAAAGATCTTGAGCGCCGTATGGAAGGCGCCGTCGCTTCGCTCCAGTCGGACCTTGCCGGTCTGCGGACGGGCCGCGCTTCGCCGAACCTGCTCGATACAGTGAGCGTCCCGGCCTATGGCTCGACTGTTCCGCTGAATCAGGTTGGCTCCGTCTCTGTGCTCGACGCGCGTACCCTGTCTGTAAACATCTGGGACAAGTCCGTGGTTGGCGCTGCAGACAAAGCGATCCGCGAATCAGGTCTTGGCCTGAACCCGGTGACCGATGGAACGACGCTTCGGATCCCGATCCCGGTTCTGAACGAGGAACGCCGCGCTGAGCTTTCGAAGATTGCTGGCAAGTATGCCGAGCAGGCACGTGTCGCCGTGCGCAATGTGCGCCGCGATGGCATGGACCAGCTGAAGAAGGGCGAGAAGGACAATGAGATCAGCAAGGATGAGGCGCACGGCCTTTCCGATGATGTCCAGAAGCTGACTGATACGTACATTGCCCGCATCGATGAGATCGTGAAGGCAAAAGAAGCGGAGATCATGCAGGTTTGAGTGCGCAACCGGCTTCTAACGGGGTTCCCGAATTTGCCGATTCGTCCAGTCTGCCTTCCCATGTCGGAATTATCATGGACGGGAATGGCCGCTGGGCGACCCGGAATGGGCTGCCGCGTTCAGTTGGACATGAGCGCGGCGTCGATGCGCTACGCGAAACTGTCAGGGCAGCCCAAAAGCTCGGATTGACCTATCTGACGGTCTATTCGTTTTCGACTGAGAACTGGCGCCGGCCGGTTGCCGAAGTCACGGCTCTGTTCGCGCTGCTTCGCCATTTCATCAAGAAGGACCTGAAACGCCTGAAGAGCGAAGACGTGAAGATAAGCGTTTTCGGCACGCGGGCCGGGCTTCCTGAAGACATCTGTTCGCTGCTGGATATGGCCGTCGAGGAAACCGCAGAGAATTCGCGATTCAACCTTGGCATCGCTTTCAACTATGGCGGCCGTGAAGAAATCGCGCGCGCCGCCAGACACGTTGCCGAGAAAGTCGTGTCTGGTGAGCTGAGCATTGACGCATTCACAGAAGAAGCGATTTCCCAGCATCTCGACACCAAGACTTTTCCCGATCCGGACATGATAATCCGTACGGGCGAGGAGCACCGTCTGAGCAATTTCCTCACTTGGCAGGGTGCCTATGCAGAACTTGTCTTCATGGATGTACTTTGGCCCGAATTCGGCGAAACTCAATTGAGAGAAGCGCTTGAAAAGTTCGGCGCGCGAGAGCGCCGGTTTGGCGGTCTGGGCAAGGAGGCGCGCTAGATGGTTGCGTCGAGGCCGGGTAGCCACAAGTCGAAAGAACTGGCGCTACGACTGCTGTCTGCGCTCGTCCTCATACCATTCGCACTCTTCGTTGTTGCCACGGGTGGGCTAGTACTTGCCATCGCCTGCGCAATATTTGCCGCGATCATGGGGTATGAATGGGCGCGGATGACCGCGTCGCCCATCATGCCGGCCACGGCAGTCCTCGCGGCGATCTGTGTGTTCGCCGCTTATTTCGGGGACTGGAGCGTCTCCTTCATCGCGCTTCTGGTCTCTGCAGGCCTTATTTTTCTCATCCATCCGTCACGCATCAATGACCGGGCAGTGGCCGCCTTTGGTGTCTTCTATAGCGCGGGCCTGCCACTTGGGCTGTTCTTTCTGCGTGAGGGCACCTGGTATGGCCAGGCCGCCGCGCTGATCCTCATGGGGACGGTGTGGGCGTCGGATACCGGGGCCTATTTCGCAGGCCGGGGTTTTGGTGGCCCGCCATTGGCACCTAAGGATTCACCGTCCAAGACCTGGAGCGGCGCCATCGGCGCCATGATCTGTAGCGGTCTTTGCGGGCTGATCGCGGCAGGCCTTCTTGATGCGTCTCGTATCTCCTGGCTCTTCGCTGGTTTTGCTATCTCGATCGTCGCCCAATGGGGTGACCTGTTCGAATCGTCGCTCAAGCGGCGCTATGGCGTCAAAGACACGAGCGGGTTCCTGCCCGGCCATGGCGGCGTCATGGACCGGGTGGATGGTCTTGGTATGGCCGCTGTGTTCTGCGCGGGCACGATGGCACTCGTTGCCCCACTACATGGATTGCTCGGATTGCAGGCCGGTTGATGGCCAGAAAGCTGAGCATACTCGGGTCTACAGGATCTATCGGCCAATCGACCTTGTCGGTCGTTGCGCATGCGAATGCAGTTGCCGAAGAGCCCGCGTTTGAGATCGAAACGCTGACCGCTCACACGAATGTAGAGCTTCTGGCGGCGCAAGCCGTCGAGTTTGGCGCGCGCACTGTCGTTATTGGTGAAGAGCGTTTTCATGGCGCCCTGAAGTCACGTTTGGCCGGCAGCGGAATTGAAGTGCTAGCCGGCGCATCGGCCATTGAAGACGCTGCGCGCGTACCAGTGGACCGGGTAGTCGCGTCTATCGTGGGCATTGCGGGGCTCGCCTCCACCCATGCTGCACTTGAAGCAGGCAACGATGTTGCGCTGGCCAACAAGGAAAGCATGGTCTGTGCTGGGCCGCTTTTGAAAAAGGTCGCTGCGAAAACGGGTGCGCTCATTGTGCCTACCGATTCTGAGCACAATGCGATGTTCCAGGTCATGGAGCGCGCTGAGGATGTTGAGCGACTTATCCTGACGGCGTCGGGCGGGCCGTTCCTGCGCACACCGCTGGAGCAGCTTTCGAAAGTTACGCCTGAAGAGGCGTGCGCACATCCTCGATGGTCGATGGGGCGCAAGATATCGGTCGATAGCGCCAGTTTCATGAACAAGGCACTGGAGCTTATTGAGGCGAGCTACCTGTTTGACGTGCCCGAGGCGCGTATCGACGTGCTCGTTCATCCGCAGTCGATCATCCACTCGCTCGTCAGCTATGTCGATGGCTCATTCCTTGCACAACTGGGCTCACCAGATATGCAGACGCCGATTGCCCACGCTCTCTCATGGCCGAATGGCCGCGTTCCGACCGCCGTAGAGCGGCTGGACCTCGCTTCTGTTGCGCGGCTCGAATTTGAGAATGTCGACGACACACGTTTCCCATCGATCAGGCTCGCACGCGCGGCGCTCAACGAATCAGACTCGGCAGTGATCGTGCTCAACGCGTCCAATGAAGAGGCGGTGGAGGCGTTCCTGAGCGGGCGCTGCAAATTTACAGACATCAACCGTGTGAACGAGATGGCAGTATCGCAGCTAAGCCACCGTTTCACTAACAGCAGAGACTGTATAAGCCTCGAGGAAATCGGCTATATAGACGCCGAAGCGCGAACGCTGGCGCGTGAACTCGTCATGTCGAGCATGGCCCGCGCGAAGGATTGAGAATGTTTGATGGATTTCTAAGCCAGGGCCCGATCTTCATTGTCTGCCTCGTCTTCATGCTGGGTATTGTGGTCGTAATCCATGAGCTCGGCCACTATCTGGCGGGTCGCTACTTTGGCGCAGGCGTTGAGTCTTTCTCAGTCGGCTTCGGAAAGCCGATCTTTGAGAAAAGCGACAAGCGCGGCACCAGATGGCGTGTGAACTGGATCCCGCTCGGCGGCTTTGTGAAGTTTGTAGGCGAGAGCCAGCTTCCGGGTGATGTTGGCAAGATAGAGCAGGGCCCCGTGGGCAAGCCATTCCATGAGATTGGTGTGTGGCCGCGCACGGCCATTGCTGCTGCAGGGCCGGTGGCCAATTTCGTGCTCGCCGCCCTGATCTTTGCGGTGTTCTTCTATTTCAACGGTGCCTATCAGGCCCGCGTAGGCGTAACGAGCGTCTTGGAAGGCGGCGCCGCCGCCGAGGCGGGTATCGAAACCGGGGACATTTTCGTCTCCATGGGCGGCGAAGCGGTCGACAATGCCGGCTCGCTGCAGACGATCGTCTCCATGTCGAGCAACAAGGAGCTACTCACGATCGTGGAGCGCGATGGTGAGGAGATTGAACTGACCGTCACGCCGCAGCGTCAGATGCGCGAGAATGCGGTCGGCCAGGTTCAGGCGCTCGGCACGATCGGCATCACGCTTCAGGAAATTCGCGATACTGCGCAGCGCATCGACTATAATCCTGTTGAAGCGCTGGCCATGGGCGGCGTTCAGACCTGGGATACAGTCGCCAAGACAACCGACATGATTGGCCGGATGATCACGGGCAAGGAGGCACTGAGCTCTCTGAGCGGGCCGGTTGCTATCGGCGATATCAGTCGGCGGGTCGTGAATCGTACGATGGCGAACAATGACATCCCGCTCACGACTCGTATCAACGCTCTTTTCTGGAGCATGATGACCATCTGCGCGGCGGTTTCGGTAGGAATTGGTTTCTTTAATTTACTTCCACTTCCTGTGCTTGACGGTGGCCACATCGTGTTCAACTGCTATGAAGCGTTTGCGGGCAAGCCATTGCCCGCAAGGATACAGGAGGGGGCCCTGATGGCCGGTATGTTCCTGCTTCTGGGGATGTTTGTTTTCATCACTTGGGGTGATGTACTGGAAACAGGGCTGTTCAACAGCGCTCGGGGCTGATAGCCGAATTGCGTTGTAAATTGAGAGAGACGCCATGCGATCAGTCTTCGTTGCTTCCATGTTTAGCGTTGCCGCGATGCTCGGCACGTCGACTGCGGTCGGTGCCCTGCTGTCTGCGCAGGCCCAGGCGCCCCAGTCCGCTGAGCGCATCCGCACCATTCAGGTGGAGGGCAATGAGCGTATCGAAGACCGTACGATCCAGTCCTACCTGCTTGTCGAGCCCGGTGACCCGTTCGATGCGGAGCGTATCGATCTCTCTCTGAAAACGCTTTTTGCTACGGGTCTTTTTGCCGACGCCTCATTCGAGAAATCCGGCGCTGATCTGATCGTGCGCGTGGTCGAGAACCCGATCATCAACCGCGTTATTTTCGAGGGCAACAGCTCCATCGATGACGAGAAAATGCGGGAAGAGATCCAGGTCGCGCCGCGCGGTATATTTACCGCTGCTCGCGTGCAGGCCGATGTTCAGCGTATCCTTGAGCTTTACCGCCAGTCTGGCCGCTTCGCCGCGACCGTCGAGCCGCAATACAAGCCGCTCGAGCAGAACCGCGTGGACTTGGTCTTCGTGGTCAATGAAGGCCCTGTGACGGGCGTTCGCTCCATCAACTTCATCGGCAACGAGGAATATGCCGACCGGCGTCTTCGCAGCGAGATCGCTACGCGCCAGTCGCGCTGGTGGCGCTTCTTCAGCTCGAATGACAATTACGACCCGGGCCGCCTGGAGTACGACCGCGAGCTTCTGCGTCAGTTCTACCAGAACAATGGTTATTACGATTTCCGCGTTGTCTCGGCCGTTGCAGACCTGACGCCGGACCAGGAAGACTTCTACATCACCTACACGGTCGATGAGGGCGTCCAGTACAATTTCGGCACGGTGAATGTATCGACCCAGCTCGACAAGCTGAACAGCGATGCGCTGCGCAATGCGCTCGCCATTCAGGAAGGTGACCTCTTCCGCGGCAACCGGATTGAGGATGCGATCGACACGCTGACCTATGCGGCTGGTATCGCTGGCTACGCATTTGTCGACATCACGCCAGACCTGCGTCCGAATCCGGAGACGAACACGGTCGACGTAACCTTCGCCATCGATGAAGGCCCGCGCGTCTATATCGAGCGAATCAATATTGTCGGAAATACCCGTACGCTGGACCGTGTTGTTCGCCGCGAGCTGCGCGTATCAGAAGGCGACGCCTTCAACCGTGTTTTGCTTGATCGTTCGCGTAACCGGGTCCGGGCACTCGGCTACTTCAAGGAAGTAACGATCACGGAAAATCCGGGGTCTGAACCAGACCGTACGGTCGTCGATGTGACGGTAGAAGAGCAGCCAACGGGTGAGCTGTCGTTCGCCGCAGGTTATTCTTCCGTTGACGCCTTCCTGTTTGACGTGAGCGTCTCGGAACGCAACCTTCGTGGCCGCGGCCAGACCGCTGTCGCCCGTATTTCGGCGTCGCAGCGCCAGCAATATGTCGATCTCCGCTTCCGGGAACCTCGCTTCCTCGACCGCAATCTCGCGGCCGGTATCGACATCTTCTCGTCGCGCTCTGACTTCTCAAACATCGGCTTCGGTGGCTTCACCTCGGACACGATTGGTGCCGGTGTGAACCTTGGTTTCCCGCTGACCGAGAACACCAATCTTGGCCTGCGCTATCGCCTCCAGCAGGACGAGCTCGACATCAATCTCGGCAATGTCGTGATCGATGGAAATGGCGACCTAGTCATCATCACCGACACGTTTGATGGCGGCACGCCAGACGATCCAAGCGACGACACCGTGTTCGACCGTCCGGCCAACCCGAATGACGACCTACCGGCCAACGCGCTCGTAGTGGATGCGTGTTCACCGCTTTACAATAATCGTAGCTTCTCGAACTGCCGTAATGAGCGCGCCGAGCTGTCCTCGATCATCGGCTACACCTTCAACTGGGACCGCCGGAACGATCCAATCCAGCCCACGGGTGGCTTTGACTTCTCGTTCAGCCAGGATCTCGCAGGTGTGGGCGGCGACGTTCAGTACATCCGTACCGAATCGTCTGCAGCTGCTTATCAAGGCATCTTCAAGGGCGTTCGTGCCAGTGTCCGTCTCTCTGGTGGCTTCATTGGGTCATGGGGCGGCGACGAAGGTATCCGGATCAATAACCGCTTCTTCCGCGGCGGTAGTACGTTCCGCGGCTTCGACGTGGCCGGCCTCGGCCCGCGTCGCATCGTTCGCGAGGTGGATGCCGATGGCAATACGCAACGTATTCGCAAGGGCCGTGCGCTCGGTGGTAAGGCCTATTACCAGGCAACGGCTGAGCTGACCTTCCCGAACTTCCTGCCGGAAGAGTACGGCATTGATACCGCGCTGTTCCTCGAGGCTGGTTCTGTTGGTGAGCTCGATGAGATCGACACCGAACCGCGGAACATTACGCAGATCGGTCCAGACCTGTTTGCGATCGAAGAATCACAGACTTCCATGCCTCTTCGGGCATCGGCAGGTCTTTCGGTGGGCTGGGACTCGCCGTTCGGACCAATCCGGTTCGATTTTTCTCAAATCCTCAAGAAAGAAGAGTACGACCGGACCGAGACGTTCAGGTTCAGTACCTCAACACGCTTCTAGAAGTTCTCAGGAGGAACTCATGAAACTCATCAAGACCGCAGTGGCTTCTGCCGCTGTCATCATGTCATCTGTTGTTCTGGCCGCTCCGGTAGCGCAGGCACAGAATTCCGAAGTGGTCGTTATCGACCAGCAGCGCGTCATGGCAGA
This sequence comes from Henriciella sp., assembly GCA_012960415.1. Taxonomy (GTDB): domain Bacteria; phylum Pseudomonadota; class Alphaproteobacteria; order Caulobacterales; family Hyphomonadaceae; genus Henriciella. Next base: position 8,903 of record DUBH01000018.1, on the reverse strand, counting down.
AAGCACTGCCGGACAGGACATCGCACAGAAACTCGAGCAGATCGGCACGTCGATCCAGAACGAGCTGACCCCTGAAGCGAACGCGCTGCAGCAGCAAGGCGAGTCGTTAGAGGCCCGCACGGCAAACATGTCGATGGAGGCGATTGCTGGCGACCAGGCGCTTCGCACCGAAGTAGAAGCCTATGCTCAGCGCGCCCAGCAATTCGGCCTCGACCGCCAGTTCGCGGCAGCCGAGCTTCAGGCGACTGAGCGCGCGGCCTGGACCCGCTTCTATCAGGCACTTCAGCCTGTGCTCGAGCAGGTCATCACGGAAACCGGCGCGAACGTCATGCTCGACACCTCGCAAACTGTCTGGTCTTCCGAGGCGGTCGACGTCACCGGGTCGGTTATCATGAAGATGAACGCTTCGCTCCCGACTGTCGAAGTGACCCGTCAGCGTCTTTCGGCTGAGGCACGTCAGCGCCTGATCCAGCAGCAGCAACAACAACAGCAGTAGCATTCCGTCGTGACAGCAGACCCAAGGTTTTTCCGTTTTCTCGGGCAGGTTCGCCTTGGAGACCTGGCTGCTGCAACGGGCGCTGAGCTTCACGGTGATGCCGACGCCGTTGCGACAAATGTCGCGGCAGCGTCTCGCGCGCGGAGCGGCGAGGTTTGCTATTATGAAGGCAAGAAGCGGCCGGCAGCTGATGCGATAAGTGCAGAGGCTGCCGCCTGCTTTGTACGGACGGACTTTGTTGACGCACTGCCGGAAGGCGTCGCGGCACTTGTCACGCCTTTACCACGCTACGCTCATGCGGTTGCGGCCCGTCAGCTTCTCCAGTTTCGCGACTGGGGAGATGTCGAAGCACCGCATGAAGCCACCAACATTCATCCGAGCGCGCGCATTGCGCCGACAGCGCATATTGGCAAGGGCGCTGCGATTGGCGACCGTTCAATCATTGCTCCAAACGCAGTGATTGGTCCCGGCGTGCAGATAGGTCGCGATTGCGTCATAGGCGCAAATGTCAGCATCCAGTGCGCCCTGATCGGCAACAGCGTCAATATCTACTCCGGCGCGCGCATCGGAGAAGCAGGATTTGGTGTCATGCCGGGACCGGGCGGCGCAGAGGATGCGCCGCAATTCGGACGTGTCATCATCCAGGACGGCGCAACGATCGGCGCAAACAGCTGCGTTGATCGCGGTGCATTCGATGACACTATCATTGGTGAGAACACCAAGATCGATAATCTCTGCCAGATCGCTCATAATGTCGTCCTAGGCCGCAATGTGCTGATGGCATCGTTTGGCGGCATCTCCGGCACTGTGACTATCGGTGACGGCGTTCAGCTCGGCGGCCGGGTCGGCATTGCGGATCATGTCGTTGTCGGAGAGGGCGCGCAGATCGCGGCGTCTGCTGGCGTGTTTCGGGAAATTCCCGCCGGAGAGACTTGGGGTGGCACGCCTGCTCGCCCCTTGAGAGACTGGATGCGCGAGATTGCCTGGCTCCAGAAGCAGACATCGAGGGAAAGGCGTAAATCTTGACCACAACCATCCACCCGACAGCGATTGTCGAAGAAGGTGCGAGCCTTGGTGAAGGCGTCAGCGTTGGCGCGTTTGCCTATGTTGGCACCGACGTGACGCTGGTCGACGGCTGCCATATCCATCAACGCGCTACGATTGTTGGGCGTACCGAGCTCGGCTCGGGTGTTGAGGTCTTCCCGGGCGCAGTGATTGGTACGCCGCCGCAGATACTGAACTTCAAGGATGATGGAACGTCACGCCTCATCATCGGGGCGTCAACGGTAATTCGTGAACATGTGACGATACACAGTGGCTCTCCAGCACATGGCGGATTGACCAAAGTTGGCGCGAACTGCCTTCTCATGGTCGATGTCCACGTTGCGCATGACTGTATCGTGGGCGACAAGTGCGTCCTGGCGAATAATGTTGCGCTCGGGGGACACATTATCGTTGAAGACCAGGTCTGGATGGGCGGTTTGGCCGCTGTGCACCAGTTCTGCCGTATCGGTCAGCATGCTTTTGTTGGCGGCGGCGCCATCGTTGTCGCCGATGTGATCCCGTACGGCTCGGTCATCGGAAATCACGCCCATCTTGCCGGGCTCAACATTGTCGGCATGAAACGGCGCGGCTTCAGTCGTCAGTCTATTCACGATCTTCGAGCGGCCTACCGGATGCTGTTTGCCAAGGAAGGCACGTTCAGCGAACGGGTGAAAGATGCTGAGATAACATATGGTGATTGCGCAGAACTGATGCAGATCATCGACTTTATCCGCGCCAGCAAGAACCGGTCGCTCTGTCTGCCTGAATAGGCCAACCAGTATGAAAAAACTCGCCATCATTGCCGGATTGGGAGACCTTCCGGTGTCGATTGCATCGGCCGCACAGGAACGTGGGCAAGACGTTCATGTTTTTCGTCTGTCGGGTTTTGAAGAGAAACGTCTAGAGCGTTTCGATCACGAAACCGTCGGTATTGGGCAGATTGGGCACCTGATCAAACGGCTGAAAAAGCTTGGCTGCGAGCAGGTGGTGTTCGCGGGTATCGTGAAGCGGCCAAACTTTTCCGACATCAAGCTGGACATGCGCGGGGCGAAACTGTTGCCGCGCGTGCTCAAGGCTGCGCGCGATGGAGACGATGCGCTATTGCGGGTCATTGTGGGTGAGCTTGAAGCTGAAGGCTTTGAAGTGATTGCTGCTGAGGCGGCGGCGCAGGAGCTTACTGTTGGAGAAGGGGTTATCTTCGGCCGGGAGCCTTCAGAAAGCGAGTTCGCCGATCTTCGCAAAGCAGCGGCCATCGCCAGCGAACTTGGCCGCCTCGATATCGGGCAGGGGTGTGCCGTTTGTGATGGTCTTGTTCTGGCCGTTGAGGCTCAAGAAGGCACTGACCGCATGCTTGGCCGGATCAATGACCTTGAAGACGAAATCAGAGGCACGCCAGCGGCCCGTCGCGGTGTTCTGGTAAAGCGGCCTAAGCCTATTCAGGAACGGCGGATCGACCTTCCGACAATCGGTCCTGCGACGATTGACAGAACCGCAGAGGCCGGGCTTGCGGGCATCGGTGTCGAAGCTGAAGGTGCACTGCTACTCAATCGTGACGAGATCGGCAGGAGGTGCGCTGAAACCGGTGTGTTCCTGTTCGCTTTCTCGAAGGATTGGAGCTGATCACCTATGGCATCCAGCATCTATCTCGTTGCGGCTGAAGCTTCAGGTGACCTGTTGGCGGCGGAGATTGTCGACGAGCTTCGACGCCTGAAGCCAGATGTTACACTGAACGCCATCGGCAGCGAGCAGCTCGCCGCGCGGGGGCTTCCTTCGCCAATAGACGTGTCGCCACTCTCTGTGGTCGGCTTGCTTGAAGGCGTGAAGATCTACCGCGAAGTTGTCGCGCTTGCGGACGCGGCTGCCGACGCCATTGTCGAAGCGGCGCCTGACACTGTTGCGCTGGTCGACTCGTGGGGTTTCACGCTTCGTGTTGCCCAGCGTGTGCGGGCTCGCGCGCCCCATATCAGACTCGTCAAAGTCGTGGGGCCCCAAGTCTGGGCTACCCGGCCTGGCAGGGCCAAAACACTGGCAGAGACTGTGGATCATCTGGTTTGCATCCATGGGATGGAAGCACCGTTCTACAAACCCTTCGGACTGCCCGTTACCGTGATGGGCAACCCCGCGCTATCGCGGGGACATAAGGGTGACCCAGAAGCCGGCCGGCTTGCAATGGGTGTCGGAGAAGCACCTGTGCTCCTCGTGCTGCCCGGCAGCCGCCGCAGCGAAATTGATAGCGTAGCACCAGTGTTACTTGAGGCCGCGCAGCAGGTAAAGGAAGCGCGCGGCGATGTGCGCGTCATCCTTCATCCCGCTTCGAATATTCGCCCATACTTCATTGAAAAATATGGCAACCGGTTCGATTGGGCTGATCTCAGCGCAGAGAGCGTCGACCGTTTCGACGTGATGTCATCTGCGACCTATGCGCTTGCCTGCTCGGGGACGGTCACGAGCGAACTGGCTTTCCAGGACACGCCTTTTCTCGTCGGCTATCAGACTGGTTGGGTAACCTGGTCGCTCGCGCGCTTCTTCCTGTTCAAGCCGACCCACATCACGCTTCTGAACATCGCGGCTGATGATACAGAGGTGGTTCCAGAGTTCGTTCAGACCAAGTTCAAAGCCGGACGGATGGCAAAGGAAGCGCTGCGTTTGCTCGGCAATGAAGAGGCGCGCCAGGCTCAGATCGCCGCACAGAAAAACGCCCTCGCGCGGATGGGCGAGGGCGATCTTCGGTCAGCGGAAATTGCAGCGAAGGTGCTGCTTGCGCACAACTAGCCGCGCTGCGAAACCGGTTTGAAATCGCGAAGTGGTGCGCCGGTATAGATCTGGCGTGGGCGGCCGATACGCTGGGTTGGGTCGTCGATCATTTCGTTGAGCTGAGAGACCCAGCCGACGGTGCGAGCGAGCGCAAACAAGACGGTGAACATCTCGGTCGGGAAGCCCATCGCATCGAGAATGATACCCGAGTAGAAATCGACGTTCGGGTAAAGCTTCTTCTCGACGAAATACTCGTCTTCAAGCGCGATCTTCTCGAGCTCCATCGCGACCTTGAGGATTGGCGTGTCCTTGATGCCAAGCTCGTTGAGAACTTCGTGAGCCGTTTCCTGCATGACCTTGGCGCGCGGATCGTAGTTCTTGTAGACGCGGTGACCGAAGCCCATGAGGCGGAACGGGTCTTCCTTGTCTTTGGCGCGGGCGATGAATTCCGGAATGCGGTCAACCGAACCGATCTCGTGCAGCATGTTGAGGCAGGCCTCGTTGGCGCCGCCGTGCGACGGACCCCAGAGACAGGCAACGCCTGCTGCAACGGCCGCGTAAGGGTGTGCGCCTGACGAACCTGCGAGACGAACGGTCGAGGTCGACGCGTTCTGCTCGTGGTCAGCGTGCAGGATGAAGAAACGGTCCATCGCTTTGGCGAGGGTCGGGCTGATCTTGTAGTCTTCAGCCGGCACCGAGAAACACATGCGCAGGAAGTTCTCGGCATAGGAGAGATCGTTGCGCGGGTTCACGAAGGGCTGGCCGATGGAGTATTTGTAGACGCGCGCTGCCAGCGTCGGCATCTTTGCGATCAGGCGGATAGACGCCAGGCGGCGCTCTTCCGGGTCAGCACTGTCCATGGAGCTTGGATAGAAGGCTGACATGGCACCTACCGTGCCGGTCAGCATGGCCATCGGGTGGCTGTCACGGCGGAAGCCGTCAAAGAACCGGTCCATTTGTGTGTGCAGCATGGTGTGCTGCGTGATTTCGCGCGCGAAGGTCTTGAATTGTGCGCCTGTTGGCAGCTCGCCGTTCAGAAGAAGGTAGCAGACCTCAAGATAGCCGGATTGTTCGGCAAGCTGGTCGATTGGGTAGCCGCGGTGAAGGAGAACGCCTTCCTCACCATCAATGAAGGTGATTTGCGACTCACAGCTCGCGGTCGAGGTGAAGCCAGGATCAAGCGTGAACACGCCTGCATCGCCGTAAAGTTTTTTCACGTCCACGACGTTTGGACCAAGGGTCCCACTCAGGACTGGCAGATCATGGGTCTTGCCATCGATTTCAATTTTCGCCGTCCCGGCAGGTTTCGTCTTGTTGATCATGTCTGCTCTCTCATACGTGTCGGTCTATTCACTCTGCATGTCAGTGCGAGCGAGGTGAAAATCAATGCGTGACAGGGTCTCATTGCGGCCGAGCCATTCCATGACCGGAGCGAGGTCCGGTGCAGGAAGTCCCCCGGTCAGGGCCGCGCGCACGGGCGGGCCGACTTGGCCAAAGGACAGTTCGTTGTCAGCGCAGTAAGACTGTAACGCCTGTTGCAGTGCGGTATCGCGCCATTCCTCTACATTGGCAATGGCTTGCCGCAAATCAGAAAGACGTTCGAGGCTGTCACCGGAGAGGGCCTTGCGGGCCTTCTTGTTCAGATTGTCGGTATTGGCGCTCCAGAGGAAGCGGAACGCTTCAGCCAGCTCTGGCAGGGTCGCACCGCGATCCTTCATGGATGGAAGGGCGACGGTGACACGTTCGATAATGGTATCGTCCAGAGGCTCGCCCATGGCTTCCTCGAGCCATGGCTTCAGAAGCCCAAGAAGGCGCGCATCGTCGCAGGCGCGGATGAAGTGCGCGTTGACGTCATTCAGCTTGGCGAGATCCAGCCGGGCAGGGGAGCGATTGATCGCCTCGATGGAGAAGACCTTGGCTGCCGATTCGAGCGTGAATATCTCCTCGTCACCATGGCTCCAGCCAAGGCGCAGGAGGTAGGAGTTCAGCGCCTCGGGCAGGTAGCCCATATCGCGGTAGGCGGTCGTGCTGAGCGCGCCGTGACGCTTCGACAGCTTGGCGCCATCATCGCCGTGGATCATTGGCACATGCGAGAAGTGCGGCACGCCCCAGTCCATCGCCTGATAGATCGGGATCTGGCGGAAAGTGTTGCGCAGGTGGTCGTCGCCGCGAATGACATGGGTCACGCCCATATCGTGGTCGTCGACGACGACGGCCAGCATGTAGGTTGGCGAGCCGTCGGCGCGCAGCAGGATGAGGTCGTCGATCTCGCGTGCGGCGACCTTCACTTCGCCCTGTATGCCGTCCTGAACGATGATCTGCCCATCGTCGGGCGCGCGAAGGCGGATGGTGTAGGGCGCGTCCGGTGCTGGCGCATCCCCGCCATCGCGCCACGGTGAACGGAACGGAGCGAGCAGCTCTTCAGCCTTGCGTAGCAGCGTCTGGCGGTCGGCTTCGCTGACGCCGTCCTGTTTTGCAGCCGCGCGGGCTGCCTCACCCTCGTCGCGGCGGGCCTGCAGCTCCTCAGGTGTCGCATAGCAACGAAAGGCACGGCCATTCGCGATCATAGCCTCGGCGCATTCGACATGGCGTTCGGCCTGCGCGCTCTGGAAGACAGGGGCCTCGTCGGCATCGAGGCCGAGCCAGCTCATGCCATCGAGAATCGCATCGACGGCTTCCTGGGTAGAGCGCGCCTTATCGGTATCTTCGATCCGCAGCAGGAATTTTCCCTGGTTGCGACGTGCAAACAAGTAGTTGAAAAGAGCTGTGCGTGCGCCGCCAATGTGGAGCATGCCAGTCGGGGAGGGGGCAAATCGCGTTATCGTCGTCATCAGTCTGACAAACTGTCCGGTTCTGCTTCTGATCAGGTATCTGGGCGCCATGAACACTCTGAAAGGGCATCAGGCAAGAGGCGCGCTGATTTCCCTCGCGGAGGCTTTGCCGAGAGCCATGTTTTACACCTCGTTCTGAACGGCCCGCTCTATTTTGCGCTCGGTCTTTGCCTCGGTGCGATTGTCTATTTTACCGTCCCTTTTGAGCCGCCGCTGCTCGTTCTTCTCGCGCTAGCGCTTGCCATTGGCGGAGCGGTTTTCTCTGGCCTTCGACATGCAGGAGGCTTCGCGCTCCGTCTCGTGCTCATCCTGATCATGGGGGCTGTATGCGGCGCCATGGTCTCAAAGATCCACACGTTGATCCGACCGGTACCGCCTGTTCAGCAGATGATCGGTCCGACCATGATTGAAGGCTGGGTGAGTGCGGTTGAGCCCGGTGAGAAAGGCGTACGCTTGCGGATTGACGTTCACGCGATCGGGGGCATCGAACCTGAGCGGCTGCCGAGCCGGATCAGACTCACGCACTCGCTATCTCTGAATGTCGCGCCAGGGCGCTTTATTCGTTGCTGGGCTGTTCTTCGTCCTCCGCCGCAGCCGGGCATGCCGGGGGACTATGCGTTTAACCGGCAGGCCTTTTTTGATGGACTGGACGGCGTTGGATATGTGCAGGGGCGCTGCCGGGGCGGAACACTTGGGGCGCAGCGCGGCTTCATGGAAAGGGTGCGCAGCACGGTGAGCGTCATGCGCCGGTCGCTCGCCATTCATGTGCGCGATGCGGCCGGGGAGCGCACTGGAGGCTTTGCAGCAGCGCTGGCATCCGGAGACCGCAGCTTCATGAATCAGGAAGACGTCGAGGCACTGCGCCGTGCAGGTCTGGCTCACCTGCTCGCCATCTCAGGCCTGCACCTCGGGATCGTTGGCGGCCTTGTCTATTTTAGCGTGCGGCGGGTGCTATCGCTTTGGGAATGGTTCGCCTTGCGGGTCCCTGTGCAGAAGCCAGCCGCAGCTGTCGCGCTTGTTATGACGGCGCTCTATCTTGTGCTGTCTGGCGCAAGCATCTCGACACAGCGGGCCTTCATTATGGCCGCGGTCTTCTTCGGCGCTATCCTTCTGGACCGATCGCCTCTCAGCTTCCGCTCCTTCGCCGTTGCGATGTCAGCCGTCATCCTTATCCAGCCGCACAGTGTAATGACCCCTGGATTCCAGATGTCTTTCGCTGCCACGGGCGCACTAATTGCCACCTATCTCGTCTGGCGGGAGAAGCGTCAGGCCCAGCCAGACAGGACGTCCGGCAATGGTTTCGTATTCACGCTGCAGTCGCTGGTGGTGACGTCGATCGTCGGGGCGGCGGCTACGGCGCCGTTCGCGCTCTATCATTTCGACCGGGTGGCACCGGGAGGGCTTTGGGCGAACCTTCTTGCGATGCCGATTATCACATTCGTAAGCGCGCCCTTGGCGGGTCTCGCCCTCGCGACCGCGCCCATCGGGCTGGACGAACCATTTCTTCGTCTGTTTGGCTGGTCGCTCGAACAGGTGCTCGCGGTCGCACACTGGGTCTCAAACCAGCCGGGCAGTGATTTCATGATCAAGGACCCGATGCCCGCTGGCGTTCTGTTCGTGCTGAGTGTGGGTCTGATTGCGTTCTGTCTGGTACGAGGCCTGGTCTACCGCGCCATCGCGGCGGCGGTAGCGGAGCTCGAGCGCGTCGAGGACCTGATGACCGACTGGCGTCCCTCGGAGCTGATGCGCCTGAACGGGGCCGCCGGCGCGGGTCCCAT
>DUBH01000017.1:6741-36328 GCA_012960415.1 Henriciella sp. | reverse complement strand
ATACGCAGCCAGAACCAGATCTTCACGAACCCCGTCGCCATGAAGCCCGCCAGCCCGATTCCCGCCCAGCCGATTGCCTCAACAGGCGTTTCACTGTCGAAAACGGCGAAGGCAGACCAGATCGCCAGGGCAAAAAAGACCAGAGACAGCAGCACGGCAAACACCGTCCAGGCTTTCATCGTCCCTGCAAAGGCTGCCCCCATCTGCTGGAACAGGCCCGGCTCTGCCTCCAGTGATGCCAGAAAAGCGCGGTCATCCTCACTCATTCCGTGACGAATCTTCTCATCAATACCGGTCATTCTTCTTCTCCTTCCAGAGCCGCCTTCATCTGGCGGCGTGCGTAAAAAATCCTCGACTTGGCCGTACCCACCGGCACGCCCGTAATCTCTGCGACCTCGATGAGCGTCATCCCCTCACCAAAGAACAGGACGGCAGCGGCCCGATGATCGTCACTGAGGCCGTCCATCGCCTGCCGGATGGACAGCCCGTCTTCAGGGGCGCCCCTTGCTAAGGCGCCAGCATCGGGAGTCAGCTCTGCATGGCGGGCCCGGTCGGTCTGGCTGCCCCTTATGCGGTCTGCGCATTTGCGGTGCAGGATGGTGAAGGCCCAGGCCGGAAACCGCGCCGGATCCTGCAGCGTGAACCATCCCCGGCAGATCGCCGCCCACGTATTCTGGACCGCCTCAACCGCCTCATCCTCATCGCGTAGCAATCGTCTTGCCGTGCGCAGAAGCCGTGGCTGCCACCGCGCCGCCAGTCTTTCGCCTGCCCGACGGTCGCCAGCGCGCGCGGAGACGAGCAAAAGCTCATCGAATATGCGTCCTGTGTCTCGGGTCATCAGCGCCTTTGTCCGGCTTGTTCTGAATGGATAGTCGCGCCAGATTGGCAATAGGTTCAATTGCGGCTTTCGCCGCGCCAGCAGGAAGCCCCCATGACCTCCCCTCGCCTGCGCGGCCGCAATGCCAAAATCCTCGCCACGATCGGCCCGAAAAGCGCCAGCCCCGACGCCATCCGTCTCCTCGCTGAGGCAGGCGCGGACATCTTCCGCCTGAATTTCAGTCATGGCGACCATGAAACCCACGCCGCCGTCTTCAAAGCAGTGCGCTCCGCCGAAAAAGCGATGGGCCGCCCGCTTGCCGTACTCGCAGACCTCCAAGGCCCCAAGATCCGCGTTGGCACGTTCGAGGGCGGCGAAATCAAACTCGCCTATGGCAAGACCTACACGCTGACCGCAGATGAGAGCACAAACGAGCCTGAAACCATCCCCGTCCCGCACCCGGAAATCCTCGCATCGCTCGAAGAAGGCGACGAAATCCTCTGCGATGACGGCAAGGTGCGCCTCACCGTCAGCGAGGCTGGCGACACGCTGCGTGTCACCCCCGCCTTTCACGCCGTCCTGTCCGACCGCAAGGGCTTCACCGTGCGAGGAAAGACGCTGCCGCTGAAATCCATGACCGACAAGGACCGCGAAGACCTCGCCTTCGCGCTCGATCTTGGCGTCGATCTCGTCGCGCTCAGCTTTGTGCAGTCCGTTGAAGACGTGAAAGATGCCAAGGCCGCGATCGGCGCACGCGCGCCGCTCATCTCCAAGATCGAGAAGCCCGGCGCGGTCACAAACCTCGACGCCATTATCCGCGCATCAGATGGCGTGATGATTGCGCGCGGCGATCTTGGCGTCGAATTCCCGCTCGAACAGGTCCCGATCATCCAGCGGCGCATCGTGCGCGAAGCCCGCGAGGTTGGCCGCCCGGTGATTGTCGCGACGCAGATGCTGGAATCAATGATTGAGAATGCGGCCCCGACGCGGGCCGAGACAGGCGATGTCGCCACCGCCATCTATCAGGGCGTCGACGCCGTCATGCTCTCTGCCGAGACCGCGATTGGCCGTCACCCACCGACTGCTGTCGCCATCATGGACCGGATCATCAAGGCAACCGAAGAAGCGCCTGACTATCGCGACTCCCTAAAACAGTTCATGGGCGACCGCGATGATGAGCGCGTCATCGACATCGTCGCGCGCGCTGCCCAGTCGCTCGCCTTCGCGGTAAAGGCCAAGGCGCTTGCCCTGCGCACCGGGTCGGCCCGCCGCCTCGCCCAGTTCGCCAAACATCGCGGGCGCTACTTCATCCTCTACGGCTCATCTGATGACGCCCGCCTGCGCCGCGCACAGCTTCTCTGGGGCGTCCACCCGATCCATGTGGACGCGATCGAGGAAAGCGACTGGCCGCGCACCCTGATGGACGCCGCAGGCCTCGAAGGCGCCGTGGCCTATGCCGCCTGGAAAGGCGGCGGCGACGACACCGCCTGGGAGATGGGAATAAGGCGGTAGTCTAGGCTGTCGGTTCTCCAAACAAGAACGCCCGGCCATTCCTGACCGGGCGCTCTTCAAAGTCTTCCTGCAATCAGACGCCTAGACGTCCAGCAGCATGCGCTCTGGATCTTCCAGCGCTTCCTTGACGCGGACGAGGAAGGTCACAGCCTCCTTGCCGTCGACGATGCGATGGTCATAGGACAGCGCGAGATACATCATCGGACGCAGCTCGATCTTGCCGTTCACGGCGACCGGGCGCTGCTCGATGCGGTGCATGCCGAGCACGCCGGACTGCGGCGGGTTGAGGATCGGCGTCGACATCAGCGAGCCATAGACGCCGCCATTCGTGATGGTGAAGGTGCCGCCCTGCATGTCATTGATCGAAAGCTCGCCATCCCGGGCCTTGCGACCAAGATTGCCGATCTCTTTCTCGACGCCTGCCAGCGATAGCTCATCACAGTCACGAACGACCGGGACGACGAGGCCGCGATCGGTGCCGACAGCAATGCCGAGATCATAGAAGTTCTTGTAGATGATGTCCGTGCCGTCGATCTCGGCGTTCACAGCCGGGATCTCTTTCAGCGCGTTGACGCAGGCCTTCACGAAGAAGCCCATGAAGCCGAGCTTCACATCATGCTTTTCAAGGAAAGCGTCCTTGTACTTGGACCGAAGCTCCATCACCGCGGACATGTCGACATCATTGAATGTCGTCAGCATCGCGGCAGTGTCCTGCGCCTCTTTCAGGCGGCGGGCGATGGTCTGGCGAAGACGGGTCATCTTCACCCGCTCCTCGCGTGGGCCAATCTCACGCTGTGAGGCAGCCGCTTGCGGCTTGCTTTCTGCTTTCGGGGCCTGCGCAGCCTTGTTCACGAAGTCGACTGCATCCGCCTTGGTGGCGCGGCCATCGCGGCCCGAACCTGGAATGTCCTGCGGGTTCACGCCGCCTTCGGCTGCCACGCGGCGCACCGATGGCGAGACCGGACGGTCTTCCTGACCGGAAGCCGACTCACCCGTCTCGGCTGGGGTCTGGCTGGTCGTTGCACCTTCGGAAACACGCGCTTCCTTGGCGACGGTGCCACTGGAAGACGAAGAAGAAGACGCTGCAGCGCTTCCGCCTGCACCGCCCGAAATGCGTGCGATGACAGAGCCCGGCGTGACAGTATCGCCCGGCGACACAAGCAGCTCGGCAATCGTGCCGTCCGCCGTTGCCGGCACTTCCAGCGCGACCTTGTCGGTCTCGATCTCGGCAATCGTCTCATCCTTGGAGACCTTGTCGCCGACCTTTTTCAGGAATTCGCCCAGCGTGCCCTCGGTGACGCTCTCGCCCATTGGCGGGACGGTCACATCGGTCAGGTCGCCGCCGCCCGAAGAAGCGCTTGCCTCTTCTTTGGGAGCTTCCTCTTTCGGCTGCTCAGCGGGTTCGGACTTGGCTTCTGCAGGCGCGCTTTCTTCCTTGGCAGGGGCTTCGCCGCTGCCGCTTCCGAGGCGGCCGAGGATGGCGCCGATCTCGACCGTATCGCCTTCATTGGCGACGATCTCGCTCAGCGTGCCGTCTGCCGTTGCGGCAACCTCAACTGAAACCTTGTCGGTTTCCAGCTCGACCAGAACCTCATCCTTGGAGACCTTGTCGCCAGCTTTCTTGAGCCATTGGCCAACAGTGGCCTCCGTCACGCTCTCGCCGAGCTGAGGGACTACAATATCAGTCATATGCTTCCGTTTCCGTTAGATTCGTTCTGGTCAGGCAGAAACGATGCTGTCTTCGACCGGCTGGTCACCCAGCGCGGCTGCGATGAGAGCATCCTTTTCCTTGTTATGTTGTGAAAGTAGGCCGGTTGCCGTCGCTGCCGATGGTGGGCGGCCCGCATATTTCGGACGCGCATTCTTGACGCCGGCCTGATTGGCGGTCCACTCGATCTCGTCGCGCATGAAGGTCCAGCCGCCCATATTGCGCGGCTCTTCCTGGCACCACACCATTTCAGCGCCCGGGAAGCGCTTCAGCTCGGCGATCAGCGACTTGCGTGGCACCGGGTAGAATTGCTCGACGCGCAGCAGGTAGATGTCGTCGACGCCCTTCTCTTCACGCGCCTCGAACAGGTCGTAATAGACCTTGCCGGAACACATGACGACGCGGCGGATCTTGCTGTCCTCAGCCAGTTTCACCTTGCCTTCACGGCCCGGCGTTTCCGCGTCATCCCAGAGGATACGGTGGAAAGACGACTTGGTATTGAGGTCATCCAACGTGGAGGTGGCCAGCTTGTGACGCAGAAGCGACTTCGGCGTCATGATGATCAGCGGCTTGCGGAAGTCGCGGTGGATCTGACGGCGCAGCGCGTGGAAATAATTGGCTGGCGTCGTCAGGTTGACGACCTGCATATTGTCTTCGGCGCACATCTGCAGGAAGCGCTCAAGGCGTGCAGAGCTGTGCTCCGGGCCCTGGCCTTCATAGCCATGCGGCAGAAGGCAGACGAGGCCGCTCATCCGCAGCCACTTGCGCTCTGCCGAGGAAATGAACTGGTCAAAGAAGACCTGCGCGCCGTTGGAGAAGTCGCCAAACTGCGCTTCCCAGAGGGTCAGGCAGTTCGGGTCAGCCAGCGAATAGCCATACTCATAGCCAAGCACCGCCTCTTCAGAGAGAAGCGAGTCGATAACTTCGTAATTGGCCTGGCCTTCGCTCAGATTATTGAGCGGCGTGTAGCGCGCGCCCGTTTCCTGATCGACGAAGTGGCTGTGGCGTTGCGAGAAAGTACCGCGGCCCGAGTCCTGACCGGACAGGCGGACCGGGAAGCCCTCATCGAGCAGGGTCGCAAAGGCGAGATGCTCTGCCGTCGCCCAGTCGAGGCCCTGGCCGGTCTCTATTGCTTCACGGCGACCATCGATCACCCGGCGCAGCGTCTTGTGAACGTCGACATTCTCCGGGACCGTCGTGATCGTCTCGCCGAGCTCTTTCAGCTTCTTGATCGCAACGCCGGTCTTGCCGCGGCGCTCATCATCCTCAGGCAGGCCGAGGCCTTTCCATTCGCCATCCAGCCAGTCGGCCTTGGTGGCTTCGAACGTCTTGCCGTCATCGAAAGCCTTGTCGAGGAAGTCCTCGGAGACCAGGCCCTCTTCGACGAGGCGGGCCGCATAGATCTCGCGGGTCGACTGGTGGCCCTTGATCTTCGTGTACATGACCGGCTGGGTGAACATCGGTTCGTCACCCTCATTATGGCCGAAGCGGCGATAGCAGAACATGTCGATGACAACGTCCTTGCCGAATTTCTGCCGGTACTCGGTCGCAACCTTCGCGCAATAAGTGACCGCTTCAGGGTCATCGCCGTTCACATGGAAAATCGGCGCCTGAACCATCAGCGCAACGTCTGATGGGTAAGGAGAAGAGCGTGAGTACATCGGGCTGGTCGTAAAGCCGATCTGGTTGTTCACGATGAAATGGATGGTGCCGCCCGTGCGATAGCCGGCAAGGCCCGACAGCGCGAAACACTCAGACACAACGCCCTGGCCTGCAAAGGCCGCATCGCCGTGCAGCAGAAGCGGCAGCTTGTGCGACCGGTCCAGCGTGCCGGTCTCTTCGGCTTCCATCGCCTGCTTGGCGCGGGTCCGGCCCAGAACAACAGGATTCACCGCCTCGAGGTGAGACGGGTTTGCATTCATGGTCAGGTGGACTTCATTGCCATCAAAGGCGCGGTCCGAAGACGCGCCGAGGTGGTATTTTACGTCGCCAGACCCAAAGCCCTCTGCGCCTTGCGTCGAGCCGCCCTGAAATTCGTGGAAGATCTTCTCATACGGCTTGCCCATGACGGCAGCCAGCATGTTCAGGCGGCCGCGGTGCGGCATGCCGACAACGATCTCGTTCACGCCGAGGGCGCCGCCGCGCTTGATGATCTGCTCCAGCGCCGGAACGGCCGCTTCGCCGCCATCAAGGCCGAAGCGCTTGGTGCCGGGATAACGACGGTGAAGGAAGCGCTCGAAGGTTTCCGCTTCGATCAGCTTGGTCAGGATTGCCTTCTTGCCCTCAGGGGTGAAGGCAACGCCCTTGTCCGGGCCTTCGATACGTTCCTGCAGCCAAGACTTCTCCTCAGGATTGGAGATGTGCTGGAACTCGATGCCGATGGTCGAACAATAGGTCCGCTTCAGGATGTCGACCATTTCCGGGATGGTCGCATAATCGAGGCCGAGATAGCCATCGATATAGATCCGGCGGTCCATGTCGGCGTCGGTGAAGCCGTAATTGGCCGGCTCGAGCTC
The DNA here is from genome assembly GCA_012960415.1 of Henriciella sp. Classification (GTDB taxonomy): domain Bacteria; phylum Pseudomonadota; class Alphaproteobacteria; order Caulobacterales; family Hyphomonadaceae; genus Henriciella. The sequence continues at coordinate 29,775 of DUBH01000017.1, read as the reverse complement.
TGGATGCTCGACATCATTCTCGATCGCCAGCGGGTCGAGATTCGCCGCGAGGTGACCGCGCACCCGGTAGGCACGGATCATCATCAGCGCGCGGATCGAATCCTTCACGGCATCGGCGACATCCTCGGCCGTTGCGGCCGGCTTGTCGGACTTGATCTTCTCCTTGAGCTTGGGCTCAAGCAGCGTCCAGTTGCCGTCAAAGGCTGCGACCTGTTCGGCGTCCGCAGGTTTGGGCCAGCGATCGCGCTTCCAGCTCGCCCCGTCCGCATTGCGCGTAGACGCTTCTTCTTCGTCGCCGAGCGCGGCAAAGAAGTCGCGCCAGCTTTCGGGCACGGAGTTAGGGTTGCGCGCATACGCAGCCTGCATCTTTTCGATCCAGACTGCGCTGCCGCCATACAAGAACGCGGTTTCCAGCATCGCGCTGTTCTGTGCGCTCCGCTTGCCCGAAATCGGGGAACCGTCATCAGCCATGGTGTGTACCGTCCTGTTGCTTCACTGGACGGCCCGGCGGGGTCGTTTTATTGGCCTCGTCTGGCCGCCATTCGGACACTTAGTATCCGGGGCTATCCTTTCAAAACCTCTACCATGGTATCGCCGAGACGCGCAGGGCTCGGAGACACCTTGATGCCAGCCGATTCCATGGCTTCGATCTTGGAAGGGGCATCGCCCTTGCCGCCCGAAACGATCGCGCCGGCATGCCCCATCGTGCGGCCCGGAGGCGCCGTGCGGCCAGCGATAAAGCCGACCATTGGCTTCTTGCGGCCCTTCTTGGCTTCGTCCTTGAGGAATTGTGCAGCTTCTTCTTCAGCAGAACCGCCGATTTCGCCGATCATGATGATCTGCTTGGTCTCGTCGTCGGCGAGGAAAAGCTCCAGCACGTCGATAAAGTTGGTGCCGTTGACCGGGTCGCCGCCGATGCCGACAGCCGTCGTCTGGCCAAGGCCTGCATTCGAGGTCTGGAACACCGCTTCATACGTCAGCGTACCCGAACGCGACACGACGCCGACAGAGCCCTTCTTGAAGATCTTGCCCGGCATGATGCCGATCTTGCACTGCTCAGGGGTCAGCACGCCTGGGCAGTTCGGGCCGATGAGGCGCGACTTGGAATTGGCCAGCTTTGCCTTCACGCGCACCATGTCCATGACCGGCACACCTTCGGTGATACAGGTGATGAGCTCGATGCCTGCGTCGATGGCTTCTTCAATCGCAGCAGCTGCGCCAGCTGGTGGCACATAGATCACGGACGCGTTGGCGCCGGTGGCTTCCTTGGCTTCGCCTGCGGTCGCATAGATCGGCAGCTCGGTGCCATTGTCGGCTTTCCATTTCTGGCCAGCCTTCTTGGGGTGCGTGCCGGCAACCATCTTGGTGCCGTAATATTCCAGCGCCTGGTTGGTGTGGAACGAACCGGTATTGCCGGTCAGGCCCTGCACGATGACTTTGGTATTTGAGTCGATGAGAATGGACATGGATAAGGTCCCTGAAATCTTTGGGTCGCGCCCTCGGGCGCGCGAAAAAACGTTTAAGCTCTAGCCTTTGATCGCTTCAGTGATCTTCTTGGCCGCGTCGTCGAGATCGTCGGCAGGGATCACGTTGAGACCCGAATTCTTGATGATGGCCTTGCCCTCATCGACATTCGTGCCTTCCAGGCGAACGACCAGCGGCACACCAAGGTTGGTTTCCTTGACCGCAGCGATCACGCCTTCAGCGATGACGTCACACTTCATGATGCCGCCGAAGATGTTCACGAGGATGCCCTTCACGTTCGGGTCCTTCATGATGATCTTGAAGGCAGCTGCGACCTTCTCCTTGTTGGCGCCGCCGCCGACGTCACAGAAGTTCGCTGGCTCTTCGCCGTAGAGCTTGATGATGTCCATCGTCGCCATGGCGAGGCCTGCGCCGTTCACCATGCAGCCGATCGTGCCGTCGAGCGCGATGTAGGCGAGGTCCCATTCAGACGCCTCGATTTCCTTCTCGTCTTCCTCGGTCTTGTCGCGGAGCTCCACGATGTCCGGGTGACGGAAGAGCGCGTTGCCGTCGAAAGACACCTTGGCGTCGAGAACGCGCAGGTGGCCGTCTTCCATGACGATCAACGGGTTGATCTCGAGCATGGACATGTCCTTCTCCGTGAACGCCTTGTAGAGCGTCGGGAAGAGTTTCATGCCGTCCTTGCGTGCGTCGCCTTCAAGCTTCAGCGCGTCGCAGAGCTGCTCGCTGTCCTTGTCGGTGACGCCGGCGATCGGGTCGATCGGGAGGGTCAGGATCTTCTCTGGCGTGGAGTGCGCGACTTCCTCGATGTCCATGCCGCCTTCGGTCGATGCGACGAAAGCCGGCTTGCCGGTTGCGCGGTCGATCAGGACAGAGAGGTAAAGCTCACGGTCAATGTCAGCACCGTCTTCGATGTAGAGGCGGTTGACCTGCTTGCCGTCCTTGTTGGTCTGCGCCGTGACAAGGTGGTTGCCGAACATCGCCTTGGCGTGGCTGATCGCTTCTTCCTTGGAGAAAGCAAGGCGAACGCCGCCTTTTTCACCCGCAGCTGATTCCACGAATTTGCCCTTGCCGCGTCCACCTGCGTGGATCTGGCTTTTGACGACCCAGAGCGGTCCAGGCAGCTGGTCGACAGCCTTCTCCACTTCGTTGATCGAAAGCACGGGCGCACCGTTCGCAACGGGCGCACCATAGGACTTCAGCACGGCCTTGGCCTGATATTCGTGAATGTTCATGGGGGAAATAAGCCTCTTTGATATCGTCGGCGGGAGTGGGACGCGAAGCGCGCACCACCGCTCAGAAACTCGTGGCCTTATAACACTGAGAATTTACGGCGCAACCGGATGGGTCCAGAACCCGGACCAAGCTATTCCTACTCGGTTCTTGGGTCGATTTCGCCCGTAGATGCTGTGCTTGGGAGCGTAATCTTCCAAGGCTCCTGCGCTTCCTTGGGCACATCCTGCCGCTTTGTGCGCCTGTACATCATTGCCGCAGCCAGAATTGCCGAGCTAATCGACGCAAGAAGAAACAGTCCGCCCTCGGTAAATGGCATCCGGAACGCATAACCCGAGAGCGGCGGCCCGATGACAGACCCGGCCGCCCAGACAAAAAGCAGCCCCGACATGACGCGGGAGATCTGCGCCGTGTCCGACCGGTCGATCGCATGTGCGACACCGATACCATAAAAGGACAGCGACCCGGCGCCCCAGACCGCCAGCGTGATCAGGATCCAGTTTTGCGGCATGCCCGGAAAGAGACCGAGCACCAGCGCAGCGATGGCCGAGACCGCGCCCATGACCGCAATCACGACGCGCCGGTCCAGACGATCCGAAATGCGGCCCGCCGGCCACTGGCTGATCAGCCCGCCCGTCCAGACGGCCGCCGCCGCAATCGCTGCCGCGCCCGTTGCGCCCCCGCTCGTGCCCGGCAGGGCGACACCCGCATAAAGTGGCAGGAGCGCCAGCGTCCCGCTATTGATGAGGCCCGCAAGAAACACCGAAATGACTGCCGATGGCGCAATGTCGAACAGGCGCTTGAAGGGCAGCGGCTCGACACTTGGCGCAGGCGGCTCCCCGCGCCGGGTCAGGCACACCGGCAGCAGCGACAGGCAGAGGAACATCGCGCACCAGAGATATGGCCGGAAATCCACCGGCGCGAGCCCGGCCACAAAGAACGGGCCCGCCATCAGGGCGAATTTCGCAATCAGATGATAGAAGCCGCTGACACTGCCCCGGTTCTTTACCGAGACAGTAGAGCCAAGCCACGCTTCGATGCTCGAGAACATCCAAGCAAAGGCCGCCCCCTGCAGGATACGCACGACCGTCCAGCTCCAAGGGTCGAGCGCCAGCTGCATGACCAGCACGCTCGCGCCGCAGGTCGCCGCCGCAGCGGAGAACACGCGGATATTACCAAACAGGATGACCGCATTGCTGGCCGTATAGGCCCCGACCATGAAGCCGAGCGCATAAACGGCTGCAATCGCACCGATGAGGCCCGGGCTGACGCCCAGCGTCTCGAGGCCGAGCGGGGTGACCACGCCAAGGATACCGCCGCCCAGCTGAAGGAAGGCAGCAGCTGCAATCAGCGCCCAGACATTGCGGTAATCGCTCATGGCAGACCGGGCTCCTTTGAGGCCCTTCTTGGTGCGGCTTGGCGCTCAGCCGGGCTTATTCCACGCCAATGTCCTCAAAGGCAATGTCGTTTTGGCGCACAGTCTGCCCTTCATTGTCCTTCAGCAGGAAACTCAGGCTGCGACCTTCCCAGTCGATCTCGACGACCCCGTAATTCTCTGGCGGAAATGCGGCGCCGACCTGGCGCTCATCCATCTCATCGCTCTCGGTCGCAAAGGACACGTTCAGCGACGACGCCGTCAGCTCATTGGCTTCATAGGGAAGCACGCCGGCCTCTTCATAGATGAAGCCGGTATGGCGGTCGCCCGTCAGGAAGACGACACCGCCCGCCTCTGTGCTCTTCACCATGTCGAACAGGCGCTGGCGCTCATCGGGCAGCTTGTCCCAGGATTCCCAGCCATGCACCGTTGGCAGGACCTGAATGGAGGACACGATGAAACGAAGGTCAGCCGGGTCCTGCAGACGGTTCTGCAGCCATGTCCACTGCGCACTGCCCAGCATGTCCTGATAGCTGCCTTCCGGCGCGGGCATGTAACGCTCCTTGCCGGGCGCATTATACTGGTCGGTCGCCGTCAGGTCAGAGCGGAAGAAACGCGTGTCCAGCATGATGACCTGAACGCGCTGGCCTTCAGGCCCGAAGGTGCGCGAATAATAAGTGCCCGGCCATTGGCCAACATCCTCGTCGCCAAGGCCCCAGAAGGTCTCGTGGATCAGCTCGGCATAGTCACGGAACGGAAAATTCTTGCCGCCATCATTGGCACCGTAATCATGATCATCCCATGCGACCATCATCGGGAACTTCGCCCGTACCGCCTGAAACTCTGCGCGTTCTGCAAGATCCGCAAAGCTCTCTCGAAGCTCGTCGAGTTCCGGCTGGTTATTGGAATAATCGCGGCCATCCCGGTCGCCATAGACATTGTCGCCAATCATCAGGAACAGGTCAGCCTCTTCCTGTGCCAGTGTCGACAGGGTCGGGCTTTCAAGCTCCTCATCATTGCAGGACGCTAGCAGCACTCGTGTCAGCGGTTCGTTTAGCGGCAGCGAAACACCTTCCGGCGCCTGCGGCAGGGTCGCCGGATCAATCGTCGCATAATAGCGGTTGAGCGCTTCGACGGCACTTTCAGGTTCACCCTCAAACAGGTCTGACAGGACAGGCGGCGCGCTCTGTGTAGCGCAGGAGACAAGCCCGAAGGCTCCGATGACAGCCAGAGAGCTGAGACGCATGAGGAGGGACCCTTTCACTATACCAGGACGCCCAGCAGTTATGCCGGGCGTCGCGTCATAGATAAAGGGCCGCTCGCCTGTCTGGTGAAGAAGAGTTTTGCGGCGAACCGGTGCTGCCAATGCTCACCGCGCCGCACCGTGCGGCGACATCAGGCCCGATCGCCCAGCCACTTCATGGCAATCGAGGATGTAAGGCCATGCACCAGGATGGATATCAGCACGACAAAGGCCGTCAGCGCCCATAGCGTATCAGCATTGGCGAACTCGGCTTCGCCTAGGGCAAATGACAGGTAAAAGAATGATCCGATGCCCTTGATGCCGAAAAAGCTGATGACGCATTTTTCCCGCCGGGAACACGTCGTCCAGCTCAGCGCCAGATAGGCAAGGACCGGCCTTATCACGAGCACGATCAGCAAGCCTGCAGCAATCAGCGGCCAGGTCAGCGGCTCCAGAATGCCGTCCATCACAGCGCCGCCCAGCAATAGCAGCAAGATCGCCATCAAGGCCCGCTCCAGCTGCGTGGTGAACGCGTGCATTTCCCTATGGTGTTTGTGATCGCGCTCAAAATCACGGATGGTCAGGGCACAAACGAAGACGGCGATAAATCCATAGCCATGCGCCAGCTCTGTTACGCCATAGACGGCAAGCGTTGCGGCGACCGCGGTCAATCCTTCCCGGATACGGTCAAGCCCCAGTTTCTGCGACAGCCGCAGGAAAACGTAAGCGACCGCGCGACCGCCCACATAGCCGATGATCAGCCCCGCGATGATCCGGTAGAAGACGTCGTAGGCAAGCCACTCGCCAAGAACAGCCTGTCCGCCGCCTGCTGCGCCAGCCAGCGCAATCGCCAGCCATGTAAACGGGAATGCCAGTCCATCATTCATCCCGGCTTCGGCTGTCAGGGCAAATCTGACCCCGTCATCGTCACCGCTATTGGGCGGGCCGACCTGGACTTCGGACGCCAGAACAGGGTCTGTGGGCGCAAGCGCTGCGCCCAGCAAAACGGCGGATGCCAGACCGAAGCCAAGCCACCAGTACCCAATTGCCGCAAGAGCCGCGATGCTGAGTATCATGGCCACGGACACCAGCATCAACGGGTTGGCCCAGCGTTTAATCCCGAACCTTCGATCAATGCTGAGGCCGGTCGTCATCAGGGCGATGATCACCATCAATTCGGTGAGGTGGATCGCATAGGTTTCCTTGGTGAACGGGGACACCCACGGCAGTTCCGGGAAGATGGCAAACACCGCCATGCCCAGCAACACATAGACTATCGCGTACGAAACACCGATTTTCTGGGTATAATGGTACACCCATGAGCAGGAGAGACCAACTAAGCCAATAATCGCCAAGCTTAGAAAATACTGGTCCAAATTGGTCTCTCTGAGTTGGCTGCACCGGTCTTCCGGCTTCTGCCGGATGACGCTGATATGTGCATCGCAGATATTCTGGGAAAGGCTGAGCGGGCCGTTATGAACGAACAGATCTCTGTTTCGTTCAATCCAGCCTGTAACCGCTCGCCATAGTCCACGCAGGGCACGCTCAAGCAGTGGCGGTTACCAGCCGCTTAGCTCCAGGTGCCGTGAAAGCCCAGCGGCCAGGCCCGCTCACCGCGCCATATACAGACCGGGCCGTCACTGATCCGGGCCACGTCGAACACGCAGATATCGGTGGTCCCGGTTTTGAGGTTCAGCACAGGCCCGATGAGCCAGCTTTCTTCCTCACGGACGCCGCCGGGTTTCGGCACAAACAGGAACTCCTCGACCATCCGGCTCTCGCCGAAGTCAAACGTCGAGGTCTTGCCGCTGGACCAGTCATGGACGCTCACAGCCGTCTTGCCGGGCTGGCTCACTGCCTGTCCTGTAACAAGCGCCGTGAGACGCCGGGGCAAGCCATGCCGACGCGGATCGACTTGCGGAAAATCACCGTCCAGCCCCGTCTCGATCAGCCTTGCATCACCGCTCGGCGAGATGACGATCTGCGTCAGATTGCTGATGAAGCCCGCATCAGGGCCATTCCAGATACCGCGGATTTCATCGGCGCCGCCGCCGACGCCAAGGACCGGCTCCTTATATAGCGCCGCGTCCAGCCGGATCGTGCCGTCGGCTTCCTCCCAGGCCGCGCCCGTGTGATAGAAAGCGCGCGCCGGGCCCTGCGCCCACCGCCGCTTGGAAAAATCATCCTTGTCGACGATAAGGAATTTGAACCCCTCCTCGGGATGCCATTCAAACCCCTCCACCACAGGCGGGCGCAGCGATTCGTTGAGCCAGGGCTGTACCATGATGATCAGATGACGCTCGGTCATTGCCCAGTCATGGATATAGGCGGCCTTGCCGATATCCAGCATGCCGAAACTCTTGAGCCCGCCGCCCGCGCCGATCTGATAGACGCCGACCTGCCGGCCGCTGATGGCAAGGTTCCAGACCGTGCCATCCGGTTCACGCTTCGGATGCGCCAGGAAAGGCATGCCCGCAAGATCAGCGCTCCAGGCTTTTGGTCCTTTGGTCGCCAGCGTTGCGGCATCCATTTCAATGGCAGAGCCTGCTTCCCAGAGTGCGTAGAGCTGTCCATCGATGACGATGACCGACGTATTCGCTGCGTTGACGTCGTCCGGCCCACTCACAGGAAAGGACATGAGGCCTGCCGTACCAAAGCCGGGCGCAGAAAATTTCTGCTCTGCCTGCTCGATCCGGTGTTTCACGGTTTGGACAAAGCGCCCTGAATGCACCGCCCTGCCATCGGCGATGGCGATGCGCTGGACCATGCCGTCACCGTCGAACCAGTGGCTGGCATAATCGTCCGCGCCATAGCGGAACTGCGCTGGCCCATTCCGGTAAAGCGTGCCCTTGAGCCCCGCCGGCACCTTGCCATAGACAAGTCGCATCGCTGATGGCTCGAAGCCGGATGCTGGCGCCGATGTATACCCCAGATGCCAGTCCGGCATGCCAGAGGTCTCGGCGAAGGCAGATGGCAGGTTGAGGCCGAGGCCCATGACGGCTGTGCCTGCAGCGCTGCTGGTCAGGAAATGTCGGCGGGAAAGGGTCATCTCGTCTTCTCCTTGAAAGCTTTTTTCGGGCGGCGCGCCTAGTTCAGATTGATGCTCTGAACAGCGCCCTCTTCGGTCACTTCAAACTTCGCATTCGCCCAGCTGGCGGGCCCGAAACGCGCCGCAGCATTGTTCGAAAAGGCAAACGGCTCTGTCGGCATGCCGAACGGATTGGTGTTCATGTCACCGTTGTCGTCGACGTCATGATAAAGCTTGATGCCGTAGGAACCGGGCGCGAGGCCATCGATCGTAACGCTTACCTTTGCGCCGTCGACGGTGATGTTGGCGCCCTGCACCGCCTCGTCACTCTTGTATCCGGCTTCGTCAAAGACGCCGAGGCGGATCGTGCCGGTCTGGGTCCGGATATTATCGATCTCGATGGTCAGGGGCGCGGCATTGGCCAGCGGGGCAATCATCAGGGCGCCAAGGGCAGCAGCGATCAGGGTCTTCTTGTTCATGTCAGTCTCCATTGTGTTTTGAGAGGGGTAAGGGTGAGTTGAGTGTTGGTGGGCGTGCGCGGCTCAGATCGCGAAGAAGACGTGCCACATCATCCGGCCGGGCAGCAGCGTGAAGAGACCCGCCACCACCATTCCGCCGACGAACATGTTCGTCATTTCCTCGCGGTGTTTCTTGATATTGCGGCGCCGGATCGCGGCGATGCCGACCGGCAGGCCGATCATCGTCCAGGCTGACAGCGCATGGATCGGGCTCCAGAAGTTCTGGAACAGCGTCATGATGAAAAAGGAAGAGCCCGCCGTCATGGCCATGGAGATCACCCAGGCCCAGCCAAAGGTCCGGTGCAGGGTAAATCCCTTCGGCGCCATCATGAGGTAGATGCCGATCGCCAGCGTCGTCAGCGCAGCGGCGACGTGAACCTGAATGGCGATGCCCGACTCGATCAGCGGCTGCGGATCAAACCGGAAGCGCGGCAGGCTGCCGGCATCCATCAGGGTCAGCGCGCTGATTGCACCATAGATCGGGACGGCAACGCCAAGCGTCCATGCGGTCCGCGAAAGCTTTGGAAGGCGCGGCAGGCGGCGGGTCTGGGAGGATACGTCTGTGAGGCTCATTGTCGGCTCCATCTGTCTGCGGGTCTCGGCGGTTACGTCGCCGTCCCAGCAAAAATTGCCGAGCCTGATTGAGGCCGCGATACAGATTGCGTCAGAGGTCTGGAATCCTTCGCGAAATGCAGCCAAAGTCATTCACGAAGCGCGAATGAAGAGGGGCCTGCAGCTTGCGTATCGCGATTGACTGGAAGAAACGCGGACGCGAAGCCCTGCTGCTGGCGGGTATCTCGCTGTTCCTTGCCTTTGTACGCCCCTATGGCAGCAATAGCAGCGCGCCATTCCTGCTCAATTTCGGCATCTGGCTGTTGCTGATCCTCTCCGGCTCAGTTGTCGGAGAGCTGACGGTGAACACCTATTACCGCCTCCGGCCAAACGGTCCGGCTTGGCTGATGATCATCATCACCTCGCTCGTTACAGCGGCGGGCGTCACCTTCGTGATCTATGCGCTCGCGTTCGTGACGGGCGGCTATATTCAGGTCGGGGACGGGCCGATCCACATCCTCTATTTCTATGTGCTGGTGATCGCGACGGCGATGACGCTCGTTGGCTATACGGTCAGCCGGGCCTTCGACCTTGCCGGGCCAGACTTCGTCCACGCCGCCAATGACAGCGACGCCGTACAGACTTTCCTGCAGCGCCTGCCTGTGAAGTTTCACACGGCCGACCTATGGGCCGTCACATCAGAAGACCATTACTGCCGCGTCTTCACCTCTCTTGGCAGCGACCTCATCCTGATCCGTCTTTCAGATGTGGACCGTGAGCTTGCCGACGCAGATGGCCTGCGCGTCCACCGCTCCTGGTGGGTCGCTCGCAAAGGCGTTGCCCGCGCCGAACGCGGCGACGGAAAACTGAAACTGATCCTGCGATCCGGCGAAGAAGTCCCCGTCTCCCGCTCCTACCAAGCCGCCGTAAAGGATGCCGGTTTCGCGAGCTGAAGCGGGCGCCACAAAGTAACCTCGCCTTGCCTGCAAACCGTCCCATTCCGGCCCGGCATGGAACCTATTCGCAGTGCAGCATGTTTCTTGCACGATAATTCCCTACATCCGCCGGGATAAAACAACCCGGAAGATCTACCGGATACAGCAAGGCCTCGCGCCGAAGGACAAGGACTATGACACAGGGTTTTTCAAAAGGCCTCTCGCTCGCCGCACTCGCGGTCATTGCCGCCATCACCCTGCTCATGGCTTTCGCCCCCGCCGGATCGATCTATCAGGGTTAATAAGCCTCAGGCCTCTAGCTTGATGATTCCGCCCGCCTGAACATTGCGGGCCCACGCTTCAACAGACTGCCCCCCGACAACGAGATCCGGCGCAATCTCTGCCAGTGGCACCAGCACGAAGGCCCGCTCCGTCATGCGCGGATGTGGCAGGGTCAGTCGCTCGCTTTCCAGCGCCACGCCGTCCATCCACAATACATCAATATCGAGCAGGCGCGGCCCCCAGCGCTCACCCGGCACGCGGCCAAGCGCAACCTCAAGGTCCTTGCAGGCGGTGAGCAGGTCCAGCGGCGCAAGTTCTGTCTCGACCAGCGCGCAGGCATTCACGAAATCAGGCTGATCCTCAACGCCCCATGGCGGCGTCGCATAGAAGCTGGAGCGCGCCGACACCGACACGTCCACCATCGCATCCAGCGCATCTATCGCCCGGCCGATCATCCCGGCGCTGTCGCCAAGGTTGGAGCCGAAGGCGAGCGCAGACCTAGTCACGGCTGAGTTCGATCTCCACGCCGACATGGTCGAGGAAATGCCGGATCGGTGCGTTCGGCTTTCGGATTCGCACACGCACCTTAGAGACCAGCGGAAACGTCTCCATCACGCCATGGCCGATCCGCTCGGCCAGCGTCTCGATCAGGTTGAACGGCCCGCTCGCCGAGATGCTGTGCGCCAGATCGCAGACTTTCCCATAGTCCACCGCATCCTTCATCGTGTCGGACGGCGCTTCGTCGCGCGCGACCAGACACTCGATATCGGCATAGAATTTCTGGCCCAGACGCTGTTCTTCCGCGATGAGGCCGTGAAAGCCGTGAATGCCGAGATTCTCGACAAAGACCCGTTCAGTGCGCCGCATTTTCTATGGTCTCCCAAAGCTCGATCGCCTGCCGGTGGGCAGCAACATCATGGACGCGCAGCATATGCGCGCCCCGGCGCAGCGAGTCGAGACCAACAGCGACAGACGCTGCATCCCGGTCCGCTGCCGCCTCAATACCAAGCCGCTTGCCGATAAAGGATTTGCGCGACACGCCGATCAGAACGGGCAAGCCAAGGCCCACCAGGTCGCCAACCCGCGCCAACACCTGAAAGTTCTGCTCAAACGTCTTCGCAAAGCCGACGCCGGGGTCGAGGATGACATGCGCGCGCGGCAGGCCTTCAGCCTCGCTCGCCGCAACGGCCCTCTCGAAGAAGGCCAGCATGTCCGCGCCGGCATCCAGCGCCTCATCTTTCTCGCCGCGATTATAGGTCAGCACATAGGCCGCGCCCGCCTCAGCCGCGACGCCGACGATTGCCGGGTCCGACATGGCGCTCACATCATTGACGATCACTGCGCCCGCCTCGCACGCCGCCTTTGCGACGCCGGCCTTGTAGGTATCGATCGACACCGGCACCCGGCCCGGCCCGGCCAGCGCCTCGACCACAGAGACAGTCCGCGCCAGCTCATCGGCCTCGCTTACCCGCGCGGCGCCCGGCCGCGTCGACTCCCCGCCTACATCCAGAATGTCAGCGCCCGCCGCCACCATGGCCTCGGCATGGGCAAGCGCCGCGCCTGCCTCATCAAACTTGCCGCCATCAGAGAAACTGTCCGGCGTCACATTGAGGATGCCCATGATCAGCGTGCGCTTGCGCGCCTCTGACAGCAAGGCATCCCGCAGACGCGCTTTCTCCTCACGGGAAAGCCTCATGCCTTCGGGCCTCCCGGCATGACAGGCCGGTCGCGAAAGCTGCCCATGGACAGAACCCGGTCATACATGACCAGCGCGCCCGCAAGGCTCACATTGATGCAGAACCGCGTCGGGATCTTCACCACATGGTCACAGCGCGCCAGCATCTCCGGCGAGAGGTCGCCCCGCTCACGGCCCAGCACATAGGCCGCCGATTTCGGATGGCGGAATTCCGGCAGCTCGATCGCATCATCGGTGAGCTCGATCCCCACCATCTGACAGCCCTTGGGCAGCGCAATGTCGCCAATCGCATCCCACTGATAATAAGGCACACTCTCAAACGTCTTCGACGTGTCCGCCTTATAGGCGACTTTCAGCCGGTCCGCCGCGCCGACAGAGAACACAAAGCTCGCCCCGAACGCATTCGCCGTCCGCATCAGCGCGCCAAGGTTCATCGGCTTGGAGATCCCCTCAGCCCCAATCGCAAAATAACCGCGCATGCCTCTACCCTTCTGCCCCAGCCGTGAACCGCCATGTGACCAGCACCGCCAGGAACATGACCGCCGTCACTGCCGTCGCAACGCGTGCAATCTTGATGTGGCGGATCGCGGCCGGATACTCGGTGCGCAGCCACGTCGCGGCCTCACCGACGGCGTCGCCCGCGTCGAGCTTGTCCGTCCCGGCCACCGCATGCACGACGGCAAAGCGTGCCGTGCCATCTTTCAGCTCACTGAACTTTGCCTGCGCGGCCCGCCGCAGCACCAGGCCCGCCATCACCCGCATCTGCACCGCCAGGGCAAACAGGAAGGCGACCAGCACACCCGCAATGAAAAAGCCCAGCGTCGCGCCGCTCATACTCTGGTTACCTCATCGTCGCGACGTCGAAGCGGCCCGCGCTTGTCACGACACCGCGCTTCATCGTCTCGGCGTTGAACACCACTTCGAGATGGCCCAGCACGTCGACGCAGATCATGCCGCCATCCCCGCCCAGCAGGGTCAGGTCTTCCAGCGAACCTTCCGCCGCTTCGCGTAGGCGCTGCTTGCCATAGCGCACGCGGGAGCTGACATCGGCGGCCGCATTGGTGCGCAGAAAATACTCGCCCTGCCCCGTACAGCAGACGGCGACCCGCTCATCTGCCCAGAGGCCCGCGCCAATGATCGGCGTATCGCCCACCCGGCCCGGTGTCTTGCCGAGAAGCCCACCCGTAGACGTCGCAGCCGCCAGACGCCCATCGGTATCGAGCGCAATCGCCCCCACCGTGCCATGCGCCAGCTCACCCTTTTTCACGGGCCGCGTCACCGCAGGCTTGTAGTAATTCTTCGGGCTGTGGACCTTTTCCAGCCTGTGCTCACGCGCAATCATCGCCGCACCCTTGCCGACGATGAGCACATGCGGGGTCTTTTCCATGACAAGGCGCGCCGCCGTGACCGGCGACTTGTAACCACGCAGCGACGCGACCGCGCCTGCATTGCGTGTCCGCCCATCCATGATGGCCGCGTCCAGTTCCCACTGGCCGATGGCATTGGGCGAAGACCCGCGCCCGGCAATATGATGCCCGCACTCTTCCAGCGCGATGACCAGCGTGTGCACCACATCCAGCGCCTTGTCGCCGCGCGCCAGGCGCGCTTCGCCCTCGCGCAGCAATTCGGCCATATGCGTCTCTGCCGCCGCATGGTCGCGCTTTCTCAGCGGACCGGCTCCACCATGAAGGGCCAGTGCCCAGCTTTTCGCCATCGTCTCAATGCTCCAGCTACGAGGTGTTTTTTCCTCGCGTCATGCTTCACAGCGCGCGGTGCCATGGATAGGTTCGGCCCGTCAATTACAAGTCCCACAAGACACTGCCAAGTGCTACAGCAAGAGGAATACGCCCATGAAAGCCCTACTCTCCAAGACCGCCGGTGGCCCCGACTCCCTCGTACTGGAGGATGTGCCATCGCCAGAACCGGGCAAGGGCGAGGTCGTGATCGACGTCAAAGCCGTCGGCGTGAACTATCCAGACGTCCTCATCATCCAGGATATGTACCAGTTCAAGCCGGAGCGTCCCTTCTCTCCGGGCGGTGAGCTTTCCGGTATCGTGAAGGCCGTCGGCGAAGGCGTGACCAAGGTAAAGGTTGGCGACCGCGTCATGGGCTCCATCGGCTGGGGCGGCATGGCCGAAGAAGCCAAGGTCGACGAAGGCCGTGTGCGTCCTTTCCCGGACTCCATGTCCTTTGAAGAGGCCGCCGCCCTCCTGATGACCTACGGCACCTCCTATTACGCGCTGAAGGATCGCGGCAACTGCAAGGCCGGCGAAACCCTGCTCGTCCTCGGCGCAGCGGGCGGTGTCGGCCTCGCCGCCGTCGAACTCGGCGCGGCCATGGGCATGGAAGTCATCGCCGCCGCGTCCAGCCAGGACAAGGTGGACCTCGCCCTCGAAAAAGGCGCAAAGCACGGCCTCGTCTATGATCGTGGCCCCCTCGACAAGGCCCAGCAGAAAGCGCTTTCCGACAAGATCAAGGAACTTGGCGGCGGCGGCGTTGACGTCATCTATGACGGCGTCGGCGGCGACTATGCCGAACCGGCCCTTCGCGCCATGAACTGGGATGGCCGCTTCCTCGTCATCGGCTTCCCGGCCGGCATCCCAAAAATGCCGCTCAACCTCACCCTGCTCAAATCCTGTAACATTGTCGGCGTCTTCTGGGGCGCCGCCGTCGCCCGCGACCCGAAAGCAAACGAGCAGAACATCAAGGAAATCTTCGAGCTCTACGAGACCGGCAAGATCAAGCCGCACGTCTCCAACACCTACCCCCTTGATAAGGCCCCTGACGCCATCACCGAACTGATGGAGCGCAAGGCCAAGGGCAAAGTCGTCGTGACGATGTAGGCTTGAAGGCCGGCCCAAAAAGATAAAAGCCCGGCAGCCACCTGCCGGGCTTTTTTATAGCAAAAAGCAGCCGCTCATCCCGGCGAACGCCGGGGTCTCGTGCAGCAGGCCCCGCACCCACCCTCCCGAAGACCCCTGCGCAGGCAGGGGTCCATGGTGGTATGCTTGAGAGGTAGCGTCCCGGCGCTGGCGAGCCGCTATGGATACCTGCCTTCGCAGGTATCTTCGGAGATGTCAGCACCGGTGCCTACCTCGCCGACCCCTCACCACCAACCCCACACAAACCGCATACAGTACGCCCCGTACGAACGCAAAATCATGGTAAATTCCCTGCCGGAAACAATTCTTCCATCCGCATATCTCGTGGGTACGGCTATCCTTAATGCATGTCGCCCAACCCGCCCCAGCTGGATCAGACCCTGCAGCGCCTCTGGCAGCATCTTGCCGCCCTGGCAGCGTACCTCCTGATGCTGGTCGAGCGGTCAGGGTCGAGTGCATCCTCGCGCTGGATTCGCCCGTCACTACTGGCAGCCGAGGCGCTCACCCGCCGTCTTCTCATGCTGGAAGTGCGCGCGCTCGGCCCGCTGCTCCCGATCCCGGCGAACGCGGCCCCATCCACCCGGTGCGCAGGCTCCGGCACCTCCAACCACACCCCCTCAAGGCGCGGTTTCCAGCTCACCGAGCCTATCGCTTCCCTGCGCGCCAGCTTCTGGATCGAGGGTCAGAAGAAAGGCCGCTTCGGCCCACGTCCGCAGCCACGAATCCTCGAAATTCTGGACGCCAGTTTACCAGAATCCGAGCCAGATAAAACGGCCCGTTCCAGTAAATTGGCGGAGCGACTCCACGCCCTTCTCGCCATCATCGACGACACAGCCGCCGCCACGAAACGCCTCGCCCGCAGAATGGCGCCGCACATGAGCTTAACCGGCCTCATCCGGAAACGATCAACGCTCCGAGCCGGTCACCCTCCGGGATCGCGGTCGCGCCAGCTGCCAGATTGGCTCCGGGAAGGGCTGGACATGATCGCGCTTGAACTGCGCGGCTGGCCGCCGCCGCCTCTCAGGATTTCTGGTTGAGCAAACCACCGCATGGCATTGCGGGGGCCGCACCCGGCTGCGCGCCATTTGGATGGATGCACGGCCCGGAATGGCGGCTATACTCTTGACCGAGCAAAAGCTTTCTCATCGCCGGAGGGCCGAATGTCGACATCACAATCCTATGAGGGGCATGAGGAACACCACCTTATTCACAGGGTCGGCTGGCTTCGCGCCGCCGTGCTCGGGGCCAATGACGGCATCGTATCGACGGCGAGCCTTGTCGTCGGCTTTGCGGCCGCTTCCGCCGGTCGGCCTGAAATCCTTCTCGCCGGCGTGGCGGGCCTCATCGCTGGCGCCATGTCGATGGCTGCGGGCGAATATGTCTCCGTCAGCTCCCAAAGCGACACCGAACGCGCAGACCTCGCACGCGAGGCTGAGGCGCTAGAAACGATGCCGGAGGAAGAGACAGAAGAGCTCGCCGAAATCTATCGCAGTCGCGGCGTCGATAGAGAGACGGCCCGCAAGGTCGCCGAACAGCTGATGGCCGTCGACCCGCTGAAAGCGCATGCCCGCGACGAGCTTGGCATTTCCGAGACTGTGGTCGCCCGCCCCATCCAGGCGGCGGCATCCTCGGCGGCGAGCTTTTCTGTGGGGGCCGCCTTGCCGCTCGCCGCCGCAGCGTTTTCACCGATCGACCTCGTGGCGCCCGCTGTGGTCGCCGCTTCGCTCGCAAGCCTCGGCTTGCTCGGCTTCGTCTCGGCGCGCGCTGGCGGCGCAAAAACAGCCCGCTCGGTCGTCCGCATCCTTGTCTGGGGCGCGTTCGCCATGGGCGTCACCGCCCTCGCCGGCCGTCTGTTTGGCGCTGTCGCATAAAAATAACCCGCTTCCCTGAGGGCGCGGGTTATAATCTTTCTATAGATCGGAAAGCGCGCCCTTAGGCGACGCGCTCAACCATCATGTGCTTGATCTTCGCGATTGCCTTGGCCGGGTTAAGGCCTTTCGGGCAGACCTGCGCACAGTTCATGATGGTGTGGCAGCGATAGAGCTTGAACGGGTCTTCAAGGTCATCGAGGCGCTCACCGGTGGCTTCGTCGCGGCTGTCGATCAGCCAGCGATAGGCCTGAAGCAGCGCGGCAGGGCCGAGATACTTGTCGCCATTCCACCAATAGGACGGGCACGACGTCGAACAGCAGGCGCAGAGGATGCACTCATAGAGGCCGTTCAGCTCATTGCGCTGTTCTTCCGACTGCTTCCACTCTTTCTCAGGCTCCGGCGTATCGGTCTTGAGGAAGGGCTGCACATAGGCGTGCTGGGCGTAGAAGTTCGTCAGGTCAGGTACGAGGTCCTTGACCACCGGCAGGTGCGGCAGCGGCGCGATCGTGATGGTCGATCCGGCAACTTCGTCCCAGCCCTTGGTACAGGCGATCGTGTTGTGGCCGCCAATGTTCATCGAACAGGAGCCGCAAACGCCTTCCCGGCAAGACCTTCTGAAGGCCAAAGTCGGGTCGACATTGTTCTTGATCCAGATCAGGACGTCGAGAACCATCGGACCGCAGCGGTCCATGTCCACATGATAGGTGTCCCAGCGCGGATTGCCGCCCTCTTCAGGAGAGTAGCGATAGATCTTGAACGCCTTGGTGGTCTTGGCGCCATCCGGCTTTGGCCATTCCTTGCCCTTTTTGGGCGCAGAGCCTTTGGGTAGTCTGAGCTGAACCATATTAGTCCTCGGTGTACATTTCGAGTGTAGTATTGCCCTCCATCCGAACATTTAGGAGGTCATTCGGTGTGAGGCGGATTAACAAAGTTTCGAGCACGTCAATTAGCTCGTCTGCGATTGAATAGGCGGAGAAGAAGGTTGTTGCCCCTCGGAGCGTTATCATTTCTCTTGCAATTTTGCGCACAGAGCCGCTGACGCTCGGCCTGTAAGTACCTCTTGGATGCCGAACTGCATATCGTTCATACTGAGATTTCTCAGAGTTGTACGCTTGGAGGATTTCACTCCAAAGATCCTGCTTCCGAGCCTTGCCCACATAGATTATTTCATACTCGGAGTTGTAGAACGTGTACAATCCGGTAGCCGACTCTAACACACGTCTCAGCCGAGCGTTTCCTTCGTCGCTCTGGTCGATAATGCTCCTTGAGGATTTCTCGCACTCGCTAACCGGGTAAAATTCCACGATCGGCTGAATGCTTTGGACCAAGCCCTTCGCCCCAGCAGATCGTGCATTTATCAATAGCGTAGCAATTGTTCTTTCACTGAGGTTTTGCCCAGATAGCGTACTAATTCGAGAAGCGGCTAAGCCGAGATAGTCAGCGATCTCTCCTTGACCTGTCAGGCCAACTTTAAGCCCGAGCGCCCCAAATATCGAGCTTCCAAGCATCGCCGGATCCCCTAATACACGCGCGCCTTGGGCTTGATATACTCGATGTCGTTGGACATCGTGTACTCATGCACCGGGCGGTAGTCGATCGTCACCTTGCCGGCATCGTCGACCCAGGCGAGCGTGTGCTTCATCCATTCTGAATCGTCGCGGTCGGAATAGTCCTCACGGGCATGTGCTCCGCGGCTCTCTGTGCGGTTGGCCGCAGAGTTCACCGTGACGGCAGCCTGCGCGATCAGATTGTCGAACTCCAGTGCCTCGACGAGGTCGGTGTTCCAGATCAGGCCGCGATCCTTCACGTCCATGCCGCCGACGCGGCCATAGATGCCTGCGATCTTCTCGACACCTTCGTCCAGGACTTCACCGGTCCGAAAGACGGCGCAATTATCCTGCATCGACTTCTGCATGTCGGCGCGCAGCCTGGCGACCGGCTGGTCACCGCTGGCATTGCGGATGCGGTCAAAGCGGGCGAGGTGCGCATCGGTCTGGCTGTTGCGCACTTCCGGCTGGCTTGCGCCGGCCTCGAGCGTTGCGCCGCAGCGAAGGCCAGCGGCCCGGCCAAAGACGACAAGGTCGATCAGCGAGTTGGAGCCAAGGCGGTTTGCACCGTGGACGGACACACAGGCCGCTTCACCAACGGCCATCAGGCCCTGAACCACGCTGTCCGGATCGCCGCCCTTCTTGGTAAGAACTTCGCCGTGATAGTTCGTCGGGATGCCGCCCATATTGTAGTGGACCGTCGGAAGGACCGGGATCGGCTCTTTCGTGACGTCGACGCCAGAGAAGACTTTCGCGGTTTCCGAAATGCCCGGCAGGCGCTCTGCCAGCGTTTCCGGCGGCAGGTGTTCGAGGTGAAGGTGGATATGGTCCTTGCCCTCACCGACGCCGCGGCCTTCGCGGATCTCAACGGTCATGGCACGCGCCACGACATCGCGGGAAGCGAGGTCTTTCGCCGACGGGGCATAGCGCTCCATGAAGCGCTCACCTTCGGAATTGGTCAGATAGCCGCCCTCGCCGCGTGCGCCCTCAGTGATGAGGCAGCCAGCGCCGTAAATGCCGGTCGGGTGGAACTGGATGAACTCCATGTCCTGAAGTGGCAGGCCTGCGCGAAGGACCATGGCATTGCCATCGCCGGTGCAGGTGTGAGCCGAGGTACAGGAGAAGAAGGCGCGGCCATAACCGCCCGTCGCGAGGATCGTCTTCTGCGCGCGGAAGCGGTGCAGCGTGCCATCGTCAAGCTTCCAGGCGGTCACGCCGCGGCAGGCGCCTTCCTCATCCATGATGAGGTCGAGCGCGAAATACTCGATGAAGAACTCGGTCTCTTCCTTGACGCACTGGCCGTAAAGCGTGTGCAGCATGGCGTGACCGGTGCGGTCAGCTGCAGCACAGGTGCGCTGAACCGGAGGGCCTTCGCCATACTCGGTCGTGTGGCCACCAAACGGGCGCTGATAGATCTTGCCCTGCTCGTTGCGCGAGAATGGCATGCCCCAGTGTTCAAGCTCATAAACCGCCTTTGGCGCTTCACGGCAGAGATACTCGATGGAGTCCTGATCGCCGAGCCAATCGGAGCCCTTGACCGTATCGTACATGTGCCAGCGCCAGTCATCCGGGCCCATATTGCCCAGCGACGCGGCGATGCCGCCTTGCGCGGCAACCGTGTGCGAGCGCGTCGGGAAGACCTTGGTGATACATGCGGTTTTCAGACCTGCCTGCGCCGCGCCAAGGGCAGCGCGAAGGCCAGAACCGCCGGCGCCAACGACGACGACGTCATAGGTGTGATCGACAAACTTGTAGTCAGACATGGTGACGTTTTCCTTCCGGTGACGAGGCAGCTTCTAAAGCCCCGCCGAAATCCAGACCTTGAGAACAGACAGGGCGGTGGCCGTAAAAAGTCCTACGCAGACGAATGTGTTGAGGATCAGCAGACCCTGTTTCATCCCTGCCTTTTGAATGTAGTCCTCGATGACAACCTGCATACCGAGGCGCATGTGATAGAACGCCGCGCCCAGGGTCAGGATCATGAGGATCGCGTTCCACGGCTGGGCGAGCCAGGCGGTCGCGCCCTCGTAGCCGCCGCGGCTTGCCGCGATCACCGCATAGAGAAACCACGGAATGAGAAAGAGGAGCGCAATCGCGGAGACGCGCTGCTTGATGTGGTGGCCGGTGCCTGACTTGGCAGAGCCGAGACCGCGGGCGGCAGCGGCAGGTGTCTTGAAGTTCGTGCTCATACCTGCCCCCTAAAACAGATTGGTCGCCAGCGACCAGATGATGGCGGCAGCGACAATCCCGAATGCGAAGTTCACGATCGACCACATGCTTGCGGCCTTCGGTTCGAAACCTGCCTTGGGGCCATCCCAGATGAGATGGCGCAGGCCGTTCGCGAGATGGAAGAGGACCGAAACAAGCCAGAAGAAGAGCAGAATCTGCCCCACAGGGTGAAGCATCACGGCCTCGACCGTGCCATAGGCCTCTGCGCCCGATGCGAGTGCAATGAGCCACGCGCTGACTAGCAGGGCGCCAAGATAGTTGCCAACGCCGCTGACGCGGTGAAAGATCGATGAGGCCATCGTCCAGTGCCATTTCCACACTTGAAGGTGTGGTGACATCGGGCGTGGATCAGTCCACTCTGAACCTGACATTGGGGTCTCCCGAAAAATATGCCTTACGACACCGGGTTCTAGAATGGTGCAGCGCGGTGTCAACGCGACAAGAAAGGTCAAATGCGCATGAATCTCCGTTCTCTTGCTACAGTTCTTATGCTTTCCGTCGCGTCGCCCGCTCTCGCCAGCGCCCAGTCCGGCCCTTCGCACGAACAGTCATCGTCCACGATCGAACAGGTCGTCATAGACTATGAAGCCCTGATCCGCTCAATTGACCCAAGCGAGGCCGCACGCGCGCAGGACCGGGCCCCCGACCGCTGGGCCGATGTCTCGCCTGAACAGATTGAAGAAACGGCGGAGAAGGCGCGCGCCCTCCTAGCCCGCCTCCAGGAGATCGAGGACCAGTCCACCCCTGAATGGAAAATCCTGTCCCATCTTCTCGAAAGCCATATCGCGGAAGCTGAATTCGATACGGCGCGGATGCCTTTCAATGGTGACTGGGGCTTTCAGGCAGAGCCTCTCTATGCCGCCCGTCAGGTGCGGATCCAGAATGAGGACGACGCCGAAGCCTGGCTGTCCCGCCTCAACGCGATCCCCCGCTACTTCAACGATCACAAAGCCAATATGAGGCGCGGCATCGAAACCGGCTGGACCTCGCACAAGGACCCGCTGGCAACGACCACCGCCCAGATCCGCGAACAGGCCAATGTCTCGCCCGAAGAGAGCGGCCTCTACGCCCCTCTCAAGACCCTGCCCGATACAATCAGCCCTGAAGCGCAGGCGATGATCCAGGCTAGCGGTCGCCGCGCGGTTGCAAAGGCTATCGAAGCCTATGCCGAAGCGCTCTATTTCATGGAGAGCACCTACGCCCCCGCCGCCCGCGACGATGCTGGCATCGCCAATCTTGAGGGCGGCAAGGCCTACTACGCCGCCGCCATTGCCAATCATACCGCCGGGGCTGGCTATTCTCCCGAAGAGATCCATGAGCTCGGAGAGCGCGAAGTCGCCCGCATTCGCGGCGAGATGGAAACCATCATCGAAGAGCTCGGCTATCCCGGCAGTTTCGAGGACTTCCAGAACTTCCTGCGCACGGACGCGCAATTCTATGCCGAAACGCCAGAGGACCTTCTCGAAAAGGCGTCGCGCCTTTCAAAACGTCTCGACGCCATCCTGCCTGCCTATTTCGGCAAGCTGCCGCGCCTGACCTATGGCGTCATTCCGGTACCTGCCGAAATCGCGCCGGGCTATACGACGGGGCGCTACTCGAGCGGCGATCTGGAGAAAGGCATTGAGGGCAACTACCTCGTCAACACGTACGCGCTCGACCAGCGCCCGCTTTATGAGCTCCCGGCTCTCTCCGCACATGAGGCCGTGCCCGGCCACCACCTCCAGATCTCGCTGGCGCAGGAGCTGGAGGATGTCCCGCGCTTCCGCCAGCAATATTACGCGACGGCTTTCGGCGAAGGCTGGGGCCTCTACGCCGAGAAGCTCGCCGGTGAAGCCGGTATCTATGAGACCCCCTATGAGCGGTTCGGCGCGCTCTCCATGGAGATGTGGCGCGCCTGCCGCCTCGTCGCGGATACGGGCCTGCACTGGTATGGCTGGAGCCGCGAAGAGGCCGAAGAATGCTTCACGAACAATTCCGCGCTCGCCCCGCTGAACATCCAGACCGAGGTCACCCGTTATATCGGCTGGCCGGGTCAGGCCACGGCCTACAAGATCGGCGAGATCCGCCTGCGCCAGATCGTGCTCTACCCAGACCCAATGGCGGCCTATCGCTCCAAGCCTGACGCCCTCGAGGCCGAGCTCGCAGGGGATTGGAAGGC
>DUBH01000017.1:0-6731 GCA_012960415.1 Henriciella sp. | reverse complement strand
GGGTCAGGCCACGGCCTACAAGATCGGTGAGCTCAAAATCCTCGAATTGCGCGCTGCCGCGAAAGAAGCGCTCGGCGCAGACTTCGATATCCGTGACTTCCACGATGTCGTGCTGGGCGCAGGCGCCCTGCCCCTCGATGCGCTGGAAGCGAGGGTTATGGACTGGATCGAAAGCGAAACGGGAGCTGGCTCGGCGACTGACGCAGAATAGAGCGCACCTTTGCGCCTACCCGCGCTTTCATCGCTTGCGCAGACCACGGACCCGCGCCACATGGGCGAGCCATGTATCGCTTCTTCGAACGCCGTCTAAACCCATTCCCGGATGCCCAGGGCGGTTTGCCGCCCGGCCGGTTGCTGCCGTTCGTCTGGCATTATATTCGCGGCGCGGTGCCGTGGCTGATCGCCATGTCATTCTTCACGGCTATCATTGCGGTCGGCGAGGTTGCCCTGTTCGGCTTCCTTGGCGGGATCGTCGACTGGCTGGCAGAGGCTGACCGCAACGGCTTTGTTGAGCGCGAAGCCGACACGCTCATCCTGATGGGCGGGGTGCTGCTGATCGGCTTGCCGCTCGCCACGCTGTTGCAGGGGCTGATCGTCTATCAGGGCCTCATGGGCAACGTCCCGATGAGCGCGCGCTGGCGCATGCACCGCCAGATGCTTGGACAGTCCATGGGCTTCTTCGGCAATGAGTTTGCTGGCCGCGTCGCCACCAAGGTCATGCAGACGGCGCTGTCGGTCCGCGAGTCCGTGATGAAGGTGCTCGACGTCTTCGTCTTCGTCATCGTCTATTTCGTGTCGGCGCTCGCCCTTGTCGCAAGCGCGGACTGGCGCCTCACCCTGCCGCTCATCCTGTGGGCGGTGGTCTATGGCTTCATCATGTACTGGTATGTGCCGCGCCTCGGTAAGATTGCCGAGGAGCAGGCCGATGCCCGCTCCATCATGACGGGCCGCATCGTCGACTCCTACACCAATATCCAGACGGTGAAGCTGTTTGCCCATTCCGGGCTTGAGGAAGACTATGCAAAGGGCAGCATGTCGGGCTTCCTCGGCACCGTGTACCGCCAGATGCGCATGGTCACGAGCCTCAACGCCATCGTCTATCTCAACAATTCGCTGCTCGTTTTCCTGATCGCGGCTGGCGGCATCTATCTCTGGCTCGGAGAGCTTGTGACTGCTGGCGCTGTTGCCGCCGCGGTCGGCCTCGCCTTGCGCATAAAGTCCATGTCGCAATGGATCATGTGGGAGGTCGCAGGCCTGTTTGAGAACATCGGCGTCGTCTTTGATGGCATGTCCATGCTGAAAAAGCCGGTCGCCGTTGAGGACCGAGAAGACGCGCGGCCCCTGCCCCCCGTCAGCGGCGCGGTACGCTTTGACGATGTCACCTTCCATTATGGCAAGGGCAGCGGCGTCATTGAGGGGCTGAACCTCGACATCAGGCCCGGCGAAAAGATCGGCCTGGTTGGCCGCTCCGGCGCCGGCAAGACGACGCTGACCAACCTCCTTCTCCGTTTTTATGACGCTGAGTCAGGCCGCATCCTTATTGACGGGCACGACATCGCCGCCGTGACACAGGACTCGCTGCGCTCCCAGATCGGTGTGGTGACGCAGGACACCTCCCTACTCCACCGCTCGATCCGCGAGAACATCGCCTATGGCCGGCCCGGTGCAAGCGACGAAGAGATCCTCGCGGCGGCTGGCCGTGCCGAAGCATTGGGCTTCATCCATTCGCTTGAAGATGCGAAGGGCCGGACCGGGCTTGACGCCCATGTCGGCGAGCGCGGCGTGAAGCTGTCCGGCGGCCAGCGCCAGCGCATCGCGATTGCCCGTATCTTCCTGAAAGACGCGCCGATCCTCATCCTTGATGAAGCGACCTCTGCGCTCGATTCCGAAGTCGAGGCCGCCATTCAGGGCAGCCTGTTCGACCTGATGGAAGGCAAGACCGTGCTTGCCATTGCGCACCGCCTGTCCACGATTGCGGCGATGGACCGCCTGATCGTGCTCGATAATGGCGAGGTCGTTGAACAGGGCACGCATGATGCGCTTGTTGCAGCAGGTGGGCTTTATGCAGACCTCTGGTCACGCCAGTCTGGCGGCTTCCTCGTCGAGCCTGCGCCCGCGAAAGACTATTCAGAAGAGACTGCCTGATGAAATTGACCATACTCGAAACCGGTCTGCCACCGCAGGCGATGCGGAGCGACTGGCCGCGCTATCCGGCCATGTTCGAAGACCTGATCGCACCGCACCTGCCGGGCCTCACCTGCGAAAGCGTGGCTGTCAGTTCTGGCGAGCCATTTCCGGACCTTGATGAGGTCGAAGCGCTGCTCGTCACGGGCTCTGCCGCTGGCGTCTATGAACAGCATGAATGGATGGGCCCGCTCCTCAACACGATCCAGCGCGCCGCCGCCAAGGGCGTACCGCAGATCGGGGTCTGCTTTGGTCATCAGGCGATTGCCAAGGCGCTCGGCGCGAAAGTGGAAAAGTCGGATAAAGGCTGGGGCATTGGCCGGCACGTCTATGATGTCTGCGAGCGCCCGGACTGGATGGGTGATTTTTCAGCCGACACCTTCTCACTGGGCGTGAGCCACCAGGATCAGGTCCAGAGCCTGCCACCCGGCGCAAGCGTCGTCGCCCGCTCGGATTTCTGCAACTACGCCGTTCTCGACTATGGCCGCGTCCCTGCCATCAGCTTTCAGGGCCATCCGGAATTCTCAAGCGGCTTCTGCTGCGCCCTGTATAATGTCCGGCGCGGCACCGCCTTTTCAGCTGACCGCGTGGATGAAGCCTGCGAAAGCCTAGATACGCCGGTCGACAACACCCTTGTCGGCAAATGGATGGCGAACTTCCTAAAGGCCAGCGTCTCCAGCAAATAAGTCGGCTCACAGGCTGGAAAAGTGTCGTCTTTTCATGCCATCACAGGTAGCAGATAGTTCAAGGAGACCCGGCCCATGATGCCGAAGCCGCGCGCCGACATTGCACCGAACTCGATCGAGTTCGAAACCCTGCCGCTCGTCAAACCGACCGGTTTTCGAGAATATGATGCGCGCTGGTGGTTCGGCATCCCCGGCAGTGACAAGGCCCCGGAGCTGAACCTGCTCGGTGTTGAAGCGCTCGGTCTTGGCATGGCGACGCTGTTTCATGAGCTTGGCGTTCAGCCCAAAGTCGTCACGGGTCATGACTTCCGCTCCATCTCGCTATCGATCAAGAATGCGCTGAAGCTTGGCCTCGTCGCCGGGGGCTGCGAGGTGCTGGATGTGGGCTTGGCGCTATCGCCAATGGTTTACTGGGCCCAGTTCGAGCTCGACGCCGATTGCTGCGCCATGGTCACCGCCAGCCACAATGAAAACGGCTGGACCGGCGTGAAGATGGGCGCAAACAAGCCGCTGACCTTTGGTCCTGATGAAATGGGCCGCCTGAAAGAGATCGTGCTGAATGGTGACTTCCAGCCGCGTGCCGGTGGCGGCACGTTCCGCGTCGATGGCCTGCGCGAGAAGTATATCGCATCAGTGTCGAAAGGCATTTCTCTGAAGCGCAAACTGAAGGTCATTGCAGCCTGCGGGAATGGTACGGCAGGCGCGTTTGCGGCTGACGCCCTCCGCGCGATGGGCGCAGACGTCATCGAGATGGACTGTAATCTCGACAACACGTTCCCCAAATACAATCCGAACCCCGAAGATTCCAAGATGCTTCACGAGATGGCGAAAGCCGTCAAAGAGCATGGTGCAGACGTCGCGCTCGGTTTCGATGGCGACGGCGACCGCTGCGGCGTGGTCGACAATACGGGCGAGGAAATCTTCGCTGACAAGATCGGCCTTATGCTGGCGCGCGACCTCTCCAAGGTGCATCCCGGCGCGAACTTCGTTGTCGATGTGAAATCAACCGGCCTCTACAAGACCGATCCGGTGCTGAAGGAAAACGGCTCCACGGTCGATTACTACAAGACCGGCCATTCCTACATCAAACGGCGCACGACAGATCTTAGTGCGCTGGCAGGGTTTGAGAAGTCAGGCCACTTCTTCTTCCGCCCGCCAATCGGGCTTGGCTATGATGATGGCATCGTTGCCGCTGGCGCGATCCTGCAGATGCTGGATCGCAATCCTGACAAGACCATGGCCGACCTCAAGGGTGAGCTTGGTATCGCCTATACCTCGCTTACCATGTCGCCGCACTGTGATGACGAGATCAAATATTCGGTCATCGACAAGATGGTCGCCGAATATGAGAGCATGGCCGGCAAGGAAATCCTCGGCCGCAAAGTGGTCGATGTGAACACAGTCAATGGCGCGCGCGTCACGCTGGAAGATGGGTCATGGGTGCTCGTGCGCGCATCGTCAAACAAGCCGGAACTGGTTGTTGTCGTCGAAAGCCTTCAGTCTGAAGACGATATGCGCGATCTTTTCCGCAAGGAGGTCAAGCCGCGCCTCGGCCAGCACAAGGAAGTCGGGGAATACAATCAGGAAATCTAGGGCCTGCCGGCCTGCCCCACTGTCTTGACCTGATGGCATAAAAATCGCACCCCTCGCCGCAAATTCGTGGCAGCAACGTAAAACAGGACTGAAGCCATGCGCGTAGCGATGATCGGAACAGGCTATGTCGGCCTTGTCAGCGGGGCCTGCTTTGCCGATTTCGGCCATGTGGTCACTTGCGTCGACAAGGATGCGAGCAAGATCGACCGGCTGAAGAAAGGCGAGATTCCGATCTTCGAGCCGGGCCTGGATGCGCTGGTTGCCCAGAATGTCGAAGCGGGCCGCCTGGCCTTCACCACAGAAGCCAAGGATGCGATTGCCGGCGCGGATGCGGTCTTCATCGCGGTCGGCACGCCGTCCCGTCGCGGCGATGGTCATGCAGACCTTTCTTATGTCTACGCCGCCGCCAAGGAAATCGCAGAGCTGATGGACGGCTTTACTGTTGTCGTGACCAAGTCGACTGTTCCCGTCGGCACGGGCGATGAGGTTGAGGCGATCATCCGTGAGACCAATCCTGATGCTGACTTTGCTGTCGTCTCCAACCCGGAATTCCTGCGCGAAGGCGCTGCCATCAAGGACTTCAAGATCCCGGACCGGGTCGTTGTCGGCACAGACAGTGAGCGCGCCCGCGAAGTGATGCGAGAGCTTTACCGCCCGCTCTTCCTCAATGAAACGCCGATCCTGTTCACCAGCCGTCGCACGTCTGAGCTGATCAAGTACGCCGCGAACGCCTTCCTTGCTGTGAAGATCACCTTCATCAACGAGATGGCGGACCTCTGCGAGGCCGTTGGTGCAAACGTGCAGGAAGTGTCCCGCGGTATCGGTCTTGATGGCCGGATCGGCCGGAAGTTCCTGAATGCGGGCCCCGGCTATGGTGGCTCCTGCTTCCCGAAAGACACGCTCGCCCTGACAAAGACGGCTAATGATGCAGGCTGCCCGGTGCGCATCGTCGACACGGTTGTCGAGGTCAATGCCGCCCGCAAACGCGCCATGGCCGACAAGGTCATCAAGGCGATGGGCGGCGATGTGAAGGGCAAGACGATCGGCGTCCTTGGCCTCGCCTTTAAACCGAACACAGACGATATGCGCGATGCCCCGTCGCTCGATATCATTCCGGCACTTACCGAAGCGGGCGCGACGGTCCGCGCCTATGATCCCGAAAGCATGCATGAGGCAGAGAAGCTTCTCTCTGGCCTCGACTATGCAGAAAGCGCCTATGCGGCCATCGACGGCGCCGACGCCATGGTCATCATCACCGAGTGGGACCAGTTCCGCGCGCTCGATCTCGACCGGGTGAAGGCATCGCTGAAGAGCGACATCGTCGTTGACCTTCGCAATATCTATTCGCCTGAAGACATGGCCAAACGAGGCTTCACCTATATCAGCGTGGGACGTCCCTGATGCATCTGGCACCCCGGATCATGGTTACCGGCGGTGCCGGTTTCATTGGCTCATTCCTGTGCGAGCGCCTGCTCGACCAGGGCGCTGAAGTTCTCTGTGTCGACAATTTTTTCACGGGAACGCGCAGCAATGTCGCGCACCTCATGGCCAATCCACGCTTTGAGCTGATGCGCCATGATGTGACCTTCCCGCTTTTTGTGGAAGTCGACCAGATCTACAATATGGCCTGCCCGGCAAGCCCGATCCATTACCAGTTCGACCCCGTCCAGACGACGAAGACGTCGGTCCACGGCGCCATCAATATGTTAGGCCTCGCCAAGCGCACGAAGGCGAGGATCCTTCAGGCCTCCACCTCCGAAGTCTATGGCGATCCGGAAATCCATCCGCAGGAAGAAAGCTATTGGGGCAATGTGAACCCGATTGGCCCGCGCTCCTGTTATGATGAAGGCAAGCGCTGCGCCGAAACGCTTTGCTTTGACTATCACCGCCAGCACGGCGTGCAGATCAAGGTCGCGCGGATTTTCAACACCTATGGCCCTCGCATGCACCCGAATGACGGGCGCGTCGTTTCCAATTTCATCATGCAGGCGCTGCGTGGTGAGGACATCACCATCTATGGCGATGGCAGCCAGACCCGCAGCTTCTGCTTCGTCGATGACCTTGTCGATGGGCTGATCGGCCTGATGAACACTGATACCGGCGTCACTGGCCCTATCAATCTCGGCAATCCGGGTGAGTTCACCATCAAGGAACTGGCCGAGCTCGTCATCGAGATGACCGGCACATCCTCAAAACTGGTGCAGAAGCCGCTGCCTCAGGATGACCCGCGAAAGCGCAAACCAGACATCACCCGCGCCCGCAACACGC
>DUBH01000016.1:24307-37152 GCA_012960415.1 Henriciella sp. | reverse complement strand
TGAACCATCTGACGTTACTGCGCGAGATGAAGATTATCGAGCTGCGACTGGAGAGCCTGAACGCGAATTAAGGAGACAGGTGGAACGGCGGGGCGGGCGCGGCCGTTTGTACAGCCTAAGCAGAACGCTGAAAGGACACGCCATGAAACGCACATTTCTGACCGCTACCGCCGCCATCGCCCTGATGACCGCGCCCGCCATCGCGCAAGTCGCCGATACGGATATCGAAACGCAGACTGAAGCCGAGATCACCACGGATATCCCTGATGTCCAGATTGAAGGCGATGTGACGTCCGATACGACGCTTGATACCGAAACCCCCACGGCGACCACGCCAAGCTGGGACGGTGATACCGAGCTCGAGAACGACACGTTCAAGGACGGCGACGGTATGGGCGGCGAATATTATGAGAGCGAAGAGGACGCGATCGCGGACTCTGACCTTGAAGCCGGTACAGACGTAGAGATCGAAACGCCCGGGGCGGATGTTGAGGTCGATGTCGAAACCGAGACCGAGTACAATGATGAGGCGGCCGCAAAGCTGCAGATGAATGATCAGTACGGTTCGGCCGAGACCTATGACGAGACCAAGCAGACCGCCGAAGTATCAACCGATCTCGATGATGCTGAGCTTGCGGAGCTGAATGAAGAGAAGTCTGCCCAAGTGGCAGCGACGACTGATACCAAGATGGGTGTTGGCGGTCCTGAAGCCGAGAATGAGGCAGATGCCGCTGCCCGCTATGGCGACATCAATCAGGTGTCCAACCCGGACGTGGATGTCGATGGCCTGACCGAATATGAAGAAGAGCAGATCGAGAAGGCCGGTGAAGACGCCGCGCAGGATATCGACAAGCTCGAAAAGGACAGCACCAAGTACTAGGACGCTGACCCCGACATGAAATCAGCCCCGCAGTTCGAAAAGCTGCGGGGCTTTTTTTTGTGCGGCGACTGAGGCCTATGCCTCGAGTTCGACGTCCCAGTAGAGATAGTCCATCCAGGTCTCATGCAGGTGGTTTGGCGGGAAGCGCCTGCCGATCTCCTGCAGCTGGTAATTCGTCGGCCGCACCGGTTTTCGGTGCGGGACCATGCCGGCATCAATCGGCATCCGCCCGCCCTTTTTGAGATTACAGGGCGAGCAGGCCGCGACGATATTCGTCCAGCTTGTGCGCCCACCGCGTGAGCGCGGCACGACATGGTCGAAGGTCAGCTCATCAGGCGCGCCGCAATAGGCGCACTGGAAACCATCGCGCAGGAAGACATTGAAGCGGGTGAAGGCAGGCGACCGGTCCTGTCGCACGAATTCGCGAAGCGCAATGACCGAAGGAAGGCGCATCTCGAAGCTCGGGCTGCGCACGACGGTGTCGTACTCGGCGATGATATCGACACGGTCGAGGAAGACGGCTTTGACGACGTCCTGCCAGGGCCAGAGCGATAGCGGATAGTAGGAAAGGGGCCTGAAATCGGCGTTCAAAACGAGAGCAGGCCGCCCATTTGGCGGATTAGTCAGGACTTCAGGCATTGCAGCCTCCTTCCTGTCCCTCTGTGCGGCTGACGAGAATGTCAGTGAACGCGCGCCTCCATCGGTTTTATCGAGATCATTACTGATTCCTTAATACGAGTTTATGACACTTTCCGGCTTTGACCAGCGTGTTCGCGCAATCGGGCGCGGATCTGTTGCCATGACAGCAGATCAGGCATCATTGCCGCCGCTCGCTGAATAGGCTTTTGCGCGCTCTGCATTGATCCAGCCCCAGAGAAGATGGGCCGCGACCCCGCGCCATGGCCGCCAGGCTTCGGCGAGCTCTGTAAAGGCCTTTGGGGCGTAGCGTTCTTCATGGCCACTGAGCAGGCGATAGGCCTCCATGAGGCCGACATCCGCGATGGGAAAAGCATCGAGCCGGCCGCAATAGAGAAGAAAGAGATCAGCGGTCCATGGGCCGATCCCCTTCACGGCTAGAAGCTCAGCGCGGGCCGCTTCGATCTCTGCATGGTAGACGCGGGTGAGGTCGAGCGCGCCCGTATCGACGGCGGTCGCGATGGATTTGAGGTGGCCGATTTTGGGGCGAGACAGGCCGCAGCCTCTCAGAGTGTCCTCGCTCGCGTCGAGGACCGAGGCGGGCGTAACCTCTCCAAGTTCTGCTTCCACGCGGCCCCAGATCGTGGCGGCGGCCTTGGTCGTGATCTGCTGGAAAGCGATCATGCGGGCGATGGTGTGATAGCCGGGTGGGCTGTAGCGCCAGTCTGGCAGGCCCGTTACCGCGAAGGCGGCGGCGAAGGCAGGATCGCAGGCCATGAGCTCTTCGCAAGCCTGCTGCAATGTCTCTCGCGATGGTTTCGACATGGGGCGCTCCGCAGATCAGCACTGAGGCCAGCGTATCGCAACACGCTTTGCACCGCGAGCGGCGGCGGCGGACATCCGGAAAACTTTGACCGGCCTCGCTCATCCGCGTATTCTGACAGGCGAAAAGAAAACGGAGGAGACAGCATGGCAGACGGACACGGCGCGGGCGGACAGGCCCAGTTTCGCGAAATGATGGAAGGCACGAAGGAAGACTGGGAGATCATCTCCGAGCATTCGCGCATCTTCAATAAGGGCCTCGCCAAGCGCGTTCTCGACCATCTTCGCCTTCTGGATGGCGACTTTGGCGGCTTCCCGGTCGACCGGCTGGAGCATTCGCTGCAAACCGCGACGCGCGCCCACCGCGATGGCCGCGATGAGGAATACGTCGTCTGCGCGCTGCTGCACGATATCGGCGATACGCTGGGCAGCATGAACCATCCGGACGTCGCCGCAGCGATCCTCAAGCCTTTTGTGTCAGAGGAAAACCTCTGGATGGTCGCCAATCACGGCATCTTCCAGGGCTATTACTTCTTCGAGCATCTCGGCCTCGACAAGAATATGCGCGACCAGTTCAAGGATAATCCGCACTTCCAGCGCTGCGCGGAGTTCTGCCACAAATACGATCAGAAGGCGTTCGACCCTGAGTACCAGAGCGAGCCGCTGGAATTCTTTGAGCCGATGGTGGAGCGCGTCTTCTCCAAGCCGAAGAATTCGATCTATCTTCGTAAAAAGGAAGAAGCGTCGGCGTAGGGCGCGCTTCGGTTTCTGCTATAAACGGCCGTGTGGTTCGAGTTCGCTCACCGTGCGGCCGTCTCTTATTTATGTGTTCAGGTCAGCCCGCGTGCGTCCCTGTGCGGCCAAGCCTTCATCCAGAAGGGCATCTGAGGCGGTTTCCAGTTCGCTCTGCAGCCGGACGAACATCTCCTTGCGATTGAGACCAGCCGGGATCGGGGGCAGGGCTTGGTAGACGACAAGGCCAGGCTTGCGGACCATGCCGCGCGGCTTCCAGCAAAGCCCGGAATTGGTCGCGAGCGGGACGACTGGCACCTCAAGCTGGTTGTAGAGCGCGGTGACGCCAGCGGACTTGTAGTCGGGGGCTGCACCGGCGGGCTGGCGGGTGCCTTCCGGATAGATGAGGACCTGTCGGCCCTGTTCGGTGCGGGCCTTTGCCTCGCGCAGCATCTTTTTCAGCGTCTTCGATGTGCCCGCCCTGTCGATCGGGATCATCTTCGTCTTGAGCGCATACCAGCCGAGCGCGGGATACCAGAGCAGCTCGCGCTTCAGGATGATGGCCGGGTCAGAGAAGAGAATGAACGGGATGAACACGTCCAGCATGGCCTGGTGCTTGCCCGCAATGAGGACGGGGCCCTGCGGGATATGCTGGTGTCCGCGCAGCTCAACCTTGATGCCGCAGAGGAGGCGGAGGCCGACGCGGATATACTGGGCGTAAAAGCGGATGGCGCCGATAGCGAACTTGCGAGGCAGGAGCAGGGTCGGCAGGCAGGTAATGCCGACCACGGCCATGCCGCCATAGAGCCAGATAACGAACAGGAATGAGCGCACAGCGTTCAAAGTGAACTCCTCAGCGAGCGGCCAACAGTGACCCGCGCAGCGATGCGTGCCGCGAGCGCGCCCGCTATGGGCGAGACGGCAAGGATCATAAGATCCCACTGGTCGAGCGAGAGCTTTGGCAATAGCTCACTCGGCGCGTTGGAGCTTTGCGCGGAGAAGACGATGATGGCGGTGACGGCAAGGGCTGCGACAGACCCTGCCGCCCCGGCTTTAAGACCCAGCAGCCAGAAGCGCCGCTCAAACAGGCGGGCGATGAAGCGGTCCTCTGCGCCTGCCAGATGCAGCACATCGACAATGTCCTTGCGGGCCAGCAGGGCGGCGTGGGTCGCAAAAGCGATGACGGAAATGGCGGTCATGGTGAGAAGGAGCACTGTGCCGATCGCGGCGATGCGCAGTGTGCCAAGAGCCTTTCGAACCTCTGCGGCATAGGCCGAATGCGTGTCAGCGCGCCCATTGATGCCGGCTTCGGCGAGCGTAGTGTCGATCTCGGCGGCGAGCGCCGTGGTGTCGCCTTCGGCATCGACAGCGATGAGGAGTGGCAAGGGAATGCCATCCGGGATGCCTCCGGGCCCGAAACTTGGGGAGAGGAGCTCATCGAGCTCCTCATCGGTCAAGACATGCGCGCGCTCTACGCCCGGCAGGGCCTCAATAAGGGTGGCGGCAGACTCCGCGCCGCGCCTGTCCGTGTCGCTGACAAGGACGGTCATCTCGCCCTCGACCTGCGCGGTCCACGCTTCGGCGGCTGTATAGGTGCCGCGTGCCACGAGCGTCGCGAGCACGGCAAGAAAGCAGAGGGCCGCGACCACGAAGAAGAGAGCCGCCTCGCGCGCATCACTTTCGGGCAGGAGGGGGGTCATCTTGATGTTCATGCTTGCTCGTATGAGCTGTCTGCAAAGAGCAGCCCGTCCTGCAGCTTAAGCACCGGCGCCTTGAATTCACGGATGATGTGCATGTCGTGCGTCGCGATGATGACGGTCGTGTTGAGGCGGCGATTGAGCTCAATGAAGAGACGGAAGATGCGCCGCGCCATGTCCGGATCAACGTTGCCGGTCGGTTCATCCGCGATGAGGATGTCCGGCTTGTTGATCAGCGCGCGGGCGATGGCGAGGCGCTGCTGCTCGCCGCCTGAAAGCGCCGGCGGAAAGGCGTGCATGCGTTCGCCAAGGCCGACCCAGCGCACAAGGTCGACGACTTCGTCGCGGTAGTCCTCAGGCTTCTCGCCGCTAACACGCAGGGGCAGGGCGACATTCTCGAAGGCGGTGAGATGGTCGAGCAGGCGGAAGTCCTGGAAGACGACACCGATGCGGCGGCGAAGCGCCGAGAGCTGGTTGCGGGACATGTCGGCGGTGCGCTGGCCGAACAGGCGCACTTCGCCCGATGTCGGCGCATGGGCGAGATAAAGAAGCTTCAGAAGAGATGATTTGCCTGCGCCTGACGGGCCCGTCAGGAAGGTGAACGTGCCCGGTTTCAGCCGGATATCGATATCGGTGAGGATATCGTCAGCCGTGTCGTAGCGAAGGCTCACACCGTTCAGCTCAACAGCCGGTTCACTGGCAAGAGGCGCGCCCGCCTGGGTCATCAGCTTCCTTTCGAATCCGCAGCGGTCCAATCGACTATTTCAGAGAATTGCGCGAAACTCCAAGCCATGATTCTCACCTGTCCGAACTGCGAGACCCAGTATTTCGCGCACGACTCCACGATTGGTGAGGCCGGGCGCACGGTGAAGTGCGCCGCGTGCGATCATAGCTGGTTTGTCGGTCAGGGCGAGGGTCAGGCAGCTGCTGCAGGGCGCGGCGCGCATGAGGCGTATCGCAAGCGGGTGCGTGACCGCAAAGCGCGGGCGAGCCGGATGGCGGCGATCGTGTCCTGGGCGGTCGCGGCCTGTTTTCTTGTCGGTATTATAGGCGGCGCTGTCCTGATGCGCAGCCGGGTGGTGGAAGCCTGGCCGCAGAGCGCGTCTGCCTTCAGCGCGCTTGGCCTGAAGGTGAACCGGTTTGGCGTCGAGTTTGCCTCAGAGGATGCAGAGCGTTTCCTCGATGGGACGCTGCCCGTTCTGGAGATCAGCGGCGAGGTCCGTAACTTCACCAAGCGCCCCCGGCGCGCGCCGCTCGTCGAGGTGCGCCTGCTCGATGATGGCGGCGTTCATATCGCCACCTATTATGCGCAGGTCGCGCAGGGGGAGATCGCCGCGGGAGAGACGGCAGGCTTTTCCAAACGGATAGAGAACCCGCCATTTGAAGCTTTCCAGCTGGAACTCGGCCTTGTCGATGAGGGTGAGGTTGGGCTTGAAAGCGAGCAGGCACACGTCACACCCGACCAAAGCGGAAACCCATGAGCCAGAATATCCGAGACATCGATGTCGTCCTGAATGAGGACGAGCTTATGGCCATGGTCGACCGGCTGGCCGAAGCGCTGGCGCCCCGGCTTCAGGGCGACTGGACCGCGATCAATATCCTGATCGGTGCGACGCCATTTACGAGCGATCTGATGAAAGCGCTGGCGCGGCGTCATATCCACCCCATGCTGGATGCGCTGTGGCTGGAAAGCTACCGTGATGCGCGCGAAAGCTCTGGCCGGGTAAATGTGCGCGCGGATATTACGCGCCCTGTTACGGGGCGCGGCGTCCTGCTGATCGATGATGTGTTCGATACGGGCCGGACGCTCGCCTTTGCGCGCCAGCATTTGATGACCAAGGGCGCGCGCGAGGTGATTACGGTGGCGCTTGCGCGCAAGCCGTCAGCGCCCGGCGGGGCGGATAATGTCGATTACCATGCGTTTGAAGCGCCGGAGAGATTCCTCGTCGGCTATGGCATGGATGATAAGGGGCTCTATCGCGGGCTGCCGTTTATTGGCGCCCTCGACTGATCACATGACAGGCTGAGGCTCAGCGGCAGGCGCCTGTTGAGGCAGCTTTTTGTCCAGCCATTCAAGCATGTCGGCGACGACCTTGTCGGTGCCCGGTTCATCGACAATCCAGTGAGCATGCTGGGTATACTCGATATAGTCACCCGGAACGCCTGCGCCCTTATACTTCTGGCCGACGCGGCGGACGGCCTTGATCGGGGTTGCGCGGTCCTTGGCTGCGCCGATGGTCAGCGTCGGGATGGTGACGCTCTTTTCGTCGATCGGGGAGGGCTCTGTGAGGTCCCGGTAGACCTTGCCTGAATCAAAGCGGGCCTGCGCATAGATCTCATCATGCCGGCTCTTCGGGACCTCGTTCATCACGCCCCATTTGAATCCGAACTTGCCGACTTTGTAGCTGTTCTCCGGCACGTTCTTTTTGCCTGCCTTCAGGATGCTCCAGAAGGTGATCATCAGGCGAAGATCCTGCACCTGGCAGTCCGGGGTCTGGGCTGGCGTGAGAAAGATGGCGGCAGAGGCGTCGCCGCGCGCGGCGAGGTTCTGCGCGATGAGGCCGCCCATGGAATGGCCCATGACGACAGGCTTCGCCCCTGTCTCCGCCTCGATCTCACGGGCCCTGGCCGACATCGCCTCGATATAGTCGGTGAGGGTGAGGTCTTTCAGGCTATCAGGCGGGTTGTCGATGGTGCGCTGGTCTTCAAACAGGGTCGGGGCGTCGACGCGCCATCCAGCCGCTTCGAAGGCGCGGCGCATCGGGCCCCAGGCCTCGCCGCCGCAGCCGACGCCGTGAATCATCAGTATCGTCCGGCTCATGGCGTTTCTCCTACTTTTGTCTCAAGCGCAAAATTCTCTCCTGCCCAAGGGCGGAAGCGTTCAGCGACTGCCTGATAGACGGGCCGTTTGAACGGCACGATGGCGGCGGGCGCTTCGCTGAGGCGGGCCCAGCGCCAAGCGTCGAATTCTGGTGTGTGACGATCGAGGCGGATGTCGCTGTCAGAGCCCTTGAAGCGCAGGGCAAACCATTTCTGGCGCTGGCCAATAAAGGCGCCGGGCATACGGCGGCGCACCTCGGCCGGAAATTCATAGAAGAGCCAGTCAGAGGTTTCCTCGAGCACGTCGACGAGCTTGTCGGAGACGCCGATCTCTTCTTCGAGCTCTCGCAGGGCCGCGTCGTGCGCCGTTTCGCCTTCGTCGATGCCGCCCTGTGGCATCTGCCACTGAAAGGCGCCGCGCCCGTTTATACGGCGGCCAAGGAAGATGTAGCCGGTTGCCGAGAACAGGACGAGGCCGACATTGGGGCGATAAAGCGAGGGATCAGGTGTCTGGATGGTCACCCAGTCGTATCTACCGCGTCCATGTCTGCTTGCCCACCCGCCTGTTGGTCGATGGACGCAGTTTCGCGGCCTGCCGTAGCAGATGGCCGTGTGTGCGTCGCCGCCGATGCGGGGGCGAGCACGATGCCCTTGGCTGAGAGGCTATCGGTCCAGGATTTCAGGATGTCGATCGTGACTGGATAGGCAAAGCCGGAGCCGACGGCAGAGCCCTTGTCGATCGCCAGCGTTTCCAGCTCCAGCAGGCGTTCCTGGATATCCCCGCCATGCGGCTGGGTATCGATCGGGAAATTGGCGCGGCGGAAGCGGAGCGGCGCATCCGTGGCGACGGTATCCATGGCAGAGCGGGGCAGGCTGCCATCCTCGACGAAGGCAAGGCCGCGCGCCGCAGTGAGGCGGGCAAGGTGAGTGACGCTTTCCGGACTGCGCAGGAAGCGGCCGCCCTGATAATTGGTGAGGCCGAAATAGCCGCTGGCAGATGCCATGAGCGCGCTGAGGCGAGACTCGATCTGCGCTTCCTGCATGGTGGTGGTCAGGCTTTGAGGGTGGGCAGGGCCTGAGGAAAGCTCATAGGCTTCAAGCGGGACTTCCAGCAGCACTTCGTGGCCAGCGGCGCGGGCCTGATCGATCCAGCCCTGAAGGTCGCGTGTGCCCGGCGCGAAGGACAGGGTGACTTCCGGCGGAAGTTCATCAATGGCTGACCGGGTATGGGTGCGGTTGATGCCGAGCCCGCCGAGAATGATGGAGACGGTTGGGCGCCCCTCAGTGTTGGCGAAGGGACGGGCATAGACGCCAGCGGGCGTGCGGCCATCATCGGAAATCTTTGGCAGGGTGCCGACCGGCGTGCGCTCAGATACGGCGGCAACAGGCGCGCGTGGCAGCGCGAGCGTGCTACGCGATTCCTGCCAGGACTGGCCAGAGGAGACGCTGATGCCATTGATGCGGACGGCCGGGCGCTCATCAGGCGTGTCGGCAGAATTGGTCCCCGCAACGCGGACGACGCGTGAGACGCCATCGACATAGTCAACGCCAAGATCAGGCGCTCCAGCCTCACCTCGGGCGATCATTGCGTCGGTAACAAAAGGTGGCGCGCTGTCTTCTTCATTGAAGGCCGGGGCCGCGATCTGTCTGGCGGGTGCGTTGGATGAGGCGAGCCGCGTCTTCAGTTGCGGGGGCGTGATGGTCGGCGCTTCGGTCTCGAAGAGGGCAATCTGCCGGACCGGGCTGGAGGTATCGTCGCTGCCCCAGACATGGATGCCGCCGGCCAAAGCCGTCAGCGCCAGACCGACAGTCGCAAAGCTCAGAACCGAATGCTTGATTGCGCTACGCAGCGGCGATGGCTCACGGGGTGCCTTGGCGGCCATGTATGGTCTCTCCGGTCGCTGGTTTGGCGGGTCAGTGCAGACCCTGCCAGCGACCGGTTAAGACAACGCAAATTTCCGTTAACCGGCCTGCTGTGTTTCCGTCGCGCTCATCTGGCCGCCGCGAAGGACTTCGAGGGCACGGTCGAGCTGATAGTCCTCGCCTTCATAACCCTCAGGAGGTTGCTCCTTTGGAAGGTGAGGGATTTCACGCTGGGCGCCGTCCTCATTGGTCAGCGCATTCGGCAGATCGGCTTCGGAGAAGCGGCGGATACGGGCCAGCTCTTCTTCGGAGACACGGGCCTGTGCGACTTCCATGTCAGGTACGATCCCGGTTGCCTGAATGGAGCGGCCGGACGGGGTGTAATAGCGAGATGTGGTGAGACGGATTGCGCCGCGGTCACTGCCAAGCGGGATGACGGTCTGGACCGAGCCCTTGCCGAAGCTGGTCATACCGAGAACGGTAGCGCGGCCACGGTCCTGCAGGGCGCCCGCGACGATTTCAGAGGCGGATGCGGTGCCATTATTGATCAGCACGACAATCGGCACGTTCTGGAAAACCTCACCGGAGCGGGCATTGTAGCGGGCAATGTCGCTCGGACGGCGTCCGATGGTAGAGACCACTTCGCCGCCCGACAGGAATTTGTCGGAGACAGAGATGGCCTGATCGAGAAGGCCGCCGCCATTGTTGCGCAGATCGAGGATGATGCCAGCCGGGCGGTTGCCAAGCTCATCGGCCACGCCCTCGAACGCATCTTCGAGAAGATCGGTCGTGCGCTCATTGAAGGTAGAGATGCGGATATAGGCCACGTCTTCGTCCACTGTCTTCCAGTCGACGGATTTCGGACGGATGACTTCACGTTCCATGGTGACGTCGAATGGGTCTTCCCCCTCGCGCATCACGCTGACGATGATCTCGGTGCCTGGAGGCCCGCGCATGTCTTCGACGGCGTCATCGATATTGAGACCGACAATCGGCTTGCCATTGATGGCGGTGAGCAGGTCGCCGCTCTGCAGGCCTGCGCGCGAGGCCGGGGAATCGTCCATCGGCGTGATCACCTTCACGAAGCCATCTTCCATCTGAACTTCGATGCCGAGGCCGCCATATTCGCCGGAGGCCTGAACCTGCATGGCGGAAAAGTCTTCAGCGGACAGATAGGATGAGTGCGGGTCGAGCGAGCCGAGCATGCCGTTAATGGCCGCTTCCATCGCTTCGGCTTCGTCGATTTCAGTGACGTAGTCGGCGCGGGCGCGGGCCAGTACTTCGGCAAAGAGATCAAGCTGTCGGTAGGTTTCCGCCCGGCTGCTGCTTGTGCCAGGATCCGGCCATGCAACGGCTGAGACGCCTACGGCGACCCCGCCCATTACGACACCGATTGCAGCCCCCGTCAGCATTGCTCTCATGGTCATCATCTCCTGTGACGGCTTATCCGCCCTGCATCCAGCGTGCCGGATTCATCGGTACGCCATTCCGCCTGACTTCTAGATAGAGCTCAGGCGGCGGATTTGCACGTTCGGACATGCGTCCAACTGGCTCACCGGCGCGTACCGTCTGTCCCGGGGTACCGTAAATACGGCCCATTCCGCTCAGAACAATATGGTATCCATCACTTGTCGAAATGATCAAGAGCTTACCGTAGCTTCTGAATTCGTCCGCATACTCAATTGTCCCGTCGATCGGGGCGACGATGTCGGAATTGGCGCGCGGCTGGATGTAGAGACCCTTGGCGGTTTCCCCGCCGGGAAGGTCATCACCCCAATTACGTGAGACAAGGCCGGCAACCGGTTGCATCAGGCCGCCTAGCGCCTCACGGCCAAGCGGTCTGAGATTGGCGACAGCCGGGCTGCGGGCCGGATTGCGCGGCGCGTCGGTGGCCCTGTCAGGCGTTGAGGTGCGCGAGGCGGCAAGCTGGATTTGCGCGCGCGGCTTGATGGCCGGCGCACGAGGGGCCTGGCTTTCGAGCGCGGCGAGAAGGTCGCGCAGGGTTTCCGCTTCGCCGCCAATCTGGCGCACGCGGGCGCGCAGGGCTTCGGCTTCACTGGAGACATTTTCATACTGGGCGCGCTTTCGGGCGACCAGCGTTTCGATCTCGGCCTGTTTGGCAGAGAGGCGTTCTTCTGCTGCGGCGAGGCGATCCTGCTCTTCGAGCACGGACTGCTCCAGCGATTTCAGTTCAGCGATCTCGCTCGCGAGGCGGTCGGTCTGTTCATTGATCTGCGGAGCGACCCCTCCCATCACAATGGCAGCGCGGATCGCGGCGTTCGCTTCCTTGGGCGCGGCGATGAGGGCAGGCGGGCGGTGCCTGCCTGAAATGGCGAGGTTGGCCATGATCTCTTCGAGATTGTCGGTGCTCTCGACCAGCGCGTCGCGGGCCGAGCCGAGGCGTGTGCGAAGGTCTATCAGCTTGATTTCGGAGGCGGCGGCTTGTTCCTCACGACGGCGGCTCTCCAACGCGGCAGAGATAAGCTGGCGTTCAAGGCTGGTGACGTCCTGTCCGCTCTCGGACTCGGCCTTCTCCAAGGCTTCGAGCTGGCGGATGGCGGACTGGCGCTGGGCTTCGAGTGCGCTGAGCTCCTCGCGGCTATACTCACGCGGCGCGGCGGCCAGGAGCAGGCCTGCGAGCGGAATAAAGGCAAGGCGGATGAATGAATGGCGCATGTCGATAATGCCATGCCACGGCGAGGGTCACCGTATCCTTAACGAAACGCGCTTTGCGGGTAAGGATTGCAGCGCGGGTTTGCCTAGTCGGAGGCAATGGTCTCAGTGAAGGCGTCAATGTCCTCGATCCACTGCAGGCGCTGGGCCATCGGCAGGTCGCAGGTGCCTCCAAGCTGGCGCACAAGAACCCGGTCAGCCCATTGGTTAAAGGCGAAGGCATATTCGCTGTCTGCAGCGAAGGCAGCTTTCAGGCCCTGATGTGAGGACGCGGCGAAGACGCGGAGGAGGTAGATCGCCTCATCCGGCGCATCGCATTCAGGCGGGATGCTGTCTGCCGGGTAGGGGGCATCGGGTGCAATAAGCGCGAGGGTAACGGCGCTGGTCGCGTGCGTGTCTGGATTGACGAAGTCGACCGGGGCAAATCCGTAAAGCCCGTCTGCATCAGCGCGGAGCACGGCCGAAGCCCGGTAAACGCCTGAGACTGGAAGCGGTACGCTTCGTTCTTCAACAATCACGGCTGGCAGGGAGAAGCTTCCATTGGCACCACTGGTCGTCATGCCTTCTGAGGCGCTAGGCGCAATTCGGGCGCCCTCGACAGGCGTGTTCGCTTCCAGCGTCACGACCCGGCCGTCTGTGTCGGGCACAATTGTGCGGCTGGTCGTCTGGCAGGCGCCAAGGCCTGCGGCGACAAGAAGAAGTGCGAGAGCTGGCAGGGGGTG
>DUBH01000016.1:0-24297 GCA_012960415.1 Henriciella sp. | reverse complement strand
ACTGGCACCTCCGCCTAGTCCATTGGCTGGAAGGTAACCGACTGGACGTAGATGGCGCGCTGCTTTTCGGGGGCGACGGGGCGGATGCCGAGATAGTCATAGCCCGCATCGGTGCCCTCTGCGCGCGGCGGCGGGGTCCAGATAAAAGAGTTGTCCGTGAATTCGCGCGTCATGGTGAAGGTCTGCCAGCCGGACTCGATGGCGGCGCCAACCGAATAATTGACGCGCATCTGTTCAGCGCCAAAGCGGTCAGCTGCGCGGGCGCGGACAGTCACCTGTATTTCGCGGCCTGCGAAAACCGTCTCAAGGTCACGGTCCAGGACGAAGTGCGGGCCGCGCATTGGGTCGTCTGCGAGTGTGCCTGCTTCCACTTCGATTCGCAGGGCCGGGGCGCCATCGACACGTTCGACTGAGATATCGACGTCGCCGCCCGCTACGAAGCGATTGAGCTGGGTGCCGCTGACCTCAATCCGCCGATAGTCTGTATTGCCGCCACTGACCGGACCGGTTGGCACGGCATTCATGCCGGGGAGGACCGCAATCGCGACCATGAGGATGGCGACGAGCAGGGCGCTCGGGAAGAAAATACGGTCAGTCATTGTAAGGCTAAGGTATCCCGGCTGCGGCTTCGGACTTTTATGGTGTCTAGACGCTGGAAAACATCTTGGCCAGTTGATAGCAAGCAGGCACCAAACTTGCGAAGCGATGGCCTGGTCCGCACGGAGCTTTATCTGATGACATCTACCGCATTGAGCCGGCGCGCACGTGAAGCGCGAGACTGGATGCTGGACAGCTGCTTCCCGCTCTGGAGCCGCGAAGGCGTGCTTCCCAACAATCTTTTCCGCGAAAAGCTCGATATCACGCACCGTCCACTGGAGACTGAGCGCATGCGCGTGCGGGTGCAGGCGCGCCAGACCTATATGTTCGCCGCGGCCAAGCGCCTTGGCTGGGACGCCGACCGGGCTGACAGGCTGATCGGTTATGGCGTTGATGCGCTATCAGGGCCGAGCGTGCGCGCCGATGGGCTGATCGGCCGGTGCATCAGTGCAGATGGCGCCGGTCTCATCGACGATACCGCAGACCTCTATGACACGGCGTTTGTGCTGTTTGCCTATGCGCATGCCGCGATGCAGGGGCATGAAAGCGCGGCGGAGCATGCCCGCCAGCTGATCGCCAATGTCGAGGCAAAGCTCGAAGATGTGACGCATGGCGGTTATGCCGAGAGCCTGCCGAAGGGTGACCGGCGCCTGCAGAACCCGCACATGCATCTGCTAGAGGCCAATCTGGCGCTTTATGAGAGCGATGAGCGGCGCGATCATCTGGAGCGGGCGAGCGCGCTTGTGCGGCTTCTCGATGAGAAGATGCTGCATCAGGTGACGGGGACCCTGGGTGAGACGTTCGGGCCGGACTGGTCCGAAGAGAGCGACCCTGGGCTTCGCTTCATTGAGCCCGGCCACCAGTTCGAATGGGTCTGGCTGCTG
This sequence comes from Henriciella sp., assembly GCA_012960415.1. Lineage (GTDB taxonomy): Bacteria > Pseudomonadota > Alphaproteobacteria > Caulobacterales > Hyphomonadaceae > Henriciella. The sequence continues at coordinate 22,816 of DUBH01000016.1, read as the reverse complement.
AAATCGCATGCGGATGCGGCGCATACGGATCTCAATCCGGCCATGAGCAAGCTCTATGATATCGGCCTGCGGACACTGGATGCAGACGGCCGTGTGTTCGCCAAGGCGACCCGAGAGGGCCGGATCGTTGATGGGTCGCGCCGGACCTGGATGCAGACAGAGGCGCTCAAAGCCCACCTTGCGATGATGGAGCTTGGTGCGGACGAGCATTGCGAGGCGCGCGCGGTCGAGTGTTTCGACGTCCTGATGGACGAGTATCTGACGCCTGAGGGCGGATGGATCGATTGCTACCATGCCGATGGACAGGTCGGCGCCGACGAAATGCCAGCCTCGACCGGCTATCACGTCGTGCTCGCCTTCTGCGAGCTGTTGCGTGTGACCGGGGTCTGAGCTTAAACCCCGCAGGACAAACAGAACGCAGCGCGCAGCCAGGAGACGCAACATGCCTAAACTCGCCCTCGTCCGGCATGGCCAGAGCCAGTGGAATCTGGAGAACCGCTTCACAGGCTGGTGGGATGCCGACCTTACGGCCAAGGGCGAAGCTGAGGCCAAGCATGCTGGCAGCCTTCTGAAGGATGCGGGATTTGCGCCCACCCAGGGGTTCACCAGCCTTCAGACCCGTGCCATCCGCACGCTCTGGATCGCGCTGACCGAGATGGACCGTGTCTGGCTGCCGGTGGAAAAACACTGGCGCCTTAATGAGCGCCACTATGGCGGGCTGACGGGCCTCGACAAGAAAGAGACCGCTGAGAAGCATGGCGAAGACCAGGTCCATGTCTGGCGCCGCTTCTATGACGTGCCGCCGCCGCCAATGGAAGAAGGTAGCGCCTATGACATGTCCAAGGACCCGCGCTATCACGGCATCGATATCCCGGCGACGGAAAGCCTCAAGCTGACGCTGGAGCGCGTGCTGCCTTACTGGCATGAGACGATTGCGGCGCGCCTTCGCAATGGCGCGGACGTCGTGATCGCTGCGCACGGCAATTCGCTGCGCGCGCTGGTGAAGCACCTCTTCCAGGTCGAGGACGACAAGATTACCGGCGTCGAGATCCCGACGGGCAATCCGCTCCTGATCGAGCTGGGTGATGGGCTGCAACCAACCGCAGCACGCTATCTCGACGGGTCGCGTGCGACCGACCTTCCGGCCCTTCCCTGAACGATGACGGTTCGCGACGAGGATGCAATGCGCCGGGCAATCGAGATTGCCCGCGCCCAGCATGGCCGTACGGGGGCCAATCCGTCGGTCGGCTGCGTCCTGATGAGCGCAGATGGGCGCCGCCTTTCTGAGGGCGCTACCGGCGATGGCGGGCGTCCGCATGCCGAGCAGCTGGCGCTCTCTCAGTTCCAGGGCAAACTGCCGCCCGGCACGACGGCCTATGTCACGCTGGAGCCCTGCCGCGAGCGCTCAACAGGTGAGGCGTCCTGCTCGAACAGGCTGATCGAGGCTGGGGTCTCCCGCGTGGTCGTGTCGGTCATGGACCGCCATCCGAAAGGGGCGGGCGGCAAGGCGGCGATTGATGCGGCCGGTATCGAGATCGAGACGGGTTTTCTGGAAGAAGAAGCGGCGTTTCTTTACGAAGATTTCTTCGCGTCTCTTGGATAGTTTTGGCGGAGCATTTTTAGCTCATCGACCCGGCGATGCCTGCGTCCCTCGACAAGCTCGGGATGAGGGGCAGGCATCCAGAGCGCACTTTCAGCCGTTCGAGTTTGGCGGGGAAGGTCATCCATGGACACCTGCCTTCGCAGGTGTCTGCGGCAGCGGGGCCTTTATTGATCCTTGGCGCGCGGGTCATTCCATTCGGCGGCGATGCCCGGTTTGCCACGCCGCACCAGCCAGAACATGCCGATCAGATCGGCGATGCCAGCGCCGAGGCGTCCGAGAAAGCCGTATTTGGAGCTGCCGTGCCAGCGGCGACGGTCATTGACGAGTTCTTCGCAGACCTCCCAGCCTGCGCGCTTGAACAGCGCTGGCAGGAAACGGTGCATGGAGGCAAAATAGGGAAGCTCCCTGAAGGCGTCGGTGCGCATGAGCTTCCAGCCACAGCCTGTATCAGTCGCGTCGTCGCGCAACAGGAAGCGGCGCACGCCGTTGGCAACGCGCGACTGGAGCCATTTGAAGCCGCTATCATTGCGGCTGTTACGCTTGCCCGCGATGAGGCCGAGCCTGCCGGTGCCGCCAGGCGCGACGATCGCGTCCCAGAGGCGGCGCGTGTCGGCGATATCGTTCTGGCCGTCGCCATCGAGTAGCTGCGTCCAGCGGCCAGACACTTCCCGCAGCCCGGTCATCAGCGCAGCCGACTTGCCCGCGCGCTGGACATGGGTGCGGACGATAATCCGGTCGGGCATGGTGAGGCGGGCGGCTTCAAGCTCCTCGCCGGTGGTGTCGTCGGAGCAGTCATTCACGCAGACGATCTCATAATCGATACCGTCGAGCGCGCCCTTGATCTCTTCGATGAGCGGCGCGGCGTTTCCAGCTTCGTTGTAAAAGGGGATGAGGACGCTGAGGTCTTTCTGGGGCGTCACTGACCCGCCTCAATGCGTTCGGTCAGGGCGCGGATGCGGGCAGCCGCATCGCCAATCGCTGCGGCGGCGCGGTCTGACCCACCAGACGTTGCAAGATTGCGCTGGGCGTCGTCGAGCTCATCAAGAAGGGCGAGCGCGGCGATCAGGAGGAGTTTTTCTGCACCCATGTCGCCAAGCGCGTCGGCAATTTCGCCGATGCGGGTGTCGAGGTCGCTGGCAAGATCGGTCAGTCTTGCTTCCTGGCCGGGGGCGCAGGCGACGGAATATTGCTTGCCGCGAATGACGATATCAGCCTTGGCCATCACACATCCTGTTCACGTTTGAGGGCAGCGCGGACTTCCTCGATCGCTGAGCCGAGCGCAGCGGAAGCCTCGTCTGCCAGAGCCTGAAGTTCCTTCTGACGGGCGATGGACTGGTCCAGCTCTTCGGCGAGGCGCGCGCGATCGGCAATCATGGCCGAGAGTTCGCGGCGTGCAACAGCCGGGTCGCCCGCTTTCTCGAACAGGCCTTCGAGCGCCTCTTCAAGGTGCGTGAGCGCGTTTTCGAGCTCTTGCGTTGCCGAATTGAATTTATCCATCACGAATCCGATAGCAGGATGCAGCCCCAAGTGCCAAGCTGGTTGACAGCCAAGCCGGGCAGAGTCCAAAGCGAAGCGAAACGTAACAGGGTGACTTATGGCGGTTGAACACAAGGATATGGCAAATGCCATTCGTGCGCTCTCCATGGATGCTGTGGAGCAGGCAAAGTCAGGCCATGTCGGTCTTCCTCTCGGGATGGCAGACGTCGCGACCATCCTCTGGACACGCTATCTGAAGCATGATCCTGCGGACCCGTACTGGCCGGACCGCGACCGTTTCGTCCTGTCGGCGGGCCACGGCTCCATGCTGATCTACTCGCTGCTACACCTGACGGGTTATGACAGCGTCAGCCGCGACGACATTCGCAATTTCCGCCAGCTGGGCGCAAAGACGCCGGGCCATCCTGAGAACTTCGTGACCCCGGGCGTCGAGACGACGACGGGCCCGCTTGGCCAGGGCATTGCGACCGCTGTCGGCATGGCGATGGCCGAGCGCCACCTCAATGCGCGCTTTGGCGATGAGCTGGTCGATCACAAGACCTGGGTCGTTGCGGGCGATGGCTGCCTCATGGAAGGCGTCAGCCAAGAAGCGATCACGCTGGCCGGGCACATGAAGCTGAACAAGCTGATCGTGCTGTTCGACGATAATGCGGTCACCATCGATGGCGGCACCGACCTTTCCGACTCCACCGATCAGTGCGCGCGCTTTGAAGCAGCAGGCTGGGTCACCAAGCGGATCGACGGGCACAACACCGAAGAAATCCACGAGGCCCTCAGCTGGGCGCAGGATCAGGACAAGCCCGTCATGATCGCCTGCAAGACCATCATCGGCTATGGCGCGCCGACCATTGCGGGCACGGGCAAGGCCCATGGCGGCCCGTACGGCGCCGAAGAGATTGCAGGCATCCGCAAGAATATTGGCTGGGACCATGAGCCGTTCGTGGTGCCGGACGATATTGCTGACGCCTGGAAGCGCGAAGGCGCGCATGCCGCAAGCCAGCATGGCGAATGGAAAAAGCGCCATGAAGGCTCTGCCCACAAGGCCGCGTTCGATGCAGCGATGCGCGGTGAGCTCGGCGACATTGAAGCCGTCATCCGCGAACACAAGCGGGACGTGGTCGATAGCGACAAGGATGACGCGACCCGCAAATGGTCCGGCGCCGTGCTGGAGAAGCTGGCCGTGTCCATCCCTGAAATGGTTGGCGGCTCTGCTGACCTTTCCGGCTCGAACAATACCAAGGCCAAGTGCCAGGAGCCAATGACTCCCGACAACTGGGCCGGGCGTTACATCCACTATGGCGTGCGCGAGCATGGCATGGCGGCGGCGATGAACGGCATGGCGCTGCACAAGGGCATCATCCCTTATTCTGGCACCTTCCTTGTCTTTGCGGACTATTCGCGCGCGGCTATCCGCCTTGGCGCGCTGATGGGTGAACGGGTCATCCATGTGATGACGCACGACTCGATCGGTCTTGGCGAAGACGGCCCGACGCACCAGCCGGTCGAGCATGTTGCCAGCCTTCGGGCGATGCCGAACATGCACGTTTTCCGCCCGGCAGATGGCGTCGAAACCGCCGAGTGCTGGGAACTGGCACTGAAGAAGACAGACGGCCCGTCGACCATCGCGCTGACCCGTCAGACCGTGGCCAGCGTGCGCAAGGCGCATACGGACGAGAACCTCTCGGCCAAGGGCGGCTATGTCCTTTCGTCCGGTGAGGGCAATGAGCAGGTCGTGCTGATCGCGACCGGCTCCGAGGTTGAGATCGCTGTCGCGGCGCAGGAGATGCTGCGCTCCAACGGTATCAGTGCCCGCGTCGTGTCGATGCCATGCGTGGAGCTCTTCGCAGAGCAGGCGCCAGCCTATCAGGAAGAGACGCTGGGCGAGGATCTGCCGCGTATCGTCGTGGAGGCAGGCGTCCGTTTCGGCTGGGACCGCTGGATTGGTCTTCGCGGCGGCTTTGTCGGCATGGACAGCTTCGGTGCGAGCGCGCCGTACCAGGACCTCTATGAGCGTTTCGGCATCACGCCTGACGCCGTCGCAGAGATGGCCCACGCGCTGGTCAACTGATCGCGCGCCAAGGCTGGAGCCGGCACCAGAATTCATCTAGACCTTCCCCGGCCTGGGTTGAGGGAGGCGAATGATGGACTGGAACCTGCTTTATGTGCTGATCAATGCAGTGGTGGTACCTGCGTGGCTGCTGCTCCTGTTTGCGCCGCGCTGGCGCACGACTGAGCTGGTCGTGCATTCGGGCATCTATCCGCTGGCCTATGGCGCGCTCTATACGGTCTGCCTTCTTGCCTCGATGTTCTTTGGCCAGTCGGCAGAAGGTGTCGGCATGGGCTCCATCGCGGCGATCTCGGCGCTGTTCGACCATCCGAACGGGGTGATCGTTGGCTGGACGCATTACCTTGTCTTTGACCTCTTCGTCGGCGCCTGGATCGGGCGCGATGCGCCGCGCCGGAACATCCCGCACGTCATCGCCGCGCCCTGCATGATTGCGAGCTTCCTGTTCGGGCCGGTTGGCCTGCTCGCCTATATGGTTGTCCGCCTGCTGCGGGGTGAAGGCATCAGCCTGTTCGAGACGGGCGATGGCGGCGCAGAGCCTCGCGGCTAGTCGATTCGAAGGACATTGACGCGGGTTCGCCATGCGTGGCGCGAGGACCAATCTGCGCCCCGCCTTGGGGCTTCAGATCCGCTGACGATGCGTAAACAGCCGTTTTTCCTGCATTTCTGTGCGTCAGATCGACGGTTCTGGGCTGTGTCATGCTGGACGCCGCCGATGGAGACAGCTAAACCCCGGCGTCAAGAGTTATGGGCTTTCAGCCTTTGAGTTTTACCGGAATGGAGAAGACAATATGGCAGTTCGTGTAGCCATCAACGGATTTGGCCGGATTGGCCGGAATGTACTGCGTTCGATCCTCGAGCATGGACGTGACGATATCGAGATCGTCTCGATCAATGATCTGGGGCCTGTCGAAACCAATGCGCACCTTCTGAAATACGACTCCATTCACGGCACGCTGCCGATGGACGTCTCTGTCGATGGCGACACGATCAAGGTTGGCGGCCAGTCCTTCAAAGTGACGGCGATCCGCGACCCGAAAGACCTGCCGCACAAAGAAAATGGCGTCGATATCGCCATGGAATGTACCGGCATCTTCACCGCCAAGGAGAAGGCTGCCCTTCACCTTGAAGCTGGCGCGAAGCGCGTGCTCGTCTCGGCGCCTGCCACGGGTGCTGACAAGACCATCGTTTACGGCGTGAACCATGACACGCTGACCAAGGACGATCTCATCGTCTCCAACGCATCGTGCACGACCAACTGCCTGTCGCCGGTCGCCAAAGTGCTGAACGACACGATCGGTATCGACAAGGGGATCATGACCACGATCCACTCCTATACCGGTGACCAGCCGACGCTGGATGCGATGCACAAGGACCTCTATCGTGGCCGCGCGGCTGCGATGTCGATGATCCCTACCTCGACCGGCGCAGCAAAGGCTGTCGGCCTCGTCCTGCCGGAACTGAACGGCAAGCTCGACGGCTTCGCGATGCGCGTGCCGACCCCGAACGTCTCGGTCGTTGACCTGAAATTCCTCGCCAAGCGCGACACGACGGTCGAAGAGATCAATGACGCGATCCGCAAGGCCGCTGACGGCCCGCTGAAAGGCGTTCTCGGCTATACCGACGCGCCGAACGTCTCGATCGACTTCAACCACAACCCGCACTCGTCTGTTTTCCACATGGACCAGACCAAGGTTATGGACGGAAACCTCGTCTCCGTGCTGTCCTGGTATGACAATGAATGGGGTTTCTCGACCCGCATGAGCGATACCGCCATCGCGATGTCGAAATTCCTCTAGTCTAGCGACCAGACCAAGGAGCGTCCCCATGTCCGACTTCAGACGGATCGAGGATGTCGAAGACCTGGCCCTGAAAACGGCGCTTGTCCGCGTCGATTTCAATGTGCCGGTCAACGATGCCGGTGAGGTGACTGACGATACGCGGCTGCGCGCAGCCCTGCCGACCGTTCAGTACCTCATGAACAAGGGGGCGAAGGTCGCGTTGCTGGCGCATTTTGGCCGCCCGAAGGGTGAGGTGAAGCCTGAGTTGAGCCTCAAGCCTGTTGCCGAAGCCTTTGGGGCTGTGCTGAGTGCGCCTGTGGCGTTTGCCAGCGATTGCGTGGGTGAGGCGGCAACCAATGCGCTTGCATCCATCCAGCAAGGCGGTGTCGTGCTTCTGGAAAACACCCGCTTCAAGCCGGGTGAGACCAAGAATGACGACGCGCTGGCCGATGAAATGGCCAAGCTTGGCGACATCTATGTCAACGATGCCTTCTCTGCTGCGCACCGCGCGCACGTCTCCACTGAAGGACTGGCGCAGCGTCTGCCTGCCTATGCGGGCAAGTCGATGGAGCGCGAGCTCGATGCGCTGGAAGCTGCGCTTGGCAGCCCTGAGCGTCCGGTGCTGGCCGTTGTCGGCGGGGCCAAGGTCTCTTCCAAGATCGACCTTCTGAAGAACCTCGTCTCAAAGGTGGATGCGCTGGCCATCGGCGGCGGTATGGCGAACACCTTCCTTGCGGCACGCGGCCATTCGGTCGGCAAGTCGCTCTGTGAGCATGACCTCACCGATACGTGCCGCGAGATCGAGAAGAATGCTGCCGCTGCCGGATGCGACATCATCCTGCCGCAGGATGTCGTCGTGGCAAAGGAGTTCGCCGCGAACGCCGACCATCGCATCTGCTCGACGGCGGAAGTCGCTGACAATGAGATGATCCTCGATGCCGGGCCGCAATCGGTCGGCATTCTTGCGATCGCTATGGATGCGGCCAAGACGCTGGTCTGGAACGGTCCGCTCGGCGCATTCGAGACGACACCGTTCGACAAGGCGACAGTCGAAGCCGCACGGGCTGCCGCGAGCCGTTGCCGCGATGGTGACCTGATCGCGGTCGCAGGCGGCGGCGATACGGTTGCCGCGCTCAATCATGCTGGCGTTGCCGACGATTTCACCTTCGTCTCGACCGCTGGCGGGGCCTTCCTGGAATGGATGGAAGGCAAGCCGCTGCCGGGCGTCGAGGCGCTCAAGACAAGCTAGAACTGACAAGATTGCACGACGGGGAAGAGGACCGCACCAAATGCCGAACGCAGAGATGAGAAAACAGGCCGCCACGAAGGACGGCTTTATCGCAGCACTGGACCAGTCGGGAGGCTCCACGCCGAAGGCGCTGCGTCTCTATGGCGTCGAAGAAAGCGCCTACACCAATGATGACGAGATGTTTGCGCTCGTCCACGACATGCGTGCTCGCATCATCACCGCGCCAGCCTTCAATGGCGACAAGGTGATGGGTGCCATCCTCTTCGAAAAGACGATGGACGGCGAGATCGAAGGCAAACCAACGGCTCAGTATCTCTGGGAAGACTGCAGCGTCGTTCCCTTCCTGAAGGTCGACAAGGGCCTCGCCGACGAGAAAGACGGCGTGCAGGTCATGAAACCGATGCCGGGTCTCGACGAGCTTCTGAAGCGCGCCGTGAACAAGGGCATCTTCGGCACCAAGATGCGTTCTGTCATCAACGCCGCGAACCGTGACGGCATTGCCGCCGTGGTGCAGCAGCAGTTCGAAGTCGGCAAGCAGATCCTCGGCCACGGTCTTGTGCCGATCATCGAGCCGGAAGTCACGATTACTATCGCTGACAAGGCAGAAGCCGAACAGATCCTTCTCGAAGAGATCACCAATGAGCTGGGTAAGCTGCCAGAGGGTGAGGAAGTGATGCTGAAGCTAACGCTTCCGGAAGAGACCAACCTCTACAAGCCGTTGGTCGACCACCCGAAAGTCATGCGCGTTGTCGCGCTGTCGGGCGGCTATTCCCGCGAAGAGGCGTGTGACCGCCTTTCGAAGAATACCGGCATGATCGCAAGCTTTTCGCGTGCACTTACCGAAGGCCTGTCGATTGCGCAGTCGGACGAGGACTTCAATGCGAAGCTCGGCGACTCCATCGACAATATCTGTGAGGCCTCGCGCGCCGGCTAGGCGGCGGACGCTATCTGAATTGAAAGGCGCTACCGCAAGGTGGCGCCTTTTTCTTTTGCTGTGCCTCGAATTGGCGCTTGCCTTCCGCGGGGCCAGCGCCGGTCCATTGTGCGCAACACAATGATTGGAGGCCGCCGCACATGCTTATCGTCTACGAACACCCGCTCTCGCCCTATGCCCAGAAAGTGAAAATCTCTCTGCGGGAAAAGGACATAGAGTTTGAGACCCGACTGCCGGCCGGCATCGGGACGGGATCAACACCAGACGATTTCATGACAGGCAATCCGCGCGGCGAGGTGCCTTTCCTTCGCGACGGCGATGCGGCGATCTTCGATTCCACGATCATCCTCGAATATATCGAGGACAAGTGGCCGACCCCGCCCATGCTGCCGGCGTCGCCGCTCGACCGCGCCCGCGTCCGCCTCATCGAGGATGTGATGGACTGCCATTATGAGCCGATCAACTGGGGCCTTGGTGAGCTCAACAATTTCAAGCGCGCGACCGGTGAACTGAAAGACCGGATCATGGCGCGCGCGGGCGAGCAGATCGCCGGGCTTCATGCCTGGCTGGAGCGGGAGCTGGGCGACCGCGACTGGTTCAATGGCGACAATTTTGGCTGGGGCGATCTTTCTGTCGTGCCGTATATCAACGGGTCTGCCGGGTCGGGCTTTACCCCGCCAAAGGGCAGCAAGCTCGAAGCCTGGCACAAACGGGCGATGGGCCGGTCAAGCGTCTCGACGTCGGCGCAGGAAGCGGTCGACAGCATTTCCGGCATGCAGGATGTCAGCGGCGCGGTCGAAGCGGGGCTGTTCAAACGTGAATACCGAGACCACCGTCTTGAATGGATGATCAAGTCGGGCGGCCTCGACGTCGTCCTGAAGGGTCTGGAGAAGGACAATATCCGCTTCACGCCTGACTTCAGCTAGGCAGGCTTTGCGTGGGGCGGCGAAGGCGCTACCTAGGCGGCCATGACCGATATCAAACGCGAGCGCACGCGCCTTTACCTCATCACACCCTCCAGCGTTCCGGACGTGGACGCTTTTGTGAAAACGTTTGAAGGCGCACTGGAGGGCGGCGATGTCGCCTGCCTGCAGGTGCGGATCAAGCCGGACGGCATGGTGGATGAGGCCGCGACTGAAGCCCTTGCGCGCGCGCTGCTGCCAGTGTGCCGCGCCAATGATGTCGCGCTGATCATCAATGACAGTGTCGATGTCTGCGCACGGGTTGGCGCAGACGGGGTGCATCTGGGTCATCTCGACATGCAGGTAAAAGAGGCGCGCAAGCGTCTCGGCAAGCAACCGATCATTGGTGCCACCGCGAAGGATTCACGCCATGTCGCCATGGAGGCGGGCGAGCAGGGCGCGGACTATGTCGCTTTCGGTGCTTTCTTCCCGAGCGAGACCAAGGCCGACACAGTGCCTGCGGATACGGATCTCCTGACCTGGTGGCAGGCCGTGATGGAGCTGCCTTGCGTCGCGATTGGCGGGATCACGCCAGAGCGCGCGAAGGCATTGTCACTGGCGGGCGCTGATTTCCTGGCAGTGAGCGCAGGCGTCTGGGCGCATACGGATGGGCCTGCCGCAGCGGTTCGTGCGTTCAATGCCGCACTGGATAAGGCGGCGGCCGAGTTTTAGGAGCCGGTGAGTTTACTCTTCGTGCGACTTGTCGAGGCGCAGGACGGCCAGGACCGCCTCGGTGAAGACGCGCAGCATCAGTAGCTGGACGATGACGATGACAGGGGTCTTCAGAATGCCCCAGAGGGCCATGCCGAAATTCTCACCGAAATAGGTGAGATAGAAGACAAGCGTCTCCACACCGCGCCACAGGATGAAGATGATGAACAGGTAGAAGAGCAGGCGGGTGAGCAGTTCACCCAGCGGCTTTTCAAAGCTCAGGAAATTTGACAACCAGTTCATGAGAGACATCCGTAAGGCATGTTTGAGGCGGCGGAAACAAGCAGAGACAGGCGTTCGTGTCCAGTGGAGCGGCCCTTGTCAGCTTGACCATGACGGCTCTCGCGGCTACCTCGCGCCCATCGTCGACTTACAGGAAATTCGCGCATGGCCAAGATCAATGGCAATGAAATCAAGCCGGGCAATGTCATCGAACACCAGGGCAGCGTCTGGCGCGCGGTCAAGACCAATGCAGTGAAGCCCGGCAAGGGCGGCGCTTTCAACCAGGTCGAACTGCGCAACCTGATCAATGGATCCAAGCTGAACGAGCGTTTCCGCTCTTCTGAGACAGTCGAGAAGATCCGTCTCGAGCAGAAAGACTATCAGTATCTCTATGATGCCGGTGAGGCGCACGCCTTCATGGATCAGGAAACCTTCGAGCAGATCGAGATCCAGAAGGACTTCATCGGTGAGCAGGAAGCCTTTCTTCAGAGCGAGATGGTCGTTGTCATCGAATTCTACGAAGACAAGCCGATCGGTATTTCGCTGCCAGATCAGGTCATCCTGACGATTGAAGAGACCGAGCCGGTCGTGAAAGGCCAGACGGCCGCTAACAGCTTCAAGCCGGCGACCTGCGAGAACGGCATCCGCGTCCTGGTCCCGCCATTCGTTGGTCAGGGTGAGCGCATCGTCGTTCAGACCGAAGATTCCACCTATCTCAGACGCGCTGACTAAACAGGCTTACTGAATGTCCAAACCCTCTCCCGTCGGAACCGTGATGATTGCCGCAGCCCGTGCTGCGGGCCGCTCGCTTGCGCGCGACTTCGGGGAAGTCGAAAACCTGCAGGTGTCCAAGAAGGGCCCTGCCGATTTCGTTTCCAATGCCGACCACCGCGCCGAGCAGATCATCTATGACAGCCTGACAAAGGCTCGCCCGGGCTATGGCTTCCTGATGGAAGAGCGCGGCGTGGTTGAGGGATCGGACAAGTCGAACCGCTTCATTGTCGACCCGCTGGATGGCACGCTGAACTTCCTGCACGGCCAGCCGCACTATGCGGTGTCGATTGGCCTGGAGCGCGAAGGAAAGCTGCTGGCCGGTGTGGTCTATGACGTCGCCAAGAATGAAATCTTCTGGGCAGAGACGGGCCGCGGTGCGTGGCTCGACCAGCGCAAGCTGATCGTGGCGGCGCGCAAGAACACTGAAGAGGCCGTGCTTGCCATGGGCTCTCCATGGGTTGGACGCGGCGCGGATGCGCACCGCCTGTTTGCAGGTGAGCTCGGCTCGCTGACGCCAGTGACGGCGGGTCTTCGCCGCAATGGCTCCGCAGCGCTGGACCTCGCCTGGGTCGCGGCAGGCCGGTTCGATGGGTTCTGGGAACGGGGCCTCAAGCCCTGGGACATCGCAGCCGGAATCGTGCTGGTGCGCGAAGCTGGCGGCTATGTCGAAGAGATTGATGGCGGCGACGTGCTGGAGACGGGCAACATCCTCGCCACCAATGAGCCGCTCATGCCAAAGCTGCGCGAGCGGCTGCGCAAGGCAAAGGCCTTTATGGGCGGCTGATCTCGCCGCTTATTCTGCGGCTTCGGCGGCAAATTGCATTTCAGCGAGGCGGGCATACAGCCCGCCTTTTTTAACGAGCGCATCGTGGCTGCCCTGTTCGACGATGCGGCCATCTTCCATGACAATGATCCTGTCGGCGCGCCGGATGGTCGAGAGCCTGTGCGCGATGACGAGCGTCGTGCGCCCTTCAGCAGCGGCCGCAATGGCTTTCTGGACGAGACCTTCGCTTTCACTGTCGAGGGCAGAGGTCGCCTCATCCAGCAGCAGGATCGGCGCGCGGCGGACGAGCGCACGGGCGAGGGCGACGCGCTGGCGCTGGCCGCCTGAGAGGCTGCGGCCTTTCTGGCCAAGGTCTGCATCGAGGCCGCCGCGATCTTCGAGGAAACGCCAGGCTTCAGCCATGCGGGCCGCGTCGATCAGCTCGTCGTCAGGGGCCGTGCCGCCCTGCGCGCCAAAGGCGATGTTCTCGCGGGCTGTGCCGGTGAAGAGCGCCGACTCCTGCGGGGCATAGGCGAACTGGCTGCGCCAGATGGCGGGGTCTGTGTCCGGGGCTTCGACGCCATCCACAGTGATATGGCCCGATTTGGGGTCGAACAGGCGAAGGGCAAGGCGGAAGACGGTCGACTTGCCGGCGCCGGACGGGCCGACAAGCGCGACGAACTCGCCCGGCTGGACATCGAGGCTGAAGCCCTTGAGGGCGGGCGCGTCTTCTGTGCCATAGGAAAAGTCCACTGCGTCGAAGATGAGATGGCCCTGGACAGATGAAGCGATGGGCAGGGCGGTCTGCGGGGGCAGGATTTCCGGTGTCTCACCAAGGATTTCACTGGCGCGGTCGCTGGCGCCGGCTGCACGCATGACCTCACCCCAGACCTCTGCCAGCATACCGAAGCCAGAGCCTGCATAGAAGGCGTAGAGGATCATCTGCGTCAGCTCACCCGGTGACATCTGGCCGGTCGCGACAGCGCGGGCGCCAAGCCAGAGGATGCCAACCATCCCGCCCAGCAGCATGATGGAGACGGCCAGGATCATGAAGGCGCGGGCGGTGATGCGTTTCAGTGCGGCCTGGAAGACAGCTTCAGCGGCCTCGGCGAAGCTCTTCTCGCGGCGCTTCTCCTGCCCATAGGCCTGTACCAGCTCGATCGCGTCGAGCGCCTCTGAGGCCTGCGCGCCTGCATCAGCAAGGCGTGACTGGGCCTTGTTTGAGGCGCCGCGTATGATGCGGCCAATGATCATGACAGGAAGCATGGCGAGCGGGATCATCAGAAGAAGCGTGCCGCCAAGCTTCCAGTTGGTGACGAGCATCATGGCGATGGCGCCCGTCGTGGAGAGGATGGTGCGGGTCGCCAGTGAGGCTGACGAACCGAGGAATTGTTCGATCAGGGTGACGTCTGCGGTCAGGCGCGACACGCTTTCGCCAGAGCGCATACCGGCGTGAAAGCGCGGGCCTAGGCTCAGCAGCTTGGCATAAAGGTCGGTGCGAAGGTCTGCGGCAACGCGCTCACCAAAGCGCGAGACGAAATAGAAGCGCAGCGCGCTCAATATGCCCATCAGGACAGCGGCGAGCAGGACGTAGAGGAAATATTGGTCGATCGTGTCGAGAAGGGCGGCACCATTTGCGCCGCCTGCGCCCGCATCGACCGCGCGCCCGAACAGCCATGGGATGGACAGCGCGGCCACGGTGGACACGACGAGGAAGAAAAGCGCGACGAAAACGAGCGTCAGATGCTTGCGCACATAGGGCCAGAGCAGGGCCAGCGGCTTGACACTCCGGGCCTTTGGCCGGTCAGCGCCGCCCTGGTCGGGCAGCGTTTCGCGGCGGTCGTCGCTGATCTGGCTTGTTGCCTCGCTCATCTCTTGCACCTTCCTTGGCACCAGGCCCCTTGCGGGCTGGGCCTCAATCTACTAAGACCCCGCTTTCCGAATTTCACAGAGGCCAATCCGCGCAGGATGGCCGCTGACGCGAGGACTAGAGACGATGAAAGCCGAAGGCCATCCCGATTATCACTTCATCACCGTCGTCATGACCGACGGGACGGAGTACCAGACCCGTTCGACCTATGGCAAAGAGGGCGACCGCCTGACGCTGGACATCGACTCCAGCTCGCACCCGGCATGGACCGGCGGCAACCAGCAGCTGGACCGCGGCGGCCGCGTGTCGCGCTTCAAGGACAAGTTCAAGGGCTTCGGCGTCTAAGCCAGCTCTCGAACAGACAAGTTCAGAAAATCCCCGCCACGTGCGGGGATTTTTTTATGCCTGTTTCTCGGTTTCGAGGTTCTCGGCGCGCGGCGGTGTGCGGTGTTCGAGCGCGAGATAATCGCGGGAACGCATTTCGAAGAGACGGCTTGCGGCGCGTTCAAACTCGAAACTGCCGTCGCCTTCTGGATAGAGTGCTTCGGGTTCGGCCTCGGCAGTCGCCACGAGTTTGACGCGCGCCTCATAGAGCGCATCGATCAGGGCCACGAAACGGGCCGCTTCATTGCGCTTTTCCTTCGACAGGAGCGGGATGTCATCCAGAAGGACTGTGTGGAAAGTCGAGGCGATGGCGAGATAGTCGCGCGCACCAAGTGGGCGGGCACAGAGCTCAGGAAATGAAAAGCGGGCGACACCGGCGGCTTCGCGGCTGACCTGAAGCTGGCGGCCTTTGACATGCAGGACGCAGGAATTAGGCCGCGCACCGAGCGTCAGGCGGTCGAACGCTTCGTCGAGCAGCTTCTCGCGTTTGGCCGCGTCATCGGAGACATGCCAGACGGGCGCTTCAGTCAGGCGTTCGAGCCGGTAATCGCGTTCGGCCACCAGTTCGAAGATATCGCATTCATCCTTGATGCGCTGGATGAAGGGGATGAAGAGCTGGCGGTTAAGGCCGTTTTTGTAGAGATCATCCGGGTGACGATTGGATGTGGCGACGACAGTCACGCGCTCTTCGAACAAGTTCTCGAACAGGCGGCCAAGGATCATCGCGTCAGCGATCTGCGTCACCTGAAACTCATCGAAACAGAGCAGCTTGGCTTCTGAGGCGATGAGTTTGGCGACTGGCGGAATGGGATCGCTGCCAGCGCCTTTGACGCGGTGGTCGGCGCGCTTGCGGTCTGCCTCGCTCATTTCGCGCCAGGCATTCATCTCATCATGGACCCGGCCCATGAACTCATGGAAGTGGACGCGCTTGGCCTTTACGGGCGAGAGGTCATGGAAGAGGTCCATCAGCATGGACTTGCCGCGCCCGACGCCGCCCCAGAGGTAAAGACCCTTCACCTTTGTTTCCTTGCGGAACAGTCCGGCAGGCTTTGCCTCGCTGAGGCGTTCCAGCACGCTGTCGAGCTTGCGGGCAGCCTCGCGCTGGGCACTGTCTTCGTTCAGCTGCCCGGCATCCACGCGGGCCTGGTAGGCCTGTTCGACACCCATATGGTCAGCCCCCTCCAAGGACGCCCGCCACCTGCTGGGAGAAAATCGACAGGGACTGGGGCGAGATGACGATAGTGGCGATCAGACCAAAAATTGCCCCGCCAATATGGGCTTCGTGGCCGATGATGCGGTTTTCGCGCTGGGCGAGGATGACGCTGATCACGATGAAGAGGATGCCGAAGACGATCGCCGGCATCGGAATGATAAAGAAAAGCAGCATCGCAAAGGGCTGGAACAGGCAGAAGGACAGGATAATGCCTGACGTCGCCCCCGATGCGCCGAGAGCGCGGTAATCCGGCGAGCGGAAGTTCTCCAGCAGCGCCCAGAGGTTACCGCCCAGAAGCGCGGCGAAATAGACAAAGACAAAAGCGGGCGTGCCCAGCTGGTACTCAATGTATCGTCCGAACTGGAAGAGGACGAACATGTTGATGAGCAGGTGAAATACGCCGCCATGCAGGAAGCCCGAGGTGACGATGCGGTGATATTCACGCTTCTCGCGGATCGCGCCCACGTCAAAGAGGTTCTTCAGCAGGAATTGCTGGTTCAGCCAGCCATAGATGCTGACGAGGACGTTGATCGCGATCAATATCAGCGTGGCGGGAAAGATGGAAAGCTGGTCCATGCTGGACGCCTATCGTATGGCGCGCCGGAAAAGAACCGGAAAAAGCGCCGCGCTCTGTGAGCGGGCATTGTCTCAGGCGCTCTGACGCAATTCCGGTGCGTGCTGCTTGGCTTGTAGATTGCTAGCGTCGAGGTCTTCGATGGGGGCGGGGCGGCCGAGAAGGTAACCCTGCACCTTGGAGAACCCGGCCAGCCGGACAAGGCGTAGCTGGTCTTCGGTTTCTATGCCTTCAGCGACGATTTCGACATCCATGATGCCGCCAATGCCAGACATAAGAGCAAGAAGCTTCTGCGCGCGCTGGCTTTCGACGGCCTGGGTCAGGAAGGACCGATCGACCTTGATCCGGTCGATCGGCAGCGACTCCAGTCGGCTGAGCGATGAGTAGCCCGTGCCGAAGTCATCAAGCGAGATACCGACGCCGTGTTCGCGGATCGTGTTCAGCCGGGAGCGAGACACTTCGACATCCTCGAACATGCCGCGCTCGGTGATCTCCAGTTCCAGCAGCTCTGCCGGAAAGCCGGTTTCAGTGAGGATGGAAAGTAGGGAGTCGATGAACCCGTCGCTCGTAATCTCCATCGGGGAGATGTTCACATTGAGCTGGATCGACGCGCCGTGCCTTTTCATCCAGTCGAGCGCTTCGATGCATGAGCGGCGCAGTGTGTACTGGCCAAGCGACACGATCGAGCGGCTGCTCTCGGCGATCGTGATAAACTCGTCCGGGGCGATCGCGCCGTACACCGGGTGGTTCCAGCGTGCGAGCGCTTCGACGCCGCTCAGCGCGCCGCTGCGAACCTCAAAGATTGGCTGGTAGCGCATCCGGATGTCGCCATTCGCGATGGCAGCAGCAAGATCGCGCCGGATGGCGAGGCGCCGCTCCAGCCGCACTTCAATCTCACCGGTGCAGAGGATGCATTGTCCGCCGCCAAGGGATTTGGCCTCGTAGACAGCGGCGTCGGCGCGCTCCAGCGCATTTGCAAGAGTCTTGTTAGGCCCGGTGCATGCAGCCCCGATGGACGCAGCCATGTCGATAAGGCGGTTGTCGACAGGAATCGGGCGGGAGACAGCTTCCGCGAACTGCTCAGCCAGCCAGTGGATCCGCTGGGGATCCCACTGCGTACTCAGAAGGGCGCAGAACTCATCCCCGCCCAGCCGGAAGACTTCGAGGCCGGGGATGGCTTCTTCGAACTCGCGGAAGCGCCGGCCAAGCTCGGCGAGCGCAGCATCCCCGCACTCATGACCCTGCCGGTCGTTGAGGTTTTTGAAGTTGTCGAGATCGATACAGATGACGGCTGTTTCCTGCCCATCTGTCTGGGACAGGCGGGCCTCGACGGCCTCATTGAAGGCATGCCGGTTCTTGAGGCCGGTCAGTCTATCGCACATGGCGAGGACTTTCAGCTTCTCTTCGGCTTCTGCCTTGTCAGTGATGTCGCGCGCGATGACACGGTAGCCGGCAAACCCGCCATCGGGATGAGAGATCGGCTGTCCCGTAACTTCGACCCGCCGCGAGAGTGTACCGACCCGCATATTCGCCCGGATATTTTCGTAAGGCGCCCGGGTTTTGAGTGCTTCATTGAAGACGTGAGCCTGCTCTTCCCAGTCATAGAAAAGCGTTCGCCAGTTGCAGCCAGCGGCATGACCGGGTCCGAGAAAGTCGGTCACGATGCCGAACTCGTCGATTTCGAGGTGCCAGTCTGAAGCAAGCGTTGCGTAATCGGCATAGCGCTTCTTCAGTGCGCTTTCCTGCCTGGCGGCCTTGTCGAGTGAGGCAAAGGCGGCGCCTGTGACTTTCTTGGGAAGAATCGCAGCGAGCGCGCTACCAGAGGCGATGACGCTCAGCGCTATCGCGGTGAGATAAGTTTCCTCATGTCCGGCAAAAGTGACGGCCTCGCCCGGCAAACCGGCGAGGTATAAACTGTAAAAACCAATGAGCCCCGCCGTGTAGAGCGATGTCAGCCATATTGGGGCGAGCAGACCTAGCATGAACGGGCTGAGACCAATGAGGAGAAGTGCTGGCCATGCACCAGCGCCCTGGAGCAGGATTTCAGCGAACAGATTGGCGGGGATGCTCATACAGACCAGAAGGATCTGAAGCCTGGGAGATTTTCGCCGAAGCGCCAGGATTATCGCCGTGACCAGGCCAAGAGCCGTCGCGCCGTCCACAATTGCCATGACACCGAGAGGATAACCTCCTGCCAGCGCCATGGAGATGATGACGAAAGCCATGGTGAGTAGGATCGCGCTCGCGCAGAAGAGGACGAGCAGCTGCTGAATCTGACTGTCGCGCAGACGGGCGAAAGACCAGCTGGACTCCCTGTCAGGCTTGCGTTCTGGTTCGGCACGGTCGGCCTGGCTCTGCATCGGTTCCTCTTTCTAAGGCTGCAGATGATCGGATCGCTCTAACGGTTTGGCTTTGACTCAATTTAAAAGTGAGTTGGAAAATTCAGGTGAAGGCGCAGAGCGAAATTCAGTCTTGAAATTAACCGAGTGAGTGGGCGGAAAGGCCCAATACGATCAGGCAGCGACGATGCGCCCGGTCGCTTTGCTGTCCGGGGCGGGCATCTGCTCGAAGAAGAAATCAAGCATAGCCTCCGGGCGCTGGATGAAGCGATTATAAGGCATGCTGGCCTTGAAGATCGGGGCCTTCGCAATGTTGCAACCACAGCGAAGCGCGGTTTCCACGATCGTGTCGCGATCAGGATTGGCAGACGCCACAGCGATACGGTGAGAGCCCATATTGGCGAGACGGGCAATTGTCATGTCGCCATCATAGCTGTCAGGCAGGGTCAGCTCAGTGATGACGAGGTCAAAGCGCTCAAGGCGCAGCCGGCGTTCTGCTTCCATGAGAGTGTGGGCGAGAACGAGATCCACCTGAACGCGTGCCCGGGCTGCCTTGTCTGCAGCCACAGCCAGCATGTCGCGCACCGGCTCGTGATCCTCGATCCACAATACTTTCATAAAGCTCTACCCTGTGTGCCGAACGCGTATGGCGCTGAACGCTGCGTTCTCCCTCAATGCGAGGCACTTTGACATCCATGCGTTTCTGCTTGGTAAAGCGAACCTTGCCGAAGTGTTTACGGCTTCATCAATCTGGTTACCGCACGAGAAGATCGCATGCGGACGAAATTCTATGATAGACTCAGTGCTGGTAAGGGATTCAGCGTACTAAGCGAGGCAGTAAGGGACCTAAAATGCCGGATGCCACTGTAAATGAAGCAGAAAAAGGTTCAGCTTTCCTCAGCAATATTGAGGAAAGCGATCAACATATCGTCGATACGCTGATCGCCGAACGCTGTCCGAGCTTCGTGTCGCACTGGTCATGGCCGTTAACGCGCCGGGTGCTCTACAAGATGCTGGGCTATGCCCGCGCGCGCGAAATGGCCGACAAGCTCATGACGTTGAACGGCCGCGATTCGTTTGACTATCTCGCAAGTGAGCTCGACGTTCAGCTGGACGTCCATCACCTAGACCGACTGCCGGAACGCGGCCGTTGTGTCGTGGCAGCGAACCATCCAACGGGCCTGGCTGATGGCGTCGCGGTTTGGGATGCCCTGATCCAGCGCCGCAAGGATGTGGTGTTCTTTGCAAATGCAGATGCGATCCGGGTCAATCCGCGCTTCCAGGATGCAATTATCCCGATCGAGTGGGTCGCCGACAAGCGTAGCCCCGCCAAAACGCGCGAAACGCTCAAACGCGCCTCAGAGGCTTTCGAGGCGGAAAAGTGCGTGGTTATCTTTCCCTCTGGCAAGCTCGCCAAGAAGATAGACGGCATGCTGACGGAACAGGCCTGGTTTCCGACCGTGGTGAGCCTTGCCCGCAAGCAGGGCGCGCCCATCGTGCCGCTCAATGTCAAAGCCGAGAACTCAAAACTCTTCTACCGGCTCAGCCAGATCAATGGCGAGCTGCGCGACATCACCCTGTTCCACGAACTCCTCAACAAGAAGCGCGCCAGCTTTGAGCTGACCCTCGGCAAGCCAATCCCGACCTATTCGCTGATGGGCGATGCGGGGCAGGTCACCGAAGCGCTGAAGCACCATGTCTCCTACACGCTCGGCGAGAAACCAGACGCTGAATTTGGAACTGAAGCCCTCAGCCCTAGTTGAAGGCGCATGCCACAACTCTTCATCGGGGTTGGCATTCGTAAAACGCGAAAGGGCTGAACATGGAAGAATTCTGGAATAACACAGTTACTCAGGTGCAGGACTACGGGCCGAAAGTGCTCTTTGCCCTGCTTATCCTGATCGGGGCCTATATCATTGGCCTTCTTTTCAAATGGGCAATCTCAACGGCGGTCAACAAGACCGGCTTTGGCAAGGGTCAGGCTGACCCGGAAGGCAAGGCGACCAAGTCGCTGGGCGACAGTCTCGGCATCGCCGCCTTCTGGATCATCATGCTGATTGGTGTCATCCAGGCGCTGACCCGGCTGGAGCTGACGCAGATCGTTCAACCGCTGAACGGCATGCTGAGCGACGTGCTCAACTATCTGCCGAATATCTTTGGCGCGATCCTGATCTTCATCGTCTTCATGATCGTCGCCAACGTGGTTCAGAAGACTGTGAAGGCTGTCTTCGTCTTTGCTGATCCTGTGCCTGCGCGGCTTGGGCTTGCCGATGGACCGGTCAATATCTCCGGCGTCACGGCGACCGTGCTTGCCGCAATTGTCGGCATTCTGGGTGCGATTGCCGCATTCGATGTGCTGGCAATCGAAGCGATTTCGCAGCCAGCGACTGAAATGCTGACCGAAATCATTGGCGCGATTCCGAACATTCTGATTGCTGCGATCCTGTTGACCGTCTTCGTCATCATCGGCCGCTTCGTGCACAATCTCATCCTGCGCACGCTGCCGAACTTTGGTGTCGACAGCGCAGTGGCTGAGCTTGGCATCCTGAAGGGTGCAGACAAGGGCCTCACGGCCTCGAACGTGATCGCGAAGGCCGCACTGTTCTTCATCGTGCTTCTGGGCCTTGTCCAGGCGATGCGCGCGCTCGAGTTCGATGTTCTGACCAATGCCACCTACACGGTGCTTGATCTGGCCGCATCGATCGTCTTTGGCGCGATCATCATCTTTGCCGGCGTCGTCATCGCCCGCATCGTAAGCGGTGCCATGGCGTCCTCGGGTGACGGTGAGAGCGATACGGTCGCGAAGGTCATGAAATGGGCCATCATCATCCTGGCGACCATCCTCGGTATTTCCCGCATGGAGCTGGACCCAACGGGCGGCGAGTTCGTGCTGAACGTTGCCGAGATGCTCGTCATGGGCGCTGCGATCGGCCTCGCCATTGCGTGTGGCATCGGCTTTGGCTGGGGCGGCCGCGAATGGTTCGCCAAACAGCTTGAAAAGTGGAGCCGCAAGGACGGCACGCCATAAGGCGCAAACTGACCTTATCCATAAGACAAAGGCCGCTCCATTAGGGGCGGCCTTTTTCATTGTTCGTGTGCGCTGTGAGACAGGGCGCGACTTAGGTGCGCTGCGTGCCTGCCAGGCTGAGTGAGCCGTGGCAGTGCTTGTACTTCTTGCCGGAGCCGCATGGGCAGGCCGCGTTGCGCGGGGTCTGCGACCAGTCATCCTCTGCCTGATGCAGGGGCGGGCCGTCATGCGGATCGTTCCCACGCAGTCGGCTCCCGGTTACCACGTGCTGCTGCCGCCCGAATACAACCCGAATCACAAATATCCCACACTCGTCGTCCTCCACGACGGAGGTGGATCGCCCCAAGCCAGCATCGACTGGTGGGCCGGGACAACCCGGAAACCCCGACCCGCCAGGCGACGTGGCTACATCGTCGTCGCACCACAACTGCCCGCAGTTGCCCGCAACACCGCAGCCACCGCAGCCACCGACCCGGCCGCAAGCACCCCCATCGACCTGCAAATCGGTCCGAAACTCCACCAACTGGTCCACCAGACTCTCGTCGATGCGCGACGACGATTCCGGATCGACTCTGATCGAATCTACCTCGCAGGTCACGGACAAGGAGCCGATGCCGCGTTTGAAATTGGGATGAGTCACCCGGATTGGTTCGCCGCAGTGGTGCCCATCGCCGGACGAATGACCGACTATTGCACCTACTACTGGAAAAATGCCAGCCGATTGGCCTGGTACGTCGTCAACGGAGAACTCGATCGAGTGCGAGTCGAACACAATGCCTTTGGACTCAATCGCATGCTCCGATACCGCTTTCCCATGATCTACTGCGAGTACGGCGGACGCGGCTAC
>DUBH01000015.1 GCA_012960415.1 Henriciella sp. | reverse complement strand
TGAAACTGGTCGACAAGCTGATTGTCGGCGTCGCGGTGAACGAAGCCAAGAAGCCGCTTTTCTCTCTCGATGAACGCACGGCGATCGTCGAGGAAGAGACTGCCAAGCTGCACAATCCGCGCGGCGTCGAGATTGAAGTCCGTCCCTTTAACAATCTGCTGATGCACTTTGCAGAGGCATGCGGCGCGCATGTCATCATTCGCGGGCTGCGGGCTGTTTCTGACTTCGAGTACGAATTCCAGATGACGGCGATGAATGAGCAGCTGAACCGCGAGATTGAAACTGTCTTCCTGATGGCGGATGTTCAGCATCAGGCTGTAGCTTCGCGTCTCGTGAAGGAAATTGCGAAATTCGGGGGCGATATTTCATCGTTCGTCACGCCAAGCGTGCGGGCCAAGCTTCTGGAGAAGTATAAGTGAGATTTTCGACATTCGCGGTAAGCACGCTGGTTCTTGCAGGCATGGCGGGCGCAACCGCGTGTGCGCAGGGTGCATCTGAAGCCCCTGAGCCGCCGGTCTTCACGATGGATGATGTCGAGGCGTCGCCAGATGCCTGGCGCGAAGCCGATGCTGAAAACCTGATTGTCATGGAGACCAGCAAGGGCCGCATCATCATCGAAATGTTGCCGCAGGTGGCGCCAGCCCATGCCGAGCAGTTCCGCACCATTGCCAGCGAAGGCAAATGGGATGGTACCGTCTTTCACCGCGTCATTGATGACTTCATGGCGCAGGGCGGCGACATCATGGCCCTGAATGGCGAAGGCTCTGGCCTGCCGAATATCAATGGCGAGTTCGTCTTCCGCGCCAATCCAGGCGAAATGCCAATGAACGTCATCGGCCCGATGGATTCAGCGACACAGGGCCTTTACATGGGCTTCCCGATGGGGACGCAAGCCCAGTTTCTGGCTGAGCTGACAGGTGATGCAGCCGTTGAGCGCTGGATCCCTCACTGTCCGGGCGTCGTGTCGACTGCCCGCACGAGCGATCCTAACTCCGCAAATAGCCAGTTCTTCCTGATGCGTCACCAGGCTGACCATCTGGACAAGCAGTACACCGCGTGGGGGCGCGTCGTTGACGGTTTTGACGTCGTCCGCGCGATCAAGCACGGCCCAGCCGGCACGGGTGTGCCGATCGCAAACCCGGACGTGCTGCAGCGGGCTTACATGGTGAGCGACCTGCCAGCGAGCGAGCGCCCACAGGTGTTTGTCCAGCGCAGCGACACCGAGGAATGGGCCGCACGCCTCGCCGAAGCAGACCAGACCGACACGGACATTTGCGACGTGATGCGCGTACCGGCGGTCGTTGCAGAATAGGAGGGCAGGGTGGACCTATCCGCCTTTGCTTTCGAGCTTCCAGAAGAGCTGATCGCCCTGCGGCCTGTTGAGCCGCAGGATGCTGCGCGCCTGCTTGTGGTGCACGGCGATGGCCGGCTGGAGGATGCAGGCGTGCGAGACCTGCCGCGCTATCTGTTTGCTGGCGATACGCTCGTCTTCAACGACACCCGCGTCATTCCCGCCGCATTGAAGGGCGTTCGCCCGGCGCGCGATGAGATGGGCGCGGACGTCAGCGTCGATGCCAATCTGGTTGAGCGCGTTAGCCCGGACACATGGCGGGCGCTCGCCAGGCCGGGCAAGCGGCTGAAGCCGGGTGACACCATCCTGTTTGGCGAGGGCTTCGAGGCGACCGTCAGCGAAAAGGGCGAGGGCGCGGGCCTGCTGCTGGTCTTCAACAGGGCGGGGGCCGCGCTCGACGAAGCGCTGGACGCTTTCGGAGCGATGCCACTGCCGCCTTATATTGCGCGGCGCCGGGCAGCTGATGCGAAAGACCGCGAAACATATCAGACGAGCTTTGCTGGCGACGAGGCGCAATCTGTCGCTGCGCCGACTGCGGGCTTGCATTTCACGCCGCGCCTTCGCGAGGAAATCGCGGCTGCAGGTATCGCGAGCGAGTGGGTGCGCCTGCATGTCGGTCTGGGGACATTCTCCCCCCTGCAGGAGAGCCAGCTGGAGAGCGGGCGCCTACACGAAGAATGGCGGCGGGTGAGCCCCGAAGTGGCTGAAAAGCTGAACGCGGTGCGCGCAAGAGGCGGGCGGATCGTTCCGGTTGGCACGACAGCGCTGCGCACGCTGGAAAGCTCCGTCGAGGGCGGGAAAATCGTACCGACGCTCGGGCCGACCGACATCTTTCTCAAACCCGGCGACAGACTACAGGCGACAGATGCGCTGGTGACCAATTTCCACCTGCCTGAAAGCTCTCTCTTCATGCTGGTCTGCGCACTGATGGGCACCGACATCATGCAGGCCGCCTATGCGCACGCCATCAGGCAGGGGTATCGCTTCTACTCTTATGGCGATGCATGCCTGTTGCTTCCCTGAAGGCTCGGGCTTGCCTTGTGGGCGATATTCGCTAGAGCCCCGCCCATGGCGACATTTCCGTTTGAGATAAAAGCCCGTGAGGGCAAGGCGCGCACAGGCGTCCTGAAGACCCCGCGCGGGGATATCCGCACACCGGCCTTCATGCCGGTCGGGACGGCCGCAACCGTCAAGGCGCTGTATATGGACCAGGTCGAGCAGGCCGGCGCCGATATCATCCTCGGCAATACCTACCATCTGATGTTGCGCCCGGGCGCAGAGCGGGTGAAGCGCCTTGGCGGTCTGCACAAATTCTCTGGCTGGAAAGGCCCGATGCTGACCGATAGCGGCGGCTTTCAGGTCTGGTCGCTATCGCAGCTTCGCAAGATGGACGCCGACGGGGTTACCTTCAGGAGCCATATCGATGGCTCTGAGCATCGCCTGACGCCGGCACGCAGCATCGAGATCCAGGCCGACCTTCTGGGCGCCGATATTTCCATGCAGCTCGACGAATGCACTGACTTTCCGTGTACACATGAAGAGGCTGAGCGCTCTCTCGATCTCTCGCTCGATTGGGGCGCGCGTAGCCTTGAAGCCTTTGGGGAGAGGGACAGCCAGACGCTGTTCGGCATCGTTCAGGGGTCGAACTTTCGTGACCTTCGAGAAAAGTCGGCCAAAGGTGTCGTGTCTCAGGGGTTTGGCGGCATCGCGCTGGGCGGGCTCGCTGTAGGGGAGGGCCACGACCAGATGTGCGCGACCATCGATATGACGGTCCCGTACCTTCCGGGTGAAAAGCCGCGCTATGTGATGGGTGTGGGCAAGCCGATCGACCTTGTCGAAAGCGTTGCCCGCGGCATCGACATGTTTGATTGTGTCCTGCCGACCCGCGCCGGCCGGCATGGCCAGGCATGGACGTGGGAAGGGCCGATCAACCTCAAGAATGCCCGCTTTGCCGAGGACACGTCGCCAATTGATGAAGCCGTCCCGTCGCCAGCAAGTCAGGACTATTCAAAGGCTTATCTGCATCACCTGATAAAGTCGGGCGAGTATCTCGGCTCGATGATCCTGTCGTGGCACAACACCGCTTTCTTTCAGGCTTTGATGGCGGAGGTCCGTCTCGCCATAGAGGAGAACCGGTTTGAGGCGCTGCGCGCTGAACTTAGTCAGCGTTGGGCGGCGACGAAGTCCTCTGCGCGGGCGCCGAAGGACGCCTGAGATCGACCGGGCCCTCAGGTTCAGGCGGCGGAAGCGGCTCGGTCGTAATTGGCGGCGTGTCCGGAGATGGCGCGTCAACCGCTTTGGTTTTTATAGGCCTGTCGCCGCGATAGACGACCGGGGGCTCTTTCTCTTCATCGAAGACAGGCGCGGCAATGCCCTCACAATTCTTCGTGCGGCCAATGGCTTTCAGGTAGGTCCGGCGCGCGCGGCCGCGGTCGAAAGCGGCACGCAGCTTCTTCTCATGACTATTTGCACCGCTGAGGCGGCGCACCCAACCGCGATAGGGGATAAGCCCACGAGCCTCAGAGGCCACCACACCGAGCACGCCGTCAGAAGCGGTATCGGCCGCTAGCTCGGACAGAGACGCCTGCTCCTCCTCGGTCACCTCATCCCAGTCTGGCGGCAATACGGCATCCAGTGTCTCGATTTCCGAGGCGATGTCGGCGCAGGAGGCCGTGTGGTCGACCTTGTAGGGGTTTGATATCGCCGTGAGCACCTCCGGCACCTCGTCCTTGCGCAGGTTGAGATCTTCGAGCGGAGAAAGGGCGGCATCGGTGAAGCCGGCACGGGTCTGTGACACGGCCTGGCCAGCCGGCTTGCTCGCGCACGAGGCCAGCAGCAAGGGCGCTGAAAAGAGGGCAAGAAAGGCGGCCTGTTTCATGCCGCAGACAAGACACCAGCAAGTCGGCAGAATAGTGGCGTAATTTCACCTGCAATTAGGGCGTTGCAGCGCGTTGACCTGCCGCCCGCAGTCGACTAGTTAGCACGCTTCGGCGCGCCCATAGCTCAGTCGGTAGAGCAACTGACTTTTAATCAGTAGGTCACAGGTTCGAATCCTGTTGGGCGTACCATTTCCTTCGTTAATTCAGACGTTTGTGGCGAAGTTCTTAGGCATATTACGATGCCGCCTTCGGCCTCAGAAACTAGCGTATTTTAGCTTTCGGTGCGCGAAGCTTTACCTTCGCGGGGCGCTGGGTTTTTCGCACAGGCATTGGCTTTCTTCGAGGCCCAGCGTCCCGAGTGCGCTCAGTTATTGCCTGCGAGACCTGCTCCGCCGCTTCCAACAGAGGCGCATCGTATAGGTGGGCGTATCTTGCGGTCGTTTGGGTCTGTGTATGACCGAGCAGTGCGCCGATAACAGGCAAACTATTTCCCTTGGATACAGCCAGGCTCGCAAATGTATGGCGAAGGTCATGAAGTCTGAAGCCTTCGATGCCGGCTTCTTTCAACACTCGCGCCCAGGTTCTCCTCACTTCTTTCAGCGACGTGCCAGTTCTGGATGGAAAGACAAAGGGGCTTTCCGCGTCTGATGACTGGGATTGTCGCTTCTTGAGCAGGATGGCAACGGCCTTTGAGAGAGGCACGCGGTGTCGCCGACGTTGTTTTGTGTTGGATGCGGGTTTCGTCCAGACTTTGAAGCCCGCGTCGAACTGCTCCCAACGGGCGCTCAGCGCCTCGCTTCGTCGACATCCCGTGAAAAGCATCAATTTAATCGCGTCAGCTGAATCGCGGCGAGGATGTTCATCCAAAGCCTTCAACAACCGATCAATCTCTACGGAATTCAGGAATCGGTCGCGCTGGTTTTCAGAGTTCAGTTCTATGCCGATTGCCGGGTTGCGTTTTATCCATCCCCAGCGAACAGCGAGGTTGAGACAGCGGCGCAGGGTCGCCAGAACACGATTTGCGGTGGTGGGCGTCCTCTTTGATGCGAGCCGATGGATGAGTTCGCAATCCGCAAAGGTCACATCTGCCACGCTTTTGAAGCCGATGTGTGGGATGATCCACACTTTGAAGTAACGCCGCGCATCGCGCTGACCGGTCTTTGCCAGTCGAGGCAAGAAGTCTCGCTCATACCTTTGGAATAGATCCCTTACGGTTGGGCGAGAAAATGCATCCCCATTCCGATCGCTTGAATGCTGCGCAGGAATGGACCTTTCAAACTTACTCATACTCAAAATCCCTTGGAAAAACAGTGGGCCAATGAGCGTCTGTGTAAGCTCAGCTGTTCGAGACTAGTCAAATCCAAAGGGAGCGTGGCGCGGCATGTTTCTGAACGAATTTCCCTGTTATCGCCCGGTTTACAGGGAAATCGCTGATTTTTGCAGGGTAGAGCTTGCTTTCAAAAGCCTAAACTCCCGTATTTACAGCGCTTTGCAGCGAAATTCCCTGCACGGACGAACAGGGAATTTTTTGATCCATAACAGGGAAATTTATTTTCATTAACAGGGAAAAGGTAAGCGTCCATTTCGTAAGCGTCCAATAGTGACACGCTTGTGCGGGGTGCGGGGCGTTCGATCTCTTTCGGCTGGTGTTGAAAAGCCGAGAGGAGATACCGATGCCGAGATTGTCACCTGAGAAACGTGCGGAGCTGGAAGCGTTCTGGTGGGCCCATCACGAGGCGTGGAAGCGCAGTGACTTGAATCAACGCGAATATTGCGAAGTGAACGACCTGCCGCTGAAGCGGTTTGGCAACTGGCGCGCCCAGTTCAAACGTGAGCCGCGGCCTGAGCCAGTAGATCTGCTCTATCGTCGCGGGGGCCTAAGTCATAGCTTTAGTCATAGGCTTAGTCATACCCTTAGTCATATGACTAAGGTCCCCGCAGCGCCGAATGCTGCTCCGGCTGTTCCATCTCCTCGGCAAAGCCGCCGACGAATTTTCACCATCTCTGACAAGCGCAGGATCGTGAGGGCTGCGAGCCAACCGGGCGCCTCAATCTCGCAGGTCGCCCGCGAGCACGGGATCGCAGCGCGCGTCCTATTCCGTTGGAAATCCGAGCTCGCTCCCCAGGACGAAACCCCGCGCTTTGTCAGAGTTGAGGTGACATCATGACCTTGCTTCCAGAGGGTGTGCGCGTTCACCTGGCGGTCGGCCACACTGACATGCGCAAAGGGATCGATGGCCTGTCGGTGATGGTCCAGGAAGTTTTGAAGCGCGATCCGTTTACCGGGCATCTCTTCGTGTTCCGCGGCC
>DUBH01000014.1:37948-38392 GCA_012960415.1 Henriciella sp. | reverse complement strand
GCGATAGATGCGCCCGTGGTCATGAGCCCGGTGATGGTCTTAACCACCGGCACCTCCCACAGGTATTCCGCCCATTGCTGAGCGAAGCGCGCGGTACACACGAAAAGACCCGGCAGGTCAAGCCCGCCGGGTCAGCTCTGCGTTTGAAGCGAAGGGTGCCTAGTAGCCCTTCTGCTGGATGTAGTCACGGATCCGCTGCTGACGGACATCCGGGTTCGGGTGGGTCGACAGGAAGTCTGCGGTTCGCTGGCTATTGCTCTGTTGCATCACTTCCCAGAGGCGGATGGCCGCGCGCGGGTCATAGCCGGCGCGCACCATGTAATCGACACCTGCAAGGTCAGCCTCGAGCTCTGCATTGCGGCTGTAAGGCAGCACGACGCCCAGGTTCGCGGCAACACTGCCAAGCGCATTCACCTGGTTCGGGTCTACACCAAGCCCGCTGCT
>DUBH01000014.1:35437-37924 GCA_012960415.1 Henriciella sp. | reverse complement strand
GCCAACGGCTGCTGCACCGATCTGAACGGCCGTTGAAGCGGCCGCCGCGCGGGTCGCGCGCTGGTTGGCATGGCGGTAGATCGCGTGCGCAACCTCATGGCCGAGCACTGCTGCGAGCTGGTCGTCATTCTCAACCAGATTCAGAAGGCCGGTATAAACACCGACGCGGTTACCCGGCATGACGAAGGCGTTTACGTCGCTTGAGTTGAACACTTTCACATCCCATTGCTCACCCGCCTTTGGAGACGCAGCGGCAATGCGGCGCCAGACATTCTGAACGCGCTGATACGCTGCGCCAGAGTTGACTGTCGGGGTTTGAGACTGAAGTTGCTGCCAGGCTTGGGCAGAGGCCTGCGAGAGCTGGGCGTCATCATAGGCGGCAAACTGCTGCTCGCCTGTGTAAGGGTTCACGCTACAGGCAGCCGCAGCAAGGGTCAGAGACCCGGCGAGCGCTGCAAATAGCTTCCTGTGAAGCTTGTCCTGCTTGCGCGTCCCGCGCGATACGGCCTCAGCCTGCTTGTCTACTGCCATCCGGTTTCTCCCATTTGCGTGGATATTAGCCTGAATGGCTAAACTCGCAAATGACCGGTTCGTTCATTCAACTCAGGAAATTCAGGCCGATGCGATAAGCTGCCTTGCCTGACTGACCCAGCCTTCCCGTTTGGCCTGACCATCCAGACCGAAGCTGCGGTCCACCCATTCAAGATGCTGGTCCGTCCAGTTGGCGATCTGCGCATAGTGCCAGATCCCGATCTCATTGAGCTTGAGCTCTATCGAGGAGCTCAGGCCCGAGATCCGTGTCAGGTCATCTGCCTGACCATCAGCTGTCTGCTTTGCGGGTGGCTTGATCGGGGTCGGACGGCTCGATGGCGCGGCGACTGCCGGAGCAGGCTTTTTAGGCGGGGCTGAACTCGCCAATTCCGAAAACGGGCTCGTGAACCGCGGACCTCGTGATGCCAGCCGCTCAGGAGATGTGTCGGCCAGACGCGGCCCGGTCGCAGGCTGCGCCGGCCGTACCGGCGCTGCTGCTGGCTTTGCAGGTGTGACAGTGCCCTGCCCCGCACCAGCCGCAGGTGCGCTCGGTGCCGCCGGCCGCGACGAGGGTTGGCCAAGATAGGCAAGCCGGCTCTCCAGATACCGGTTGCGCCAGCGAAGACGTGCCATCTCTTCATCGCGTGCCTCAGCGTCTTCCTGCGACAGCTTCGGTGCAGTCTGCTCATCAGCGGAGACCTGCTCTTCGCCCGACGACTTGAGCGTTTCCTGCAGTTTGGCTTGAAGGGCCTCTGCGCGAAGGCCGAGATAATTCGCAAGCCAGGCTTCTTTCGAAATGCGTTCGGCGCTGGCCCCATCCGCTTTTGCCACGGAGAGCTCTTTCGACATGTGATGCAGGCGCAGCTCCACATCATGAATACGCCCTTCGAGGTACTCGTTGCGCGCGATCAGTGCCTTGCGCATCGCGGCCTCTTCCGGCGATGGGCCCGACGGCGTTTGTCTGGCGGGTGCCGGTGCCGCTTCTGGAGCGGGCGCACTTAACACGTCGGGAGACGAAACACTTTCGGCCTGCGCTCGCGGCGCCGCCTCTAACCCTGCCTTGGCAGCAGCAAGCTCTGCCTGCAGTTTTTCGACCTGCGCTCGGAGGGCCGGGTCGGCGCCCGCATCAGCGGCAGCTTTCGCTTCAGCCTTGAATTTCCGCTGAGCCGCAAAGAGGCTGTCGAGCTCATCCTTTGTCTGCTGTAGCTCAAGCAGGGCGATATCGCGGTCGACGATCGCGCGCTGTTCAGCCGGAGATTTCTTCAGGCCACGCAGGATCCAGGCAAGCACAAAACCAAAGACGAGGGCCCCAGGCAGAACGTACCAGACATATTCATGAACCAAAGCCATCCTGGGCTCCCCCTGCGATGATGTTCGCGACATCGCACGCTTGTTTATGCCGCTCCGTCCCGCGCCCCAGCTGCTCTGGCTTCGCAGGTCGGTCGGCATTCCTGTCTTGATTCTGCTACCAGACCGAACCCTGACGCCTGCGTCAATTGTCTTCCACCGCCCGTCAGGCTACACGCCGCGCATGTCATCGCCTCCTGAGATCATTTCGAGCACATCGAACCCGCTCATCAAGAGCCTTCGCAGCCTCGAGCGCAAGAAAGGCCGAGCCGAAACCGGCCTGTTCCTCGCTGAAGGCGCGCGCCTTGTTGAACAGGGTCTTTCCGCCGGCTGGGAACTCGACAGCCTTGTCGTTTCGGCATCCAGCGCAGAACGCTCATTTGTCCGCGACCTTGTCGCTCGCGCCTCGAAGTCCGGCGCACGCACCGTTCAGGTCACCGACCGCCTTGCCGGACAGATCGCCCGCAAGGACAACCCACAGGCCGTCATTGGCGCGTTCAAACAGACCGCCCCAAAGCTTGGTGACCTCAGCGTGCCGAAATCCTCGCTCTGGATCGCGCTCTATGAGGTTCGCGACCCGGGCAATCTCGGCACGATCCTGCGGACTGC
>DUBH01000014.1:7037-35427 GCA_012960415.1 Henriciella sp. | reverse complement strand
CCCCATCCAGCCCCTGGCCTGCAGGCCCCGTCTTGGCCGCAGGCCCAATCGCCACTGCTGTTGGCGTTGGACCGCGTTCAAGATCCCGGCAATCTCGGCACGATCCTGCGGACTGCCGACTGTGCTGGAATCTCTGGCGTACTTCTCATTGGCCAGTGCTGCGACCCTTACAGTGTCGAGGCTGTGCGGGCGTCCATGGGCTCTATCTTCGACATACCGTTTGCGCGCAGCAGCTTTGAAGACTTCAACACCTGGCGCACTGGCGAAGGCCTCTCAATGTTTGCTGCCAGCGTGAACGGAACGGTCCGTCATACGGAAGCTGACATGACAGGCCCAAGCATCATCCTGATGGGTAATGAGCAGGCGGGTCTTCCTGATGACGTCGAAACAAAATGCGATACGCTCTGCCTCATCCCGATGCGCGGCGGCGCCGACAGTCTCAATCTCGCTCAGGCCACCGCCATCATGACGTATGAAGCCTGGCGCCAACGGGGGTTTGCATGAAGTACGAACAGACCCTGTTTCTGGCAGACAACTGGAAAGACTACGCCCTTCTCGACAGCGGCGACGGCATGAAGCTGGAGCGTTTCGCCAGCCAGACCGTCATCCGCCCGGACCCGCAAGCCTTTTGGCGCCCCAACCAACCGGTCAAAAGCTGGAAAGCTGATGCCTGGTTCGATGCCAAGGCGGGCGACGATGAACGCGGCGAGTGGCGGCGTCTCAATCCAAGGGCTCCTGACACCTGGCCGATGGAGTGGAACGGCATCCGCTTCGAAGCGCGCCGCACGCCCTTCCGTCACATGGGCGTCTTCCAGGAACACGCCGTTCATTGGGCCTTTGCGCAGGAACAGCTCAAAAAGGCAGGCCGCCCGGCAAAGGTCCTGAACCTGTTCGGCTATACCGGTCTTATGTCACTTGCCTGCGCGCAGGCAGGCGCCGAAGTCGTCCACCTTGACGCCAGCCCGAAGTCAAACGGCTTCGGCAAGGATGCCCAGTCCCTCTCTGGCCTTGACGACCGCACCATCCGCTGGATCGCCGACGATGCAATGAAGTTCGTTGGCCGCGAACAGCGGCGCGGCAATCAGTACGACGCGATCATTCTGGACCCGCCGAAATTCGGTCGTGGCACCAAGAATGAAACATGGCGGTTTGAGGAAGACCTGCCCGGACTACTCGACGGCGTGGCGAGCCTTCTGGTCAAGAAGCCGCTCTTCGTGATCCTAACCGCCTATGCCGTTCGCCTGTCGCACATTGCATTGGCGCAGGCGCTGGGCGACCGGATGAAAGCGTTCGGCGGACGTATCGAGATGGGTGAGATGGCGCTGCCGGAAGAAAAGACCGGCCGCATGCTGCCTACCTCTATCTGCGCGCGCTGGCGCGCAGACTAGGCTCTAGGCGGCCTCACGTTCCTTTCGCACGCCCAGTTGCTGCTTCACCTTTTCGGCGAGCTGACGAACATTGAACGGCTTGGCGAGGAAAGTGATTTCCCGGTCGTCGAGCTGTTTGGCGATGTTCGGATCAGCATAACCCGACACGAAAATCACGCGCGCCTCGCCAAGATATTCCTGCGCCTCACGGATCAGCGTCGGCCCGTCCATACCCGGCATGACAACGTCAGAGATGACGAGATCGAATGCGCCCGGCTCATCCTCAAGGATTTCCAGCGCCTCTTCACCGTCGGCCGCCGACTCAACTTCATAACCGCGCGAGATGAGGTGCATCACGGCAATATCGCGCAGGCCCTTCTCGTCCTCGACCAGCAGGATACGGCCCCGGCCGGAGATATCCATCGGGCGTGGTTCTTCAGTCGCCTCGACCGGCGCATCCTCTGCAGGCTGCGGGATGTCTTCTTCCTTCAGCGCCGGCAGGTAGATCTGGAAGGTCGTGCCCTCGCCCACCTTTGAGATCGGACAGATATAGCCTTCCGACTGCTTGATGATGCCGTAAACGGTCGCGAGCCCGAGACCCGTACCAACGCCGACATCCTTGGTGGTGAAGAATGGCTGGAAGATCTTGTTCAGGATATCGGTCGGTATACCGCAGCCGGTATCTGCCACTTCGATCAGCAGATAGTCGCCGTCATCAACGTAGGTGAAGCCCTTCTCATGGGCATCTGCGCCGGTGGCTGCGGACGTGCGGATCGTCAGCGACCCGCCGGTGCGGCCGGACAGCAGCATGGCGTCACGGGCATTGGTGACGAGGTTGATAATCGCCGTTTCGAGCTGGTTTATGTCCGCCTTGATGTAAGGCAGGTTGCGCCCGTGAACGGTCTTGAAGTCGATACGCTCATCCAGGATCTGCTGCAGGAGGCGTGAGAACTCTGTCAGGAAGTCCGTTGCATTCACGATCTCGCGCTTGAAGGTCTGCTGGCGCGCATAGGCAAGCAGCATGCGAACGAGGTCCTTCGCCCGAACCGAGAATTCGTAGATGCTTTTGATGTTTTCATAGGACGGGTCGCCCACAGGGTGGCGGGTCATCAGCTCGTCGTTGTTGAGCATGATGCCGGTGAGGACATTGTTGAAATCATGCGCAACACCGCCAGCAAGCTGGCCGATGGCCTGCATTTTCTCACCCTGCGCCAGGCGGACTTCGAGATCTTTCTGCTCAGTAATATCGATGATGTAGGCAACCGACGGTCGTCCTGATGCATCCAGCGACACGAAGACGTTTACATTGCGTGGTGGCTCACCGGGAAGCTTCAGGCCGACGGGCTTGTCGACCGCCTCAGCCAGTTTTGCTGCAATTTCATCGCTGCCGTCATCGGCGTCCGTCAGGAAGATATCCGCAAACGCTCCGCCGGCTTCTGACGCTTCACTCAGCTCGCGAAGCGCACGGTTGGCATCCACGATGCGCGCACTCTCGACGCTTGCCCCTTCAAGGCGTGCAACGCCGAACGGCGCTTCATTGAAAAGCGGGTCAGGTTCTGCCGAAGGCGGACGTACAGACACCGGCGCACTGAAGCGACCCTCTCGCTCTGCGGGCGCAAGCTGCGCAGACATCAGTATGGTGCGCCCCTGCGCGTTTACGCCCTTGCCGGACCAGGATGTGAGCGCCTGCATCGGCAGTTCTACCCCGTCCCTGCCCCGGATCATGATCCGCGTTTGCGCAGGCATTTTGCTCTTGCGGTCGCGTCCCAGCATGCGCACGAATTCAGGGCGCATGATGTCATCGAGGCGCACATTACGCGCAGTTTCTGGCAGACCGATCAGGTCGCGCAGCCACTTATTGGCATAGCTGATGCGCCCATCCGGGCGCGCAGCAAAGAAACCAACAGGCGCATCTTCGACATAGAGCGACTGCCCGTCGGTAGCGGCACCGCTTAGCGGCGCAGTGCTCACCTCACGCAGGCGCCACATCACGCGGCCACGCGGCAGTGGCGCCACCATGGCTTCGTACTGCACCGTCTCGGCATCCGGCCCGACGGTCATCGCAGGAAGCGTCTCGCTCAGAGGCTCGCTACTGCGCGCAGCGCGAGACAGGCGGAAGACCGGCGCAGCCAGACCTGGCATGGAGGAGAACAGACGGTCAAAGGAAACCGGCGCTGCCGTGTCCTTCAGATTGGACAGGATCTTCTGGGACAGCTCGCGATAGTGTTCGTTCGCAGCGATAGGCGCGCCACCTGCATCGGCAACCAGGACGGCTTCATCCAGCGCCTCGATCCAGCCGAAGCGGGGGCCGGCTGCATCCACGGCTTCTGCCGCTGCGCCGCGCTGCGGGAATAAACCAAGCTTGCGACCCGCGCCCTTCAGGATCCACAGCAGGAAAACGATGAAGCCTGCCGCCATTGAAATGAGCAGCATCGGCCCGATGCCACCGACCGCTTCGGGCCATGCAATCGCGACGCTTGCCGCCGCAACAGCCGCCAGAAGGCAGCTCCAGAACAGCAATTGCAGCAAGTCTACCCGCGTGCCGTCAGCAGCTTTTTCGGCATCTTGAAGCTGCCGCTTGTCGCGGTCTTTGTTCTCAGGCAGCTGATCGGACATAGGGCTTAACTCCGGGCACGCGGACACCGCGCGCTGATTCGAATTATCGCATGATAACGCCAAACGCCCTCAGTGCACGCTGTCAGGGGCGGCGACATCCTCAGGGCACGCTGCCATGAGAATGGTTAATGTTTCAGAAAGTGGGGTTAATCGGCGATCAGCACGCCTCTAGATTGCGGGGGTTGACACGCAGAA
Source organism: Henriciella sp. (assembly GCA_012960415.1). Classification (GTDB taxonomy): domain Bacteria; phylum Pseudomonadota; class Alphaproteobacteria; order Caulobacterales; family Hyphomonadaceae; genus Henriciella. The sequence continues at coordinate 31,249 of DUBH01000014.1, read as the reverse complement.
ACACGGCTTTGGTTCCGTCCGTCTGCACCAAACTTTCTCGGGAACGCTCTCGCTCTTGCCTCCGTTGGATTGGCAACAGTTACAGCGATACAGGACCCGAAAAAATGAAACCGCTTTTCCTCTCACTGATCCTTGCTTCGGCATCGCCAGTCGCGCTTGCACAGCTCGGCGGTGACGGAGCGGCCATCCGGGCCGTAAGCGCCTCCGAGCAGGCCGCTATGTCCGGTGCAGCCGTCTCCGCACCCCTCCCACACGCTATCGAAACTGCCGTTATGGGCGACTGGTTCGAGACTGAACTTGATGGCGAAATGCACAAGAGCGTCAGCGAAGTTGCCCGCCGTGCCTACATCCAGCGCATGTTCCAGCCAGTATGGACTGAACAGGGCGCTTCGAGCCTTCAGGATGTCGCAAGCGACCTCTTTGAACACGGGCTGGCCAGCGACGAAGTCCTCGAAAACGACCTGCAGCAGCTGATCGATGATCGTTTCTCCGCGCAGAGCGAAGATAAGCAGGCAAAAGCGGACCTGGCTCTGACAGCCGCATGGCTGCGCATCGCGTCTGCCATTAGCGGCGGACTCAGCGACGAAGGTGAGGCAGTAAATTCAGGCCAAGGGTCCGCCAGGATTGCGCTTGTTTCCAAGAAACTGCTCGAGGCCGGCCAGGGCCGAACGCTCAGCTTTCAGGATTTTGAGTCGGGCTATCCGCAATACGCCGCACTTAAAGGTGCACTCGCCCAGTATCGCGATATTCGCGATGCAGGCGGATGGCTCGCAATTCCAGAGGGCGAGAGTGTTGAAGCCGGTGACAGCGATCCGCGCATCCCGGCGATCCGCCAGCGCCTGAGCGTCGAAGGCTATATCGATGCGCCGGACAACGACAATAAGCGCATGCTGTTCGCCGATGCTGGTCAGCTGGACACCGTCTCGGTTCAGGAACGCAACCCGGAAGAAAGCGGTGACCGCCGCACCAGCCTCATTGCCGCTTCAAACGACGAAACCTTGACCGACCAGACGCTGTATAGCGACGACCTCGTCGAGGCCGTTGAACTGTTTCAACAGCGCCACGGCATCGAAACGGACGGCGTTATTGGCCCGAAAACGCTCGCTGCCATGAATGAGAGCGTCGAATCCAAAATCGCCCGCATTGCTGACTCCATGGAGCGCTGGCGCGCACAGGGGCCTGCAGATGCGCATTACATCTGGGCCAACATCCCTTCTTACACGGTCGAAGGATGGAACGGTGCGACACGCGAAATCGCTATGAAGTCAGTCGTTGGCATGAAAAGCCGAGAGACGCCGACCTTTAATGACGAAGTAGAATACACCGTTGCCAATCCGCGCTGGTATGCGCCGGTCAGCATCGTGGCAAAAGACAAGCTTCCAAAGCTTCGCCGTGATCCATCCTATGCGCAGCGTGCCAATTTCAAGATCTATGACCGCTCGAGCGGTGCTGAGGTCAGCGCGTATTCTGTGGACTGGAATGATCCCGCATCGGCGCGCAATTACCGTCTGGTGCAGCAGCCAGGTAGCAGCAATGCGCTCGGCCAGCTGAAGATCATCTTCCCGAACCAGTATTCGATCTACCTGCACGGCACGCCAAGTACGCACCTGTTCGACCGCGCAGAGCGCGCCTTTAGTTCCGGCTGCATCCGCCTCGAACAACCTGAGAAAATGGCAGAATGGGTTGCAAGCTATGATGGCGACGAGCGTCTTGATGAAGTTCGCGACGCCCTGTCGACGACCCGCAATACCCGCGTCGACTTTCAAGGCCGTATGCCTATTCACATCACCTACATGACGGTGACAGTGAATGACGACGGCACGGTCAACTTCTGGCGCGACATCTATGATCGCACCGAAGGCATCCGTCAGGTTGAAAGACTGTCGCCAATCGGTCAGACCGCCAATACGCAAACCAGCGAAGCAACTGAACGAGGCTAGGGTTACATGGTGACTACCCTGCTAGGCACAGCGATATTGAAGACTATGGCTTTCACCGGTGCGGTTTCGACCGTGCCGGTGTCGCTTGACGGAGAGGAGATTCCCCATCCCGTCTGGCACCACATGGCCATGCCATCCGAAACCGTATCCATGACGGTGCCCGCCGGAATGGCGGCCTATCTCGACGGCGAACGAATTGAGGCCGCCGATGCGTTCACCGCACCAGAAACGCCAGGAACTTACCCACTGGAGTTTCGCAGTCTCGACGGTGATGACAAATATCAGGTTTCGCTATTCGTGCTGGAGCCCTCTGACCGGGTCGACAGTGATGGGCGTCTCAACGGCTTTCGCATGGGCGCCTATCCCGAGAATACGCCGCGCGGCTATATCCGGCTCGATGAAGGCCATGGCGACGTCAATGTCTCGCCGAGCTTCAAGATCGGCCAGTTCCTCTGCCACCAGCAGCCAGACCATTGGCCGAAATATCTGCTGATCTCCAGCGACAATCTTGAACGTCTCGAAGCTCTGCTAGACGCGCTCAACCGAGACGGCATAACGGATGCGGACACCTTCTTCGTGATGAGCGGCTACCGCTCTCCATTCTACAACACCGCTATCGGCTCTGCGACGCTGTCGCGCCACATGTATGGCGACGCGACCGACATCTATGTTGATGTGGCCCCACGCGACGGTGTGATGGACGACCTCAACCGCGACGGCGCCATAAACAAGGCCGATGCCGATTTCCTCTACGACTATGCTGAGGAGCTATTCGCCGGGACAGACGGTGTCCCGCGCGGCGGATTGGGCAGCTACAAGGCCAATGCTGTGCATGGCCCCTTCGTGCATGTCGATGGACGCGGCCGGGCCGCGCGCTGGGGTAGGTAAAACGAGCGAAGCTTCAGCCTGCGGTTCAGGCGCATGGCCTCAGGCGCACGGCCATGCTGTTGCCCTTGCGCCCCAGATCACCCTCATAGGCAACACGCCCGTCGCGGCCACCCGACAGAAGCTGGACGGGCTGATCCGCTGGCAATCCAAGCAAAAGCGTGTCGCCCTGCTTGAGCGCTGCCAGCCGGCTGACCGGCACGCTCAGACTTGCCATTCTGGCTGTCAGAAGCGCTGTTGCGCCTTGCGCCTCACGCGCAGGCCCGGTTGGCGCACTCGCTTCCCGTTCTGCGACAGCTACGTCGACCGTCCAGAGTGACATCGCGCTCCGGCGTCCGGCGGCATCGACATTAAAGTCGAACCTGGCCCCCGTGTCGCCAGCCATGAGCGAGAATACATAAGCAGGATTTGTCTCTATCCCGACGAGTGAAAGGCCCTGCCCCAGCAGCCTGGCAAAAGGCGACATAAACTGCCTGATAAGGGCACAGTCGATCACGCTCAGATGGCGCGCCTTCGCCGCTGATCCTGCGAGCGACAGCGCACCGCATGCATTGGCGATCAGCTGGTCATTCAGATGGTTGCTGAGACAGATGATATGAGTTGCGTCGCCTTCATCATTCTCGAAGATCGCGAAGGCATTCGTGCCAGATTCCTCTGCATGCGTGCGCAGCTCACCGGCATCCTCAAACGAAGCGGCCTTTGCAAGCGTGACAGCAGCCTTCAGGCCCGCATGCTCTCCGAAAGCCCGCGACAAGCGCGCCGCGAATTTGCGGCCTTCCCTCGCAGCTGCGTCGACTTCCTCGCGCACATCGAGGTCGCGCCCGAAGGGCTGGACCGGGTCGCCCGCATCATTGATCTTAGGCAGGTCGGGGCGAAGCAGGGCCTGGATCTCTTCTTTCGAAAGTATGCCCCGCGCCGTCGGAAGTTTGAAATCATTCGCTTCCGGCAGGACTGGCGGCGCGCTCACATTCGGCACATCGCGCATGACCGCCCGCTCACGTCTTTCAGACATGGACCAGTCCTCTTCGGTACGTTCTGTATCGCGCATAGGAACCCCAGCTCTCCAACTCCGCAGACTGGGCTGCGCTGGTTAATGAAGCGTTAGTATTTTCGAGTCCGCCTGCGCTGGAATCAGCTCTCAGGGCAGTTTTTCATCAATAAAGGTAAATTTCCGGACCCCACAGCGTTAACGAACTGCGGGCGGAATTAAGGTGACCGAAATATTGCGGTAATTCTTGATTCGGATTCCCGTGTCACTTTCACGATCAACGGACCGGCACTGAAAACAAACCGCCGGGCGTTGGGTGATAAAAAAACGGCAGGGCCTTCAGAGGCTCTGCCGTTTTCAATTCCGGTGTCAGCAAAAGCAATCAGTCGTCGCGGACCGTGCGCTCCTTGCGCTCGTGGCGTTCCTGAGCCTCAAGGCTCAGCGTCGCAGTTGGTCGTGCTTCCAGACGGCGCAGGCTGATCGGCTCGCCCGTCTCGTCGCAATAACCATAAGTACCTTCATCGATACGGCGCAGCGCAGCGTCGATCTTGGAGATCAGCTTGCGTTGACGGTCACGGGTGCGAAGCTCCAGTGCCTTGTCGCTTTCCGATGATGCGCGGTCCACGATATCGGGAAGATTGCTCGAGTCTTCCTGAAGATTGTTGATGGTGGACTTGGTGCCATCAAGGATGTCGCTCTTCCACTGCTCAAGGCGCATACGGAAGAATGCCTGCTGGCGAGGGTTCATGAACTCCTCGTCGTCGGACGGGATATAGTCATTCAGCTTCGTGTCAGCCATGGTCTCCATACCTCCCACTGGCGCGGCCTATATAGCGTGTTGCCCCTCTGCGCAATTGGCCATTACATGAGGTTTAAATTACACGCCCGCACATGAACCTGTGCTGAATTCTGCAAGCTTTACGCCAGTCTCCCGATTAGCTGTAGCCACTTGCGGACACGGCGAGGCCTGTGCCCTATAGCTCTCGCGCGGCCTTGTGCGGGCCGCATCCGAACCAGATTGAACTTCAGGTCTTGTATATGGCCCGCTATCACAGGCGCAGGGAATTGGAGGAGAAGGGCAGCTGGCGCCATGCGCTGGTCTTCAACAGCCTGCTTCTGATTCTCGCGGTGCTGGCCGTTCGTGTCCTGGTAAGCGCCTACTCGACCCAGCGCCTCGATGGCAGCCTCGACGCTGAAGCACGCGAGGAAACCCGGCGGGAAATCGATCAGGCATTTGAGACGATTGTGCCGGACGGCGTTCCATCCCGCGCCTATTGGGCGGAGCAGATTGCCAACGAGCTTGCGCAACGCGACTTTTCGGCTGCGCGCGGTTACCTGCTGGCCGCACCTGCCATGCTCAGCCGCAATGACCGCCGCGCCCTGCTCGCTGCCGTAAACGCCGAAGAATCCGGCACCGAGGATGAGCGACTGACGCGCGCTGGCCTGCTCTTTCTGCCAAACGATGTCCGCGCAGATTATCAACGCGCCGTCGAACGCCCCGGCACACTCTATACAGAACAGCCAGATGCGCCTGATGAAGCGACTGACACTCTGGCGCCCGAACCAGAAATGTCCGGGACGATTGGCGACGAAGTAGAGGTCAGCGAATCGCCGGAGGATCTTACCGACAATGCGACGGAAGAGAGTGAGCCAGAGCCTTCTCTGGACTCCCACTCCGCTGGCTTTTCGATGATCGGCAGCCGCGCTGACCTTGTCCGGCGCTCGCAGCAATGGGTGAACGGCGAGACCACCGACACAGTACAACTTCGTCTGAGCGCAATCGGCCTCATCGAAGTCGCGAATGGCCAAGCCGAACCTGCATTGCTCACGGCCATTTCAGTGCTGCGCGCCGCAGGACGGGCTGGCCGGCTCGATGAGGCCTACCTCACCTATCTCGATGAACGAGTAGACCTCGCTTTGCCCGAGGAAGAACTGCTTGATCGCCTCTCCGGCGTCGTGAGCGCCGTCGTCCCGCCAAGCGTACGCCAAAACCAGGTCCTCGGCGCCTATGAGCAGTCGCTTCATGCTGAAGGCCTGCTCCGCCTGCGCCGCGACCTCGCATCGATTGCGCACATTGCTGCTGAGACAACGCCTGCTGGCGCGGTCACGCTGATCGAACTTGCAAAGTCGCCAGAAGATGTCCGCAAGCTGGAGGTCGTTGCCCAGTCAGGCAGCGACCGCGCTGTCGCCCTCGCCAAGTCTGTCGGTCCTCGTGTGATCGACCTTGCCCAAATCGGCATCCGCTGGTCGACCGCTCTCGCTTTTCAGATCCTGGGATTGCTCGCCATCTTCGCCGCGCTCGTCTGGTCGACCGCGTCGGCCTTCCAGAGGATGCAGAATTCCAGATGGCAATGAGGGCACGGCTGTCCTGCAGCGAGGCAACAGGTCAGACCGAAGCGAAAGCGCCCTGCAGACCGTCAATCAGCAACTGAACCGACAGAGCAGCCAGGATCACGCCGAAGATACGCGTAATCGCGCCAGCAACGCTATCGCCCATTGCCTTCACCAGCGGCCCTGCAATCAGGAACACGATCAGGCAGAGAAGCATGTTGATGCCAATGGCCGCGAGCACAACCGCCTGTGTCATCCAGTTCGCCGCCTCGGACATGAACAGCATCGCCGTCGCGATAGACCCCGGTCCTGCCAGCATCGGGATGCCGATCGGGAACACCGATACATCGTCAGGCTCCTGATGCTCTTCGAGATATTCATCCGCGCGCGATTCTCGCCGCTCCGTGCGCTTCTCGAACACCATGTCCAGCGCGATCAGGAAGAGGAGCGCGCCGCCTGCGGCACGGAAGGCGTCAATTGTGATGTGGAGCTGGCGCAGCAGCCACGTTCCGAAGAAGGCGAAGCCGAAAATGATAAGCGTCGCTACCAGGATGGAGCGCCATGCCATGTTGCGCCGATAGCTGGCATCGCCCTTCGCCGTCAGCGACGCAAACACGGGCGCGACGCCAAGCGCATCGATAAGAACAAAGAACGTCACAAAGGACGCTGTGAATACAGAGACAAGATCGCCGGTCATAAGGCGCGCCTTAATCGTCCTATTTCAGCGCGTCCAGTATCTCCCTGACCCGCGCGTGCAAGGCAGGCCTGTCCTGACGCATGCTTGAGGGACGCTCAACGCTCTCGCCAGCTGCGATCATCGAGATCAGTCGCAGACCCCGCGCACGTTGCAGGAGGCCGGGAATATCCTCGGCTGCCTCGGCTTCGAGAAGGACGTCGTTCTCGAGCTGGATAGAGACCGGCGCCGACACGCCGCCGCGCTCGAGCAATTCGATCGCCTCGGCAAGGTCGGTCAGAATGGTTGGTTCAATCCGGGACTCGGTCATGATCGCGCGGCTTTCAGGCATATTCCGCCTCTTCCAGGTCGGACTTCAGAAGTTTGCGGCAAGTACCAAGAGCCTTGTAGAGATCACCGGATGCAACAAGCTCGGCGATATGCAGGATGTTGTCGCGCTCCTGTTGCGACTGGCTGTGGTCCATCCAGTCGGCCAGAGCAGAGACAGCGCAATCATAGAGCTTTCCGCTGGTCTCCCCGACGATATACATCTGCATAAGGCTGAAATAGGCCGCGTCCTGAGGCGTCGAGATGTCTTCGGGAAACATCACGTCGCGTTCGCGCAATATTCGCGCCTTGGTCTCAAGCAGCATGGTCCCGCGACGCTCTCCGTTGCGGATGACAGCTTCGTTGACGACGACGGCCTCGCCCGGTTTCAATGATAGTTTTAGCGGCATTGTGCTCGCTCTCCCCCCGAATCCTTACTGGGATAATGCAAATTCAATACAAGTTGTAAGGTTAACATCGATTAAAACAGCGTTCGGGGCGAAAATGCCGCGATTGACGCCAAGATAGGCGCGCGCAACAGGTTGCCCTTCGCACTTGCGTCCTTATCATCTGTCCTGAAAAGTTTTGGGAGAACAGCATGCGTTTTGAAGGCACTGAGAATTACGTTGCAACCGAAGACCTGCGCGTCGCTGTGAATGCGGCCATCGCCCTTCAGCGCCCGCTGCTGGTCAAGGGTGAGCCGGGCACAGGCAAGACCGTCCTCGCAATCGAGGTTGCAAAGGCACTCGGCGTGCCGCTGATCGAATGGCACATCAAGTCGTCGACCAAGGCCCAGCAAGGCCTTTACGAATACGACGCCGTGTCCCGTCTGCGCGACGGCCAGATGGGCGAGGAACGCGCCAAGGACATCTCCAACTACATCAAGAAGGGCAAACTCTGGGAGGCTTTCACCTCTGACGAGCGCCCGATCCTGCTGATCGACGAGATCGACAAGGCTGACATCGAATTTCCGAACGACCTCCTGCAGGAGCTCGATCGCATGGAGTTCTACGTTTACGAGACAGACCAGACGATCAAGGCGAAGCAACGCCCTCTCGTGATCATCACCTCGAACAATGAGAAAGAGCTTCCCGACGCCTTCCTGCGCCGTTGCTTCTTCCACTTCATCAAATTCCCGGATGAGCAGACGATGAAAGAGATCATCGACGTCCACTATCCGGGCATCAAGCAGAAGCTGGTCGCCGAAGCGCTCACCACTTTCTACTCCATGCGCGAAGTCCCGGGCATGAAGAAGAAGCCATCGACCAGCGAACTGCTCGACTGGCTGAAGCTCCTGATGAACGAGGACATCGACCTTGAAACCCTCAAGGAACAGGACCCGGACAAGCTGACTCCGCCACTGCACGGCGCTCTTCTCAAGAACGAGCAGGACGTCGCCCTCTTCGAACGTCTGGCATTCCTGTCCCGCCGCGAAAGCGGCGGCCGCCGCGGCCCTGCGGGCTAGGCTGGCACTGCATGAATGAGGCGTTCGGCATTGCCGTCGCCGCCACGGATCGGGCTGTCAGTTTTCGCGCTGACAGCCCATTTCATATCTGACAACCAGTCACAGAACGCCGCCTCGGCGCCCTCAACAGCTGCACCATCGGTGACCAGCCCGCCCTTGCCAACGAACTCACGCCCCACTTCGAATTGCGGCTTGAACAGGGTCAAGAGTTCTGCCCCCTTCGCCGCCAGCGAAAGCGGCACCTCAAGAAGTTTCGCAAGCGAGATGAAACTCGCATCGCAGACGATCAGTGATGGCGCTTCGCCGATCATATCTGCTGTCAGGGACCGGGCATCCGTCGCTTCAAGAGAGGTCACTCGCAGGTCACTCGCAATCTTCTGGTGAAGCTGCCCGCGTCCGACATCGACCGCGATAACGCTCGCCGCGCCGCGTTGAAGAAGCACATCAGTGAACCCGCCCGTAGACGCCCCGATATCTAGACAATGCCGACCAGCGGGATGCACCCCGAATACATCCAGCGCGTGAGCAAGCTTCAGCCCACCGCGCGATACATAGGGGTGAGCAGGTTCCGCCTCGATCCGGTCGTCAGTAGTAATCTGTTGCGATGGCTTTGAAAGCGCCTTGCCATTCACGCTGACGCGTCCGGCGGCGATGGCGGCCTGTGCGGCCGCCCGGCTTTCAAAGTGACCAAGTTCGACGAGAGCCCGGTCTGCCCGATCACGATTTGCCATTGCCAACCTCGCCGGAACGCAAGTTTCATCTAGGTGTTGCACTGAATGACCTGCTTGCAAGGTCCGGATCCGATTACCAAGGAGATTTTCCATGAGCCGATTTCTTCCCCTCTCCGCAGCAGTTGCGTCCATCGCGATTGTTTTTGCCTGTACACAGCAAACCTCTGATGCTCAGCAGGACACGGCGACGCCTGATGAAGACATGTCAGAGATGCAGGCGGATATGCCACCGTCCGAAGCTGACATGAGCGGCAGCGAGTCCCTGCCATCCATGATGCGCGCCACGGGCGACCTCATGGGCGATGACGGCAACACGATTGGCAGCGTGAACATGATCGAAGGGCCGAACGGCATCGTCATGGAAGTTTCGATTGATGAGGGCGGCCTGACGCCAGGCTGGCATGCCATCCATATTCACCAGACCGGCGACTGCAGCGACACCGGTGAATACACCGCATCGGGCGGTCATGTCGGCAAGATCGACGGTGGCCATGGCCTTCTCAATCCGAATGGCCCGGAGCCAGGCGATCTACCGAACCTCTACGCCTTTGAAGATGGATCGGTGAATTTCGAGACCTTCACCGATCTCGTGGTCCTATCAGATGTCATGGATGACGATGGCGGCGCCATCATCATTCATGAAGGCCGCGACGACCATATGAGCCAGCCAATTGGCGGCGCTGGTGGCCGTGTTGCCTGTGCAGTCGTTCAGTAAACGGTTGAACCAGGCTTAAAGCAAGAAACGCCGCCTCGCTTCCGGGGCGGCGTTTTCTTTTGTGTGGAGGGCCGCTTGCTCAAGGGTCGACCTTACCGCGCAGGGCTTTCTTCTCGCCAGTTTCCTTCTTGGCCTTTATCCGCCGTTCGACCGACCCGCGTGTCGGACGGGTCGGAATACGACGTTTGCGCTTCTTCGCCGCCTTGCGGATCATCGAGGTGAGACGGTCGCGCGCCGCATCACGGTTCAGCGCCTGGGAACGGTGTTCGCTCGCATCGACGATCACGTCGCCCTCTTTGGTGATGCGGTTTTTCCAGATCTGCCGGAAGCGCGTCTTGATGCGCGCAGGCACCGAGGATGCATCTACATTCCACCGCAGCTGCACCGCACTCGATACCTTGTTCACATTCTGCCCGCCCGGCCCCGACGAGCGCGTGAAGGTCTCCACCAGCTCCCAGTGGGGAACAGTCAGCTCATCGTCAATTTCGAGATCGTGTTGGCGGGCCATGATGAAGGACTTGTTCAGCTAAGGTTCAAGCTTGGAACCTCATAATTGGTTAACGCTTGTATTCAGACCAGAAACATTTCCGGGCAAGGGTCCGGTGAGCGAACTTGCATAAGGAGGCTCCTCATGGCGTTCAGAAAACTACTTCTCCGTATTGGTGCCGCAGGAGCTCTCGCGCTCGCGGCCTTCACCCCTGTTGCTGCCGCTGACCAGCGCGGCGACCGCGGCCATTATGACCGCGGTGATCGTGGTGATCGCTACCATGGCGACCGTCATCGCGGCAATCATGGCTACCATCGCGGCGACCGCCGGGGTGACTATCACCATCGCCGGGACCAGCGCCGCGACTATCGCCGTGGACGTGACTATTATCGGGACCACAACCGCTACCACAATCGCGGCCGTGTCGTAACGCGCAACTATTACAGCGCGCCGACCTATTACCGCCCGCGTCCGCGCGTGGTCTATCACTACAATCGCGGTTACCATCACCCGCGCTACACCATTGGCAACCGTTACCATTACGGCTCCAACTCGATCATCATTCGCGATTATGACCGTTACGGTCTCTACAATCCGCCGCGCGGTCATCAGTGGGTCTACCACCGCGGCAGCAATGATGCAGTCCTGACTTCTGTGGCAACCGGCGCAATTGTCGGCCTGGCGATTGGCATCCTTAGCCAGTAAGTCAGTCAATGTCTGAGCAATAAGAAAGCCGGCTGCACCACGCAGCCGGCTTTTTTGACATCCCGCCCTTTAAATCGGCGCAAATCATGTTCTATTTGAAAGACCGGGCGCGCCCTGCGGTCGGTGTTCTGTATCAACAGCTGAAAGGAGGTGATCCAATGTCGAGTGAGAAACCAGGAACGGCAAATGGGTCCGTCTGTGCTGGTGGCCTTGGAGAGCAACCTCTCTCTGTTTGCTAGCACTGACCTTGGGTAGGCATTGCCCTGCCAGGATTCATGGGCCAATCCGGCTCACGGAGGCCACCCCTCGGGGTGGCCTTTTCGTTTGCCGGTCCGGTGTTAGTACCTGCCGCGATTGAGATCTTCAGTCAGCCGGATATCGACCGCCTCGCCTGCAATGCGCTGGCGGTACACCTGCGTGTTCTCCAGCACCCTTTGCACATAGTTGCGCGTCTCAGCGAACGGGATGAACTCCACCCAGTCGATCGGGTCAATCTCGCCCCGGCGCGGGTCACCATATTCCTGCATCCAGCGGCGCGGGCGCGATGCCCCGGCATTATATGCCGCAGCCGTCATGATATAGCTGCCATTGAACTGGCCGAGCAGCGTGTCGAGGTGCGACCCACCGAGGGTCATGTTGTAGCCAGGGTCATCCGTCAGCCACGACGTACGGAACGGCAGTCCGAGGCGGCGAGCTTCCTCCCGCGCGGTCGCTGGCAGGAATTGCATCAGTCCTCGCGCATTGGCATGCGACACGGCAGACGGGTTCATCTCGCTCTCCTGACGAGCAAGCGCATAGATCATCGCGCGTTCAACATTCGGCTCACGCTGCAGCGGGAAGTCCGGGATCGGGAAGACCGCCTGCGGCGCGATCACATTCTTGGCGAGACCTGTCTTGGCGCCGCGCACCCCGACTTCAGGATAGAGATAGTCGTTCGCGACCTCTGACAGCAGCACATAATCAGCCTCTGTCTCCAGCGTATCGTCGATATTGTACGCAAACCGGCGGAAATCCATTTCCTGACCGTTCTCTGCCAGCAGGATCGCCGCTTTCACCTGTGGCCGGCTCATGAACGCATTGCGCTCAGCTTCCGTCACATCGGCTTCCGTCTTTAGATAGATCCGCTGCAGCCCTGCCTTCTCAGCGGCGAGCTGGCCATAATAGACATAGGGATACTGCGCCGCCTTCTGATAGCTCGCGGCCGCCTCCGCCTGATTGCCAAGCGCCTCATAAGTGCGCCCCTGCCAATAGTGCGCCCTTGCCTGGCTGATCGGCGTAGAGGTTCCCGCCTCCAGCGCCTTGAAGTGTGGCATAGCCATAGAAGGCTGGTTCAGGTGGCGAAGCGCGGTCCAGCCAGAAACCCACGCCGCCTCAGCGAAATTCGCCCCTGTCGTCATGCCGTGACGCGAGCCGAGATTATAGGCGAGCTGGAAATTCCGCTCCTGTAGCGCCTCACGGATCGGCCAGTGGCGCAAATTCCAGAGGGCATCCTGTCCGGCTGCCGGCACCTGCGAGCCATCAATTTCTGCGAGCAATGGCACCCAGTTCTCATCACGCTGACCGGCACGTTTGCGCCAGTTGGCGCGGTCGAACTTCAGGCCGGGATGGTTCTGCAGTGAGGCCGGTACCGCGTCGACTGCTGCGTCGACACCCGCCGCTCTCGCCTGGAGCCTGATGCGCGCTTCAATCAACAAGGCCCAGTCACTGCCCACCCGGGACTTCATCTGGGATGCCGCCGTGCGCTGGTTCGTCCAGAGCAGGAAATCGGCGCGCTTGCGATGATCGTCCTGCGTCAGCTGGCTGCCATACTGATTGACTATGCTCTGGGTGATTGCACTATCGAGCGTGTTGCCATGCCAGGCTTCGCGAATAAGCTCGATCGCCTTGTCGGACTGCCCTGTCCGGCGATAGGCCTCGGCCAGGGCGAAGCGGCCTTCGCCTGACGCTGGACCACCGACTTCTTCGAACCAGGCAATCTTCTGTTGATCGTTGAGAGCTGAATCAGCGACCTGCCCCTCTGCGCGCACCTGCAGCGTCGTCATGAACGGCCAGTCAGCGCGCTGACGCAGCAGCACACTCATTTCGTCAAACGACATGTTCTGGTCGCTGCGGCCGCGAAACCAGGTGATGAGATCACGCACGACAGCATCGCCTGATCGCGCTTCCAGGCTGCGGACCGTTGACCAGTCACCCCGGTCCATTGCGGCAACCGCGTCTCGGAACAGACGCGCCTCTGTGGTCGTTACCACACTCGACGCGGGCACAAGGTCTGGCTTAACACTCGGAGAAGATGAGGGAATCGCCACTGCAATCGGTGATGCAGTTGCCAGCATTAGTGCTGCTGTAATCGCTCGGTATGTGGTAACGCCCATTAGGCCCTGCCTGTTTTCTTTTGGCTGTTGAGATGTCAGACACTTTATCGTCCAACTCAGCATATGTGTAACATAAACTTCGCGGCAAAATCACGATGTTCAATGGTTCAATCCCCGCACTCGTCACTCCGTTCCAAAATGGCGAGGTAGACCGCAAAGCGTTTGCTGATCTGGTGGAGCGCCAGATAGAGAATGGCGCAGGCGCTCTGGTGCCCTGTGGCACCACAGGCGAGTCCGCCACGCTGAGCCATGCCGAACACCGGGAAGTGGTCAGCCTTTGTATTGAGGTGACTGCCGGGCGCATTCCTGTCATCGCTGGCGCAGGCTCCAACTCGACCCGCGAAGCGATCGGCCTCGTCCAGCACGCCAAGGAAGCTGGCGCGGATGCCGCCCTCTGCGTCTGCCCATACTATAACAGGCCGGACCAGGCAGGCCTCGAGGCGCATTTCCGCGCCATTGCAGATGCCGTCGCCCTGCCAATCATCCTCTACAACGTGCCGGGACGTACCGTCTCCGACCTCCAGCCCGACACGGTGATCCGCCTCGGCAAGCACCCGAACATTGTCGGCATCAAGGACGCCACAGGTGACCTTGCGCGCATCAGCCTCCATTCGGCTGGTCTCAAGGGCGAGCAATTTGTCCAGATTTGCGGCGAAGACCCTGTCACGCTTGGCTACCGCGCCATGGGTGGCACCGGCTGCATTTCTGTCACCTCAAATGTGGCGCCAGCCGAAATGGCAAGGATGCACAAGGCCATGGATGAGGCTGACCTCAAGACAGCCCAGGAAATCGAAACTCGAATGATCGCCCTCCACAAGGCGCTTTTCTGCGCGCCATCACCAGGGCCCGCCAAGTTCGCACTCTCGCGCCTTGGCCTCTGCAGCGACGAGGTCCGCCTGCCGCTTGTCGCGCCCGATGAAGCAGCGCGTCGCAGAATTGAGGCTGCAATGGAGATCGCAGGCCTTATATAGCCTCCCATGTCAAAGAAGAGCCAGATCAAGGGCCGCTCGGACGGCCTCGTCGCGGAAAACCGCCGCGCCCGCTTCGACTATCAAGTCGAGGACACGCTGGAGGCGGGCCTGCAGCTGCAGGGCAGCGAAGTGAAGTCGCTGCGCAACGGCCGTGCCAATATCGCAGAATCCTATGCGGCCGTTGAGGACGGCGAGCTATGGCTCGTGAATGCGGACTTCCCGCCTTATGAAGGCGCAAACCAGTTCAATCACGAACCTAAGCGCCGCCGGAAACTCCTCGCCTCGAAGCGCGAGATCGCGGAGCTGTCCCAGAAAGTAGAGCGCGCAGGCCGCACGATTGTCCCGCTGAAGCTCTACTTCAACGACCGCGGCATGGCGAAACTGCTGATCGGCCTCGCAACCGGTAAGAAAGCGCCCGACAAGCGCGAAACGGCCAAGAAGCGTGACTGGCAGCGCGAGAAGTCACGCATCCTGAAAGAAAACTAGGAGCGATGTCTTTAACCGCCTCCCCGACGAAAGTTGGGCCCCATGGCGGCTGGCCTGCGCCAATCAAATACGACAGTCAGGCTAGCCCGCGAGGATCCGCGCATACTGCGCTGGATCGACATTCCCGCCCGACAGCACAACTCCGACTGACTTGCCCTTGGCTGCGTCCGGCAGGTCGAACAGGGCGCAGGCAAGCGCCGCAGCGCCGCCCGGCTCGACGACCAGCTTCAGGTGCCGGAAGGCCAGCCGCATCGCTTCCTCGATCTTGTCATCGCCAACCGCGCAGCCGCCTGCCAGCAAGTCACGGCCAAGCATCCAGGTCAGATCACCCGGCGACGGCGTCAGGATCGCATCGCAGATCGAGCGCGTGCCCGGCGCATTCACCTCAATTTGGTCGGCGACCAACGAACGTCGCCAGTCATCATGTGCTTCAGGCTCCGCCGTCCAGATCGCAATATCCGGATCGAAGTGCCGATAGCCCAGCGCGAGCCCGGTAATGAGCCCCCCGCCGCCTGCACAACAGATGATATGGTCTAGGAGCGTGTTCGCGTCGCGCATCTGCTGACCGAACTCCACTCCAGCGCTCCCCTGCCCTGCAATGATGTACGGATCATCGAAACTCGGCACGAGCGTCGCGCCGCGCTTGTCGGTCTCTTCGGCGGCAATCTCCTCGCGGCTTTCGCTATCGCGGTCATACAACCGGATTTCCGCTCCGTCGCGGCGCACGCCTTCGACTTTGATGGCTGGCGCATCCGACGGCATGACGATCAGCGCTGGCATACGGAAGTTCTTTGCCGCCCGCGCAACGCCTTGCGCATGATTGCCTGAGGAGAAAGCGACAACGCCCTTCTCCCGTTCTTCAGGGCTCAGCTGCAGGAGCCTGTTCGTTGCGCCCCGGATCTTGAAGCTGCCCGTGATTTGCAGATTTTCGCATTTGAACCAGAGCTTTGCGCCTGCCATCTCATCCAGCGCATCATTGCGCAGGACTGGCGTGCGCAGCACATGTCCATGCAGCCGACGCGCCGCATTGAGCACATCCTCGCTGGTCGGAAGCGTGCCCGATGACATGGTCTAAAGTCCTTGCCTGATCGCCGGCCCCGCTGCGACGCGCTGCGTCGTGAACCAGTCAGCAAACTGCTGCAGACCTTCTTTGAGGCTCACCTTCGGCTCGTATTCGTAATCGGCCTTCATACGGGAGATATCGGCGCAGGTTTCGGTGACATCGCCCGGCTGCATCGGCTCCAACGCCATGCGCGCCTTCTTGCCCGTCACTTCTTCTATTGTCTCAATGAACTTCAGCAGTTCGACCGGCTGATTGTGCCCGATATTGTAAAGCTTGTGCGCGCGCTGACCCTCGACGAACACCGCACGTCGGGTCGCAATTGCCTTTAGTCCAGCCACTGCGTCGGAGATGTAAGTAAAGTCGCGCTTCATCTTGCCGCCATTGAAGACGCGGATCGTCTCACCGCGCAGGATGCGGTCAGTGAACGACCAATACGCCATGTCAGGGCGCCCCCACGGTCCGTAAACAGTAAAGAAGCGCACGCCGATCTGCGGAATGTCATAAAGCTTGGCATAGGCCTGGCTCATCAGCTCATCAGCCCGCTTCGTCGCGGCGTAAAGAGAGACCGGCCGGTCGACATTGGCGTCTTCACGGAACGGGGCCACGGCATCATCGCCATAGACTGAGCTTGAAGACGCATAGACCAGCATCGGCACTTTTGCGGCCCGGCGGCAGAATTCCAGCATCGCAAGGTGCCCGGTCAGGTTGGACTGGGCATAGGCGAACGGGTTCTCGAGCGAATAGCGAACACCTGCCTGCGCTGCGAGATGGATCACCCGGTCAATCGAATCGCGTTCGGGCAGCCCAAGCAGCTTTTCGTGGTCGGAGATATCGAGCTTGCGAAACGAGAAATTTTCGAAGGTCTGCAGCTCATACAGGCGCGCCTGCTTCAGCGCCGGATCATAATAGGCGTTGAGATTGTCGAGGCCGATAACCTCGTGGCCGTCGCTCAACAGCGCTCCGGCAATTCGTGATCCAATAAAACCGGCGACGCCAGTTACAAGAAATCTCATCCGCTCACCTCGCGCGAACCGCTATAGCCAGACGCGTAAATGAGGGAAAGCCACAGGCTGCGCTCGACAGCGCCGACGGCTCACCCGCCCGAATATTTCTTCAGGATGGCCTTGGCATCTTCTGCCGTCTCCGGGTGTTCAAGGGCATGGGCGACACAGGCCTCGAAATAGCCGGTCTTGGAGCCGCAATCGAATTCCTCGCCATCGAACTCATAGGCGTGGAAGGTCTGGGTCTCCATCAGGCGTACCATTGCGTCAGTCAGCTGGATCTCGCCGCCGGCCCCTTTGCCCTGATCCTCCAGCAGGCCGAAGATTTCAGGCTGCAGGATGTAACGACCGGTAATCTTGAGGTTTGAGGGCGCATCCTCCCGCGCAGGCTTTTCGACCATACCACTCATCTCGATGAGACGCCCGTCCCGCGATTTCGGTGTGATGACCCCATAGGACGACACTTGCTCTTCGGGCACCGGATTGACGGCAATAACATTCCCGCCAACCTCATCATAAGCGCTGACCATTTGCGCCAGCGCCGAAGGTTCTGCGCGTAGAATTACGTCGGGCAACAGCACCGCAAAGGGTTCATCGCCAATAATGTCCTTCGCACACCAAACCGCATGCCCGAGGCCGAGCGGGGCCTGCTGACGGGTGAAACTCGCCGCGCCCGGTGGTAGCTTGGTCCGCTGAAGGTCTTTCAGGATGTCGGCTTTTGACGATTTCGAAGCGAGGGTCTGCTCAAGCTCAAACGCCTCATCGAAATAGTCCTCGATGGCATGCTTGCCGCGCCCGGTAACAAAGACAAAATGTTCGATCCCGGCCGCCCGCGCTTCATCAACGACGTATTGCAGCACGGGCTGGTCGACGACCGTCAGCAACTCCTTTGGAATGGATTTCGAAGCTGGCAAGACGCGGGTTCCATGGCCTGCAACAGGCAGCACGGCTTTTCTGACTTTCATACGTATTCTTTCGCAGTCGACTTCAGCTGCCATCATATGGCCCGCTCAGCCGATTGCCAGAGAAAGCGCTAGGAAACCGCGCTAAAGAGGAAAAAACCGAACACCATGGTCAGGCCAGACGCAGTGACCAACACTTGTGCAATCTGACGCAGCTTCGATGAGCGACCTTCAGGAACAAAGCGATTCTGCAGATCGTCCTGAAGCTGACGGGCTGGCGATTGCGAGCCGTCATGGCGCTCAGAACACGCAGGCTCCGGACGTGGGCCCGAAGCAGTTTCGTGCTCGACCGGATCGCTGTGAGGCTCGGAAAATGTCTTTCGCTCTGCGGTCATCTCGCCACCTTTCAATGGGCCTTGGATGTCTCACGACGCGCCTAACGAAGCCCTAAACTCCGCTCCCAAATTGACCGGATTGCACGGATGGCAGGCAGATTTTGCGAATTGCCGCCGAACTTCCTCAGGTTCGAAACACGCCCCTGCCGCTCGCGTTAGTCTCGCAACATCAACTGCGCAAAGTGAAACAACTGATGACCACAGCAAAAGTCAGCCGCTGGGAATGGGTCGCACGGCTGCGCCTGCCTGTACTCATTCTGCTCTGCGCCGCCGGACTGATTGCTGGCGCCGAATATCTCTGGCCTGAAACCGAGTATGTCGGTACGACCCTGATCACCGCACGCTTTCTGAGCATTGCCGCGATCGGTTGGGCGGCAACCTCTCTCGCTGATCTTGCCATCAAGCGCCGCATGTCGCGGCTCGACATCGACGCCGCCGACAATTTTCTCGCCCGGAAATCGGCAACGCGGCTCGATGTCATGCGCCGCGTCATCGTCGTTCTCGGTGCCATTGCCACGCTCGCCTGCGCGCTGGTCGTCGTGCCCTGGGCACGCCAGCTCGGCGTGTCGCTCCTTGCCTCAGCCGGTATCGTTGGTATCGCTGTGGGCCTTGCCGCGCGCCCGGTTCTCGCCAACCTCATCGCCGGCATCCAGATCGCCTTCACCCAACCCATCCGCATTGAGGATGCTGTTGTCGTCGAAAATGAGTGGGGCTGGATTGAGGAAATCGATCTCTTCTACGTCGTGATCCGCATCTGGGACCGCCGCCGGCTCATCGTGCCGCTTACCCATTTCATCGAGAAGCCATTCCAGAACTGGACCCGCAAGACCGGGACAATTATCGGCTCTGTCTATTGGTGGCTCGACTACCGCGCTCCCGTCGCAAAAATGCGCGAAAAGCTTCAGGAAATTCTCAACTCGACCGATCTCTGGGACGGCGAGGTCTGCAATCTCCAGGTCTCTGAAACTGACACGATGACAATCCAGGTCCGCGCCCTGGCCACCGCCAGCACCAGCCCCCGCGCCTGGGACCTTCGCTGCTATATCCGCGAGCAGATGATCAACTGGCTACAGGCCGAACACCCCGAAGCCTTCCCGCGGATCCGCGCCCGCGCCGAAGTCGCCGCCGATGAGCCGATGGGCTTCACGCCGCCGCCAAAGCCGTCCGATATCGAGCTTGGTGACCAATCGCTAGATGGCACCGAAAACTTACCTGAGGACGAGCCGGCGCCAAAGGTGTGAGAGCACGGCATTAGACCCTGTGGTTCGACTTCGCTCACCATACGGGTCTACTTCAAGAGCCTTAAAAGCCCGCATGATGAGCGAAGTCGAACCACGCAGACAGGGGCGCTGCCCCCTAAAGCGTATTCACCGTATGTCCGCCATCGACCACGATGGTCGCGCCCGTCATATAGCTGCCCGCATCGGAGGCGAGCAGCAGCAGCGCGCCAGCCAGTTCGCCATGCTCACCGAAGCGGCGCATCGGAATACGCTTGCGCATCTTGTCGCCTGCTTCGCTGTCGAGGAATTCGTCGTTGATATTGGTCTTGTAATAGCCAGGTGCGATGGCGTTCACGCGGATGCCATAGCGGGCCCCTTCAAGCGCCATGACGCGGGTCATGTGGTCGACTGCCGCCTTCGACGCCGCGTAGGCTGAGATGAAGTATTGCGGGCGCAGGGCCGTAATCGACGCGATATTGATGATAGAGCCGGGCTTGCCAGCATCGATCAGCGCATTGGATGCCGCTTTTGCCACCCGCCAGACGCCATCGACATTCGTCTCCATCACGGCGCGCCACTCTTCCTCAGTGATCTTCGTGTACCAGTTGTCGCGCGAAATGCCCGAATTGTTCACAATGATATCGCACGGCTCGCCAAGCTCTTCCTGGATCTTTGCGAAGGCCGATTCGACGCTCGCCGGGTCGGTCACGTCCATCGCAACCGCCAGCGCTTCGCCGCCCTGCGATTTGATTTCATCGGCCAGCGCCTCAAGTTTCTCAAGGCGCCGCGCAGCGAGCACAACCCGGGCTCCGGCCTTTGACAGGGCACGCGCGAAACTTTCACCAAGGCCACCGGATGAGCCGGTAACAAGCGCCGTTTTTCCGTTGAGTTTGAACAATTCCATGCCTCGCCTTTCGACTAACTATTGCTTTCACGCAAAATTTTTCCGATCACTCGCGCCATGAAGCTGACAATTCTGAAAGAAACAAGTCCGGGAGAGACGCGCGTCGCGGCAACCCCGGAATCGGTGAAGAAGCTTGTCGGCCTCGATCACACCGTCACCATTGAATCAGGTGCCGGTGTGGCTGCAGGCTTTCCGGACAAGGCTTTTTCAGATGAAGGTGCCACCATCGCAAGCTCCGCTGGCGAGGCCCTGAGCGGGGCAGATGTCCTGCTCAAGGTGCGCGCGCCTAGCGCAGAGGAGGCAGGCACCTATCCAGAGGGCCTGACCGTTATCGCGCTGATGAACCCGTTTGGCATGGGCGACCTGCTGACCGCCTTCAACGGCAAGAAGCTCAATACGCTCGCCATGGAATTCACCCCGCGGATCACGCGCGCCCAGTCCATGGACGCGCTGTCCTCCCAGTCCAACCTCGCTGGCTACCGCGCCATGATCGAGGGTGCCACGCTTTATGGCCGAGCCCTTCCAATGATGATGACCGCTGCAGGCACTGTTGCCCCGGCCAAGGTTTTCGTCATGGGCGCAGGCGTTGCCGGCCTTCAGGCGATCGCGACCGCCCGCCGTCTTGGCGGCGTGGTCACGGCGACCGATGTTCGCCCGGCCGCCAAGGAACAGGTCGCCTCGCTCGGTGCGAAATTCATCGCTGTCGAGAATGATGAGTTCAAGGAAGCCGAGACCGCTGGCGGCTATGCCAAGGAAATGTCTGACGACTACAAGAAGCAGCAGGCTGAACTGACGGCGACCCACATCGCCAAACAGGACATCGTCATCACCACCGCCCTTATCCCGGGTCGTCCAGCCCCGGAGCTGGTAACCGAAGAGATGGTGAAAGCAATGAAGCCTGGCGCTGTCATCGTCGACATGGCCGTTGCCACAGGCGGCAACTGCAAGCTGTCGAAGCCAGATGAAGTCGTCGATGTGAACGGTGTGAAAGTCGCTGGTTTCTCCAACCTGCCCGCACGCCTTCCGGCCGATACCTCCTCGCTCTACGCCAAGAACCTCGTCGCCTTCCTGCCACTGATTACGGCCGAAGATGGATCGCTCAACCTCGAGACCGATGACGAGATCGTCACGGCCATGATCCTCACCAAGGGCGGCGAAACCGTGAATGAAAGGCTGAAATCATGAAAGCCATCCCAGTAATTCTCTCGGCCTTTGCGCTGGCTCTGCCAGCACATGCTGCCGAAATCACAAATCTCAACCCGACCGTTTTCCTGGCGGCGATCTTCGCGCTTGCCTGTTTCGTCGGGTATTATGTCGTCTGGTCGGTGACACCGGCCCTCCACACCCCGCTCATGGCTGTGACCAATGCGATCTCTTCGGTGATCGTGGTCGGCGCCATCGTGGCAGCAGCATCGTCTGGCCTGATCAATGGTGGCTGGACCGCCAAGGTCCTTGGCGGCGTCGCTGTCGCGCTCGCCAGTGTGAACATCTTCGGTGGCTTCATGGTCACCCAGCGGATGCTCGCCATGTACAAGAAGAAGGGGGAGTAAATGGAACAGTTCACCACAACCTGGGCCCCGCTTCTCTATCTCGTCGCGGGCATGCTCTTCATCCTCGCGCTTCGTGGGCTCTCCAGCCCTGCCACAGCGCGCAAGGGTAACCGCAATGGCATTATCGGCATGGGTATCGCCGTTGCCACGACCATCGCCCTCCTCTGGCCACAGCTTGATGCTGTTACCTGGGGAATCCTCATCGCAGGTGCCGCAGTCGGCGGTGTGATCGGTGGCATCATAGCCCGGCGCATCCCGATGACGGCCATGCCGCAGCTGGTTGCCGCCTTCCACTCGCTGGTTGGTATGGCTGCTGTCCTCGTGGCCGCAGCCGCGCTCTATGCGCCAGCTGAGTTCGGCATTGGCACAGTCGGCAACATTGCCACTGTCTCCCTGATCGAACTCGCTGTCGGCTCGGCTATCGGCGCGCTGACCTTTACCGGCTCGGTGATCGCGTTCGCCAAGCTCAACGGCAACATGTCCGGCTCGCCGATCCTGCTGCCAGCCCGTCACCTCCTGAACATAGCCCTCGCTGTCGCCATCGTGGCACTTGTCGTCGTGCTGATCATGTCCAGCGGTGGCGCGACCTGGGCCTTCTGGACGCTGACCGTCCTCGCCTTCGTGCTCGGCATCACGCTGATCATCCCGATTGGCGGGGCGGACATGCCGGTCGTCGTCTCCATGCTCAACTCCTATTCCGGTTGGGCTGCGGCGGCACTTGGCTTCACGCTTGGCAATTTCGCGCTGATCATTACCGGCGCCCTTGTTGGCTCGTCTGGTGCGATCCTGTCCTACATCATGTGTAAGGGCATGAACCGCAGCTTCATCTCGGTCATCCTTGGCGGCTTCGGCGCTGACGATGATGGCGGCGGTGCAGCCGGCGCGGATGTCGACCGCCCGTTCAAGCAGGGCTCAGCCGACGATGCGGCCTTCATCATGAAGAATGCTTCCAAGGTCATCATCGTGCCGGGCTACGGCATGGCGGTTGCCCAGGCGCAGCACGCGCTGAAGGAAATGGCAGAGCTGCTCAAGGAAGAAGGCGTCGAAGTGAAGTACGCCATTCACCCTGTCGCGGGCCGTATGCCGGGCCACATGAACGTGCTGCTCGCTGAAGCGCAGGTGCCGTATGACGAAGTGTTTGAACTGGAAGACATCAATTCCGAGTTCAACACCTCCGACGTCGCCTTCGTGATCGGTGCAAACGACGTGACCAACCCGGCCGCGAAGACCGACAAGACTTCGCCGATCTACGGCATGCCCGTCCTCAACGTTGAGGATGCAGGCACGGTCCTCTTCATCAAGCGCTCAATGGGCTCTGGCTATGCCGGTATCCAGAATGAGCTCTTCTTCAAGGACAATACGATGATGCTACTGTCCGACGCCAAGAAGATGGTCGAGAACATCGTCAAAGCCCTCTAGGGCCACGCGACACCACAAAAACAAAAGCCCGGCCATCTCGGCCGGGCTTTTTCTTGTTACAAGCCGATAACAAATTCAGGCGACCGCGCGTCCTTGCCAGCCATTTTCGACAGAACCGCCCACCGCCAGAGCGCCAATCTTTGGGCGTGCAAAATAGTATCCTTGCATCAGGCCCACCCCCATGTCGCGCAGAGTCTCAAATTCACCCTTGGTCTCGATGCCCTCGCAGATCGGGGTCACGTCCAGCTTTCGCGCGATGTTCAGAATTCCGTCCACGATAATCTTCTTCGGGTCGCTACTGTCGATCCCCCGTATGAGGTCCATATCGAGCTTTATGTAATCTGGCTGAAAGGCCGCCAGCAGGTTCATACCCGCATAGCCTGCGCCAAAATCGTCAATGGCAGTCACGAACCCCATGGAGCGATAGCTGCGCAGTATGTGCAGCAGGTGGTCGGTGTCCAAACGCTCATTCTCGGTGAATTCGAACATGATCCGCTCAAGCGGAAAGCCCGTCTCCATCGCGACGCCCAGCGTCTGGCGAATGCAGGCGCGAGGCTCATACACAGCATTCGGAAGGAAATTGATCGACAGGCGCGGCGCCGCCTCGGCGTGGCCAGCGACGAGCGCCGCATCCACCTCACGTCGCCAAACCGCTGGTGAGCACGCACCCATGCGCCGCCCG
>DUBH01000014.1:0-7027 GCA_012960415.1 Henriciella sp. | reverse complement strand
GGATGCCATCCGGATCGCAGTCGTGCGGCACAGCTGGTCAAAGGAGTAGCGCGTCTCATCGGTGACCTGGGACAGCACCGCCCCTGCGCCTTCCCCTTCGCTGCCTCGCACGAGCGCTTCGTATGTGTGAGCCTGACCTGTGGTGACATCCACGATCGGCTGAAATGCCATTGTGATGTTGATCGGCAGCGGGGCGCTATTGCGGCATCGATTGCAGTCTGGGGTCATTCCGGCACCTTCGTTTTCATCCTGAAGGTGCGCAATCTGGATTTATCAAAAGTTTAATTGCCGCATTTTGTTGTTCTTTCTCAATCACAATAAGAAAAAGCCGCCTTTCGAGCGGCCTTTTCCACTTAATCTCAGCGGTCTCGGAGCCTAGTCGCCCACACCAAAGACAGCCCGCGCTTCATCCTCGCCCATCATGGCCTGGCGGACCTGCGGAATGTTCGGGCCGCCATAGGACAGGAAGTCGTCGTGGAATTCCTTCCAGCCTTCGGTCCCGGTCGCATCCGGATAGTTCGTCGCCACCCAGTCATTGCGCAGCTTGCGGATCATCAGCTTGCCCATCGTGTAATTGAGATAAGCCGGGTCATATGTTCCCCGCGCGGCCTGCTGCAGCGCGTTGCCACGGTCGATATAGCACTCCTTGCGGAACAGCTCGTAGCTGTCATCGACGCTCCAGCCCTGCGTGTGCAGGCCAATCGTCGAGAGGTACCGGCAATTGCGCAGCAGCGCGTTCGACAACTGTCCGATCTTGGTTTCCGGGTCGCCGTCATGCAGGCCCGCATCCAGCATCATTTCTTCGGTATAGTGCGCCCAGCCTTCAGCGAAGGCATAGCCGACAAACATCTGCCCGAAGACCGAGTCAGAGCGGTTGGCATGCAGGAAGTTCAGGAAGTGGCCCGGCCAGACTTCGTGGATCGTAGTCCCGAGAAGGTCCATCTTGCCCGGAATGTATTCGGCGCGCGTCGCCTCGTCCCAGCTCGGGTCCGGCGGCGAGATGTAATAGACCGACGGCATGCCCTCTTCATAAGGCCCCGGAATGGAAATGTAGGCTGAGTTCTGACGGCGATAGGGCGGCGATTCAGCCACCAGCGCTTCCTCAGTGCCCGGAATGGAGACGATGTCCTGGTCGATCAGGAACTGTTTCAGCGCAGGCAGCGAGTCGCGGGCTTCCTGAACGGGGCCATTCTCTGGCTTGTTCGCGGCCATCTTGGCCATGCAGTCGGCCATGTTCGCGCCCGGGGCAAAGATGGCGCAAGCCTCCGCCAGAGCGTCCTGATTGGCCTTCAGGTCAGCCCGCCCGATAGCCTCCAGCTCCTCAAGCGAGATACCGACGCCTTCGGTCAGCGCGATCATGTTGGAGAATTTCTCCGGCCCGAGCGCGTAACCGTCCTCGGTGCCTTCCTCGCTTTCAATATAGTCAGCGACAGAGCGCATGGCGGCCGCAGCTTCGGCGACCACAGCGTCATACTCGGCGATCAGCGCCTCGTCCTGAACCTCGGCGAAGGCATCCCGCGCGCCCGTCTCATAATGATCGGCCAGTCCGTTAAAGCCTGCCGTGCCGAGCTTCACATAAGTCGCTGGCATTGGCAGCTTGAGGTTCGCCTTCACTTGGGCTGCGGCATCAGGAACATTCTTCGCATATTCGATGAACGCCTTCATCCGCGTTTCAGGGTCGGCATAGGGCCGGGCGACATAGACGCTCGGGCCAAGCGGGCCGAGATAGAAGCTCGGATTGAGATGCGGCTGATCTGCTTCGGTCAGCCAGAACAGCTCGCCCTTCATCGTGTTGATCAAATACTGGCGCTCAAACGCATCCGCTTCACTCAGCCTGCCTGCATCCATCTCTTGCGCAAGCTCAATGGCAAACTGGCGAAACAGGATCTGCGCTTCGAGACCCGCATCGCTCCAGTCCGGTAGCTGTCCGTCAAACTCGTGCCGCCCCTGACTGACAGCGAAGGTCGGATTGAGCTCGAAATACCCTTCGAGGAAGCTTTCCATATAGCGGTCCCATGAGAGCCCCTCGGCATTCAGCTCCGCAAAATCACTCACGCTCCTGAGGATATCTCCCTCGCTAGAAACAGAGGCACTTGCCGTTTCACCCGGCGCGCCGGTTTCAGGCGTCGCGCAGCCGGCAAAAAGAAGCGTCAGCGCAGACGCAGCGAACGTAAGGGGCTTCAATGTCATGGGGGTCTCCTCAATAGGCAGGACCGCCAATTCGGCGGCCATTCATCAGTCTGGATTGGGCGAACATCACCACGTCTGCGCCCGCACCGCAAACACGAAAAAGCCCGGCACAATGGCCGGGCTTCCTTCTAAGGCTACTTCGTTTGGTTCGAATTGCTGCGTGAAGTCACTTACGGGACCTGCGCTTTCTGGCCCGCCGCTTCAAATCCATCTGAAGTCCGAGGACCGCAAGAAAGATGAGGCTGAGACTGATCAGGATCACGGCGGCAAGGTCAGGCCCCTTTCGCCCGAGCGCCCGCAGGAAGCCCAGCTTGTGAACCACTGAAAAGCTCAACCGCTCGGCCTTTGAGGCATTAGGGACCTCATCAACCAGAACGCCGGTTGTCGTGTCGACGAAGATGGTCGCATTGACGGGCGAGCCATAATCCAGCCGCCAGACCGGAAGGCGCTTGTTGCGGAAGTCATAGTCAGGCCCGAACCGCGTCACCAGGCTCGCCGCCTCGATCGCGCCGCGATCCGCCCCGGTGAATGTCTCGCCCAGCTGGAGCGCCAGTTCCCTGTCCCCCTCCGGCACGACGTCGCCCGTCGCAGCATCAAGATAGACGGCAGGCCCCGTCCGTTCGACGCCTTCAAACCGCGCATTGCGGATTTCTGACGCCGTCTGCGGGCCGTTGCCGCGTGGCATGGCCAGACCCAGCCGGTAGAGGACCCGGCCATTCCTGTCCTCAATGATCGACACGCCAGAGACATCCAGCCCTTCGCTGAGCTCCTGCCACTGCTCGCCGATCGGAAACACAGCGCCGGCCACATTGATCGGCTCCGACAATTGCAGGCTGGCGACAGGCGGCACCGCCGCATAGGTCAGGAGGTGGAAGAGACCGCTTGCCGAATAGCCAAGGATTGGCAAGGCCAGCACATATCCGGCCAGCCTGTGCCATCCCCGGCTGCCCGGCGCGCGCACCTTCCGCTTGATGAAGAGCAGCATTCCGACACCGGTCACACCCAGCGCAAAGAGGCTTCCCACCAGGAGAGCCATCAGCACGACACGCGCCCAGTCTGCCTCCCGTGGAAACCAGCTCCAGGTGTGAATCCAGCGAAACCCGGCCTGAAGGGCATCCTTGAAATTATCGCCCATCCCAGCCGACGCGTTTGTCTCTGTGTAGACATAGATCGACAGATTATCCGGCCGGTCGAACGTCACCTTGTAGACGGGCAGAAGCCGGTTCACCCATGGATATTCGTCCGTGAAATCGGTCACCCACTCAGTCGAACGGATGGGCTCGCTCGCCTGCGTATAGTGCCGTGCCAGGAATTCGGCATGGGATTCATCATAACCCGGAACCTCTTCGCCGCCGAGCAATTCGAAATAGCGCCTTGGTTCAGTGGGCCGGGTCGTGACCTGGAGGATATTGCGCCCCTCCGTCGCCACGACCTTCACCGCGCTCGCCTCAGTAATCCTCGCATCCTGAAGCGTGTCGTGGATAGGATGAATGCCGGTCAGGTCGACCGGCTGCGAGGGTGGATAGAACACAGCTGGCTGCGGGCCGAAATTGGTCATGATCGGGTGCAGAAGCCCCGATCCACCCCAGAGGAGCAGCGCAATACCGCCAAAAAGCGCCAGCAGCCGGTGAT
This sequence comes from Henriciella sp., assembly GCA_012960415.1. GTDB lineage: Bacteria > Pseudomonadota > Alphaproteobacteria > Caulobacterales > Hyphomonadaceae > Henriciella. Next base: position 3,205 of record DUBH01000014.1, on the reverse strand, counting down.
ACTTTATGGAAAACACACGCATGATCGTGATCCTTTCGCGCAAGGCGCCCTAGAAGCTGGAAGACACGCCGACATAGAAGGCGCGCCCCGTGCCAGGCGTGAAGATGTTGCCGCCCTGCTGGGAATAATCGCCCGTCGTTGAGACGTTGGAGATGTAAACCTCATCGGTGACGTTCTGGACCGAGCCGAAAAGCTCGAGCCGTTCAGTCACATTGAAGCCACCCGTCAGGCCGAACACCGTATAGCCGGGTGTCCGGAACGTGTTGGCATAGTCGGTCCACGGCCCATCCGGGACGTGGCGCATATTGACCGAGGCGTAATAGGCCCGCGTCTCGTATCGAAGCTCTGTCTGGTAGACCTGCTCAGGCACGCCTGCGAGATCCTTTCCGTCCAGAGACAGCGTCCCGATCACGCCGAACGGGTCCTGCGCCTCCCCATCGAAGGTGAAGTCATTATAGGTGTAGGTGTTGCGCCAGATCAGGGCCGCATCACCAGCCGTCTTGCGGTCAGACAGCAGGTTGATGTCAAAACCAAGCTCAAGGCCCTGATGGATAGTATCCTCGGCATTGAAGGTCGCTGAGGTCGCCCCGTGTCCCCGGATAGGCAAGCTCAACGAATTCGTTCTCGATCTCGCTTCGATAGACGGCGACATCCCAGGCGAAGCGGCCTTTCTGCCCGCGGCTGCCAAGCTCGACCGTCCAGGCCTTCTGTGCATCGAGCGGCGTAAACGGCAAGACGCCGCCCGCCGTCAGGTCGGAAATGGAGGCAGGCTCATAGGATTTGTTGATATTGAAAAAGACCTGCGCGTCCGGATCGACATCCCAGAGAAGGCCGAATTTCGGGCTGAACTGGGACTTGGTGACCTTGCCGTCCTTACCCTGGAACACGTTCTCGGTCTCCCGCATCGAATCGATGTGCTGAAAACCGACAATCGCCGTGACACTCTCGGTCACGCCGAGATCGAGCTGGCCATAGGTGATGATGTTGCGTGCCGACTGATCGTTGCGGGAGGTCAGAGCGCCGCGTTCGCCAAAATTATTAGCGAAGGTACGCGCATCATTCTCCGAAGTGCTGATCTGCGTGCCCAGAACCCAACCGACATTCAGTCCCGCCATTTGAGTATCGCCGTCCAGACGCGCGGACGCTCCGAACTCGTCTTCCTCTTGCGCGATAATTCCGGCAAAGCGCGTGATCGCATGGTCGAGCTCGCGATAGGCATACCAGGCGCCAAGCTCCAGATCGAAGCCATCAAGCGGAATGACCGTCTTGTTGGCGAGGCGGTAGACGTCGAGATTGCGGTCCCAGTCGTCGCCCGCGGGCCCCGCATCCAGAACGGTGACAGGCCCGCCCGGAAAGAATGGCCCGATTGTCGTGGCCGGCGGTAGAGAGGTCGGATTGCTCAGCACCTCATCGAATGAAAGGCTTCCCGAAAGCTCAAAATTGTCGCTAAGCGCCGTAAGATAGAACCGCGTATCCACGCCATTATCGAAGGAATAGCCAAAGTTTGAGTGGCTATAGAGGCTTTCAACGGCGGAATGGTCCCTGAACCCTTCCGATTTGAGACCGGTCAGCCCTGTATAGAAATCCCACTTGTCCCCGGCCCGCGAGAGGCTCGCACTGGCGCGCAGCGTGTCGAAGCTGCCGCCTTCAAGCCGCACCGTTCCCGCATCGCCGCGCGTGCGGCCCGTCGGCGTCACGATATTGATCGCGCCGCCCAAGGAAGACGCACCATATTGCAGACCGTTCGCGCCTTTGAAGACCTCGATATAATCGATGGTAAGCGGGTCGATTTCCTGAAACTCGGTCGAGCCGCTGGCCCGTGAGATCGGCACCCCGTCGCGCAGAACCGTCAGGCCACGCCGCTCGAATGTGGAGCTGAGGCCAGAGCCGCGAATGGAGAGACGGCTCTCACGGGTCGCAGACGTGTCGGCAAAGACGCCCGGCGTATAGATCAGCGCGTCGCCGATGCTCTGGGTGAAATCGTCGAGAAAGACGTCGGACTCAACGAGGCCGACAGCGCCCGGAATGCGCTCCAGCGCGGCCTTGGCGGCTGCAGAGTCGATGGCGGTGCCATTCTGCTTTTTGCCTTCGACGGTGACGACGTCCAGTTCCAGACGGTCGGATAGCTGACCCACACCCTGTGCGCTGGCCACATGAGAGAGCAGCGCAACCGGCGCTGTGAGGGCAGCCGTGCGGGCTACCCGGATAAAACTCGTTTTCATTGGATTTGATTTTCCGCTGGCCTGCCGGAATCAATGCGTGCAGCAGGCATTAGTGACTGATGGCGAAGCGATCAGGCGGAAATCGGTGGGCCCCTTGCGGGCAGCTGAACCTGGTTTGAGCGCGCGGCCGGTGGCCCGCGTGAAGGGCGCGGCACATCGGTCCGTGCCCAGATGTCGGTCACTCCGTCATAGCTGATGCCAACGGCCTCAACCGCGCTCGAAGACATCGCAAACGGACACGGCACGCCGGCGTCCGGGTCCTGCGGATGGTCGCTGTCCTGATCGGGATCGGCGTCCGAATAGTCGCCGGTGCCGAGGTCGAGGTTGACCCATTTGCCGCTACAGAGCTGGACCTCGATATGCCCGGTTTCTGCATCTGCCGCCAGCATCCAGCCTGACGGCACAGCGCCGCGCACCAGCACGGCCAGCGCAAACACTGCCAGCAGCGCGTAGCGTCGCGCGCGAAAGGAGAGGCGACCGAGGACCATTCCTTCGCCGGTTAGTCAGGCGGCGAAATCGCGTCAATTGGCCAAAAGTGTGCCGCAGCCCCGAAAGGCTGCGGCAAATTGAACAGGGGCCGCCCCGCAGGACGGCCCCCTGAAATCAGTATCGTGGGCTACCGCTTAGGGTCTTCCACATCCGGGTCGACCACCGAATAGGCGTCTTCCAGAAGATGCCCGTCCGGCTTTTTCTTCATCGCCGAATGGCCTTCAATCGTTTCGCTCGATGCGTCGTCATGATCGTCATTCGGCACGTTTGGCAGGCGTTCATCGTCCATATCGACGACCAGGTCGGCCTCATTATCTGGCTGGTCCGCACGGGGGCCGGATGGTCGCCGGCGGGTTCTTTCCCCTGGGGCTTGGCGGTGAAGGGGTAGTAATCGGTGAAGTCGAGCCCCGCGGGCTGGCCGATCTGCTCCGGCCTGACCGGGGCGCCTGCGATCTCCCGCTGGTCGCGAATAACCACGCTGACGGCGGGCTCGG
>DUBH01000013.1 GCA_012960415.1 Henriciella sp. | reverse complement strand
AAGCTGCCGTACTGCGCGAGCCGAACAAGCCGCTGTCGATTGAAGAGGTCTCGATTTCCAAGCCGGGGCCGCGTGAGGTGCTGGTGCGCCTCAAGGCGGTCGGCGTCTGCCATTCCGACGTGCACTTCTGGGATGGGGCCTTCCCACACGAACTGCCGACAATCCTTGGCCATGAGAGCGCGGGCGTGGTCGAGCAGGTGGGCAGCATGGTGTCGGCCGTGAAGCCCGGCGACCATGTGGTCTCCATTCTCTCGCCCTTCTGCGGCACGTGCGAGTTCTGCCTGACCGGCCATATGTCGGTCTGCCATACGGTGAACAGGCCGCTCTTCCAGCGCGCTGAGGATGATGCGCCGCGGCTTTATGCGGGCAAGGAAAAGCTCAACCAGTTCCTGAATCTCTCCTCCTTTGCTGAGCAGATCCTGGTGCATGAGAATACGCTCTGCGCCATTGACCCTGAGATGCCGATGGACCGGGCCGCGCTGATCGGGTGCGGTGTGATTACCGGTGTCGGATCGGTGTTTCATGCCGCGCAGGTCGAGCCGGGTTCAACGGTCGCTGTTGTCGGCTGCGGCGGGGTAGGCCTGTCGGCAATCAACGGTGCCGCGATTGCCGGGGCGAGCCGGATCATCGCGATTGATCTCTCCGACGACAAGCTGAAGATGGCCAAGAAGTTTGGCGCGACCGATTTCGTCAATCCGAAAAATGGCGACCCGGTCGAGCAGGTCAAAGAGCTGACCGGCGGCGGCGTGCATTACTCATTCGAGTGTATCGGCCTCAAGCAGACGGCCGAGCAATCCTACATGATGCTGCGCCCACGCGGCGTCTCGACGATTATCGGCATGATCCCGCCTGGGGTGAATATCGAAGTGCCGGGGATTGAGCTTCTGGTGACCGAGAAGCGGCTGCAGGGCGCTGTCATGGGCTCGAACCGGTTCCGGGTCGACTTCCCGCGCCTGATCGAGCTTTACAAGCAGGGCCGCCTGCATCTTGACGATCTTGTCTCTGACCGGATCGGCCTCGACGGGATTACGGGTGCGCTGCAGAACCTCAAGGACAATAAGGGCACGGTCGCCCGCCAGGTGGTGATGTTCGACTAGCTGGTCTCTGACTTTCGCTGGCGGATATTGCGCCGGACGAAGGAAGACTGGGAGCGTTCTTCGAGCTCCATCAGCAGGGCAGGGTCGGGCATTTCCAGCGCGGCATCGAGCGTTCGCTTGGTGACGCGCAGGGCGTCCGGCGCTGCCTGCAGCATTTCGGTGGCAAGCTGGTTGCCATAGGCCATGAGTTCGTCGGGCTCGACGACGGCAGAGACAATGCCATGGTCCAGCGCCTTGTCGGCGCTCATCGGGCGTGAAGTGAAAAGAAACTCGCGCGCGGCCGAGATGCCCATGGTGCGCTGGAGACGCCAGCTGACGCCAAGCTCTGAGCCCGAAAGACCGATCTTGATGAAGGCGGGCACCAGCAATGCGCCCTTGGCGGCGACGATGATGTCGCTGGCGAGCGCGAGAGCGAGACCGCCGCCGGCGGCCGCACCGTTCACGAGAGAGATGATCGGCTGCGGGCAGGCGCGCATCGCCTTGACTGTATCGCGCAGGCGCCAGTCACCGCGCGGACCGTCGCGCAGGGCTTCGGGTGTGCCGCCTGCTTTGAGGTCTGCGCCCGCATTGAAGGCGCGACCTTCGCCGGTGAGGATAACAATGCGGACATCTTCATTGCGCCGGAGGCCTTCGAAGAGCTCCAGAAGCTCTACCGACATTGGCTCATTGATGGCGTTCATCCGCTCTGGCCGGTTGAACTTGACCGTCCAGACGCCGTCGCTTTTTTCCACTTTCAACGTCATTGCCTGCTCCCTCAATTCCTTTGTTGAGGAATTGAGTAGCAGAGGCAGGGGCGCTGTCTAATGGGGACGCAAGGGCAAGCGGTCAGAAGCTTTTGCTGATCCAGAATCGGATATCGTGATCGGCGGCGCGGTCTGTGACGCCGAATAGCGTGCCGAGGGTCCAGCCGATGCCGTTCCCGAAGCTGCCATCAATCGCGGGACCGATCTGATGTCCGCGGCCTTCGGCGCCGAAGTCATCCGTGTTGCCGAGGTCGGTGAAGCTCAGCAGTGAGAGGCTGTAGTCGTCGCTAGCTTTCCAGATCAGGCTGGAGCGGAGCTCAAAATCGACCGTGTCGGCTGCATTGCTGCCGATTTCATGCGTGGCGATGAAGTGGGCGCGGGCGCGAAGGCGGGCGGGCAGCTTCCACTGGTTCAGCCAGTTGAAACCCAGCCTGTCGGGATTGGACCCGTCAGAGAGCCGACCATCGAAGCGGATGCCGGTCTGCCAGAATGGCGCGTCCTCTGGCGAAAGCTCGATAAGGTATTCGGCGTTGAGATTGCCAAAGCTGAAATCGCCGCCGGGATTGTCGTCGAAATTGGCGAAGACTTTGAAGGCAGTTCGTTCACTGAGGGAGAGGCCGAAATCGAACCGGTGGCGAAAATCCGCGTCGCGGCCGTCCGTACCCGGCACCCAGCCGAGGCGATACTCAACTTCCCTGTCTCCAGCCGAAACAGTTGGTCCGGACACGGATGAGGTGTTCTGGGCTTCTGCAACGCCGGTAATGAAAAGCATGGTCGATGCAACGGCGAGCAAAGCACGCGCACTGGCGCTGAGAACGGCGGACATGTCGAACTCCTGAGACTGCGGCTCGCTGAAGCAGCGTGACAGTTTTGTGTCAACTGGTGACGCCATGTAAATTTCCAAGAGCATGTGCTGCCCGGCGCATCACAAAATTTGGTCAGCGTGCCGATTTTCCTGCTCCAAATGGAGGATTTGCTAGCCAGGGCTGATCGGCTGGCGTGAGATTTGTCCTCTGAGGGGGCGATATGGGCCAGTCGATTTCTAGACGCGATGTGATCTGGAATTTTTCCCGGGTGATGGGGGTCGCCGGGGCTTACACAGCGATGGAGGCGTTGGGGCTGGTCGCTGAGGCTGGTCCGTATCGTGGCCCGCCAGAAGCCGATGCCATGCATGGGGCCGGGCAGCGCGTCGTCATCCTGGGCGCAGGTATTGCGGGGCTGGTTGCTGCGCACGAGCTGAAGAAGGCGGGATATGAGGTCACCGCCCTGGAGGCGCGCGAGCGTCCTGGAGGACGGATCTGGACGGTGCGTCGGGGCAGCGTGCTGGAGCATGACCACCTGCCGCCGCAGCGCTGCAGCTTTGATGCGGGCCACTATTTCAACGCTGGCGCGGCGCGGATCCCCTCAGTTCATACAGGCGTGCTGGATTATTGCCGGGAGTTTGGTGTGCGGCTCGAAGCGCTCGTCAATGAGAGCGGCGCGTCCAAATTCGTGAGTTCGAAACTGCGCAATGGCATCCCGGTCGACCATCGACAGGTCAAGAATGACCTGCGCGGCGGAGTGAGCGAACTGTTGGCCAAGGTCGCTGGTAAGGGCGCGCTCGATAGCGAATTGTCGGCGCAGGATAAGGAAAGGCTGCTGGACTTTCTCTCCGTCTACGGGGCGTTAGGCAGCGGACAGGTCTATGCAGGCAGCGACCGTAGTGGCTTCGAAGTCGAGCCAACGGTCCTCAACGCCTCAGCGACCCCGCGCGCAGCCATCCCGCTGACCGAACTGATTGCCGAGGGTTCGCTCGCCGGAAACCTGCTCTTTACCGAGGGGCTGTTCCAGCAGGCGACCATGCTTCAACCGGTCGATGGCATGGATGCCATTCCCTACGCCTTTGCCGCGCGTCTTCGCCGTGAAATCGAATATGGCGTCCGGGTCAGTTATTTCGGCCGCAGCGGTGACGGTGTGCGCATTCTCTATGACAAGAAGGATGGCACCAGTGCAGCGATCGATGCTGATTTCTGTGTCTGCACGCTGCCATTCTCGATCGTGCAGAAGCTGCAGACGGGCCTGTCCGCGCCCGTGCAGCAGGGAATTGGCGCGTTCAGATATAGCGCCGCAGGTAAGGTTGCCTGGCAGTCGCCGCGCTTCTGGGAAACCGACGAGTACATCTATGGCGGTATATCCTTCGTCGACAGCGACTCCAACATGGCCTGGTATCCGAGCGGCGACTTCCAGGCCCGTGAAGGCGTGCTGATCGGAACCTATAATTTCGCCGACCAGTCAGAGCGCTTCGCTGCGATGAGCTGGGATGGTCAGTTCGCGGCCTCGCGTGCCTCAGTAGACCGCATCCACCCCGGCAAGGCGGTGCAGCTTCGAAGGCCTGCCGGTGTGAACTGGGCCCATGTGCCTCATACGATGGGCGCGTGGGCGAGCGAGAATGAAAGCGATCATCCAAGCAAAGAAAGCATAGATGCTGTGATGGAAGGGGACGGCCCGGTGGTCTTTGCCGGCCAGCACCTCAGCCCGATTGGCGCGTGGATGGAAGCGGCTATAAGATCATCGCACCATGCGGTTGCGCAGGTGCACGAGCGTACGAGAGCAGGTTAGGGGACGAGCATGAAGTTTTGGGATTTGCGGAGCGCAGGCACCGTTGTCACGGCAGCTGCACTGGTCGCAGCGTGTGGCGGCGCTGGCGAAGAGGGCGTGGCTGGGGCGAGCGGCGAGGCGAAAGGGCCGGGCGTGGTCAACCGCATTGCGATACCCGGGTCCGACTTTCCCATTTCCATGGCGGTCGAGACCTCTGGCAATATCGAGACGATGTATGTGAGCGGTATCGTCCCTCAGGTTGTTGACCCTGACGCAGACCCAAATAGCCGCGAAGCCTATGGCGACACGAAGCGCCAGACCGAGACCGTGCTCGACGAGATGCGAAACCGGATGGAGAATGCAGGCTGGTCGCTCGGCGATATCGTGATGATGCGCGTCTATCTGGTTGGCGATGAGGCGACGGGAGGACGGTTGGACTTTGCGGGCTTCATGGAAGGCTACTCGCAGTATTTCGGCACGCCTGAGCAGCCGAACAAACCGGCGCGCGCGGTGATGGAGGTCGCTGGCCTTATCCGTCCAGGCTGGCGCGTCGAGATTGAGGCGCAAGCGGCACGCCCCGCAGACTAGGCGCAGCCGCGCACGGGAACGCTCCCGCCGGTGGCCCGTTATCGGATGAAGCTCCCGGCACTGGCGCCAGGAGGTGAGCAATCCGGGTAGGGCGATTTGAAAAGCGGTATTCTGTCAGGCAAGGTCGAGCCGGCCACACATTGGGCCATTATCGGGCTGTTTGTGCTAATGGCGGTGGGGGCTCTTTCCTTCGCGCAGTCCTTCTTCATTCCCGTCGTATTTGCCGTCTTCCTCGCGCTGATTTTCAGCCCCGTTCGCCGGTGGATGAGCAAGGCAGGGATCGGGCCCGCCTTTGCTGCGGCCATAATCATGACGGTCTTCTGCCTGGCCGCCTTCGTCACTCTCTACGTTATCTCCAACTCGCTCGCGACCATTCTCAGCGACGAGCCACAGATCATGAACAGGATCCAGGAGCGCCTCCAGGAGATTTCCGGTGTGCTGGAACCGGTCCGCGAGGCTGGCAAACAGATCGAGGAGATGCAGGCCAACAATCAAGGCCCTGAACGCGTCGTCGTTCGCGAGGAAGGGATCTTCAGCCTGTGGGCAGAGACGACGCCTTACGTGCTGGGTCAGGCTGCACTGGCGATTGTGCTCGCGACCTTCCTGATCGGTTCAGGCGACATGTTTTATGAGAAGCTCGTCCGCGTCATGCCGACAGCGTCGCGCAAGCGGACCTCGGTAGGTATTGCCCGGGAGGTGGAGAACCAGCTTTCGACCTACTTCCTGACCATCTTCGTCATCAACCTCGTTCTTGGTGTCGTTATTGGCCTTGCCATGTGGGCGCTTGGCATGCCTGACCCGGTCTTTTTCGGGGTCATCGCCTTTGCACTGAACTTCATTCCCTATGTGGGGTCGCTGGCGGGGATCGGCTTTGCCTTCATAATGGCGCTGGTCACCTTCGACAGCCTGTTCATGACGCTGGCTCCGCCCTTCGTTTACTGGCTGATCAATACCGCTGAAGGCCAATTCATGACGCCGGTCGCCGTGGGGCGCAGGCTGAAGCTGAATGCAGTGGCCGTGTTCCTGTCGCTCGCATTCTGGGCCTGGCTCTGGTCGTTCGTCGGCATGTTCCTGTCGACGCCAATGCTGATCGCGCTGAAAGCTTTCACTGAGCGCACGCCAGAGCTTTCCTGGCTGGATACTTTCCTGCAGGGGCGCACCGAATGCGACCCGGACGACAATGCCATCGTCAACGAAGCACTGGACGATGAAGGGTCAGATGCCTGCGCCGCGCCTGATGCAATTTCGCAGGACGAGCTGGCGGATCCAGAGGAGTCGACAGTCGATGAAATAGCCGATGACGATGAAGACGACCGTTTGGCACCGGCGATTACCTAACCGTCTTTTTGTTGAACTTCTTCAAGACCAAGACCGGCCAGTACGGACAGCGCGCTCATCGCGGCGAGCACGCCGATCACGACCGAAACGCCGGCATATTCGGCCAGTAGGCTGAAGGCGCCACCTGCGGCAAGGAGCAGGCCAATGATCGTGTTGGAGAGGGCCGTATAAGCGGCGCGCGTGTCCTGGGTCGCCATGTCGACGAGGTGGGTGGAGCGTCCGAGGCGCACGCCCTGATAGGCGAGCATCAGCGCGAAGATTACGGCGGGCAGACCCCAGACAGAGGTCAGCAGGCCGAGCGCGTTGAGGGCAAGTGTCGCGGCGAGGGCAACGCTGGCCGCGATGGCCGAGAAGATCAGCACTTTCCGGCTCGAACGATCCGCAAGCCGTCCCCAGACATACGAGCTCAGCAGAGAGGCGCCCGCCGATGCGATGACGAGGAGACCGAGGCCCCCAAATGCGTTTTCAGCGTCCCCATTCGAGCCGAGCGCAACCATGAAAGGCGGGGCAAGCGCGGTCGATATCAACAGGCCGCGGGTCGCAATGAACCGGCGAAGCTGCGCGTCCTTGGCGAGAAGCCCGAAATTCTCCATCGCGGCCGATAGCGGGTTGGCGCCGCCCTCGGTTGCGCCTGCTTCTTCCTGCAAGGTGGAGAAGAGCACGGCCGCGAGAAGCCACAGACCTGCCGCGACGAGCAGGCCGGCGAGGACGACTGGCATCCGCGAGAGGGTTCCCGTGGCAAGGATCGCCCCGAAGATGATGACGAAGAAGGCCGCGAGCGAGCTGGCCGTACCGGTCGCGGTGCCGCGGCGGGCCTTGGAGACGGTCTTGCCGAGCACATCCTTATAGGTCACCGAGCAGACGCTGCGAGCAAGGGCGAGGACGCCCAGCGCGCTGACGATGGCAATGCCTGCTGCCGCACCGTCGAGAAAGATGGCGGCAAGGGCGATCGCGGCAGCGCTGAGGCCTTGGATGGCGCTACCGACACTCCAGGCCCACTTGCGCTTTGATAGCCGCCGCAGGCTGGCGGCGGTCAGAAGCTGTGGCAGGAGCGCGCCGGACTCGCGGACGGGGACGAGGAGACCGATGAAAACGGCTGGCGCGCCGAGCTGGGTCAGCAGCCATGACAGGACAAGCTTGGGATCAATCAGACCATCGGCCGTCTTGGTCGCACCGAGCGATGCGATATGGGTGATGAAGTTGCGAGGCTGGTCGTTGCAGGCGCTTTCGGGAATATCGCGGCAGACGCGTCCGTCATCGTCTGACGTCAGCATACGGTAGGCCTTGTCGAGCGTTGTTTCGGACATGGCTTGGAACCTTCCTCCTGCACCCGGCCTCAGCGCAGGTAGGTCACCGCACTGGCAGGTCAATACAGCGGCATGGATGCCTTCCCGCTTTGCCAGTGCCCAAGGGAACATCGCGGTTCCACCAACCGTTTGGAATGCATGACGGAGACCCTGACAGAGCAGCCCGACCAGTCCGTACGGGCCAGAATTGCATCCTGGGCCAAGGGGCCGCTCTTCTATCCCATCGCTGTTCTTGTCGGTTTTCTTGAAGGAAGCTTCGTCGTTGTTCCGATGGAGCCGGTCTACATTCCGATGATGGTGATGAAGCGCAAACAGGCTTGGCTTGTCGCACTGGCGCTACTGCTCGGCAATGTGCTGGGCGGCCTATTGATCTACTGGCTGGGCGCGGTTCTGGCGGATGATCTGCTGCAGCCGATGATCTCCATGTTTGGCGCGCAGGAAACCTATGATGCAACGCTTCAGAAGCTGAGAGATGACGGCTTCACGACCCTGTTCATGATCGGCGTAACGCCGTTCCCGTTTCAGGTCGGCGTGGCGGCTGCAGGCGCAGCGGGCTTTTCGGTACTGCTGTTCACCGTGGCGGTCACCGCGTCGCGTTCAATACGGTTTCTCGTCATTGCCACTCTCGTGATGATCGTCGGTCAGCGCGCCGAGAAGCTTCTCAAGAAGTATGATGTCGAGATCTTTGTTGGCGGCCTTTTGCTGTTCGCCGGCTTTGCGACCTATCTCGTCTTCTTCAGCTGACCCTGCGTCAGTAATCTCTCTGCTTGATATCGTCAGGGCGCTCGTTTCATATCCGCGTCAAAAGAAGAGGGAGGAACGAGCATCATGTCAGGTCAGGTCCACGGGCATTGCGATCCGAAGTTTGCAGAAGTGCGCGAAGAGTTCGAGCGCAATTTTGCCGAGCGCGGCGAGAAGGGCGCATCCGTTTGCCTGAGTGTTGGCGGTGAGACGCTGGTCGACCTCTGGGGCGGTGTTGCGGATGTGAAGACGGGCGATGAATGGCGTGAGGATACGGTGTCCATCGTCTTTTCCTGCACGAAGGCGGCAACGGCGATCTGTGCGCATATCCTGATCGACCGCGGCGAGCTTGAGCTGCAGGCGCCGGTCTCCAAGTACTGGCCTGAGTTTGCGAAGGCCGGAAAGGAGAAGACCACCGTACAGATGATGCTGAACCATGAGAGCGCCATTCCGGCCCTGCGGGAGCCTGTGAAAGAGAAGGGCTTTCTCGACTGGGATTATATGATCAAGCGCATGGAAGATGAGCCAGCCTGGTGGGAGCCGGGCACGCGCAACGGCTATCACATGGTCAATTTCGGCTGGACGGTTGGCGAACTTGTGCGCCGCGTCTCCGGCAAGTCGCTGGGTCAGTTCTTTGCCGACGAAGTGGCAGGGCCAACGGGGGCGAAATTCTGGATCGGCCTGCCTGACGGCGTTGAACCGCACATGGCAGATATCCTGCCTTACATCCCGCAGAAAGGTGATCCGGTCTCTGATTTTGCAGGACTGTTGATGGGGGACCCGACCTCAATCCAGGCCCTGTCTTTCTTGAACAATGGCGGCTGGGGCGCCAATGACAAGGATGCCCACAAGGCTGAAATTGGCGGCGCTGGCGGCATTTCCAATGCGCGCGGGCAAGTCGCCATGTACACGCCGCTAGCCATGAATGATGGCTCGCTTGTCTCAAGGGATCGTGTGGCGGCCATGTCGATGGTGTCGACCGCAACCCAGCGTGATGCGACGCTTCTGGTGCCGACGCGGTTTGCGTCTGGCTTCATGAAGTCGATGGACAACCGCGCGCTTCCGGGGGCACAGGCGCAGTCGGCCATTATCGGCAAGGAAGCGTTCGGCCATGTCGGCGCGGGTGGCCATATCGGCTTTGCCGATCCGGAATGCGGTCTGGCCTTCAGCTATACGATGTCGCAGATGGGCCTCGGACTGCTGATGAATGAGCGCGGCCAGTCTCTCATCGACGCGGCCTACCGCGCCCTTGGCTACCGGTCAAATGCGCCGGGAGCGTGGGTGAAATAGTCTAGCTGGCGAGCGACATGAGCTGGTCGTGAAACTCGATCTGCAGGACCATCTGGGTGTCGCCGCCAGACAGTGGCTTCGAATAGTAGAAACCCTGTATCTGGCCGGCGCCAAGGTCACTGATAAGGTCGAACTGTTCCTGCGTCTCGACGCCTTCGACGACGCAGGACAGTCCCATATTTTCGCACAGGTCGAGGATTGAGCGAAGCACGTTCGCGCTTTTCTGGTTGTGGGTCAGATCCCTGACAAAGCTGCGGTCAACCTTGAGCGCGTCGATTGGCAGGCGGTGAACATAGGCGAGGCTGGAGAAGCCGGTCCCGAAGTCGTCGATGGCGATGCGTGCGCCAGCTGCCTTGATCTCTTCCAGCACGTCGAGCGCGCTTTCAAAATCCTTGAGAACGGCAGACTCGGTGATCTCGAAGACGAGACGAGAAACCGGGAAGCCGGCCTTGCGGGCAATGGAGAGGAGACGGGAGACAGCGCCCGGCGTGTTGAGGCTGACGGCTGGCAGGTTGAAGCTCAGCGTTAGCTCACCCGGCCAATGGCAGGCTTCGGTGACGGCTTTGCGGAACAGGGTTTCGCTCAACCGGCCGATGATGCCGGAATTCTCGGCAATCTGGATGAAGCGGTCGGGGCGAACATTTCCTAGGGTTGGCGAGTACCAGCGAGCAAGCGCCTCCAGGCCGGACGTGTGCCCCCTGTTGAGATCGAGGACTGGCTGGAACTCCACCGACATTTCTTTTTCGAGGTCGGCATGGCGCAGGCCCTGCTCAATGGCGCTATTCTCGAAGACAAGGCGCTCATGTTCCTGAGAGAAGAAGACCGGTTCGGACTTGTTATGATGTTTTGCGTAATAAAGTGCGTAGTCGGCGCGGTCGAAGAGGTGACTGCGCGTGTCGGCGGTTTGCGGAAAGCGTGCGAGGCCTATGGTTGCTGACAGGTTCGCAGAGCCATCGTCGAAATCATAGGGCACACGAAGCATCTCGCAGGCCTGACGCGCGATTTTCGTGACGACCTCATCGCTCAGCTGGCTACGGATCAGCAGGCCAAACTCATCGCCCGCAAGACGGGCAACTGTGACGTCATAATCAGCGAACGCTTCAGTAAGGCGGCTCGCCGTTTCGATCAGCACTGCGTCACCGGCCGGGTGACCAAAAACGTCGTTGACCGCCTTGAAGCCATCAAGGTCGAGCAGGGCGACGACGAAGGTGCACTCGCTGCCGGAGCATTGCTCAACCAGTTCGTCGATCTCGAACAGGAACTGGCGGCGGTTTGGCAGGGAGGTCAGGCTGTCCGTGTTGGCAAGCCGGTGGTTTTCTTCCGACAAGGCCTGAAGCTTGTTGCGCTGGCGCCCATGCTCAAGCTCCTGCTCAACCAGCTGAACGAAGTCGCGTTCGATACTGATGAGAATATGCCCCAGCACGACGGATACGAGTGCGAGATTGAAGGCAACCGACGTGTAGGCAAACGAGCCCTGAGAGAACAGCAGGATACACGTCAACGGCGTTACCGTTGCCAGCACGAGTATGGCGGCTTGCCTCAAATGGACGAGGCAGAAAGCGCAGGCTGATACCGAGACGGCATTGAAGAAAATGGCCTGGGCGTTCTGGCCGGTGTCGCCAAATGGCAGGAAAAGGATTCCCCAGACACCAAAGATGGCACCAACCGGCACAACAAGCAGGATGGTGTTGCGAAGGCTGGAGAAAATCTGTGCGTCGGTCAGCGTCATGTTGCGCGTCCGCAGATATTTGCATGCCCTGAGTGCCATGAAGCCAAGCATGACGGCTGGCAGATAGACTGTCATGAGGTCTGGTGCCGAGCCGAAATGCGTCAGGGACAGGCCAAGCAGGTTGATACCAAGGATGCTGTACATCAGCGGTATTTGCTTACTGAGGGCCGCGTACCGGGCGCGGTTGACTTCGACGTCTTCTGGCTCAAGTGTCAGGAATGAACGCAGGTTGGAAAGCACGGCGACGTCCTTTTTAGTCTACTGGGACCCCGGCTTAGACAATTGAGCTTAAATTGCGCTTTCGGGCATATGTGCGATTTCATCGAATTCGGTAATACCGAGGCATTCAGCCGGTCTTCAGGGCCTGCAGCCTGCTTCTTGTCTGTGGACATGCAAGCCGCCACATGACGCGCGAAAACGAGAGATAGCGAGGACTGAAATTGAGCTCAGTATCACCAGCGCAAGATGATTTCGTGGCTGCATTCACTTCTGACGCCTTACCGATTACCGGGCGCATTGTGCGTATGGGGCCACGTTCCCTGTCGCCAATACTACAGCGTCACGCCTATCCAGACCATCTTGGAGAAATCCTCGGTGAGGCCGTTCTGCTGTCCACGCTGATCGGGTCTGCCATGAAGTTTCAGGGGCGTATCCTCGCGCAGGCAGAGGGCGACGGGCCCGTCTCAATGATGGTCGGCGAGTACAACACCGATGGCAGCGTGCGCGCCTATTCGCGCTATGAGGCCGAACGCTGGGCCTATCTGGAAAATGTAAACCGCGGAGAGAAGCCGCACATGCCGCAGCTTTTCGGTCCGCAAGGCGCGCTGGCGCTGATCATCATCCAGGATAATCGCAATGTTCAGCCCTATCAGGGCATCGTGCCCCTGGTGAAAGGGTCTCTGGCAGAGTGCGCCGAAGACTATTTCCATCAGTCGCAGCAGGTGCAGACGGGTCTCGCGCTTACAGTGAAGCGCGACGCGGCAGGCGAATGGCATGCTGGCGGCATGATGATCCAGAAAATGGCTGGCGATGACGCGCGCGGTGATACAGATGAGGGCTGGCGCGAGGCGATGGCACTCTTCAACACCCTTGAGCCTGATGAGCTGTGCTCAGAAGAACTGCCTGCGCAGGACCTTCTCTACCGCCTGTTCCATGAGGGCGGTGTGCGGATGCAGTCACCAGAGCCTCTGGACGACAATTGTACCTGCAATGAAGAAAGGCTGCGCCATACGCTGGCAGGCATGCCAGACGAGTCGCTGCGGGAGATGGCGGAGGATGACGGCACGCTGGGCGTCGACTGCCAGTTCTGTGCGCGCCACTACGACATCCCGGTCGATGCAGTGACTGGAACGACCAACTAGTCGTTCTTGAGGGCGGGCCATGCCCTGTGCCCCCCAGCTTCCCGTCAGGTCAGCATTGATCCGGCCGTGCCTTCTGCGCTTCAAGCGTATCAGAGATGCTGCGCGTTAAGCGCGGCAGAACATAGATGAAGCTGGAGGAGCAAGCCGTGGCACGAGTGAACAAGACCTGGATCCTGAAGAAGCGGCCAGTCGGCGATGTGGGCGAGGGCGACCTCGATCTGGTTGAAAGCCCGGTGCCTGACCTGAAGGATGGCGAGGTTTGCCTGCGGACAATCTATCTGTCGCTGGACCCGACCAACCGTATCTGGATGTCGGACCGCGAGCAGTACATGCCGCCCGTCCAGATTGGCGATCCGATGCGCGGCGGCGGTATCTCCGTCGTCGAGGAAAGCCGTTTCGATGGTCTCAGGGCAGGCGATATCGTCAATACCGGGCTTGGCCAGTGGTCGCTCTATCAGGTGAAGCCGGGCGCTGAGGTCAACAAGCTGCCAGAGCTGCCCGGTGTGCCGCTAACGGCCTTCATGGGCCCGATCGGGATGACAGGGATGACGGCGTATTTCGGCCTGATGGATATCGGCAAGCCGAAGCCGGGCGAGACGGTCGTGGTGTCTGCTGCTGCGGGTGCCGTCGGCTCCATGGTTGGCCAGATCGCCAAGATTCAGGGCTGCCGCGTCGTCGGCATTGCTGGCTCTGACAACAAGTGCAAATGGCTGACCGAAACGGCAGGCTTCGACGCCGCGATCAACTACAAGAAAGAAGACGTCGGCGCGGCGCTCGACCGCCATTGCCCGAACGGGATCGATATCAATTTCGAGAATGTCGGCGGCGAGATCATGGACACAATCCTGATGCGCCTGAATGATTTTGCGCGCATGCCGCTCTGTGGTCTGATCTCTTCATACAATGCGACTGACCCGGTGCCGGGGCCTTATAATTTCTCTATGCTGCTGATGCGGCACGTCACGCTGAAAGGCTTTATCGTCACCGACTATATCGAACGCTTCGCCGAAGGCATGCAGGCCATGGCTGGCTGGCTTATGGAAGGCAAGATCAAGTTCGAGACAGATGTGGTCGACGGCCTTGAAAACGCGCCATCTTCGCTGGAGCGGCTTTTCACAGGCAAGAACCTTGGCAAGCTGGTCGTGCAGGTGTCCGAGCCGAACTAGGGCTTGCTGTCCTCAGCCTTTGAAAACTTCAGACGATGCCGACCCTCGGCATCGGCATAATATGCGCGGATGGCTGGCAGGTCGGCGTCGTAATCGCCTGTTGGCTGGAAGAGGCCGCGCACCGCGATGGTGCGTGACCCATAGTCCAGGACGGTGATGAGCAGGGGCACCTTGGCGCGAAGGGCAATGCGATAGAAGCCGCTCTTCCAGACGAGGGTGCCCGCACGCGTGCCTTCCGGTGCGACGGCGAGAACGAGCTTGTCAGCAGCGTCGAACGCCTCAGCCATCTGCTCGACGAATTCGCCAGCGGCATCGCGGTCGACAGGCACGCAGCCGAGCCAGCGGATAAAGCCGCCGAGCGGGTGATCGACGAGGGATTTCTTGCCCATCCAGCGGAGCTTCACCCGGTAATAGCCGGCTGCCATCAGCATCCAGAAACCATCCCAGTTTGAGGTGTGCGGTGCGGCGACGAGGACGACTTTCTCGGCAAGTGGCCAGTCGCCCTTGAGCTTCCAGCGACCGGCCCAGAGAATGAGGGCACAGACCTGACGCCAGACCCATGAGACGGCAAATGAGTTGTCTGAGGGTGCGGGCCGCGTCCTCGAAAGTGGGGAGACGGCAGTCACCGTCAATCCTTACGCTTCTTCACCGCGCCCTGCAGCGTGAAGCTGAAGGCAAGTGACAGGATCAGGGGGACCCAGATCGGAAGCGTGCCGAGGCCCGGCGTTTCAAGCGCGGCCGCAAGGTGGTCATCAACGCACCACCAGAGCAAGAACAGGAACATGTCGGCTTTCTCCCCACGCTCGCGACCTTAGCAGGATAGGGCGGGGCGGCAATCTCTCCGACCGTATTGGCTGCGCATCTACTCTTCGGGCGATGACAGATACAGTGAATGAGCTGGCGGGCGATGCGGCCCTGCCATTCGTGCTGACGGCGCGTGGCCCCCAGTGTGCGCCCACTGGTGACTGGAATAGCTGGCTGGCGCTTGGTGGGCGGGGGTCTGGCAAGACACGGGCAGGGGCTGAATGGGTTCGATTTGGCGCGCTGTTCGGCGGGCTTCGTTCCATCGCGCTGGTTGGCCCGACCCTGCATGATGTGCGCGAGACGATGATCGACGGGGTGTCCGGGCTCTGCCACATCGCGCGGCCGGACGAAGCGCTGCCTGTCTATGAAAGCTCTCGCCGCAGGCTGGTCTGGCCAAATGGCGCGGTGGCGCAGGCTTTCTCCTCTGAAGACCCTGACAGTTTGCGCGGCCCGCAGTTTGACGGAGCCTGGTGCGATGAGGTCGCCGCCTGGAAACGGGACAAGGATACGTTCGAGATGCTGCAGCTGGGCCTGCGGCTCGGGCGGCATCCGCGCGCTGTCATAACGACGACGCCGCGGCGAACGCCGCTAATCCGTCAGCTGATGACTGAGGGCGGGGTGGCCGTCACGCGAAGCGCCACACGGGACAATGCCGACTTCCTGTCGCCTGCATTCATCTCTCATATCGAGGCGCGCATGGGCGGCACCCGTCTTGGCCGTCAGGAGCTGGAGGGCGAGTTTCTGGAGGCCGAGGACGGTGTTTTCTGGACACGCGCCATGCTGCTGGCCGCGCGCGCTGGCAGGCCGCCGCCAAAACTCGGTGACATCATCGTCGCGGTCGACCCGCCTGTCAGTATCGGAGAAGGCGCTGATGCCTGCGGCCTGTTAGCGGCAGGCGCGACCAATGCGGCCGGTGGCGGGGGTCAATACTGGGTTCTGGAGGATGCGACGCTTCAAGGGAAATCGCCTGCCGTATAGGCCGAAGCCGCCGTGACGCTGGCTGTCCGTATGGGGGCAAGCCGGATCGTGGCCGAGGCCAATCAGGGCGGTGAGCTGGTCCGCTCCGTCCTGCGGTCGGGCGGGTGCGATGTGCCGATCCAGCTGGTGCATGCGCGGCTTTCCAAGGCAGCGCGCGCCGCGCCCGTTATCGCCCTCTATGAGCGCGGGCGCGTGTCGCATGCGGGGCAGTTTGCCGAACTGGAAGAAGAAATGCTGCAGTTTGGCAGCGGCGCGATGCAGGGCTCGCCTGACAGGGTAGATGCACTGGTGTGGGCGATCACGACACTGGAGGCGGCCACAGGGCGTCAGCCCTGTATTCGACCGCTTTAAGAGCTTCATACGTGGACGGAGGGTGGTGCGTCCCGAAAGAATCTACCGCCGGTATTGATGACCAGCCATTTCGTCCGACCGGAGGTCCCTCCCGGCTAGAACTCCATCAACGCTGAAAAACAGGGAGCGCGCCCAAGCGGCATGCCCCAAGCGAAGGAGAGCGGTGTTAGATGAGATGGCCCTGGCAGACAGTCGAGACGCGTTCGGCGCAAACCTCTTTCATTGCGCTGGCGAGCCTGCCAGGCGCAGGCTGGGGCGGCCAGGATGCGAGCGCGCTGATGCGCGACGGCTATGCTGGAAACGCGATCGCTTATCGGTGTGTGCGGATGATTGCAGAGGCGGCCGCCTCCATTCCGCTGACGACGAATGACGAGGATGTCAGCGCGCTGCTGGCGCGGCCGTCACCGGATGAGGCAGGCAGGGTGCTGCTTGAGCGGCTTTATGGCGACCTGCAGATTACGGGCAATGCCTGGGCCGAGGCCGTGACTCTTGCCGGAGAGGCTGCGCCCAAAGGCCTTTTCGGGCTGCGCGCGGACACCGTCCGCCCGCAGACGAATAGCGAGGGCGGCCTGATTGGCTGGGCGGTGCGCAAGCGCCGCGGCGAGCGGATCATCTATCGTGAGGCTGATGGCTGGAGCCCTGTGCTCCACCTCAAACTCTATCATCCTTCAGACAGCGTGATGGGGCTTTCGCCATTGGCGGCGGCGCGCAAGGCGTTGGACCTTCACAATGGTGCGGCGGCCTGGGCGAAGGCGCTGATCGAGAATGCGGCGCGGCCCTCTGGCGCGCTGGTCTATGACGGCGAGGGAGCGGGCCTGACGCCGTCGCAATTCGATCGTCTCAAGGAAGAGTTGGAAAACGCGCATTCCGGTGCGGCGAACGCCGGGCGTCCGCTTCTGCTCGATGGCGGGCTCGACTGGAAGCCGATGTCGCTATCGCCCGCAGAGATGGATTTTGCAGGCACGCGCCATGCGGCCGCGCGGGAGATCGCGCTCGCCTTCGGGGTACCACCCATGCTGCTCGGCATTCCGGGCGACAATACCTATGCGACCTATAAGGAAGCGAACCTCGCCTTCTGGCGCCTGACGGTGCTGCCTCTGGTGCACAAGGTTGCCGACGCATTGAGTGTCTGGCTGTCGGGACGGTTCGATGATGTCGAGGTGCGCCCGGACCTTGAAGACGTACCGGCCTTCTCCGGTGAGCGGGATGCGCTGTGGGCGCGGCTTGAGGCGGCGAGTTTCCTGACCACCGAAGAAAAGCGCGCTCTGGCGGGGCTCAGTCGATGATTGAGCGCAAGATAACGGCCGGTTTCATACTGGCGCTCGCGCTGCAGACGGGCGGGGCGCTCGTCTGGGCGGGGGCTGCAGCAGAGCGGATTTCCATGCTGGAACAGCGCGCGGACATTGCACGCCCGGTCGCCGAGCGACTGGCGCGAGTGGAAGCGCATCTCGAGGCGATCGAGAACCAGCTGGACCGGATTGAAGCCCGGCTGGAGGCGAAGCCATGAAAACCGCGCTGCTTCTGGTTGAAGGCTATGCGGCCCTGTTTGGCGCTGCGGATCTGTCTGGCGACGTAGTGAGGGCCGGAGCGTTTGCGCGCAGCCTGCGCGCGGGCGCTGTGCCGATGCTGCTGCAGCACCGGTCTGGCGCAATTGCCGGGCGCTGGACACGCCTCGTCGAAGATGGTCGCGGTCTTTTCGTCCGTGGACTGATTGATGGCGGTGCCGCCTCAAGTGCGGTGAGGGCAGGTCTTTCCGGCCTGTCTATCGGATTTCGCGCGCGGCTCTGGAAGCCGCGACCTGAAGGCGGGCGGGACCTCATCGACGTCGACCTTGTCGAGATTTCGCTGGTGGCGGCGCCGATGCAGCCACTCGCCCGGTTCACACAGATTGGAGGGGCCGCGCGGGCGGCCTGAGGAAGGAGAAAAATGACCAAGGAAACAAAGATGGCAGCCGAGGCAGGCACTGCTGCAACAGCCGACGTGATGGCGGCATTCGAGGCCTATAAGCAGGCCAATGATGAGCGCCTTGCCGAGATCGAGGCGAAGGGCACGCATGATCCGCTGCTGGATGCAAAGCTGAAAAAGCTGGACCGGCGCCTCGATGAGATCAGCCTGAAAGCGGCGCGCCCTGACGAGGCCTCACCGGCACTATCTGGCACGGAGCAGGGTGAGGCCTGGTTGCGCTATTTGCGCAGCGGCGACGAAAGCGGGCTTGCGCGTCTGGACGTGAAGTCCCTGTCCGCGGGCACTGATGATCAGGGCGGCTATACCGCGCCGCCGGAGCTTGACCGCCTGATTGAGGCAAGGCTGATGCAGGCCTCGCCCATGCGCCAGATCGCAGGTGTGCGCCAGACGACGGCAGGCGTTTACCGCAAGCCTGTCAGCCTCGGTGTCGGTGCTGCCTGGGTCGCTGAAACGGGGGCGCGTGCGCAAACGACGACAGCGGGCCTCAGCCTGCTCGAATTTCCTGCAGGTGAGCTCTATGCCATGCCAGCAGCAACGCAGACGCTGCTCAATGACAGCTATGCCGATGTCGATGCCTGGCTGGCCGATGAGGTCGAGGCGGCCTTCTCCATTCAGGAGAGCGCAGCCTTTGTGATAGGTGATGGCGACGGCAAGCCGAGAGGCTTCCTCGACTATGATGTTGTCGCTGAGGCGAGCCATGTCTGGGGCAAGATCGGCTCGGTCGCGGGCGACTTCACCGCCAGCGATGCGGGCGACCAGATCATCGACCTCATCCAGACGCCGAAGAGCCAGTACCGCTCCAATGGCCGCTTCGTGATGAACCGCAAGAGCGTCGCGTCCGTCCGTAAGCTGAAGGATTCCGATGGTCGCTATCTCTGGCGCCCTGGCATGAATGGGGAAGGCCAGACGATCTTCGGCTATCCAGTCACCGAGCTGGAAGACATGCCGGACATCGGTACGGGCAATGCAGCGATCGCCTTTGGTGACTTCCGGCGCGGCTATCTCATCATTGACCGGCAGGGCGCGCAGGTCCTGCGCGATCCTTACTCGGCCAAGCCATATGTCCTGTTCTACACGACCAAACGTGTGGGCGGCGGCGTCCAGAACTTCGACGCCATAAAGGCCATGGTCTTCTAGCGCGGTCAGCAAAGTCAGCCTGCGAGGGATCGCAGGCTGATACCGCCCCGTAAGGCGACCGCGCGTGTCGCCCGTCGGGCAGGCAGCTTTCAATAGATGGAAAACGATTATGACGCTGACGGTTATCACACCGCCAGACGAAGAGCCTGTGTCTCTTTCAAAGGCGAAATCATATCTGCGCATCGGGCATGACGGCGAAGATGAGCTGGTGACCTCGCTCATTGCCGGGGCGCGGTCGGCGCTGGAAACGCAAGCCGGGCTGTGCCTGGTGCGCCGGACGCTGCGGTGGAGCTTCGCGGTCTGGCCTCGCGACCTGATGGCGAGGTCAGGGGTCAGGCTGCCCGCGGGGCCTGTCAGCGAGCTTGTGTCTGTCCGAAGCGTGGTGGGGGAGGTGGAGACCGATCTCACCAGCCGCTTCGTGCTGGATGGTCAGCGACTGTGCCTGCGCCAAGGCAGCTGGTTGCCAGCGATAGAGGCAGGCGCGCGGGTGGAGGTCGATTTCATTGCCGGGTTCGGCGGCGCGGCGGACGTACCAGAAGACTTGTCGCTCGCGCTGCTGGTCATGGCGGACGCCGCCTACCGGCGTGGCAGCACTGATGTCGTCGTGCCGGACGCTGCAGAGGCGATCATCTCGGCGCGCCGCGAGGTGCGGCTATGAGCGCGGCGACATTCCCCTCAGGCGTTGAGGCAGAGCTTCAGCTTGCCGTGATGGCGGTCCTACGCAGCGACATTGGTGTTCAGGCTTACCTCGGAAACCCGGCGCGGATCTTCGATGGCGAAAGCGATGAGCCCGTCTTTCCCTGCGTCGAGCTGGAACGCCACGATGTGCGTCCAAACGGGAGTGCAGGCCACGCAGGTAGCGCTCATACGCTGACCTTTGGCCTTCGAAGCCGGATGGGTGGACGGGCCGAGGCGATGCGCATTCTGAGCGAGTTGCGCCGGGTGCTGGATGCGTTTTCCTTTGCCGCTGACGGGCTGCGAAGTGTGCTGTCCCAGACGCTCTATAGCGACGTAATGCGCACGCCGGATCTTCGCGAGTTTCGCGGTATCCTCCGTGTACGGTTCATACTTGAGGGGGCGGGCACATGAGCGGGCAAAGAGGACGCGATGTCCTGATTAAGATTTCCGATAGCGCAATGCCGGAAACGTTCACGACAGTGGCGGGCATCCGCACGAGCAGTTTCGACCTCGAGCAGAAGAGTGTCGACGCAACGAGCATGGACAGCCCGGGTGGCTGGCGTGAACTGCTCGGCGACGCAGGGCTGCGCTCCATGCGCGTGCGAGGACGAGGGCTTTTCAAGGACGCGGCCAGCGACGCCCGGCTTCGGGCGGTCTTCCTGTCAGGGGAGCTCTGCAGCTTCAAGCTCTGCGTGCCGGGCTTTGGCGACTTCACGGGCCTGTTCCAGATCGCGCAGCTTGGCTGGGCAGCCAGTTTTGATGGTGAGGCGACCTTCTCGATCGATCTGCAAAGCGCAGGATAGATCACGTTCGAGGCAAGCGCATGAACCGCGCGCGAGGAGAAGTGAGCCTGGACGTGGCCGGCCAGAAGCGGGTCCTCTGCCTGACGCTCGGTGCGCTGGCAGAGATCGAGAGCGCCTTCGGGTGTGCATCGCTGGCAGACCTACAGGCGCGCATGAGGCGGCTGTCGGCAGCGGAGCTTCTACGGCTCGTTTCCATACTGATGAAAGGCGGCGGTGAGCATTTTGAGCCTGCCGAACTGGCATCGCTCGACATCCAGCCGGCCGCCGCTGCGGCGGCCGTAGCGGAGGCGTTCCGTGCTGGCGTGGAATGAAATGCTGCGCGCGGCGGCGCTGATGGGGATCGTGCCCGCACAATTCTGGAAACTGAGCCTTCGAGAGTGGCGCGCGCTGACGACCCCTTCCGGTCCGGCGCTGCCGCGCAAGGAATTCGACCTGATGATGAAAACACGTCCGGATGAAAGGACTGAGGCGAATGGATGATTTTACGACAGAGCTGGACCGCGCAGGCGATGCGCTCGCCGCGCTCGCAGACGGTCCAGGACAGGCCGCGGCAGCGTCGCTCGAGGCAGCCTTCAGCGAGGCAGGCGCAGGCATAGAAGCGGCCCTGTCGCGCGCCGCGCGATCTGGCGAGCTCGACTTCTCGCAGATGACGCGGGCGGTGCTGGCCGACTTAGCTAGCATTGCTGCCGAGGCTGCGCTCGCGCGGGCCGGCATTGGCGCGGCGGGCACATCGCTGACCTTCAATCTTCCGCGATCAGGTGTGGGCGCCAGGCAAGCCGCATCGACACGCGAGCTTTCCAAGGCTGTGGCGAAAGCCGCCGCAATCGGGCGGAGGTTCACATGAGCCTCGCCGGTTTTCACGAATGCCGCCTGCCGGTGCCCTCCGGATTTGGCTCTACCAGCGGGCCTGTCTGGCAGACCGAGACTCTGGTGCTGTCGAGCGGCAAGGAAGTGCGCAATGCCCGCTGGTCGCGTCCTCAGAGGCGCTGGGACGTGGTGACACCGCCGCTCAGTGTCGAAGCGTTCGAAAGTCTGGTCAGCTTCTTCAATGCGCGGCGTGGGCGCTTGTCCGGGTTTCGGTTTCGCGACCCGGCAGCCTTCTCCAGCGCGGCGCCTGGCATGGCGGTGTCGCCCAATGATGAAGCGATTGGCATAGGCGACGGGACCCGCACCGTATTCCAGCTGATCATGGCTGATGGCGGCCTTGAGCGCCCGGTCCTGAAACCTACCGCGAATAGCGTGCGCATTGGCGTGAATGGCGCTGAACTTCTGAGCGGTTGGGAGGTGGACGAGGTGACGGGCGAGGTCGCCTTTGATGTTGCCCCGGAAGAGGGCGCCATCCTCACAGCAGGCTTCGAATATGACTGGCCCGTGCGCTTCGACACGGACGCCCTCGAAGTGAGCTTCGAGACGGCCGGGTTCGGGCGGGTGGTGAGCCTGCCCCTGGTAGAGATCTTCTGAGCGGGGCGCATCATGAAACAGATAAACGAAGCGTTTGAGGCGAGGCTTGCAAGCGGCGCGTCGACCACCTGCCTCTGCTGGCGACTGGAGCGGCGAGACGGGGTCACGGTCGGCCTGACGGATCATGACCGTGTACTGACGTTTGGCGGCGTGACCTACAGCCCCGGCGCGGCCCTTTCGGCGGCGAGGTTTGAAACTGCTGGTGGGTTGCGACCCGGACGGGCAAGCGGTGAAGGCGCGCTCGTCGCCGACGCTCTGACACAGGCTGACCTTGCTGCGGGTCTATGGACCCGGGCCCGCGTGCATGTCTACCGCGTGGACTGGCAGTCGACCGATGATCACAACCTCGTCTGGGCAGGCTTTCTGAGTGAGATCACGCAGCGCGGCGATCAATTTGAGGCCGAGCTGATTTCGCTGAAAGCGGAGCTTGAGCGGCCCGTGGGGCGTCTCGTCTCGCGCCGATGCGATGCGGCGCTAGGTGATGCAAGGTGCGGCCTTACGGGCGTCGAAGGGCAGACCTGCGACAAGCGGTTCGAGACCTGCCGCGATGTGTTCTCGAATGCGGAAAACTATCGCGGGTTTCCGCATCTGCCTGGGCAGGATTTCATGCTCTCCGGGCCTGCCGCGACAGGCAATGACGGAGGCCGTCGATGAGACGCGCCGACATCGTCAAGGCCGCACGCGGTTGGCTGGGCACGCCTTATCAGCATCAGGCGAGCCGACGCGGCGCAGGGGCTGATTGCCTCGGCCTTGTTCGCGGCGTCTGGCGCGAGCTTGTCGGGGCGGAACCGATCTCCGTGCCGCCCTATACGCCAGACTGGGCCGACATCAGCAATGAAGACACGCTGCTTGAAGCAGGGCGTTCGTGGTTGCGGGAAATTCCGATCGGCGTAGCCGAGGCTGGCGACGTCCTGATATTTCGCATGGGCGCAGGCTGCGTAGCCAAGCACTGCGCCATCGCGACCTGCGCTGACACGATCATCCACGCCTATTGGGGCCGCAGCGTGTGCGCGACCCGGCTGGTGCCCTGGTGGCGGCGGCGCATTGCGGGCGCTTTCTCATTTCCTGGTCTGGAGGACTGATACCAATGGGACAGATCATTCTATCGCAGGCCGGCCAGGCCCTTGGCGGCGCGCTCCTGCCGGGCGGTCTCAACCTGCTGGGGGCGGAGATTTCAGGCGCTGCCCTTGGCGGCGCACTGGGCGGGCTTGCGGGCCGGGCCGTGGACAGCGCTTTCGCCAGCGACGTTCACGGTCCGCGAATGAGCGCGCTGCATCTGATGGAAAGCCGCGAGGGTGCGGGCCTGCCGCTTGTCTATGGACGCGCGCGGGTCGGCGGACAGGTCATCTGGGCGGCCCGGTTCAAGGAAAAACGACGCGAGCGATCTGCAGGAAAGGGCGGTCCGAAGCTGAATGACTACAGCTATTCGGTGAGCTTCGCGGTCGCGATCGCGCAGGGCGCCCTCACCCGTCTCGGGCGTGTCTGGGCGAATGGCGAGGTGCTGGCGCTCGCCGACATCAATTACCGCTTCTATCGCGGCGATGAGAGCCAGCTTCCAGATCCGCTGATTGAGGCGGTGGAAGGCGGAGGCAACGCGCCAGCCTATCGCGGGACGGCCTATATCGTCTTCGAGGACTTGCCGCTGGACCGCTTCGGCAATCGCTTGCCGCAGCTTAGCTTCGAGGTATTCCGCGCGCTGGAAGATGACGGCAGTCTTGGGCGCGTCGTGGAAGGGCTGAACATCATCCCTGCTACCGGCGAGTTCGCTTACGCGACAGAGATCGTCCGTGAACGGCGCTTTCCGGGCATCGAGACGCCGCTCAACATGAATAATCCGGCAGGCGCGGCCAATTTCTCTCAGTCGTTGGCGCAGGCGCAAGATGACTTTCCGCAGCTTCGCCGCGCGGCACTCACCGTCGCCTGGTTTGGGGATGACCTTCGCGCAGGTACGTGCCGCATCCGGCCTGGTGTCGAGACACGAGACCGTGCGAGCGTCCCCTTTGGCTGGGAGGTTGCGGGTCTCTCTCGTGCTGAGGCGCGGCTGGTCAGCCAGTCCAGCGGGAAGGCGAACTATGGCGGGACGCCGGCGGACAGATCAGTCCTGCAGGCGATTGCGCAAATGAAAGCGGACGGACTTGAGGTCACGCTATCGCCTTTCCTGCTGATGGACATTCCGCCCGGAAACGGATTGGCCGACCCCTATGGCGGGGCAAAGCAGGGCGCTTTTCCGTGGCGCGGGCGAATTACTTCGCTGCTGGACGGGACAGCGGCGGTGCGCACAGAGATCGAGGCCTTCATCGGCACCGACGGTGCGTTCGGCTATCGCCACTTCATTCTCCACCATGCGCGCCTTGCCGCCGAGGCTGGCGGTGTCGATGCCTTCCTGATTGGTAGCGAGATGGTCGCGCTCACTCGTCTTCGCGATGAAACCGGAGTGTTTCCATTCGTTGAGGCGCTCATCGATCTTGCGGCGGAGGCACGCGCCATTCTCGGGCCGGACACGCTCATCTCCTATGCGGCGGACTGGACTGAATATGGCGCCTATGTCCCGCAGGACGGATCGGGCGACGTGCTTTTTCCGCTCGACCCGCTCTGGGCGTCACCGGATTTGGATTTTGTCGGCGTGGACTGGTACCCGCCACTCAGCGACTGGCGCAGCGGGTCAGATCACCTTGATGCGTTGGCGGGTTTTGAAGGAGCTTCGGACGCTGCCTATCTCGCAGCCAACTTACAGGGCGGTGAGGCCTATGACTGGTACTACGCCTCAGCGGAGGCACGCGCGGCGCAGGAGCGAACGCCGATCGTAGATAGTACCCACGGAGAGCATTGGATTTTCCGGCAGAACGATATCGAGAACTGGTGGGGCCGGTCTCACTATCCGAGGCCGGGCGGCATCCGGTCGTCGACGGCGACCAGCTGGACGCCCGGCCTGAAACCCGTCCGCCTCATGGAGATCGGTTTTCCGGCCGTCGACCGGGGCACAAATGCGCCGAATGTTTTCTATGACCCGAAAAGCTCCGAGAGCGCGCTGCCGCATTTTTCGGACGGTTCGCGCAATGATGTGCTGCAGCGTCGGGCGCTGGAAGTGTCGCTCTCCTTCTGGCAGGCGCAGCCATTCGTCGATGCCGCCTTTGCGTGGGCGTGGGACGCGCGCCCATGGCCTGATTTTCCCGTTCGTGACGACGTCTGGAGCGATGGTCCGAACTGGTCGCTCGGTCACTGGCTGAACGGGCGGGCAGGTCTAGTGCCGCTCTCTGCCGTGATCGAAGACCTGTCGGCCATGTCGGGCGTAGAGATAGAAGCGAACAGTCTTGACGGGCTGGTAGAAGGTTTCGTCGTGCCAGCGCTTTCGACGCTCCGGTCGGTGGTGGAGCCACTTCAGGCGCTGCACCGGTTCAGCTGCCGCGAGAGCGGAGCGGGACTTTCATTGCAGCCAGCTGCCAAGAATGCCGCGCTGACCGTCGCAGCCGGTGAGATGGCCGGGGATGGGCCATCCATGACGCATGTCCTGCTCGACAAGCGGCCGGGGCATCTGACGCTCACCCATATCAGTGCGAATGGCGTCTATGCCCCTGCGGTGGCGCATGCCCGTATTTCGGACGGCGACGCGCGCTACCGCATCGAAACCAGCCTGCCGCTCCTCATGTCGGAGGCTGAGGCAACCCGCGTGGCGGGCGACTTGCTGAATGCGGCGGTGGAGAGCGAGCGCGCATCGCTCACTCTGCCACCGCACCTGTTGGCTCTGGAGCCCGGCGACCGGATATCGGTCGAGACGCTGCCCGGCGAGTGGGTGATAGATGACATCACCGATGACGGCATCGCGCGCAACGTCGAGCTGTCGCGGCCGCTGGAGGCGTTGTCTGTGCTTGCTGGCTCTGTGCCGGACACTGGCACCGCCGCGCGCCTGCCAGCGACGCCCGAACTCATCCTGATCGATGCACCAGTCTTGCCAGGCAAGTCAGCCAACGGTCCGCTGGTCGCAGCAACCGGATCACCATGGGGCGGACCTGTCCCCGTCGAAGCCGGGCGGAGTCTTGGCGGAATGACGGTGCGGGCATCCGTGCCAGCGCCTTCGTCCATCGGTGCGCCGCTATCTGCGGGACCGGCGCACCGATGGGATGAGGCCTCAGAGATAGCGCTTGAGCTATTTGGCGGTGAAGTCTCCAGCGCTGAGCCTGAAACAGTGCTCGCCGGTGCAAACACGCTGCTGGTGCAGGGCGAGGACGGGTGGGAAGCGCTATCCTTCCAAATGTCAGACTTGCAGGAGGATGGGAGCTGGCGTCTCTCCGGGCTTCTTCGGGGGATTAATGGGTCCGTACCCGCCGAAGCAGAGCAGAGCGCGCTTGTCGTCCTCGTCGATGACGCGCTCGAGCCGTCTTCGCTCAGTCGCAACGAAGTCGGTATCGAGATGCACTGGCGGGCTGGTGGGTCTGACCCGCAAGTCTTCAGGCATGAAGGCAGGGCCGGGCTGCCTTGGCCGGTCGCTCAGCTGCGGGCGAAGCAAACAGCTGGGGGAATGCAGGTAAGCTGGCTCGCCTGCGCGCCGGACATCCCTGATAGTTGGGATCTGCCGGACCCGACCGGGCCGCGCCTGTTCGAGGTCGTCGGCCTGCGAGACGGCACAGAGGTCGTGAATTTCAGGACGCCGGAATCGGCTGTGGCACTGGAGGTTTCGGTGAATGAGCTGCGTATCGCGGAAGTCGCAGCTGATGGACGTTTAGGCAGGTGGGTTTCAATCGGCGCGGGCGCACTCTAACTAGGCATTGGATTCTCAGTGTGAACAAAGAGAAAGACGTCCTTGACCCGCGATCCCTATCAGACACTCGGTGTGACCAAATCTGCCTCGACCGAGGAGATCCGGAAGGCCTATCGCAAGAAGGCCAAGGAGCTTCACCCCGACCTTCATCCGAATGATGAGAAGAAAGCGAACGCTTTCAAGGAAGCGTCAGCGGCCTTCGAAATCCTGAGTGACGAGGCAAAGCGCGCCCAGTTCGACCGGGGCGAGATCGATGCCGATGGCAACCCGACTGGCTTTGCCAACGCAGGCGGCGGCTATGGGGGCGGCTTCGGCGGAGGGTTCCGTCAGCAGGGCGGCTCGTTCCAGGGCGATCCGTTCGAGGACATCCTCTCTGGCATGTTCGGCGGGCAGCGACGCAGGGCAGGGCCGCGCAAGGGCGCCGATATCCGCTACCGCGTCGACATTTCGTTTGAGGACTCGGTCCTCGGCGCGAAACGCCAGATGACGATGGCCGATAATAAGAGCCTGAATGTTTCCATCCCGCCCGGTGTTGCCACCGGCCAGGTGTTGCGCCTGAAAAGCCAGGGCGAGCCATCGCAGACATGCGGCCCGCCGGGCGACGCGCTCCTGGAGCTTCATGTGCGCCCGAGCAAGACCTGGACACGCGAAGGGGCTGATCTGCGGATGTCGGTGCCACTGCCCCTCAAGACGGCGGTGCTTGGCGGCAATATCGAGGTCGCAACGCCTGCTGGCACAGTGACCCTGAAAGTGCCCGAAGGTGCCAATACGGGGATGGTGCTTCGTCTTCGCAATAAAGGCGTGCAGTACAAGGATACGCCGGGGCATCTCTATGCCCGTCTGGAGGTTACGCTGGAAGATCCGAAGGATGAAGGCCTTCGCGAATGGGCCCGCCAGCGTTGAGCCGTCTTGAATTCTGACTAAACTCCGCTCTTCCCATTCAGCATGTATTCAGGGCCGGTAGTGCATAACCCGTCATATGAAACGGATCATTCTTTCTCTCTGCGTTGGCCTTGCCGCCTTCTCGCCATGTGCCACGGCACAGGGGCAGTGGAGCAATTCCTTCACGGCAGATGACGCACGCAATGCGCGTGAGCGTGGAGAGATACTTCCGTTGAAGGACATTCTACGTCCTATCGAGTCGCGCTATGGAGGCGAGATGCGCCGTTTCGTCGGCCTCTTTGATAGGAACGGACAAAAAGTTTATGTCATCGACTGGACGACGCGTCAGGGTGAACTCGTACAGTTCACGATCAACGCACAGACTGGTCGGATCATAAGCGTTAGCTAGGTACACATTTATGCGAATTCTTGTTGTTGAAGACGATGCAGATCTTCGCCGGCAGCTTGCCGATGCCCTGACCCAGTCGGGCTATGCCGTTGATCTTGCCGCCGATGGCGAAGACGGACACTTCCTTGGCGATACAGAGCCTTATGATGCTGTCATTCTCGATCTTGGCTTGCCCAAGATGGACGGTGTGACCATCCTTGAGCGTTGGCGCGATGACGGCAAGGACTTCCCTGTGATGATCCTCACGGCACGCGACCGCTGGAGTGAAAAGGTCGCTGGCTTCGATGCTGGCGCCGACGACTATCTGACCAAGCCGTTTTACACCGAAGAGCTTCTGGCACGCCTTCGCGCGCTGCTGCGCCGGGCCACGGGTCATTCGGCCGCCGCGCTGGAAGCAGGCAGCCTCCGGGTCGACACCCGCGCCGCCCGGGCAACGGTTAATGGTCGCCCTGTGAAGCTGACCGCGCATGAATATCGCGTCCTGTCTTACCTGATGCACCATCAGGGCAGGGTCGTGCCGCGCACCGAACTGGTCGAGCACATCTACGATCAGGACTTTGATCGCGACTCCAACACGATCGAGGTCTTCATCGGCCGACTTCGCAAGAAGATAGGCACCGACCGCATCCAGACGGAGCGTGGCCTCGGCTACCGCCTCGTCGTGCCGGAAGGTGAGACAGCGGGCCTTGCCTGATCAGTCCGAAACTGGCGACGCAAAAGTGAGCGACACGGCACAGCAGGCCAAGCCGAGCCTGTCGCTTTCTCGCCGCCTGTTTCTCGGCGCCATTGTCTGGAGCCTGATCGTCGTTGTTGGCGGCGTGATTGCCATGACCGCGGCGTATCGCACGCAGACGGTGCGCATCCTGCAGCAGGAACTTGATTCCACACTCGTCACCTTGCCGCGCGCCCTCGAAATTCTTCCTGATGGGCGGGTCGTGGATATCCCGGAGCGGCTTCCAAGCGACTCGCGTTTCCAGCTTCCCCTATCGGGTCGGTACTGGGCGATGATCGCTATCCAGGAAGATGGTAGCTTTGGAAACGACATCCGCTCCCAGAGTGTCTGGGACGGGCCGCTGCCGCTCCCACGGGGACTTGCGGACGCAGCGCTCGCCCAACCTGGTGAAACCCAATACGGCAATACGGACGGTCCGAATGATGAGCGTTTGCGCGTATCGGTCCGTTCCATAACCGTTCCGAACCGCGACAATCCCATCCTTCTGATGGCTGCAGCAGACCGCGCGGTGACAGATGATGGCGCCAATCAGCTGCGCCTCATCCTGCTTGTGGCGATGGCGACTCTGGCGGGCGGTACGCTTCTGGCGCTGTGGATCGGTTTGCGCATGGCGCTTCGGCCATTTGACCGGGTTCAGGCGCACATTGCGGAAATCAGCGAGGGCCTCAGGGCGCGGCTGGACGGCGACTATCCAGCTGAAGTCGTCCCGCTGACCGATGAGCTTAACAAGCTTCTCGATAGCAATCGCAAGATCGTCGAACGCTCGCAGACCCATGTCGGCAACCTTGCCCATGCGTTGAAAACACCGCTCGCCGTGCTGCGCAACGAAGCGACGGGCGATACAGGCCTTGATGATGTTGTCCGGCGCCAGACCGAATCCATGCGCGCCAATGTCGAGCACTATCTCAAGCGCGCCCAGGCGGCAGCGCGGTCCGAGGCGCTGGGCGTGCGCACTGAAATCGCACCTGTTGCGGCAGGTCTTGCGCGCCTTCTGAACCGCCTGTTCGAATCAAGAAACATCACCGTCGCGACTGAAATTGCCGCCGACAGGGTGGCCCGGATCGAGCAGCAGGATCTAGAAGAAATGCTGGGCAACCTCATGGAGAATGCCTGCAAGTGGGCCAATTCGCGCGTTGAAGTTTCCTGCAGCCGCGGTCAGAACGGCCTCATGCACATACACATTGATGATGACGGCAAGGGGCTCGCCCCCGAAGCCAGGGAAGCCGCACTCCAGCGCGGTGTCCGGCTTGATGAGACCGCGCCGGGTACGGGCCTTGGCCTGTCCATTGTGGCCGACATCTCTGAAATGAACGGCGGACGGCTGGACCTGTCCGAGAGCCCTCTTGGCGGCCTTCGCGCCACGATCACGTTGCGCGGCCAATGAAACACGCGACGCTCTTATGGATGGGTGCAGCGGCACTGCTCGCTGGCGGTGCCTACTTGCTGAAGGGCCAGCCACTGCTGCCAGACCAGCCCTATGCAGACCGCGAGGCTGAGATTGCGTCACGGCCCGCTGAAGATCTGTCGCCCGGTGAGATGCTGGCACGCCTGCAGCGCACAGCGCGCGAGCGCCCGGATGAGGCCGAGCCCCAATACTATATCGGCGTGCTGCTGCGCGCACAGGGTCGGACGGATGACGCCTTGCGCGCCTTCCAGTCTGCGCTCCGGCGCGACCCGGATCATATTCCGGCGCTGATCGGCCTTGCTGACGCTGTTGTGACCCGCGATGGCGGCATGATCACAGAGCCTGCCGCGCGCCTTTACGACCGTGCATGGCGGCTCGACAATTCGCAGACGCGCGCAGGGATTCTCGCCGCCATGCCAGCCTATCAGGCAGGCGACCTCGACGCGGCGCAGGCCCATTGGGAGCGTGTCTTCGCAGACCTGCCGGAGGACGACCCTCGCCGCGCCATGCTGAATGCCATGCGCGCTGAAGCGGACGCGGCACGCGAAGCGCGCGAAACAGAAGACTGATCAGGCCGGCGTCTGCTGGTGCTGAACGATGCGCCAGTCGCCATCCGTACAGACATAGGTAGAGCTGCAATAGGCTTCGTACGTGTCGCTGCCTTTGAGGCCGCGCCCGACATAGGCGAGTGTCACGGTCGATTCGCTGGACTGGATTTCGCTGACATGGTCGAGCTCAACATCATCCCAACGTGGCGCCATCTTCACCGTTTCGATAATCGCATCGCGTGAGAGAATGCCAGCGGGCAGGGGAAAAACCATGACGCAGTTTTCCGCCATCAGCTTGTCATAGTCGTCGGCGGGACCGGTCCAGAGCTGCTTCTCGATGTCCCAGAGATGAGGGAATTGCGGCATGTCGAACCTCTCAGGGCTTAAACTCTACAAGGCTTGCGATAACCCGCGAGCAGTCTGGATGTTTCGGTCGCAGTGTCAAACCCTGCAGTATCGACTAAAACGCGCTCATTATGAGAGCGAGATCAAAACGACTTTGGGGCGTGACCATCGCCGGCGTGCTTCTGGTAAGCGCCGTCGCGCTGTCAGCTGTGGCGCTGAGGCAGCACGCCGACCTCTTCTATACGCCGCAATTGCTGGCCGAGCAGGGACAACCTGATGCTGGCAAGCGCGTGCGGATCGGCGGCTGGGTCCAGATTGATTCGATCGAATATGGCGACGGCGCCGACATGACCTTTCTGATCGAGGATGGGTCGGGCGAGACGCTTGCCGTCAGCTATACCGGTGTCGTCCCGGACCTCTTCCGCGAAGGCGAGGGCGTGGTCGCCACAGGACGCTTCGACGAGACGGGCGCGTTCACCGCGGAGAACATCCTCGCCAAGCATG
The DNA here is from genome assembly GCA_012960415.1 of Henriciella sp. Classification (GTDB taxonomy): domain Bacteria; phylum Pseudomonadota; class Alphaproteobacteria; order Caulobacterales; family Hyphomonadaceae; genus Henriciella. Next base: position 6,723 of record DUBH01000013.1, on the reverse strand, counting down.
ATGAAAACTATCAGCCGCGCGAACTGAAGAACGCTCGCCAGGCCACTTCATGATTGAAGCAGGCCACTTTGCGGCGTTCCTTGCGTTGATCCTGAGCTTCTTTCAGGCTGGGCAGGGGCTGATGGGACAGCGCCGCGCGGCGGGTCTTTCTGCGATCGTCGCATTTGGGGCAATGACCATTGCTTTCGCGACACTGGTGGTCGCTTTCGCAACGTCCGATTTCTCAGTCCAGCTTGTTGCGGCAAACTCCCACACCCTGAAACCCTTCGTCTACAAGATTGCGGGTACGTGGGGGAACCACGAAGGCTCCATGGCGCTCTGGTGCCTCGTCGGGATCGGTTTTGGCGCGGTGGCGGCTAAAGTCATGTCGACCGGACGGCCGGTATTCGAGGCGCGTGCGCTTGGCGTGCAAGGCCTGCTGAACGCTGGCGCGCTCCTCTACCTCCTGCTCGCGTCTTCGCCCTTCACCCGTCTCGACCCGGCCCCTCTTCAGGGAGCAGGGCTCAACCCGCTTCTGCAGGACCCTGCGCTCGCGGCCCACCCGCCCATGCTGTATCTTGGCTATGTCGGCTATTCCTTCGTCTTCGCGCTGGCGGCGGCTGGCCTCATCGAAGGCCGGATTGACCGGGTCTGGGCCCGCACCGCGCGCCTCTGGGCGCTTGCTGCCTTCATGCCCCTGACCCTTGGCATCGCGCTTGGCAGCTACTGGGCCTATTATGAGCTTGGCTGGGGCGGCTGGTGGTTCTGGGACCCGGTTGAGAATGCGAGTCTCATGCCGTGGCTGATCGGCGCGGCCTTGCTCCATTCAGTGATCGTCACCGAGAAACGCGGAAGCTTCGGTGTCTGGACGGCGCTCCTCGCCGTGCTGGCCTTCTGCTTTTCCATGCTCGGCGCCTTTCTCGTGCGCTCGGGCGTGCTGACGTCGGTGCACGCTTTTGCCGTCGATCCCTTGCGTGGCTCTCTGCTGCTCGCAGGTCTTCTTGTATTTGGTGGCGCCGCGCTTCTTCTGTTTGCGCTACGCGCCGGTAAGCTCGTGGCAGGCCCTGACTGGACGACCGGCAGTCGGGAAGGCGCGCTCATGGGGAACAACCTCGTCCTGATCGTCGCGACGGCGACCGTCCTGCTCGGCACGCTCTTCCCGCTCATCGCCGAGGCCGCAGGTGAGACCATGTCCGTCGGTGAGCCTTACTTCAATCTGACCTTCACCCCGATCATGTCGCTTGCACTCATTGCCTTGCCGATCGTGCAGGCCTGGAGTTGGGGCAAGGCGGACCTGTCCTCGCTCTGGAAATGGGCGGCGGCCTTTGCTGGCATAGTCGCAGTCTTCTGGCTCGCAGGGATTGGCCCGTTCGATATTCCACTTCTCGCAGGTATCGGTCTTGCCATTGCGGTCTGGCTGATCGCGGGCGCTGCGATCGAAATCTGGCGGCGCGCCAAGACGGTACAGCGCCTTGGCAAGATGCCAGCCCGCGTCTGGGGGATGACCCTTGCACATGCAGGCCTTGGTTTCTTCGTCATGGGCGCCGTGCTGGAAACATCGGGCCGCGCGCATACGACGATCGCGCTACAGGAAGGCCAGGCAACCAATGTGGCAGGCTGGCAGCTGACGCTCGACGATGTGGAAAGTATCGAAGGACCGAACTGGTACGCCGAACGTGCAACACTTACGGCCCGGCGCGGCGGCACAGTCACAGAGCTGCAACCCCACAAGCGCTTCTATCCAGCCGCGCAGATGCCAACGACAGAGACCGCAATCCACAAGACAGGTCTTGCCGATCTCTATGTCGCGCTCGGCGATGGCCGCAGGAATACGCAGGGCGAGACGCGCTGGACGTTTGAGGTCTTCCTCAACCCGTTCATTGATCTCATCTATCTGGGGACGATCCTGATCGGTCTCGGCGCCTTTCTCAGCATGTTCGGGCGCAAGACACGAGTGAAAGAGGCTGACGGATGAAAGCTATCCTCGCATCCCTGATCGTTCTCTTTGCCGCTGAAGGCCCGCTTGCGGACCCACAGGAAGAGGCGCGCGCACAGGATTTGATGCGAGAGATCCGCTGCGTTGCCTGTGAGAATGAGCCGATTTCCAATTCCGGTTCGGACATCGCCGCCGATATGCGAGAGCGGGTCAGGGCCATGGTCGCGGAAGGTCAGACCGATCAGGAAATCCGCACCTGGTTCGCAGAGCGCTATGGCGATTTTGTGCTCTTCCGCCCGCCATCACGCGGGATAGGCGGCTTCCTGCTCTGGGGGGCGCCATTCATTTTCCTGCTCGCGGGCGGTGTGCTCGCCTTCGTGATCAGCCGCAACCGCCGGACATCCGGGCGCGTCGAGGCCGTCGCCCCAGAAGACAGCAATTGAGGCATTCGGTCTGACGGCTGGCAACTTTTCCCTCGCGCGCCTATCTCCGTTAAAGGCGCAAAGGTGTTGAGGGAGACGGTATGTATAGCGAGAGGGTGAGTTTCGAAGGCAGCCTTGGCCAGACGATTTCCGGCCGTCTCGAACATCCGATTGGCCGTTTTGGCGGCTGGGCCATCTTCGCTCATTGTTTCACCTGCTCCAAACAGTCACGCGCAGCAGTCGCCCTGTCGCGGGCGCTGGCTCAGCACGGCATTGGTGTCCTGCGATTTGATTTCACCGGAATAGGGGAGTCGGAGGGCGAGTTTGCCGACACCGATTTCTCCAGCAATGTCGCCGATATCCATGCCGCAGCGTCGTGGATGGCAGGGCAGGGGCGGCCAGTGTCCCTCTTGGTTGGCCATTCGCTAGGTGGCACGGCGTCTATTGTAGCCGCTTCGGGCATCGACACACTGAAAGCGCTGGTCACCATCGCCGAGCCCGCTGAGGCAGCTCACGTTATAAGCCAGTTCGGCGACGGCGGGGAGCGCGCCGAAGCCGATGGATCTGCCGAGGTAAAGCTTGGCGGGCGTCCATTTACCATCACCAAGGCGCTGCTTGAAGACTTGCGGGAAGCGCAGGTCGGGCAGGCCATTTCCGGACTTCGTCTGCCAATATTGATCCTTCACGCGCCGGGCGATGAAGAAGTCAGCGTCGACCATGCGACCGCACTTTTCATGGAGGCGCGCCATCCCAAGAGCTTTGTCAGCCTCGATGATGCCTCCCATTTCCTTGACCGTGATGAAGACACCGACTTTGCGGCTGGCGTCATCGCTGGCTGGGCAGAACGTTATGTCTTGCCCGAGGTGGAGGGACGCGAAGACTTCCGTGGCGAGGGCGTTCTGGTCCGCGAAACCCAGGGTGTTGGCCCCTATCAGAACGAAGTGATCACCCGGGGTTTTCGCCAGATTATTGACGAGCCGCGCAAGCTTGGCGGCAGCGACACCGGTCCCGATCCTTACTCGATGCTGTCTGCGGCGCTCGGCGGCTGCACCTCCATCACCCTTCGCATGTATGCAGACCGCAAAGGCTGGCCGGTGGACCATATAAGCGTCGCCGTAGACCATAAGCGCGAACACGCTGAGGACTGCACAGACTGCGTTGAGGCCGACAAGATCGACACATTCACCCGTACGGTTTCGATCGAGGGCGCCGTGGACGATGATCAGCTTGCGCGCCTGCTGGAGATAGCCGACAGATGCCCCGTACACAGGACGCTCGAATCGGGCAGCAGGGTGCGCAGCGCAATTGAACGGAAGTCGCAGTCAAATACGGTTTCCGCGAAACCGAAAAATTCAAGTCTAACCGATGTTTAATCAGTCTGTGGACTGGTACACACTGAGGATTAGGCACAATATTCGAGTCAAGAAATTCTGAGGAGTATGTGAGGAATATGAAAGCGATCTCTATGTCGAAACAGGCCCTCGTCGCCGCTGTCTTTGGTGCTGCTGGCGCAGGTGCTCTGGTCTACGCCCCGGCCCTCTATCAGCAGGCTGACGCACGACAGCCGATTTCGATCGAGCCGCCTGCTGGGGCGCCGATGAGTTTTGCAGACCTCATCGAGAAGGTAAGCCCCGCGGTGGTCAGCGTGAACGTCGTTTCCGAACGCGAAGTCGGCGGCATGGGCAATATGGAAGAATTCTTCGAACGCTTCCGCGGCCTTCCTGGCTTCGACGACTATATGCGCGAGCGTGAAGAGGAAATGGAGAACGAGCCGCAGACGCGTGAGGCGCGCTCGCTCGGTTCCGGCTTCTTCATCTCCGAAGAAGGCTACATCGTCACCAACAATCACGTCGTTCAGGACGCGACCGAGATCGAAGTCGTGCTCGAAGACGGGCGTGAGCTTGCGGCCGAACTGGTCGGTACGGACACGCAGACAGACCTCGCCGTGATCCGTGTCACCGAAGAGGGGCCATTCCCCTTCGTCGAGTTCGAGACCGACACGCAGCTTCGCCGCGGCGACTGGGTCGTTGCCCTCGGCAACCCGTTTGGTCTTGGGGGCACGGCGACGGCAGGGATCCTTTCGGCTGACGGCCGGGAACTTGGCGGCAACAACCCTTACACCGACTTCCTGCAGATCGACGCAGCCATCAACCGCGGTAACTCGGGCGGCCCGACCTTTGACCTTCAGGGCCGCGTCGTTGGCGTAAACACCGCAATCTTTTCGCCAACAGGCGGTTCGGTCGGCATCGGTTTTGCCATTCCGGCTGAGCTGGCCGTGACCGTGACCAATGCGCTGATCCAGGATGGCCGCGTCTCGCGCGGTTGGCTTGGTGTGACCATTCAGGACGTCACTGAAGACATGGCAGACGCTCAGGGTCTTGAAGAGGCTCGCGGTGCAATCATCGCTGACGTCAATCCAGACAGCCCGGCCCAGTCCGGCGGTCTGCAGCGCGGCGACATCATTCTTTCGGTCAATGGCACGAACACGACGGACGCAACCTCTGTCACGCGCCTCGTCGGCGGCTTGCTTGCAGGCTCTGACAATACGTTCACTGTCCTTCGCGGCGGCGAGCAGCGGACTGTCAATGTGAAGGTCGGCGAGCGGCCGGAGAACCCGAACGAGATCGCCTCGTCCTCTTCCAGCTCGACCGAGCAGAATTCCGCCGACTCTGCGAAGGATGGCCCGCTTGGCCTCGCACTTCGTCCCTTCACGGACACCGACCGTCGCACGCTCGGTCTGGGCTCAAATGAGGCTGGCCTGATGATCTCGGGTGTCGATAGCGACAGCCCGCTTGCCGAGTACGACCTTCGTGCCGGTATGGCGATCCTCAGCGCAGCAGGCGCTCCGCTGAGCTCTGTCGCGGATCTTGAAAATGCGATCGCTGACATGAAAGCGAAGGGCCGCGACAAGCTGCTCCTCGCTGTGCGGAACGGTCAGCGGACACTGTTCGTTACTGCCGACATTAGCGAGGCAGCGTCGGACTGACGCCCAGATAGGAGATCCGGTTCATGCGGGTTCTAGTCATCGAAGATGATCGCGAGCATGCGAAGTTCATCAATCAGGTCCTCTCAGAGGCTGGTCATGAGGTCTCCGTCGCTGAGAATGGCGCAGACGGACTCATCCAGGCTCGCGAGGGCGAGTTTGATGCGCTGGTCGTGGACCGGATGCTTCCTGAGAAGGACGGGCTCAAGCTCGTCGAGGAATACCGGAACGGGGGCGGGCAGACGCCGGCCCTCTTCCTCTCCGCCCTTTCGGATGTCGACAACCGCGTCGAGGGCCTGAAAGCGGGTGCCGATGACTATCTTGCCAAGCCTTTCGCGCCGCAGGAGCTTGCCGCTCGCGTCGAAGCGCTCGGCCGTCGTCAGACGACGGGCGATCCGCCTGTCACCAAGCTCAAGGTTGCTGACCTTGAAATGGACCTGCTGGCCCGCAAGGTCTGGCGGGAAGGTCAGAAGATCGATCTGCAGCCGCGTGAATTCCGCCTTCTTGAATTCCTGATGCGTCATGCCGGACAGGTCGTGACCCGCACCATGCTTCTTGAAAAGGTCTGGGACTATCACTTTGACCCCCAGACCAACGTGATCGACGTCCACGTCTCGCGCCTGCGCGCCAAGATCGATAAGGATTTCGACGAGCAGCTCTTGCAGACTGTTCGCGGCGCAGGTTACTGCCTGCAAGGATGAAATCTGGCCGTTTCGCATTTGTCCGGACCACAACGTTCCGGCTTGCGCTGGTCTACTCGGTCCTGTTCGGCCTCTTTTCCTTTCTTCTTCTTTCTTACCTTTTCCAGGCAACGGTCGGCTCTCTGCGTGCAGAGGCCGACCAACGCCTTGAAGCTGAAATGGGCGCGCTGGAGCTTGCCTATTATACCGGCGGTATGGAACGGCTTGAGCAGTCGCTGATCGAGCGCGCACTCGTGCCAGGCGCGCCGTTTCGCTACCAGCTGGAAACCCCTGACGGCGAACGCCTCATCGGCGACTTTCCGAACTTGCCTGTAACACCGCCTGCCACTGTGGGCGACGTAAGCAATGTCAGCCTGACAATCGAAATCCCACGCCCGGGGGCAGAACCGGGCCTTACTGAAGCCGAAGGCCGCATTGTCCGCCTTCCAAATGGCAATGTCCTTCTGGTCGCGATCGAAACCGGCGAACGTGGCCGCATTGTTCGCCGGATCACGCAGGCTGTGACAACTGCCGCACCCATCGGTGTGCTTCTCGCACTGATTGGCGGCATTTTTATCTCCCGCTATGCCGCCCGCCGCGCCGAACAGCTGACCCGCACCACGGAGGCGGTCGTCGCAGGCAACCTCTATGTCCGCGCACCCGTGCAGGGCTCGGGAGATGAGTTCGACCGGCTCGCCACTCATCTCAACACCACGCTCGAAA
>DUBH01000012.1:5323-38841 GCA_012960415.1 Henriciella sp. | reverse complement strand
CGCCCGCGAGCGGTTCAGGCCCGCCCTGCGCCGTCCTTTCGGTCCGGCGTCGACGGGGACAAGGGGTCTCCGGGACACGATCAGAAACGAAAGGAACTATCACCATGGCCAACGCACTCGGATATGTCAGCGAAACCAAAACCGGCTTCGAAGGCGCTCTTGCAATGATGAACCTCACCGCTGCCATCCGCATCGAGAAGAACGCGGAGAAAGCCGCCGACGGACAGCCCGACTACCGCATCTTCGCCGGAGAAACCTCGACCGAAATCGGCGGCGGATGGCTTCGCAAAGCCAAGGCATCAGGGCGCGAATATGTCTCGATCACCCTCGCAGACCCGCAGATCGGCCCGCGCAAGATCTACGCGAACCTCGCCCCTGTGAAAGGCAAGAAAGGCCGCCACGTGATCCTCTGGAACCCGCGGGACTAGGGGGCAGATCCATCGCAAGCGAGCCGCTCCGGAGATCAGCTCCGGGGCGGTTTTTGCGTGTAGAAACAATGGTAAACAGGCAGGTGAAAAATTGCGCATGCGCTTTTTGCGGCTACAAATGGCGGCGTCTGGCGGCATCCTTTTCGTGGACTTTACAGCCACGAGAAGGAGCCTGACATCATGGCCAAAGATAACCGGAAACCGCCACAGCGTGAGGAGCTGCCCGAGCTTCTGACCGCTATCGAGGCGGCAGAATTTCTGAACCTGTCGCCCATCACCCTCAGCCATTACCGCTATCAGGGACGCGGGCCGATCTACCGCAAGCATGGCTGGCGCGTCTACTACACGAGAGCTGATCTGGTGGACTGGTCTAACCGCCAGAGATGGGCCTCGACCGGCGAGCCACTGCGGTCATGAGACGGCGGAAACGTGTGATCGGCGTTGGCCTTCTGGGCATCGGGCTCGCCCTGTTCGGCGCAGTTTTTACGCAGGATCGGCTGATCTGGAACCGGACCGGCAGCGCGCCGCAAGGGCTGTACTGGCTGAGCGACGAGCCATTCACCCTTGGCCGATGGGTCGTCGTCTCAGCCAGAAGCGATGACGCGCAGTGGGCTCAGACCCAAGGATTTGTCGGGCGGGATTGGCCTTTATTGAAGCAGATTGCAGGGCTGCCCGGCGATGAAATCTGCCGTTGGGACACGCAGCTTCTGATCAATGGAAAAGTCGGGGGAGAGGCGCGATTGCGAGACTCTTCGGGGCGGGATTTGCCGTCCTGGGAGGGCTGTATGGTGCTTGGGCAAGACCAGCTCTTCCTGATGAATGCGCACCCGGACTCCCTCGATGGACGCTATTTCGGACCCGTTGAAATCCATGATCTCGTTGGCGTGGCGCGTCTGATCCTTGCTTGGCGGTGATCAGAGATGGCGGCGTATTCCGGCATATGGCGGCAATTTGCGGCGAAAGGTGGCATGGGATGGGCCAGCGAACCCGAACGGGCAAGATTAAAGGATGTACGTACACGTCCATCTAATGCCTTGTCTGCACGTCTTTTTTTCGTCGCCTTTTGCCGCAATTTGCGACATACAGGTTATGTGTGTTTTCCCATGAACATTGGGGATTGGGTGTCATACGCGCGGTATCGGCGTAGATGAAAGGGGACAGTGACTTCACCCCGCGCCTTGGGCGTATCCGAGATCGCGGCGAGGCTGGTGGGAAGTCATTTCGGCGTCAGGTGAAACGAGTTGCCGCCCGGCTTAGTAGACCGTCAAGCAAGCGCGGTTTTACCGGACGCAATAATGGCCGCGGAAATGGGGCGACGCCGCAAGCAATGCAAACGCTTCGGCAGATCAGCCGCGCACGCATGCGCCGCGTCATTGTGAAAGTCCATATTGCACGGGCGCGGGGAGGGGGTGGTGTGCGCGCATTTTCTGAGCATGTACGATACATCCAGCGTGACGGCGTTGAGCGCGATGGCAGCGGTGGCAAACTGTATGGGCCTGAGGGTGACGACATTGATGGCCGGGCATTTGCCGAGCGCAGTGGAAATGACCGGCACCAGTTCAGGCTGACGGTCTCAGCAGAAGATGGCGCCGAGCTCGGCGACTTAAAGACCAGTGCACGCGCGCTGATGGCTGCGATGGAGCGTGATCTTGGGACACCGCTCGACTGGGTTGCCGTCGATCACCACAATACAGGCCACTCTCACACCCATATTGTCATCAGGGGCAAAGATGCTCGCGGCAAGGATCTTGTGATTGCCAGAAATTATCTGACGAAGGGAATCAGGGGACGCGCGAAGCAGATCGTGACAGGTTTGCTCGGACCTCGCCGCGACTTGGAGATCGCCGCTGCCCAACAACATGAAGCGACGCAGGATCGGTTCACATCGCTGGACCGGGAGCTTGAGAAACAGGCAGTTGCGAACTGGATTGAGGTTGCACCCGCCCATCGTTCCGGTGATCGCTTTCGCCGGAGCCTTCAGCTTCAGCGCTTGCGGCATTTGGAAAGTCTGCATTTTGCAACTGAAACGAGCCGAGGCGTCTGGCAGCTGAAAGAAGGCTGGCAGACCGCGCTAAAAGCGATGGGACGGCGCGGCGATATTGTCCGAACGCTCAGCGCGGGTCTGGAACCTGGAGAGACTGCGCGGGGCGTACGTTTCTTTGAAGAACGGCCGAGTGATGCGAAGCCAATAACAGGTGTTGTCTTGTCTCAGGGACCAGACGATGAATTGCGCGGTACGCGCTTCCTTCTGATCGAAGACCTTGAAGGTACGCGCTGGCATGTGCCTGCTGGCGGCGTAGAGCCCGGTGGTTTGCCACCACGCGGGGCAATTGTTGAAGTCGCACCGTCTCAGCCCGCGCCGCGAGCCTCGGATAAGGTCATTGCACAGATAGCCGGGCAGACAGGCGGATACTATTCTGACGCGCTGCACGCTGAGGCCGAACCAACCGCGTCTCACAATTACCGGGAAGCTCACAAACGACGGCTCGAAGCCTTAAGGCGAGCGGGATTTGTGACGCGCCGCAAGGATGGCGTCTGGGAGATTGGTGAGGACTATTTGGACAAGGCGACGCAATATGAAACGAGACAAGGTGGGCGCACAAAGCTCAAGGTGCGGTCTTGGATGACACTGGACGCCCAGACCAAGGCCCATGCTGAGACGTGGCTGGATGGAAGGATTGCAGAGGCGGCAAATCCGTACAGGAGATTTGCCAAGGCGCAGCTGGCCCGTCTCAGCTTCTTGCGTGACCGAGGATTGCTTAGGGCGGATGAAGGTCAGCTCTCAGATGAGACACGTAAGCGCCTCCGAGAAGAAGAGCTCAGGCGAGCAGGCGCCTTTGAAGCGGAAAGGAGCGGCAGATCTCAGGTTACGCTGTCAAAAGGTGAACAATTTGAAGGCAAGTTTGAAAAGACCGTCGATCTCGCGTCCGGGCGAAGAGCGCTCATTGGAAGTGAGACAACTTTTGCGCTGGTGCCGTGGCGGCCGGAAATGGAGCGACACCGGGGACGATCCCTGATCATCGAACAAAAGGCAAAAAATCTGTCCTGGTCATTTCCATCCGGCAGAGGGCGAGGCCTGTCGCGATAGCGCTTTTGCAAAGTGTTGCCGGCATTTGCCGCCATTCTCACTGTGCGGGCGATAAAAGACGCGAGACATTGGGTGCGTTTTTATCACGCGGAGTATGACGATCGATGTCGCCGTCCAAAATCCTGATTGGCCAGTTGCTCATTGTGCTATCGATAATTGTGCTGACCCTGTGGGGAGCGACGCAATGGGTTGCGCATGAGCTTGGCTATCAGGCAGCGCTCGGGCGGCCATGGTTCGTGTTGGACGGACAGCCAGTCTATCGGCCCTGGAGACTGTTCCAATGGTGGTATGCCTATGAGGCGTATGCCCCGGAGGTTTTTGCCAAAGGTGGGGCGATTTCGGCAAGTGGCGGCCTGCTCGGCATTCTGGCGGCGGTTGTCGGGTCGGTCTGGCGTTCGCGCTGGGAACGCCGCGTGACGACCTACGGCTCATCGCGGTGGGCAGGCCGCCGCGATCTTGTGCGGGCGAGACTGCTGGGCGGTGACGGCGTCTTCCTTGGTACGTGGAAAGGCAAATATCTCCGTCATGACGGCCCGGAACATGTGCTTGCTTTCGCGCCAACGCGGTCTGGTAAAGGGGTTGGCCTTGTTGTTCCGACGTTGCTGTCCTGGACAGGAAGCGCTGTCATTCATGACGTCAAGGGCGAGAACTGGGACCTGACATCAGGCTGGCGCTCGAAACTCGGCCCATGCATCCGGTTTGATCCAACGGATGTGAACTCCCCGCGATATAATCCGTTGATGGAAGTTCGGCGCGGACCGAATGAAGTACGCGATGTACAGAATATTGCCGACATCCTTGTGGATCCGGAAGGCTCGCTTGAGCGCCGCAGCCATTGGGAGAAGACCGGACATGCTTTGCTGGTTGGCGTCATTTTGCATGTGCTCTACGCCGAAAAAGACAAGACGCTGGCAGGATGTGCGTCATTCTTGTCGGATCCCTCGCGGCCCTTCAAGGAAACGCTCTCGCGGATGATGAACACAAAGCATCTCGCCCGCGGGGACGGGGCGCGGTCGGTTCACCCCGTTGTCGCTCAGGCGGCACGCGAACTTCTGAACAAGGCTGAGAATGAACGCTCAGGCGTTTTGTCAACGGCGCTCAGTTTCTTGTCGCTTTACCGTGATCCTGTGGTGGCCGCAGTTACATCTGAGAGCGATTGGCGGATCAGCGATCTGGTGGAGGGAGCGCGGCCCGTCTCGCTTTATCTTGTGGTTCCGCCCTCGGATTTGTCGCGGACGAAACCACTTATGCGGCTGGTGCTCAATCAGATCGGGCGGCGGCTGACCGAGACGCTTCCAGATTCGGGTCGCCGGAAAGTGCTTCTGATGCTGGATGAGTTCCCGGCCTTGGGGCGGCTCGATTTTTTTGAATGTGCGCTCGCCTTTATGGCAGGGTACGGTGTTCGCGCCTTTCTGATTGCGCAATCCCTGAACCAGATCGAAAAAGCTTATGGGCCGAACAATGCAATTCTCGACAATTGCCATGTGCGGGTCGCCTTCGCGACCAACGATGAGCGCACGGCCAAGCGGATATCCGAAGCGCTCGGAACCAAGACAGAACAGCGATCCCAGAAAAACTATACAGGCCACAGATTGGCACCCTGGTTATCGCACATGATGGTGTCGCGTCAGGAGACCCAGCGCCAGTTGCTGACGCCCGGTGAGATCATGCAGCTCCCGCCCGACAGGGAAGTGGTCATGGTGTCAGGCGCTGCGCCCGTGCTCGCAGACAAGCTGCGCTATTTTGAGGACCGGAATTTCACGACGCGGGTTCTGTCACCGGCTGCTTGCGAGCCAGACGATAGTAAGAACACGTCGGAATGGTCAGATTTCATCGCAGAGCAAGGTTTCGAAGAGGGTAGCATGGCTACAGTGTCGGATGACGACGCCGGCCGAGAATTGCGCCACCAGTTGGAGCGCGAAGATGTGCTGAGTCACAATATTGGGGAACCCGGAGGTCATGAAGTGGAAGATGATCCTGCCGATCCGGCGGTGGCTCAGCACCTCGACGCTGTGCGCCAGGCGCTGGCGCTCGATGAAGTCGATCAGGATGTGATACCGGGGTGGTGAGCGATGAAACGAAATCGAATTAACATTCGCGTTACTGATGCGCTTTGGGAGAAGCTGGTGCTAGAGGCAAGCCTGCACGACGCAAGTATGACGGCCATCATCGAGATGGCTCTCATGCAATACTTCCATCCCGATCAGGTCGAGCGGCGTGATAGTGAGCTTCTTACACGCATGGACAGGTACGATGCGCGCCAGGACCGGATTGAAACCGACATTCGACTCTGCACAGAAACACTTGCCCAATATGTCTTGTACTGGCTCACGCGTATGGAGCCTTTGCCAGAGGCTGAGCGAGAGGCCGCGCATGCGCTGGGCAAGCGCAGATATGATCACTTCGTGCAGCAGGTGGCGAGGCGGATGGTCAGGTTGAAAGAACCAGGATCCGTAGTCTCCGACGACTGATGTTAGGCTAAGAGAAAGATGCTCATACCGGTCGTTTATCGACAGGTATTGGCCTGGCCGGTATCAGTGACTGCAACAGTCCCAGCCTTGCCTTGGTTCCGCCTAGACTGTCCCAGACTCCGATTGTTCATCGGTAAGTACAAGGATAGTCTCCCCTATTTTTAACCGTTAAGGCTCTCTCGTATCGCGGAATGACGATCTGTTGGCGTGAACTGGTATGACTCTAACAGAGCGATCTTTCACCAGATTTCATAATCTACTTTCGCGTCCTTATGCATCATAGCGTGGAACGGAAACACGGAGAACAAAAGGGCTCTTGGGAGGATAAATATGAACCAGAAGTTTAGATTCAATTTAAGCGGCGCAGCAATTTTGCCGATCGCCATTGCCCTTGCCGCGCCAGCCTATGGGCAAGTGGCAGATGTCCCTGCCGAAACAGAAGCGGAGCGGGAAGCAAGACTGACAACAGTGACTGTTACGGCACGTAAACGGGACGAGACGCTGATCAATGCTCCAGTGGCCGTGACCGCCGTTTCCGGAGCAGAGCTGGAAGCGCAAGGGGTCACGAACCTTGAGCAGATTTCCGCGCGCGTGCCGGGCCTGCAGGTCGGTCGGGGAGCGCAAACCTCGAACATCTTTATCCGAGGTGTCGGATCCGGAATCAACAAGGGGTTCGAGCAATCGGTTGGCCTTTATGTGGATGGCGTTTATCAGCCGCGCAGCCGCCAATTCTCACAGTCCCAGTTCGACCTGCAGCAAGTCGAGGTTCTGCGTGGGCCCCAGGGCGTTCTATTCGGTAAGAACACGGTTGCTGGCGCGATCAAGCTTGAAACGGCCTCGCCAGAAGTCGGGGAAGAACTCAATGGTTGGGTCGGTGTCGCCTGGGAACCAGAATTCAATACGCAAAGCTACTCGGGCGTCTTTTCCGCGGGCTTGGCGGATAATTTGGCAGGCCGGTTGGCAATTCGTTATACGACGACTGACGGATATGTTGAGAACCGTGTCTTTGATCGCGACGAAGCCGAGCGCGAAGACATGTTCGCCCGGGCGACGCTCGCCTGGCAACCAACGGAGAGTTTAAACGTTGAGACGAAACTGAGCTATCTTGAAATGGACGGGGTCGGTAAGGAGCTTACCATTAATGCGATTGATGATCGCCTGCCGACGCCTAGCACGATAGCGCTCTCACAAATGCTTCATCCAGACTTTGGAGTTTCTACTGGAGATACCGCTTATGTCAGCTTCAACGGCAATCCCGCATTCCGTGTCGGCGACCCTCCAATCTCCGACACGGAGACAACTGAATCATTGAGCGGATCTGTGAAGGCAGAATGGGAGTTCGATAACTTTACCCTCACTTCGATTACTGGCTACTCCTCTTTCGATTTCGCTCAACATCACGATGTGGATTTTCTGCCTGTCAGCTTCATTAACAATCTTGATGAAGAAGAACTGGACATGTTTAGCCAGGAACTTCGCATTGCCACAGACTGGGATGGGCGCATAAATTTCTTGGGCGGGCTGTATTATGAAAACCAGGATGCTTATATTGAAGAGACAACGGCGTTCAATGGCACATTTGGCGTTTTGCCAACATCGATTTTGCCCGGCGGTATTGTTAACGTTGCTCAACGCACTTTCTTCGATCAACAAGCCGAAACGATTGCGCTTTTTGGCGAGCTTGGCATTGACCTGACCGACAGCGTCACACTTGAACTAGGTTTGCGTTACTCCGAAGATGAGAAGAGCATCGATAAGAGTGTTGTTGTTGGAGCCGGCACACCCCGAGACTTCGTTGGCCTTGTCACACCCGCAGACACGATCGGGTCTGCCGATCTAACCGAATATCTAACCGCCGCCGCTACTGTTGGGGGTGCAGATGGATTGAACTCTGCAACGACTTTTGCCGCATTGCTCAACCGCTTTGCTGCTGACCTCAACGATACGCGAACAGAAGATCATCTTGATCCATCTGTAAAACTGCGCTGGCAGTATGCTGACAACGGGTCGGCCTATATTTCCTATTCCACTGGCTATAAATCTGGTGGTTACAATTTCAGTCCTGACACGGCGGAACCGGATGGGAGCCCGCGTCCGGGTCATGAATTTGAGGATGAGAAAGTCACGGCTTGGGAAGCTGGTATCAAGCACCAGTTCATGGGTGACCGTGCTCGCATCGGGGCAATCATTTTCCGAAGCGAGTTAGAAGACCTGCAGGTAACCTCGTGGAGTGGGACAAGCTTCGTGGTTGGGAACGCGGCTGAACTTCAAGTGCAGGGGCTGGAACTTGATGGCCAGTTCCTTCTCAGCGACGAAATCGAGATTGGCGGTGCGTTCGCCTATCTCGATCACGAATTCCAGTCCTTCCCAGGGGCAGGGTGTTCAGTGATCGAAACGGGCTTGGGCACATGCCCGGATTCTGCAGGTGTGGGTACCAAGGACCTTGCCGGCGAACGCGGGGCCTTTGCGCCCGAGTTCAGTGGTAACGTCTATCTCGCCTTCAATCGCAGTTTCGAGAATTTCGATCTGAATGCCCGGATTGGAGCCAACTTCAAGGACGAGATGTTCCTGGATGGCGACCTCGACCCGAACGCGTTTCAGGAAGGATATACGAAATTCGATGCTCATGTCGGGGTGGAGTTTGGCCGCTACGAATTCCGTGTATTCGGTCGCAACCTAACCGATGAAGCCACCTATACCGCCTCGGTCGACGCGCCACTCAGCCCGGGCGTGTATGTTGGCTGGATCGAAGAGCCGCGCGTGATTGGTGCCGAAGGCCGTATAAATTTCTGATCGTCTTGTAGCAGCCTCCTTTCCATCGAAGGGAGGCTGCTCCAGACTTGAGCAGTTGAAAGCTGACAATAGCAGGTCAGGAGCTTGCGAACATGAAACTCGATGGAAAAGTCGCTGTGGTTACAGGTGGTGCCTCTGGACTAGGCGCTGCTGCGGCGCGCAGTTTTGTTGAGCAGGGCGCACGCGTCGCGCTCTTCGATCTGAGCGAAGTCGCAGGAAACGCGCTCTGTGGCGAACTTGGAAACAAGGTCTGCCAGTTCTTCAAGGTCGATGTGACCGATGATCAATCGGTTGCGGATGCGGTGACAAATACCGTCGAGAAATTCGGGGCCATTCAGATTGCTGTCAACGCGGCAGGCATTCCGGCACCGACCAAAATTCTCGACCGGGACGGCAACCCTTGTCAGCTCGACAAGTTCACCAAGGTGATCATGGTCAACCTCGTCGGCACGTTCAACGTCATGAGTAAATGCGTCGCCGTCATGGCGAGGAACGCACCAGACGATCTGGGCGAGCGGGGAGTCGTTATCAATGTGTCATCCGGTGCCGCCTATGAAGGGCAAATAGGTCAGGCCGGCTATTCAGCGTCCAAGGCGGGTGTGATCGGTATGAACATGCCGGCGGCGCGGGAACTCGGAGCCGTCGGCGTCCGTGTCAACGCGATCGCACCGGGGCTGTTTTTGACACAGATGGTGAAGAGTCTGGGTGAGAAGGTGGTCGTTTCACTGGTCGACACTGTCGAGGCGCCACGCCGCGCCGGAGACCCCATGGAATTTGCACACGCATGCCAGTTCATCGTCGAGAATGGATACTTGAATGGTGAAACAATTCGCCTCGATGCGGCAACACGTTTGAGGGCGAGATAGTGGGGATTGAAACCGGCATCACCGAGCTTGAGAGGATATTCACCCTGCAGCGTTCCCTCACGCGAGAGCAGGTGTCCTGCAGCTATGAAACCCGGATGGACCTGCTGGCTCGTCTTGGGAAAATGTTCGAGACGCATGAAGACGAACTCATTAACGCGGTTACGGCTGATTTCGGAATACGCAGCCGGTATGAAACCATCCTGACAGACATCATGCTGGTTCTGTCGGATGTGAAATTTGCACGGCGCCATTTAAAACACTGGATGAAGCCGCGCAGTGTCAAAACTGACACGTTTGGATTGCCGGGATCTTCGCGGCTAATTCCGCAACCCCTTGGTGTCGTCGGCATTCTCGGAACCTGGAACTATCCCTATGGCACAGTATTCGCCGGTGCGGCGGGTGCGTTGGCGGCTGGCAACCGGATTATTGCCAAGCCAAGTGAAATTTCGGCTCATTCAGCTGAAATTTCGCAGCGTCTTGTTCGCAAGTATTTTTCAGAAGAAGAGATGGCAGTGGTAATCGGCGGCCCGGATGTCGCGCAGCAGATGACGTCTCTTCCATTCGATCATATTCTCTTCACCGGTTCGCCCAATACAGGTAAAAAAGTCGCCCAGTCGGCCGCAGCCAATTTGACACCAGTGACGCTTGAGCTTGGCGGCAAGTGCCCCATTATCATTGATAAAAGTGCTCATTTTCCAGAAGTCGCGCAGAGCCTTGTTTTCGGCAAGCTCCTCAACGCAGGACAAACGTGCATCGGTGTCGACTACGCATTCGTTCCAGAAGGGAGTGTAGAAGACTTTGTGTCAGCGCTCGCCAGGCAGGTGCACAAGTGTTTTGGCGAGATCGAAGCCAATCAGGACTATACAAGCATTATAAATCACCGGCAGTTTGACCGTTTGCGGGGACTGGTTGAAGACGCCCGCGCAAAAGGTGCCGGAGTGACCAATCTCGCAGGCAGTGGCGATGGCATGTTCGAGGCTGCTCATCGAATAGCCCCGCTGGCTGTGACCAATGTTGCAAGCGATATGGGGCTGATGCAGGAAGAGATTTTCGGGCCGATTCTGCCGATCCTGACCTATCGTACGGAAGACGAAGTAATCGAGTACATCAATGCTGGCGAGCGGCCACTGGCACTTTACTATTTCGGTAAAGACAGTGCAGGTCGACGAAAAATCCTTGGCGAAACCCATGCTGGCGGCGTGACCCTGAACGGCACGGTGATGCACGTCTTCCAGCGCCGTCTTCCATTTGGCGGCATCGGGCAAAGCGGGATCGGATCCTATTTGGGGCCGGGAAGTTTCGAGCGGTTCAGTCATTTGAAGCCGGTGTTCTCACAATCGAAGATCAGTGTGCTTAGCCAATTGCTGCCTCCCTATTCTTCGAAGACGGGCTGGTTGCTGAATCTATTTAAAAAGCTGCTTTAAATCGATCCTGTACGCAGCAATCTTAGGGTGGTGTAGACAAAAGGGAGGACAGTCTCTGTGTTCGGAATTTTCTCAAAAAAGCGCAATGACCGTGAACTGATGCCTGTTGACGTCGCTCCAAGTTCTGCTGCAGCATTGGTTTCGACAGAAGGCGGGCGGGTAAATTACAGCCGTGTCATGCAAGGGCTCGCGGAATCCTTCGGAGATCGTGAGGCGATTGTGAATCTTGAGCGTGGCCGCCGGCTGAGTTTTCGTGACTATCACATCATAACCAATCAGATTGCACATATTCTCAATGGAAACCTGAATCTCGGCGCGGGCGACCGATATGTCTGTATGCTGCAAAATGACAATCTCTCCCTGTTCCATTGGGGGTCAGCTGCAAAAGCTTATGCAACATGTTGTCATGCCAACTACCTCGACAGCCTGGAAACGCATCTTGGCCAGATCGACATCGTCAAGCCCAAAGTCGCATTCATCGAGAATGACCTCCTAGCCTCCCATGCTGGCCCGCTTACCGAACGCGGCATTCAGATTGTTGTGATGGATGCTCTGGTCAAGCCATATTCAGGCGTGTTGGCCCTTCCCGATCTTTTGGCGAACGCGTCGACAGAGAACACAGATATTGAAATCGATGATCGAACGCACGTCGTGCTCATGCGCTTTACAGGAGGCACGACTGGTGACAGCAAGTGCGCGAAGTATTCAATCGACAACATTCTGGGGTGCCGCGATAGTTTCCTGACACTTCCAGACCCGGATTTCTTCGATGGCTGCCGCATGCTGCATATAGCTCCCATTAGCCATGGCAGCGGTATGATGCTTTTGCCGGTTCTGTTCAGCGGTGGTTGCACGGTAACAATGAACGAGCCCAGTCTGGAGAACTGGTGCCGCTATATCCAGCAAGAGAAGATTTCTCACGCCTTCATCGTACCGACTCTGGCGTACCGCCTTTTGGAAATGCCCGAAGCACGAGAGTATGACCTATCCTCATTGCGCACGGTGTTGTATGGCGCGGCCCCCATGAGCCCGGCCAAGGCCAAGCTCCTGGTTGAGCGATTCGGTTCAATATTCACACAAGTGTACGGCTCCACGGAACATCTGGCGGCAACCCTCTGCCTAAGCAAGAAAGATCATATCGTGGACGCTGAGACTGAAGGCCGACTCGCGTCCGCGGGTCGACGCTCAACCGGGATCGAACTGTCGGTTTGCGATGATGATGGTAATCCAGTTCCTGTAGGCGAACTCGGCGAGTTCTATTTGCGATCGCGCTCAACCTGTCTTGGCTATGAAGGCAATCCAGAGAAGACGAAGGAGGAATTCGTCAACGGATACTGGAAGTCAGGGGATATCGGATATACGGACGAAAACGGATATTGCTACCTGGTTGATCGGAAGAAGGACATGATCATCACGGGTGGTTTCAATGTCTATGCGACTGAGGTTGAGGCCGCAGTCAACTCCCATCCTGGTGTTTTGATGTCAGCGGTTGTCGGTGTTCCCCACGAAGAATGGGGCGAGGCTGTACATGCGGAAGTCATCCTTAACGACTCTGTTGAGGTGGCCGAATCTGACCTGATTGCCTATGTAAAAGAGCAGATCGGATCTTTCAAAACACCAAAATCCGTGTTGTTCGTGGAGGAACTGCCTCTGAGCGTCGTTGGTAAGGTGTTGCGAAAGGATGTACGTAAGAAATACTGGGGCGGCCAGGTCCGCAGTATTGGCTGAAGCGTGTACAATCCTGTTCAAAAATTGGACAAACCGTCATGAACCGATAAAGCTTGTCATCGAAGACGGTCGTACAGGACAATCGATATTTGAACCACACATCATCAGGTAAGGCGCAACCAGAATTGAGTGAGACGCGGTCAGTCATTGCATCCTGGCTCATACAGATTGTGGCCATATTGGACGAATTTGACTTTTCCATTGATGTACCAGATCTACTGCGGCGTGCGGAAGTTGATCCTGATATTCTCCAGGACCCGAATGCCAGGGTGCGGTCTAGACGATTCAGTCGCTTCATTGAGCTCATCGTAGAGGCGACAGGTGATGAGACGATCGGGCTGAAGCTGGCCGAGCGAAATACGCCCGGCTCAATGCATGCGCTTGGGTATTCATTGTTCTCAAGCCGAACGCTGGAAACATTCTTCCACCGGTTTGATCGTTTTTTCAGGCTAATTTCTCATTCTGCTGAGACAAGGTCTGAAATCAGGAAGGGGTGCCTCATTCATTCCATTGAACTCAAGGAAGACGTGCCGCCGGTCCGCCAGGATGTTTTTTTGGCGACGGTGCTTCGCTTCGTCAGAATGGTTTACCGAGCGGACTATTCTCCTGTTTTGGTAAGAATGCGTCGTCCGAAACCTGGTAAGGTCGCGATGGATGAATTTGATGCCTTTTTCTGTTGTCCGATCGAATATGGTCACGACAGTCTAGAGCTGCATGTGGCCGAGAAGGACTATACGCGCGTGCTGCGCGGCGCGAATTCCGACATTGTTCGAAGGAATGACCAGATTGCGATGGAATACATTGCCCGGTTCGATGAACAACAAATTATTCCGCGGATCCGGGCGGCGATTGTCGAAATGCTACCGGATGGAGCTGTCTCCCTGGAGTCGGTTTCAAGAGAGCTAAATACAAGTAACCGAAGTCTTCAGCGCCAATTACAGGATGAGGGCACAACCTTCAACACCGTGCTCGACGATGTTCGCCAGCATCTCGCTATCGGCTATTTGCGGACAGGTCGTCGGTCCATCAAGGAGATATCGTATCTGTTGGGATACAAGGACCCCAGCAATTTCTCCCGTGCGTTTCGCCGGTTAACGGGGCAGTCCCCGCAGGAATTCCTCGAGAATGAGCGCCAGCTGGACGATAGCTGACATCGCTAGAGCTCTGCATTGCCTTGGGCGGCTCGACTGACGACGCTTTGGCGCACGGTGACATGCGTCTGATGTTCAATAAGTTTTCTGGCCCGATAAAGTGAAGCCTCATCTGGAACGGGCCAAGTTTTGGAGCGAACGCGGCCCAATGCTTGGAATTGGACAATTGTCGTTTGAAACCCTGAAATTTGAGGCGGAAGATTCGTGTGCACGAATTACCCTGACGCGTCCGGGCAGCATGAATGCACTGTCCGCTCTAATGGTGAATGAACTTGCGCAATGTGTGAAAGATGTTGCCGAGCGCGATGAGATTCGAGTGCTGACTATCACTGGGAGCGGGCGCGCCTTTTGCTGCGGTGCTGACCTGAAGGGCGTTTTGGGGGAAGTTCAGGCTGGTGACAATACCGGGTTTCTTGGCTTCCTTCGCGACATTCAGAACGTGTTTTTGGCTATTCGTGCTTTGCCGAAGCCGACAATTGCAGCGCTCAATGGATTGACTTTGGCCGGCGGACTGGAGCTAGCCATGACCTGCGATGTCGTGATGGCGGCGCGCAGTGCGCGGCTGGGCGACGCCCATTCCAATTTTGGTGTTCTGCCGGGCGGCGGGGGATCTCTCTTGCCGAGGTATGTTGGCGAAAAGAAAGCGAATTATCTCCTATTCTCCGGCGATCATTGGTCGGCGGAAGCGTTTCGTGAAGCCGGATTTGTAAGCCAAGTTGTTGAGGATGACGACTTGTCATCGGTTGCAGAGGCGCTTGCTGCAAAGCTGGCGGAGAAAAGCCCGCTTGTACTTCAGCGTATGAAGGAGATGGTTGCCGGAAGCGCACACTTGTCCGCGCGCGAAGCCATCGCGTTGGAAATGCGCCATCTCGAAGCGCATGCAAAATCCGCTGACTTCCTCGAAGGGCTTTCAGCCTTCAGTGAGAAACGAACACCGAAATATTCAGGCCAGTAGCGGCCATCTGTAGATGGGGAGAGAGTCTTGTCGGATAGTAAGATTTATATTGTAGGCGTCGGCATGACGCATTTCGGGCGGCATCTGGAAGCAAGTATTTCTGAATTGCTGGACACCGCCATTTTGCGTGCGGCGGATGATGCAGGCTGCACCAAGGCCGCCGTGGAGGCAGTTTACCATTCCAGTGCGACCCAAGGGTTCTTGCAGGGACAAACCTTTGTTCCTGGCCAGGTTGCGCTCAGCAAGATCGGGCTGACAGGTATTCCCGCATTCAATATTGAAAACGCCTGTGCGTCCAGTTCATCCTCCTTTCACCTTGCTGTTCAGGCGCTTAAGGCTGGTATGCAGGACGTTGTCCTGGCGGCGGGTGTCGAGAAAATGAACGTGCCTGACAAGGCGAGGATGTTCGCTGTGTTCGATGGCGGTTGGGATGTTGAGACACCTGAGGAGAATGCCAAAAGGCTTCTCCAGTTGGGCGAAGGTGTTGCCGAACCGGAGGGATCGGAATCTGAACGCCCTTATAGCGTATTCATGAAAATCTACGCAGCGTTCGGCCGGAACCATATGAAGCGCTATGGCACGACTCAGCGCCAGATTGCTGCGATAGCCGCGAAAAATCATCAGCATTCAGAGCATAATGAGTATTCGCAATACCGTCAGCCTTACACGATTGATGAAATTCTTTCAGCACCTCCCATCACTTACCCTTTGACGCTGCCAATGTGCTCACCGATCTCGGATGGTGCTGCAGCGGTCATCCTTTGCAATGAGGAAGGCTTGAGGAAGATTGGTGCCACTACGTCACGAGCCGTCCAGGTCATGGCCAGCGCCGTTGCAAGTGGAAACCCCGCGCGCAGCGCCGATGCACCGGAACGCCATGTTGCGCGAATTGCCGCTGAGAGGGCGTATGAAATGGCCTGCCTTTCACCAGAAGACATGGACGTTGCCGAGGTGCACGATGCAACCGCGATTGGTGAGTTGATGCACGCCGAGAACTTGATGTTAGTTCCGATCGGTGAAGCAGGCCCGGCAGCGGAACGCGGGGACTTCACGATTGGCGGCTCAATCCCGATCAATCCGTCTGGCGGGCTGGAGTCCAAAGGCCACCCCATCGGCGCAACCGGGCTGGGGCAAATTCATGAGCTTGTCACCCAATTACGCGGCGAAGCTGGAAAGCGCCAGGTTGATGGTGCCCGACACGCTATCCACGAAAACAGCGGCGGCCTAATTGGCATTGAGGAGGGTGTTGCTGTGGTCAACATTTTCAAGAGGGCAAATGCATGATTGGGGGATTAGATATTTTCTTTGACAAGGCTGAGCTCGCCGCAATCGAAAGCCTGCGTCGCTATCTTGATGAGCAGCTGGAGCCGGAACTGGCTGCGCATGGGGAAGACTTCGTTCCAAAGGACAAAATGCAAAGCTGGACGCAAAAGCTGGCAGAATTTGGTCTCGTCAACGCCCCACAGCCGGAATCTGCCGGCGGGCTGGGGTTGTCCTGGAAGCTGCACGTTCAACTAATTGAAGAGCTTGCCTATAGTTCGGGAGACTTGGCGATAGCCGCACTTGTTAATGGCAGCGCAGCGTCGATGCTGGTCAAACTCGCGCCGGAGCACATCAAGACACGTTACCTGCCTAGATTGTTGGCGGGGGAACTTTTTGCGTCTGTCGGCATTTCCGAGCCGGATGTCGGTTCGGATGTCGCGGCGGCGAAAACCAGGGCTGTGCGAGATGGTGACCATTGGGTGATTTCTGGTGAGAAAACATGGATCACCAATGGTGAGTACTCAGATTTTTTCATCTGCACCTGCCGAACTGGCGAGAACGAACTGACCCATATCCTGCTCGATCGCAATGAGCATCCTTATGAAGTCCGCGGTATTCCAAAGATCGCGCTCAATCGACAATCAACATCACAGGTTTTTCTCGATGATGTGCGCGTTCCGGTCGAGAATACTATCGGTGAAATAGGCTCGGGTCTGAAGAACACGCTCACCCTGTTCGAACGCGCGCGAGTTCACGTCGGGTCGTGGGGCTATGGCATGGCGCGGCGCGCGCTTGATGAGTCAATAAAATATGCAATCGACCGTTCGCAGCATGGCAAACCAATTGCCGGCCACCAGCTCATTGCAGAAAAGTTAGCTGTAATGGCCACAGAGATCGATGCAGCGCGCCTGTTGTCTTTGCGCGCAGCGGGCATGATTGACGCCGGACAGCGCTGCGACAAGGAGTGCGCAATGGCAAAATGGTACGGTACCGAAATCGCTGTCAGTGCAACGCGCCAGGCAGTACAGATTCACGGCGGTAATGGCGTCACGAAGGAGTTCATTGTCGAGCGCCTCGCCCGCGAAGCGATGATCGCACCCATTCCGGATGGAACGACGGAGATCCAGAAACTCCTTATCGGGCGGAGCCTGACGGGCGTCTCGGCGTTCAGGTGACGTCCCGTGTCTAAAGGACCTCTGCAGGGCATTCGGATTGTCGAAATCGAGGGCATTGGGCCGGCGCCCTTTTGTGGCATGCATCTGGCCGATCTGGGCGCGGATGTCGTTCTCATAGAGCGAAAGACCAAGGGCTCCGATCCGGGATCGACTTTGCCTGTCGGCATTCTGAAAAGAGGCAAGCGCTCGATCGCTCTGGACCTGAAAGACTCTGAAGACCGCGCGGTCGCGCTGGATCTGATTGCGACGGCGGACGCCCTGATCGAGGGCATGCGGCCGGGAGTGATGGAACGCCTGGGCCTTGGTCCGGAAGTTTGTCTGGGGCGGAACCCACAGCTTGTCTTTGGTCGCATGACGGGCTGGGGGCAGGCGGGACCGCTCGCCCAGGCGGCTGGACATGATATCAATTATGTATCCGTCAGTTCAGCTGCCTGGTTTGCAAGCCCAACTGGAACGCGATCACTGCCGCCACCAGGCTTGATCGGGGACATTGGCGGCGGTGCGAACTATCTGACGATTGGCATTCTCGCGGGCATTCTAAAGGCCAGGGCCACCGGTGAGGGCGATGTGATTGATGCAGCGATTGTCGATGGGTCGGCGCATATGATGAACCTCATCTTCGATTTGCTGCCCAGCGGCATGATGCAAGCCGAGCGCGGGCGCGGCTTTCTGGATGATTCCCCTTGGTACAGTTCCTATCGCTGTGCAGACGGGCGTGACATCACGCTTGGCGCGCTAGAACCGAAATTTTACGCAGAACTTCTACAGCGCCTCGGTCTTGCAGGCGATCCCGACTTCGAAGACCAGTATGATCGTGATAGCTGGTCGAAGCAGTCAGAGAAGTTTCGTGCTCTTTTCGCAACCGAACCATCTGCATACTGGCAAGACTTACTAGAGGGGACCGATGCATGCTTTGGCCTTGTGGAAAGTCCGATCAGTGCACCTTTGCACCCTCATAATCTGGCGCGCGGAATCTTTGAAAACAGCCAGGGTTATGTTCAGGCTGTTCCGGCCCCGCGTTTCCAATCGAACGTGCAGGCAATCCCCGGTCCAGCACCTGAGCATGGTCAGCACCAGCAAGAGCTGCTCAAGGAGTTGAAAACCCGCAACTAGATCCGTTGCAAGTAGGTGTCCCAGGCTTTGTCGCTGGCACAAAATGACGGAACATTGGCGTTGCGCGGGGCTTGAGAAACTTCGCCGTTCCAGTGCAATCTTGCTTGGTATGAGAAAAAATCCAGAACCTCATCCACTGGGGTGTCCGGGAGGACAAAATGAACGGCAAAAAAATGCCCGCCACAGCGCTGAAAGTCATTCTGACGGGTGCTACGATCGGTCTTCTGGCTGCCTGTGGAGGGGCGGTCGACTCTGGCGACGCTTCCACACAAGCCTCCCAGGGGATCAATGAGGAACGTTTGCTCAATGCTGCAGGCGAACCACATAACTGGCTTACTCATGGTGGCACGTTTTCAGAAACGCGGTTTAGCGCGCTTGACGCCATTAATCTGGAAACAATCGACCAGCTGGATCTTGCCTGGGCGGCACCGCTTGGCAGCTATCGTGGCGTAGAGGCAACCCCGATCATTGTTGATGGTGTCATGTACACTACGGGTTCGTGGAGCGAAGTGCTGGCGCTTAATGCTGCCACAGGAGAAATTCTTTGGCGCTACGATCCGGAGGTTCCCCGATCAAAGGGCGCACATGCTTGTTGCGATGTCGTCAATCGCGGCGTGGCTGTCTATAACGACAAGGTCATATTCGGGTCGCTGGATGGTCGTCTGATCGCTCTTGATTCAAAGTCA
This sequence comes from Henriciella sp., assembly GCA_012960415.1. GTDB lineage: Bacteria > Pseudomonadota > Alphaproteobacteria > Caulobacterales > Hyphomonadaceae > Henriciella. The sequence goes on along the minus strand of DUBH01000012.1, from coordinate 19,700 downwards.
GGCGAACAGATCTGGGAGACCCGTACTGTACCGCTCGAAGAACCCTATACGATCACAGGGGCGCCTCGCATTGTGAAAGGCAAGGTCATCATCGGAAATGGCGGTGGTGAGTTCGGCGTTCGCGGATTTGTTGCAGCGTATGATGCTGAAACAGGTGAACAGGCCTGGAAGTTCTACACTGTGCCGGGAAATCCGGATGATGGATTCGAAAACGAAGCCATCGAGATGGCCGCTGAGACCTGGACAGGCGAATGGTGGAAGCTGGGCGGTGGCGGGACTGTCTGGGACAGCATGGCATTCGATCCTGAACTGGACCTACTCTATATCGGCGTTGGAAACGGCTCGCCCTGGAATCAGAAAGTACGAAGCCCGGACGGCGGCGACAATCTGTTCCTGTCATCAATCGTCGCGTTACGTCCAGACACAGGAGAATATGTCTGGCACTATCAGACGACGCCGGGCGAAACTTGGGACTACACAGCTACGCAGAATATCATTCTAGCTGATCTTGAGATCGAGGGAGAGCTTCGTAAGGTGCTGATGCAAGCGCCGAAAAACGGCTTCTTTTATGTCATCGACCGAATAAGCGGCGAACTTATTTCCGCAGAGCCATTTGTTCCCGTTAACTGGGCCACACATATCGATATGGAGACCGGGCGTCCTGTTGAAAACCCCGAGGCGCGCTATCTGTCTGGTGGACCTGCGCTCGTCAAACCCAGCCCATTTGGTGCCCACAACTGGCACCCCATGTCATTCAATCCGGAAACAGGGCTGGTATATATTCCCGCACAAGATGTTCCTTTCCTCTATTCCGATCAGATCGAGGGCGAGATTGCCCGCTTTGACCGAGACGCATTCAATATCGGTGTCAGCCTGACAGACGCATTACCGGAAACAGAAGAAGCACGTCGCACACTTCTGCGCCAACTTGTCCAAGCACATCTTGCTGCCTGGGATCCGGTAGCTCAGAAAGAAGTCTGGCGTGTTCAGCATGAGCGAATGTGGAATGGAGGTACGCTGACAACGTCTGGAGATCTGGTATTCCAAGGCACGACGAGCGGCGTTTTCAATGCTTACAACGCCAAAACAGGCGAAGAACTGTGGTCGTATCCGGTTGGTGTCGCAATGGTCGGTGGACCTGTGGCGTATGAGGTCAATGGCGAGCAGTATGTTGCTGTATCAGCTGGTTGGGGCAGTGGTGCCAATTTGCTCGCCGGCTTCTATGTCGGGCAGACAGGAGGCCCGGTTGAAGGCCATGTACTTGCCTTCAAACTTGGCGGAGAGGGCGAGCTAAACGTCGCCGCGCTTCCGCAGAAGGCAACGCCTGAGCCAGCGCGACAGCCGCATTCGGCTGAAGCGGTTGTACGGGGCACAGACCTCTACGGTCGATTCTGCGGTGTCTGCCATGGCGGCGCGGCCATTTCGTCCGGAACGCTCCCCGATCTGAGGCAGTCAGCGACTCTCGGGATAGACACTTTTGATGCTTTCCTCCTTCAAGGGGCCGGCGAAGCGATTGGCATGCCCAACTTCGCCGGCCGCCTAAGCCAACAGGAAGTCGATGATATTGAGGATTTCATCCTCTCTCGAGCCTGGATGGCGTTTCAAGACGAGCAACAGTCGACGTCTCAAGCTGAATAGTATTCTGACAATTCGCTAAACCAGTACAAATCTGTCACTCTGGGAGACAACAAATGAAACCTCATATCGCTGCTGCTGCAGTCGCAATCGTAGCCGTGCTTGGTGCATGCTCCACTATCCCAGTCTTTGATGCGTCGGGTCCGGAGTTTCCTCCAATGAACCCAAATCTGGTGGACAGCGAGCTTGCCACCACGCATTTTAATCCGGCTCAACAGGATTCCCTTCCGTTTGCTGGGCCGGTCGGTATTCACGAGATTGATGATGAGGGTATTCAAAGGGTCCCGGCAGGGTTGGTGAACCTCACGCTTATGCAATTACCAACTTATCCTTCAGGTGAGCAGGTGGCCATCTCCGCCAACAATAATCGTATCTCCAAAATCCTGATTAGCGATGGCAAGTTTCAACTGATCAATGCTCTGCCTGTGGAAGGTCAACCCTTCATGTCTGTCGAGGATGCTGAACGTATCGCCGTCGAAATGGATAGTACGGCCTCAGAAGCTGAACTGCTTGGCTATCTCAATCGGAACTATCCACGTTATGTTGAGCGGGTCGTCGCCAGAGCAGCAATCTATAATGTCGTCGACCGCAATGGTGACTTCTACACTGTCGTCAACAACGATGTCGTCGTTTATGGTGATGCCGAACCCGGCAATCCGCTGTCACCACTGGTGGAAAAGCGCCGCTTTCAGCTGCCGCGCGAATATTTCAATCCAACACTGGAAGACCCTGATGCTGTGTTCGGATTGAATCTGACTTATGATGGCATGCTGGCGCTGGTGACGATGGGCGGCGTTGTCGTCATCGTAGACCGAAATTTTGAACAGGCACCGATCATTCATGAGTTGGCTGACGATGAGCAGGTTACGAACTCGATCGCCATTGATGAGGGTGGTGGCATTTATGTTCTCTCAAATAGGAGGCTCCATAAACTGGTTTGGGACGGGGAAACACTTCACTCTAGAGGGTATGGCGCGTGGTCATCAGAATACGATTCCTTCACCGGCAAACTTGGCGGCGTGAGTCTCGGCAACGGATCAGGCTCTACGCCCTCACTTATGGGCTTCGGAGACGAGGAAGACAAACTTGTTGTCATCACGGACGGAGAGTTGATTATGAATGTCGTCGCCTTCTGGCGCGACGATATTCCAGAGGATTTCGTCCAGAAGCCAGGGACCAAATCGCGTCGAATTGCCGACCAGATTCAGGTTAGTTTCGGAAAGTCTGACCTTGAGCGCGCCCAGTCTGAGCAATCCGTTGCGGTATATGGCTACGGTGCCTTGGTGGTAAACAACACATTGCCATCGCCATTGCCAACAATGCTGGAGAATGTTGTCATGTCTGGTAGACTACGCAAAGGACCGACGGGTGCTGAAAAGTTTGAATGGGACGTTGAAGCTGACCGCTGGGTGCGTGCCTGGGCAAATCCCACTGTATCGAGCCCATCAACCGTCCCCATGATTTCTGGCGGCGCCCAACAGGTCTATGTCAATGGTTTCGTAGACGGAAAATGGGAGGTCACAGGTCTTGATTGGGAGACGGGTGAAGCCGTTACACGGCTTCGCCTTGGTGATAGCCACATTTACAATGGCGCTTACTCTGTCATTCACCTCCTGCCGGGCGGCGATATCGTTCTTGGAGGATTGCTGGGCATGATGCGGATATCGGTCGAGCGCTAGGTGTTGACTTTAGTATGATGTGTTGAGTTTCGGCGCTCTGTGCATTGTAGTTAGCGGTGAAATCTAGTTCTATAGATCAAGCTTGATTTGGCAGGGAGTACAATCCGCGTTAACTATGGCTATCGGTGCCGGTGAGCGGCGTCGAACTCAAGCGGTCTACAAAACTGTGGACCAAAATCAGACCGAACTGAGGACCAAGAATCGATTACACCTCCCGTAAGTGATTGAAAAATATGGATAAAAAATATGGAATGTGGCACGTCACTCGCGCCAAACTAAACTATATAAGCCGTTGATTTGCAAGCGGAAAAAACCCGACGATCTGTGCTGCTTCGGGTTAGGCGCGACATTCGGGGTTCGAACCTTGAACACCTCGAATAGGCATCCCGCGCTTTCGTCGTTAGCCTGTTTGGTAACAAGCCTGACGATGAATATGCGATGACGTTTCTGCTCCAGCCCGTGAAGAATGATGAGCGTGCACTTGCCGGTGCGCCCATGATTGGCGCGGCTCAGAAACTTCTGGCGTATCTGGCCGAACATGATGCGATCGGCCTGACGAAGGGCAAGGCGTTTCAGCGCAAGTTCGTGCACTGGGCGGCTGCCGAGTTCGCCTGGCCGGGCTGGGAAGAGGACAAGCTGTTCCTCGTCAATAAGGTGCTGAATGAGGACGATTTTCCGCCGCTCGAAGCTCTGCATTTCCTTCTGCTGAAACTCGAGCTGATCCGGCATTACAAGCTGACCTGTCGGCTCACCAAGGCGGGCAGGGACATTGCTGACAAGCCCGGCGATCTCTTCAACCTGATCGCGCCATTCTGGTTGTTCGAAGTCGATCATGCCGCTTCGTCGCGGATGCCCGAGCCGAGGCTTGGCAACTGGGATGTGTTTCTCGGTGTGCTGAATACGGAGGCGGTGCCAGGCGTGACATGCGGCGCGCTTCGTGAAATCCTTTACGGTCCGCCGGACGCCGGACAGCCCTATGACCGCTTGCCGGGAATGATCTGGTCACAAATGCTTCAGCCGCTGTGCTGGATGGGGTTGCTGGCCGAGACAATGTCAGACGATCGACAGCATTTCGCAGATCGCGTCTACAGCACCACCGGTCTTTGGTCCGAGGCCTTCTTGTTCCCGTTTGATGACCAGGTCGGTTTGGTGACGCTGCATTGACGTCATCGCTTCGAGCACTTGAAGCCGCGCCCGTCGGGTGTCGCACAATGGGTATTTCGTGACCCATTCAAAACTTTAATGGGTCACGAAGGGGGCGGCGAAAGTCTTTGGCCGGGCAGTTTCGGCCTGTCAGGCGATACTGTTGGGAGGAGCCTCGATGGAATTGATCTCCGCTTCGAGCACTGCGATCGTTTCCAGAATGGCGTCGAATGGCTCGGGCGCATCGAACAGCATTTCAGCCATTTGCGCATAGTCAGATCGAAGTGCGGCCTCAAGTTCAGGCGCTGGCGCGAGTCTGAGCGTTGGCGGTCGGGCCGTCTCATAATTTGCCCAGGCCGCCCGGAAGAAGACGGATTTGTGAAGCGCCACAGCTTCAAGAAGCGCCAGATCGCTCAGGGCCTGAGGCCTTGTTTTGGATCGGGCGAGTTGCGCGAGGTCGTAATAGTGACGCGACATCCTCTCACCGAGCGGCCTCGCCGCATCCCGGTGCGCCAACATGTGAAGGATGGTCGCCTTTTCCCAGAATGTCCGGGCAGCTGACAAGGTCTTCACCGATACGCCTGGCTCTGAGAACAGGTCCGGAAACTGTTCGTTCACAAAGGGAAAGATGTCCCGCTGCTCTGCCGGTAGGTGATCCGAGCGTGCGCCGAATTCGAGGCGAACGAACGAACGCACATAGGGCAGGGCGGCTGTCGCAGGCAGGCTTTCCGGATAGGTGAAGATCAGCGTTTGCGGGTCATCATCTGAAGTTTTCAGAAGGACCGGTTTGCCAAGCGCTTCGCTCATCGCTTCTGACAGAGCGGCTTTGACCGAACCGCCGACTGCCTCAATGGCGCAGGCTTCGAGTTCGTCGAGCAAGGCCTTTCGGGTCTTATTGCTTGTCGCGTTGGCCGGGTCGCGCTCACCGGTGAAACCGAGATCATGGCGGTCAAGGCTGAGATCGATGTCTTCGGAGAAGCGGCGGATCAGGCCATAGGCTTTCGAAAGAGACGTGCCGCCTTTGAAGATCAGGCCGGGAATCCTATCGCCAAGTGAGAAAGCGCGCTTGATCGTCCAGCAGACCCAGAAGTCTTTCTCGACAATGGCGGCTTGCACGCCCATCCGCGCAGCCGTCTCCTGAAAGACCTCCGCGCGGATGGTTGCGGTTTCCTGCGCGAAACCATCCACTGTCAGGCCGCCGCGATCTGCTGAACCACCGGGCGCATCCATCCTGGTGCCTGAAGGGCATCTTTAACGAGGGCGCGGCGGGTGTCGGCGTCAATCGTCCTGGAGAGGCGCGCTACGACGCTTGCATCCACCCCATCCTTGCCGAGATAGCGCAGCGCCTGGAACACTGCACCGGTCGGTTTGCCAGCGCCGACAAGGTTCCTGGCGGCGGCGTTGCGCATGATGATGGTCTGCGCCCCGATCTGCTTCGTGCGGCTTGGTCCATCTGTCAGATAGACAGCCTTCGCCGGAACCTGTGTGGTCAGGCCGAGCATGTTCGCCGCGCGCGCCGGCGAGACCTGGACGACGCGTCCATCCTTTCGGGCGATGGCGGCGGCGACAGCATCAGGATCGGGCGACAGGCGGCCCAGACGAGGACTCGTCTTCGGGTAGTCATAAATGCCCCGGGCGAGTCGACGGATCACGCCCTGATCGGTCAGTCGCGACAGCGTCTGATCGACAGAGGCGCGCGAGCCGAGATCAAGGAAATCCGCGGGGGTAAAGACAGCCCCGCGTCCCTTGCCGATGATGCGGCGTTTGATCTTGTCGATGGCCATAGCCGGCTCCTTTATGTCAGAAAATAGGGCAAGTATTTCTGACAGTCAAGGGGCTGATTGGTGTGTGGTTCGCCACATGGTAATGTAGGCTTGGGGCGCGTGAAAGCTAAACGGCGAGAGGACCGCGATCCGGCGCGTGCGTCGGTCAGGGGGCTGGTAGCTTGAGGTATGTTTCAAACCCTCGGACAAGGCGCGCTTCTGTCCGATGAAATGTAACTTGCCGAGCTTTGTGTTGAGCGTCCCGCTACTTAAGCCCAGTCCGGCAGTGCTGAGGTCAGGGCGAACTGGAGCCGACACCGTAATTCGGCTACGCTCAGGCCGTGCACCGGAATCGTGTCAACTGCAACGATACGTCATGCGTGCATCATTCAATTTGCCTACGGAATGATATTGCCGGAATCGGCGACGGTAGTTTTCCACAGGCTTTTTGCAAGGTATTGATTCAATACAAAAATTGCAGTTCTTTCATCATCGAGTGGGAATAGGGCCTGCTTCAGGATCTGGCGTGGCAAATTGATTATTGCGCGGCTTTGGGTTCTCAATCATAAGTCTTCCCGCGATGCTGGTTCGAATTACAGTCGAATGCTGACTGGCCGAGGGGGGGGGGCGTGTGTGAAGTACAGAGCCGAAATTGACGGGCTGCGAGCCGTCGCAGTTATTCCTGTCATACTGTTTCATGCCGGCTTTGAAGTATTTAGCGGTGGTTATGTAGGCGTTGACGTATTCTTTGTTATCAGCGGCTACCTCATCACTACGATCTTGATCAATGAGATTGAGAACCAGAAATTTAGTCTGGTTGGATTCTACGAACGACGTGCGCGCAGGATACTGCCAGCGCTATTCTTCGTTATGCTGGTCTGCATTCCATTCGCTTGGCTGTGGATGCTGCCCAGTCAGTTGAAAGATTTCTCGCAAAGCCTTATCGCCGTCAGTTTCTTCGGGTCGAATATTTTTTTCTGGCAAGAAAGCGGCTACTTTGCCGCTGCGGCCGAAGAGAAGCCTTTACTCCATACGTGGACGTTGGCGGTTGAAGAGCAGTATTATATCTTCTTTCCCTTATTTCTATTTTTCGCGTGGAGGTTTGGGAAAGGTCGCGTATTTTGGATGATTGTCATCCTCGCGGCATGCAGTCTTCTTTTGAGCGAGTGGGGTTGGCGAAACGCACCCACTGCAAATTTCTATCTGGCGCCGACACGTGCGTGGGAACTGTTTGCGGGAAGCATCGCGGCGTTCATTGTCAACAAACGCGGCATTCAAACGAGCAACTTTCTTTCAACGATTGGTTTCGGCGCAATCCTACTCTCTATCTTTCTGTATGACCAAAACACGCCATTCCCAAGCGTCTACGCGCTTCTTCCCGTCGGGGGCACATTTCTAGTTGTTATGTCTGCGGGAAAAGAGACGATTGTTGCTAAACTCCTAAGCATTAGGATATTGGTCGGCGTAGGCCTGATTAGCTACTCAGCATATTTATGGCATCAGCCTTTATTCGCGTTTGCAAGATCCGAATGCTTGACCACCCATCTGATGGTCTCATGGCTATTTTGAGCTTAGCTTCAATTTCAATGGCTTGGTTCAGTTGGATTTGTATAGAAAAACCTTTTCGAAACAGGAATATAGCAAGAGCGAAGAAAATACTGCTAGTTTCGCTTTCTGGTGTATCCGCATTCATGTTCGTCGGCATGCTCGGTCAAACGGGTGCCGTTCCGAGTAGACTTGTTATCGAAGAATTTGAGGGGTGGCGGGATGATAGCGGATGTGTCGTTCAAGGGGCCGCGAATCCTGAACATTTGAAGTCGATGCTCGCCAACGACTGTTTAGGGAGTGAGCATAATTTTATTCTGATTGGCGACTCACATGCTGAAGCGCTGAGTTCGGCGTTTCGGAGCGTCATCGAAAATGTTGATGGTCATCTCCTCACTTTGATCAGCAATGGTTGCTTCCCAATTGTCGGCACTTCTAGGGAACCTTATCAGCAGGATTGTTTTCTTGATAAGCGAAATTATTGGGATTTCATTAAGACGACCGACGCAACAATAATTATCTCGACCCGTTGGAGATTGAACTTGGTTGGCACGCGGTTTGACAATCAAGAAGGTGGTGTTGAATACGGTTCCGATGGAAAAAATACTGTCGTCGAGGGTGAAGCAGACGTCATTGATCATACTATAGATTTTTTGAAGGAAGTTGCCCAAGAGAGAAGGCTGATAATTATAAATCAAATACCTGAGGCGGGATGGAATGTCCCTCAAAGAGTCGCACGAGTAAGCAAATTTGTACGCGATCAATCGGAAATTTATACTTCGTACGAAGTGTACAAAAACAGCAATGAGCTGGTTAATAATATGTTTTCCATCTTGGATGCCGATGGAAATGTTGATGTATTGAAGACCGACGATTTAGTATGTGGTGGTAAAACACAAGACAAATGTCGCAACACCTTGAATGGCAGCTCGCTTTATCGCGACGATGACCATCCAAGCCCTTTGTTCGCAGCCCTAATTGCTGAACGATTTGCAGAACAAATTCTGCACGATTGAGTGGGAATAGGCCTGCCGATCGGTGGCCAGACTTGCTGATTGACTGGAGGGGAACAGGATGAGCCGCGCCGTACTCTACATCATGACGCAGAAGGGCTTTGAGGTCCTTCGCCGCCTGACCTCGACCTATCCTGGCGTGATTGAACGCGTAGTGATCGGCAAGGACTCCAATATCGAGAATGATTTCAGCGAAGAGATCGCAGAGCACTGCCGCTCTGCGGGTATTGCGTTTGATTTCAGGGGGTCTGAACCGGCGCTGAGAGGCGAAGTATATGTTTTCGCGATTTCGTGGCGGTGGCTCATCAATCATCCAGTAGAGCGCCTGATTGTGTTCCATGACTCACCCTTGCCGCGTTACCGGGGCTTTGCGCCGCTGGTGAATATGCTGATCAATGGTGAGAGAGAGATCGGCGTCACGGCCCTGTTCGGCGCCAGCGAATATGACCGAGGGCATATCATCGGGCAGCAGACGAGCCCGGTCAGCTATCCGCTCAAGATTGCCGATGCGATCGAGCTGAATAATCGCAACTATTGTGATCTCGCCGAAAGCATCGCCGCCAGGATGGTGGCTGGTGAGGAGATTGTCGGGGTTCCCCAGAAAGAGGCCAACGCGACCTATTCGATCTGGCGGGACGATGATGACTACGCCATCGACTGGTCAAGGAGCTCTGAGGAAATCCAGCGGCTCGTCGATGCGGTCGGTTCGCCCTATCTCGGCGCACGCTGCCGGACGTCAAAGGGGCAGGAGCTCATCATCGAGAATGTTGAGGTTGTCGAGGACGTCCACTGCGAGATCCGCGATGTGGGCAAGGTGATCTTCATGCGCGAAGGGCGGCCCACGGTCATTTGCGGGGCAGGGCTGCTTGAGATTACAGATGCATGGCTGCTTACAGAAGGCCAGCGTGAGCCATTTCTTCCCATGAAGTCATTCCGCGTCCGCTTCTGTTAGGGAGCCAGCGAGGCTCGCCCCAGCGGTCCCACATTTCCGGGTTGAAGCGTTAATCTTCACTAGCGTCTTTGCGGCGGTTGATGGGCTCGGCTTTCAGCGTGTCCCAGCTCTTGCGTTCGACGGCCTGTTCAATGTCGTTGTCTTCCGGGGCGGGGGGCGGTGGGAACTCACCTGAACGGCGCTCGGCCTTTTTCTGCTCGATCTGGGCGTCTATAGCCGGCGTCGTTTTTGGTTTGGCCTTCTCGTCGAGCGTGTCCTTGCGGGCGGTTTCATCCTGTCTGTTCTTCATGACCTGGCCCTTTCTGAATGGCATGGTGCTTAGAAGATAAAACAGTTTCCGGCGGCAGAGCGTTCCAAGGCCGGCTATGCCGGCAAGAATAAGGGCAGTGCCAGCCAGCAGACCCAGCCTGATAGGGCGATCCATGGGCCGAAGGGGATTGGGGTGTCGCCGGGGATCTTACGGCGGAGCAGGCCCGAATAGATGAGGACGGCGATGAGGCCCGATCCGGCTGCGATGAGGAAGAGGAAAGGCAGGCCCTGCCAGCCGAGCCAGAGGCCGAGCGCGCCCGCTAGCTTCGCATCTCCGCGGCCGAGCGCGTCTATCCCGCGAACATGGCGATAGAAGAGCTCGACCGCGAGCAGGGCGAGATAGCCTGCAGCGCCGCCGATTAAATGGTCCAGCCAGTCCGGCCGCGCATTCTGCCACACCATCAGGAGGCCGAGCAGAGCGAGGAGTGCGTTCAGCGGATCCGGCAGGATGAAGGTACGCCAGTCGATGCTGGCGAGGGTGAGGAGGAGTGCCCCCATCGCAAGCGTCAGGAGCAACATGCCTGGCGGCGCGAATAGCCATGCTGTGACGCCAATGCCTGCGGCGAGAAGGCCGTGAATCAAGAGAGGCAAGGCGCGCGTCATCGGCCAGCCCATACCGGGTTTTCCTGACCTTGGCGACCTGCAGCCCAGCTTGTGATGCGGGATGAATTATAGAGCGGCCGCGGCGTCAACATGGCCGAGTTAGTGTTACGTCTCTAGATAAGTGCCAGAACCGTTAAAGCGTGAGGAAACCGATGAGCCTGCCCCAGAAAATGAGAGCCCTTCAGGTGGTGGAACTGGGCGAAAACTATAAGGGTGTGCGGCTGAATGAGATTGCTGTGCCTCAGCCGGGCGAGGGCGAAATACTTCTCAAGATACGGGCAGGAAGCCTTGGTTTCCCTGATCTTTTGATGACGCAGGGTGGCTATCAGCACAAGCCCGACCTGCCTTTCATTCCGGGCGGCGATGTGTCTGGAGAAATCGCGGCGCTGGGTGATGGTGTGAGCGGGTTTGCCGTGGGTGACCGGGTCGTGACGAGCCGTCTCGGCGGGGCGTTCGCGGAGTACAACACTTACAGCGCGGCGACCGTAAGGAAGATACCTCAGCACCTTGATTTCGCGTCAGCTGCGTCAGTCGGGTCAGCCTATCTGACAGCCTATGTGTCGCTGGTACGGCGAGCCAATATCCAGCCGGGCGAATGGCTGCTGGTGCATGGGGCAGCAGGCGGCGTGGGCCTCGCGGCGGTCGATCTCGGCAAGCACCTTGGTGCGAAAGTGATCGCGGCGGCTTCGCGGGATGACAAGCTGCAAATCATCAATGACAAATACGCGCCAGACGCGGTCATCAATTACACCGGCGGCTTTCGCGAGAAGGTGAAGGAGATTACCGATGGCGGCGCCGATGTGATCTATGACCCTGTGGGCGGGGATGTGTTCGATGAGAGCGTACGTTGCATCGCGTTTGACGGGCGGCTTCTGGTGGTGGGCTTTGCGTCCGGGCGAATCCCGGAGGTCAAAGTGAACATGCCGCTGATCAAGGGCTTCTCAGTGGTCGGCGTGCGCGCGGGCGAATATGGCCGCCAGTTCCCCGAGAAGGGCCGCGAGAATATGGAAGCGGTCTGGAAACTGATCGAGGACAAGTCGGTCACGCCGCATGCGCACGGCGTCTATAGCCTCGATGACTGGCGCAAGGCCTTTGCCGAGATGGAAGAGCGCCGCGTCGTCGGCCGGGTAATTATCGACCCATCGCTGTAACGTCGTGGCCGTAAATCCAGTCGAGGCGTGAGCGGACCACGCCTGGTAGGAGCTGGCCTGCGAACCACATGGGCCCGTAGGTCGCCGCCTGTTCGACGGGTGAGCGTATGTGAAAGGTCTTCATATTGGCGCGCGAGGCGGCCTGAATGCGGGAGGTGCGCGGCTTTCGAGTTGTTTCGTAGCGGCGAAGGGCGGCGGGGATATCGCCGCCTGCTTTCACTTCGTTGGCAAGCACGTAAGCGTCTTCGATGGCTTGAGCTGCGCCTTGCGCCTGAAATGGCAGCATGGGGTGGCAGGCGTCGCCGAGCAAGGTGACGCGACTGTCGCACCATGTTTTCAGCGGCAGGCGGTCAAACAGCGCCCAGCGATAATGGCTGTCAGCGGCCTCAATGAGTCCCGCCAGCGTATCGTCCCAACCTTCAAAGTCGCCGAGCGCCTCGGCTTTCGTGCCTTGTTCTGTCCAGCTTTCGCCCTGCCAGTCATGGCGTTCAACGATGCCGACGAAATTGGCAAGCGTGCCGCCGCGTAGCCGATAGGTGACAGCGTGGCGGCCAGGTCCTGCCCAGACGCACGCGGTGGGCGGGGGCGGTGAGGCAAGCTTTTCCAGCGGTACCGTGAAGCGCCAGGCGAGGTTGCCGGTGAAGCGGGCCGGGACGTCGCCCAGCATCTGCTTGCGCAGGGTGGAGTGGAGGCCGTCCGCACCGAGAAGCAGCTGCCCGGCCGCGCGCGTGCCATCCTCAAACAGGAGGCTCGTGTTCGAGCCATCCGTTTCGTAGCCCGCTGCTTTCGCGCCAAGATGGATGTTGATGGAGCTGTTCGCCTGCGCCGCCTCTGCCAGGATATCGAGAAGGTCGGCGCGGTGGATATGAATATAGGGCGCGCCCCATGCCCGGTCTGCCCGCTGATTCACCGGAACCGAGAAGATGCGGCGTCCCGACTGGCCGAGTCGTAGCTCCAGCGCCTCTGGGGCAAAGCCTCGTTCCGCGATGTCGCCAGACAGGCCGAGCGTGTCGAAGACCTTCATCGCGTTCGGGCTGAGCTGAAGGCCTGCGCCAACTTCGGTGAGAGCGTCTGCCGCCTCATAGACATCGACCGACCAGCCTGCGCGTGCAAGGCAAAGCGCCGCGGTGAGGCCGCCGATGCCGCCGCCTGCGATCAGGGCGTGGGTGTCCGTCTTTGTCATGGCGTCACTCTTGGCGCTCGCCGGGGACGGGTGCAAGCACTGGCGTCAAGCGAATTGCCGCATCGGAAATGCGCTTGCTGGCGCCGCGCTTTAGAGCCATTCTGCCACGACAGAAAAGGGGAGGCAGGCATGATCTACATGCTGGCGGGGATCGCGCTGTTTTTTGGTGCGCACATCTATTCGGCGCTGAGGAGGAGGGCGCCAGAAAAGCGGATCGAGGCGAAGCTGGGGGCGGGGCCGTTCAAGGGGCTCTACACGCTCGTTTCCATCGCAGGGTTTGTGCTGATCGTCTGGGGCTATGGCGCGATGCGTCCGGCAGCCATCATCTGGCAGCCTCCGGTCTGGACGGGCCACCTGAATATCCTGATCCAGCTGATCGCGATGCCGATCCTGGTCGCGGCCTATGTGCCTGCCGGATACATCAAGAAGACGCTGAAACATCCCATGCTGGTAGCTGTGAAGGTCTGGGCGCTCGGCCACCTTCTCGCCAACGGGGAGCTCAATTCGATCCTGCTTTTCGGCAGCTTTCTCGCCTATGCCGTGTTCGACCGGATCATGCTGAAAAAGCGCGGGGATACGGGTCTGCCGTCGGACGCCAAGGTGTCGGTGAAGGGGGATGTTCTGGCCGTGCTGATCGGGCTTCTCATCTGGGGTGCGATGATTTTCGGCCTGCATGAAACCCTGTTCGGGCAGCCGGTGATTGCTGGGATGGGCTGAGGCGCATATCTCAAGCTGCGCTGTGATGCTTTCGGTTTCGCGCGTGGCGCTGAGCGACTGGCTCTGTTAGGAGACGGGCGTTCAGTTCTTTTGATGGAGATACGCCGCCCGTGTCCGCACAATCCCAAGTCAGACGAAAGACCGTTCGCGATATCATGTCCGCCAAGCAGGGCGAGCCGCTCGTCTGCCTGACTGCCTATGATGCGCCGACGGCCGCGATCATGGATCCCTATTGCGACCTCTTACTAGTGGGCGACAGCGTGGGCATGGTGGTGCACGGCCTGACCTCGACCGTGGGGGTCACCATGGAGATGATGATCCTGCATGGGCAGGCCGTGATGCGCGGATCAGACAGGGCGTTCGTTGTCGTCGACATGCCGTTCGGCTCCTATGAGACGAGCGCGGACCAGGCCTTTCTGAATGCGTCGCGAATCATGAAGGAGACCGGCTGTCAGGCGGTGAAGATCGAAAGCGGCACCTATGCGGCCCATCAGATCAAGCACCTCGTCGAGCGGGGCGTACCCGTCATGGGTCATGTGGGCCTACGGCCGCAGGCGATCAACGTCGTTGGCGGGTTCAAGGCGCAAGGGCGCGATGATGTCGAGCGCGCGCGTGTCATGGAAGAGGCGCGCGCGGCACAGGCGACGGGTGACGCCGCCTCACGTCTCGACCAGTTGTCCAAGG
>DUBH01000012.1:697-5313 GCA_012960415.1 Henriciella sp. | reverse complement strand
AGAGGCAGGGGCTTTCGCCATCGTCATCGAAGGGGTCGCCGAAGACCTTGCCGACGAGATCACGAAAACGCTGTCGATTCCGACCATTGGCATTGGGGCTTCGGCCTCCTGTGACGGGCAGATCCTCGTGACGCAGGACATGCTGGGCATCTTCGACTGGACGCCGAAATTCGTCCGCCGCTATGGCGACCTGAAGTCCGAGATCGCAAAATCGGTTGAAGCGTATGCCCGTGATGTGCGCTCACGCAGCTTTCCGGCAGAGGCGGAAACCTACAAGCTATCCGGCGGCAGCAAGGCGAAGCTGTCGAAAGGGTAGACGAAACAGTGATCGCGCGTTGCCGCAGACTGGGACCCCGGTTAGGGTGCGCGCTGATTTGATGCCCATTATCCAGTGGAGTAGGCCAATTGGCTGATATCTTTGAGGAAGTTGAAGAAGGCCTTCGCCAGGACAAGGCGGCGCGTCTTTGGAAGAAATACGGCGTCTTCGCCTATATTGCTGCGGGTCTGCTGATCGGCGGCGGGGCGCTGAATGAGTATCTCGACAGCCAGCGCTCGCAGGACCTCGAAGCGCAGTCGATTGCCTTCGAGCAGGCTGATCGCGCGCTTGCAGATCAGGATTACCAGACCGCGACGACCGGCTTCGACACTCTGGCCACGTCCGATGATGAGATTGCGCCGCTTGCAGCCAACTTCCTGGCGCAGACGCGCCTTGCAGGCAATGCTGACCGCGACGCGGCGATCGCGGCGCTGGAGCTTGCTGCAAACTCTGAAACGCCGATTGGCAAGCTTTCGCTGATGAAAGCGGCCTATCTGAGATCGCAGACGGCGAGCCGCGCCGAGCTGGAAACCTATCTGGGCACGCTGCCTGAGGAAGAAAGCGAATTTGGTGCACTGGCGCTGGAGCTGATCGCGTCGAAAGCCGCGCAGGAGGGCGACACTGAATATGCCCGCCAGGTTTTCAACGAGCTGCGCTTCCTTGCCAATGTGCCTGAGGGCGTAACCCAGCGCGCCGTCCGCGCGCTAGCGGCCCTGCCAGCGCAGCAAGCGGCCACCGCTTCTGAGGACGAAGCAGCGCCAGAGGCGATGCCTGCAGATGCAGGAGAGACTGACGACATTCCGGAAGCCGGCGAAGCCGCTTCCAGCGACGGAGACCAGCCAGAATGATGAATTTGACCTTCCGGGCCGCCATGCTCGGCACGCTCGCCATGAGTCTTTCAGCTTGCTCCTATATCAGCAATTTCCGTGCTGAAGAGCAGCGTCTGACCGCTGAAGAGAAAGAGGGCCGCATCGAAATGGTTCTCGGTGACGAAACCATCGAAGCCGATCCGGCGCTTGCCACCCAGACGATCACGCTTCCCCCAGCGAGGGCACTGGCCAGCTGGCCTGAGGCTGGCTCGCGTCCTGTGAAGTCGGCCGGCCATGTGGCTGCGGCGGCGAATCTTGCAATTGCCTGGTCGGTCGATGCCGGCCGCGGCACGGACCGCAATGGCGCCCTGACCACTCCGCCCGTCGCGAGCGAGACAGCAATTTTCGTCGTCGATGCGCGCCAGACGGTGCGGGCGTTCAGCCTCTCGAACGGATCCCGTGTCTGGCAGCGTGAGCTCAAGTCGGGCAATGACCGCGACAAACGCGGCATCGGTTCTGGTCTCGCCTATTCTGCTGGTCGCCTCATCGTGGCGAGCGGTTTCGGTTTCGTCGCTGCGCTCGACGCAGAGACCGGCCGTGAGATCTGGCGCCGCGACATGGAGGCGCCGATGACGGGCGCGCCGACCATTGATGATGGTCGTATTTTCGTGTCGTCGAACAACAATGAGCTCTTTGCACTCGATCTTGATGACGGCCGCGTGCTCTGGTCTGACCAGGCCATCGCTGAAACGGCGCGCGTTCTTGGCTCTTCCAGCCCTGCCGCTGTCGAAGACATCGTGATTGCGCCGTACAGCTCTGGTGAGATCATCGCGTACCTGGCTGCAAATGGTCGCCGTCTCTGGACCGAGGCGCTGTCGCGCCCTGGCCGCTTCACGCCGATCTCCTCGATCAATGACATCGCATCGCGTCCTGTCATTGGCAGCGGCCTCGTCTTCGCGGCGAATCAGTCTGGCGTCATGGCGGCGATCGATGGCCGTAGCGGCGACCGTATCTGGGTGCAGCCAATCGGTTCGACATCGGCGCCGGCGCTTGTCAGTCAGTATCTCTTTGTGTCTGGCACAAATGGCCGTGTCGCCGCGATCAATGCGGGCACCGGTCAGGTGTTCTGGGTGACGCAGCTGCGTGAGTTTGAGCGCGAAGAAAAGCAGCGTGGTCGCATTTCCTATGCCGGCCCGATCATCGCTTCCAACCAGGTTCTGGTCGCTTCGTCGCGCGGCACAATCATTGCGCTCTCGCCGCAGACCGGTGAGCGTGTCGGCTCACTCGAGCTTAACGACCCTGTCTATCTCGAGCCGATCTCGGTTGGCGATAAGGTCTTTATCCTGACCGACGATGCGCGGCTGGTCGCAATCCGCTAGAATATAGCGGTTACAGCCCATGTCCTGAACGGTCAGGACAGGTTTCACGAAAGGACGGCGCATGCCGTTGAAGATTGCCATCGTCGGACGCCCCAATGTGGGCAAGTCGACGCTGTTCAACCGGCTTGCCGGTAAGCAGCTTGCGCTGGTTGATGACCAGCCAGGGGTGACGCGCGACCGCAAGGAAGCGCCGGGCCGGCTTGCGGACCTGCCGCTCATCCTGATCGATACGGCTGGATTTGAGGACGTCACGGACGACTCGCTGGAAGCGCGTATGCGCCAGCAGACCGAGATCGCCATTCGTGAGGCAGAGCTTGCGCTCTTCCTGATCGATGCGCGCGACGGTGTGACGCCGATGGACGAGCGGTTCGCGGATCTTTTGCGCCGCGCCGACCTGCCGATCGTTCTTGCCGCCAACAAGGCCGAAGGCAGGCAGGGTGATGTCGGCGTCGCAGAAGCCTGGAGCCTCGGCCTTGGAGAGCCTGTAGGGCTGTCTGGCGCACATGGTGAGGGCCTGGGTGACCTATACGGTGCGATCCGCACGGCCCTTGGTGAGGAAGCGTTCGAAGCGGCCTTCACTGAAGAAGATGCCGCCGAAGGCGAAGGCTTTGACGATGAGATTCTCGACCGTATGGCCGAGATCGATATCGATGACCCCAACCTCACCGAAGAAGAGCTGAATGCCGCGCTGGAAGCAGCGGGGATTGACGATGCAGCTGAGGCCGAAGCCCAGCTCGCAGCGCGTGAGGAAGCGCGGAAAAAGCCGATAAGACTTGCGATTGTCGGGCGGCCGAATGCGGGTAAGTCGACGCTCATCAATCAGATGCTCGGTGAGCAGCGCCTTCTGACGGGGCCGGAAGCCGGCATTACGCGCGATTCCATCTCCGTCGACTGGATGTACGAGGGCCGGAAGGTGAAGCTGGTCGATACGGCTGGCCTTCGCCGAAAGTCAAAAGTCCAGGAAAAACTTGAGCGCATGTCGACCGGCGAGACGGTGCGTTCTCTCAAATATGCCGACATCATCGCGCTCGTAATGGACGCGAATGAAGCCTTTGAGAAACAGGACCTTCAGATTGCCGACCTTGCAGTGCGTGAGGGCCGGGGCCTCGTCTTCGTGATTTCCAAATGGGATACGGTCGACAACCATGCGCAGAAGATGCGCGAACTGTCAGAGATGGCCAAAGTCCTTCTGCCTAACGCGCGTGGTGCACCTGTGGTGACGCTGTCGGGCCTGACCGGCAAACGCGTCGACCGGTTCATGCCAGCCGTTGCCAAGGTTTATCAGGACTGGTCTGCGCGGGTGAAGACGGGCGATCTCAACCGTTGGCTTCGTTATACGATCGAGCGCCACCCGCCGCCGTCGGTGCACGGCAAGCGGATCAAGCCGCGCTACATGGCGCAGATGAAGGCGCGGCCGCCAACCTTTGTGCTGATGGCCTCGCGCGCCGAGCATATGCCAGAGCAGTATAAGCGTTTTCTGGTCAACGGGATCCGCGAGGCCTTTGACATGCCGGGCGTACCTATCCGGCTGTTCGTGCGCCAGAGCGCCAACCCTTATGGCGACAAGTACAAGCCGCAGAACCAGAAGAAGACGAGCGGCCGCGGCAAGGGAAAGACGCGCAGCATCAACAAGCGCAGCTAGGTCTTCAGGCGCGGGTAGGGGCGGCGCAGGACGCAGGCACCCCAAGTCTGCGTATCCGGCGTGACCCAGTCCATGGCCGCCGTATAGTCAGACCCAAGATCCGCTTTTGAGTTGAGAGCCTGAATGTCGAAACAGATGTTTGGCGGCGTGAATGATCGCGCGGCGAAGGAAACCCGGCGGGCCCGTATCTGGCTGCGGTCTCTTGCCCGGCGCATCGACCATGAGGAAGTGGTCGAGCACGTCCATGACGAAGGCCGCATGTCCGGCCGTTATATCTTCATGATCATCATTTCCGGCGCCATTGCGACGCTGGGCCTTCTGCTGTCGTCACCAGCGGTCGTCATCGGTGCGATGCTTGTCTCGCCGCTAATGGGGCCGATCATCCTGATGGGCTTCTCGCTGTCCATCCTGGAAGTAGCGGCGCTTCGCCAGTCCATCGTGACGCTGACGGTCGGTGTGTTTGCGGCGAT
>DUBH01000012.1:0-683 GCA_012960415.1 Henriciella sp. | reverse complement strand
GTGGCCTACCTCATCACGGAATTCTCGCCGCTGACAGAGCCGACGCGAGAAATCATCGCGCGCACGCGTCCGAACCTGCTCGACTTGCTCGTCGCGGTCTTCTCTGGCCTTGCGGGCGGCTATGCCGTGATCCACCGGAAGGGCGAGACAATTGTGGGCGTTGCCATCGCGACAGCGCTGATGCCGCCACTTGCTGTCTGTGGCTATGGCCTTGCCATCGGCTCGCTTGCCTATGCAGGCGGCGCGTTCTTCCTGTTCATGACAAACCTGCTCGCCATCGCGCTGACGGTTACGGTACTTTCGCGCATCTATGGCTTCGGGGCAGAGCATAGCCCGCGCCATACGCTGATGCAGACCCTGTTCATCGTGGTTGTGTTTGCAGGTCTTTCTGTGCCGCTTGGTTTTACGCTGCGCGACATTGCCTATGAGGCAACGGTCACCAATCACGTGCGCGCCAATATGCTGGAGCCGTTCGAAGATGACATCACGCGAATTGGCGACCTCAGCATCTCTTTCCCGGCAGGGCGGGATATTCAGGTTGAAGCGACCGTCTTCACTGTGGACCGTAATCCTGATGCCGGGCGCCAATTGTCGGAAAGCTTTTCCAGCCGGTTCGGGCGTGGCTTTGCCGTCAATCTCAATCAGGTGCTCATCGACGAAGAGAGCAATACCGAGGACATATT
>DUBH01000011.1 GCA_012960415.1 Henriciella sp. | reverse complement strand
CCGACCGGGCGCCCTTCGCCCGTGCCCACGAGCTTCCGGGCCTCGCCGACGACTTCGACCGCCACACCGCCCTCGCCGAGCGGCTTGTCGCCGAGCCAGTCCTTGGCGGCGATATAGTCCTGAACGAGAGAGTTGAAGGCGGTTGCGGCGACGCCGAGGCCGACAGAGCCAGTTGAGAAGTCGACATCGTCGACATCCTTGGTGCGGCTTGGATAGGACTGCGCGCCGCCCCAGCCGCGAAAGGTTTCGAGCTTGTCTTGGCTCTGATTGCCCATCAGGTATTGCATGGCGTGGAAGACCGGCGAGGCGTGCGGTTTGACGGCGACGCGGTCTTCGGGCTTCAGCGTGTTGAAATAGAGCGCCGTCATGATCGGCACCATGGAGGCACAGGACGCCTGGTGACCGCCCACCTTGATCGCGCCGTCTTCTTTCTTGCGGATATTATTGGCGTTGTGGACCGTCCAGGCCGAGAGCCAGAGCAGGCGCTGTTCGATGGTTTTGAGATGATCGAGATCGGCGGTCATGACGGGCCTTTGCAATTGCAACAGTCTTTACATCTGGGGGTGTGGCATGAAGTGGCGCGGCAAGTCCATCCGGCGAGCCGCGTGGTAAGCAGGCGAGCGTGTGACGCAAACTGAGGCAAACGCATATAGCGGGTTCAATTCGGTGAGGTGTGACTTGATGCGGTGTCCGGCGTCGGCTTTAGCTGGCGCCAACTGGATTTGAGTAGATGTGCCGGGGAGGCTGATATGAAGACTTGGGTGATCGCAGCAGCAGGGTTTTGCAGCGCCGTCGTGGCAGGGAGCGCCGGGGCGCAGAGTTTCCTTAATATTCAGACGGACCCGTCCATCCCGACGCTGGAAGAGGTCGCAGGCCATGCGCCGGGCGATGAGATTTCCACCGTCACCGAGGCGCGCAACTATATGGAAGCGCTGGCCGAAGCGGCGCCGGACCGTATGCAGATTACGCCCTATGCGGAAAGCTGGGAAGGCCGGGAGCTTTTCTATGCGGTGATCTCTTCGCCTCAAAACATGGCGCGCCTCGACGAGATCAAGGCGAATATGAACCGGCTCGCCTCTGGTGAGCTGTCAGCGAGCGAGCGCAGCTCACTGGTCGACAAGACACCGGCCGTTGTCTGGCTGTCTTACGGCGTCCACGGCAATGAGATTTCGAGCACGGATGCGGGTCTGGCGCTGGCCTACCATCTGCTGGCGGCAGAAGGCGACCAGACAGTCGATACGATCCTGTCGAATACGATCGTGGTGATCGACCCGATGCAGAACCCGGACGGGCGCGCGCGTTTCAGCAACAGTTTCGAGGCGGCGCGCGGGATGACGCCGTTTGCGGACCGCTACACCGCCGAGCATGACGAGCCATGGCCGGGCGGGCGCTTCAATCACTATCTCTTCGACATGAACCGCGACTGGTTCACCATGTCCCAGCCGGAAACGCGGGGCCGGGTGTCGAGCATGCTGGAATGGCATCCGGTGGTCGTCGTCGATGCGCACGAGATGGGCGGGGATGAGAGCTATTTCTTTGCGCCGGCCGCCGAACCGTTCAATCCGAACATTACCGAGGCGCAGAAGGAAAAGCAGGTCCTGATCGGGCGCAATCATGCCCGCTGGTTCGACCAGCGCGGCTATGACTATTTCACCCGCGAGGTGTTTGACGCCTTCTATCCGGGCTATGGCGACATGTGGCCAACGCTCGGCGGTGCGATCGCCATGACCTATGAGCAGGGCTCTGCACGCGGTCTCGCCTATGAGCGCGCTACCGGCGATGTGCTGACCTACAAGCAGGGTGTGGAGCAGCACTTCGTTGCGACGCTGTCGACGGCGGAAGTGGTGGCGAACAACCAGTCGCTGTTCCTGAATGATTTTGCATCCTACCGGCGTGAAGCAGCCGTCGAAGCGCGCGGCGCGAGTGACCGGTACTTTGTATTCGATCTGTCCGAGCGGCGGTGGCAGGCAGAGCAGCTTGGCCGCAAGCTGGCCGCGCAGGACATCACCGTCCAGCGCCTGCCCGCGGGCGCGCAGGTCTGCGGCATACGCTATTCTGACGGCGCACTGGTGATTGACCGCGCGCAGCCGTCCGGTAAGCGGATCACGACGCTGCTGAGCGAAGATACGAGCCTGCCTGAAGACTTTGTCGATGAGCAGGAATCGCGCCGCGACCGGGGCCTCAATCATGAGCTCTATGACGTGACCGCCTGGTCCATGCCGCTGATGGAAGGCGTGACGAGCCGGACCTGCGGCCAGGTGAATGTGTCGAATGCGAGCATGGTTGGCGCCGACGACCCCATCACTGCGGTGACGGCGTCCAGCGCGGCCTATGGCTATGTCGTGCCGTGGAGCGATGCGGGACAGGCAAAGCTGGTGCTCAGTGCGCTGGATGCTGGCCTGACGGGCGGCGCGACGACCGAGGCATTCTCCGTCGATGGCCGCGAATATCCTCGTGGGTCGGTCGTCTTCCCGCTGGCGGCCAATGAGAGCAGCCTTGCGAGCACGCTGAACGGGCTCGCGACGGAGATCGGCGCTGAATATGTGGCGCTGCAGTCGAGCTGGGTCGAAGACGGCCCGAACTATGGCAGCGACAAGTTCGTCGCCCTGACCATGCCGAAGGTCGCCATGGCCTGGGGTGAAGGGACGAGCGCGACGGATGCTGGCGCGGCACGCTATGTGCTGGAGCGGGAGCTCGGCATTCCGGTCGCGCCGATCCGCGTCGGCACGCTCTCTCGTGCCAATCTCGGCCGCTATGACGTGCTTATCCTGCCCGATGCCGGCTGGGGCTTTGAAGGTGAGCTCGGGGCGGCTGGAAAGTCGGCTATCGCGACCTTTACCCGAAATGGCGGGGTGCTGATTGGGTTCGAGGGTGCGCTAGGGGCGCTGACCAGCGGCGATGATAAGTTGCTGTCTGCGCGCGCTGAGGCGGCCTATCTCGCGGAGGAAGAAAAGCGCAGCGATGATGAGGAGACGCCTGCCTCTGGCCTGCTGATCGAAAGCGATGAGGATTATGACGCGGTCACGGCGAACCAGACCGCGCGGCCTGACAGCGTGCCGGGTGTGCTGGCAAATGTGATCGCCGATACCGATCACTGGCTGTCGTCGGGCTATGAGGAGGCTGTGGCGCTCTATCAGGGCTCAACCATCTACCGGCCTCTCAATGATGCCGATGGCGCCAATGTATTCCGTTATGCGGCGGCCGATGAGCTGGTGGCGAGCGGCTATCTCTGGGAAGAGAACCGGGCGCAGCTCGCCTACAAGCCATATCTGATGGCAGAGCAGCAGGGCTCCGGCATGGTGATCGCCTTCACGCAAAGCCCGGTGACGCGGGCCTATCTCGACGGGCTGAACCTGCTTCTGGTGAATGCCGTGCTCTTTGGGCCTGCGCATACGCGCTAGGGATTGGAACCGCGTTCCCTGCTTGCCCGTTTCTTATGTGAACAATCACAAAGGAGACCCGCGATGAGTGAGCGCGACCATCAGAGAGTTGAAGAAGTTGAACGTCAGCGCGGCTATGGCGAGGGCTTTCGCAAAGGCGAAGATGTAGAGGATCAGTCCACCGTAGGGGCCGGTTACAAGGAGGGTTCGCCCATCGCGGACCAGCCAGACCCAAACGCTGCCATCCGCATCGTTCACGATTTTCGTCATGAACGGCAGGCTCGTCACAGCGTTTTGGCGAAGCTGACTCAAATCAATGGGATGGCGGCGTTCGATCTGCAGCGAATCGAGCGAGACCTCGACCAGGGCGCCGTCGTGGCCGCACCAGATTCGACCTTCGTGTTCGAGAAATGTTATTCATTCCAGGGCGGGCGCAGTCTTAAAACGATCGCCACACAACACCCAGGTTCCCTGGTCTCCGGCAAAGCAGACCTGATCGCGCGAGTCGACACTCATCAACGGTGGCAGGTTGGCAAATTGGGCCCATTCGTGATCATTGGTTTCCCACCGGAAAAAATTCCATTGCCGACGCCCCAGATGGCTCCATCCGGCGCTTCGACGAGGTTTGATACGAAGGCGTAGTTAATCTTTGTCCAGGCCGATACCGCCGTCCAATGGCTGTCCTTGAAGCACCTGACTCGCATACGCAATCTCTCCAGATCGATCTCGGTGGAGAGTATCCGTCCGCTGCGGGTGACGAGCGATCTGACCGCTGAATTACCCAGATCCTGCCAACGACCTTCGTTCGTCATGAAGACGCTCATGTTGCCCGGTGAGATTCTAATGGAAGCGAGCAATTCGCCGTTCGGCGCTTCAGAAAGATCAAACGGTGTTCCTCCAGGCGGAAACCCGGGGATGTCGAACGGCACCCACCTGTCGCCAAATCGCTGAGCAATTCCGCTTTTTGTCACCGCATATTGATGGCCTTTGGAATCGCGATAGTAGTCATGCAGGTGTTCGGAGGGCAGTCCATCCCCCAGACCGTAACTTTGCCACCGTCCGTTGCTGTAAGACGTCAGTCCCTGGCCGATGGCTGCTGTTGGCCAGCGATCGGAGCAAAACCACAATGTGCCATTGGGATCTTCACGAATCTACGCGACGCTGGGCCCGGCCAACCCCTGCTTCGAACCGTGCGTCTCGAACGTCTCACCGTCAAACGTGCCGCAGCCACGATCGGTGCCCACCCACAGAACTCCGGCCTGAGTCACCTTCACCGCGCGGCAAATATTGCTCGGCAGCCCGTGCTCGACTCCAAAGCGTTTCCATTCGTAGCCATCAAAGAAGAACAGCCCGTCCTGCCGGGCAATCCACAGATCGCCGTTGGCCTCGAAAGTGATATCCATCACTCCCTCGTGAGGGTCGGCCGTCGTTCCCGTCACTGAATAGGAGACGATCTGCCAGGGCTTGTCATGGTGCTCGACGATGTCGGCTTGTGCGGACGCCGACGTATAAAGCATGACAGCAGCTGCGACTTTTATGCAGACTTGCGATGTGAGTGCGGCAGGAATCGAACATGAGTCCGACGATCCGAAGTTCTCAGTTTTCGGCCGATTTTGTTGAACCACCAGTGGAGCATATCACTGCCAAATGTGCCGTGCAAACTCACTTCGGACGATCTTTCATCGCCTCATTGTGCGATCGTTGGGCTACCACCCTGGGACATGTGGGGTCAAATTGCGTTGTCCCGTCAAAAGATCACAGGTGTGACCCGATGATCACCAGCGAACTGCTCTCGACGAACTGAATAGGAGCCCCTGCACACAATTTCAGCCGCACTTCCAATTTGGAGCGGTTTGCTTATTCTCGTGAACTGTCCTGGCCTATCGGTCGGCCGTTTTCTGAGGCCGGAATGCGTCTGTCGCGGCCTCCAGTAAGAGTACGACGCTGTCGGGAAAATGCGACCGCATCACGGCAAACGAAGGTTTGTTAATCAATGTCACTGCTCAAACATGCACCGACGCTTAGCTTAGATCAGGCAAGACAAGTTGCAGTACGTAACTACGATCTGACCGTCCTGGAAGTCAATCCCCTGCCAAGTGAACGTGACCAGAACTTTCTTCTGGATTGCACGGCAGACCAACGATTCGTCCTGAAGGTCTCGAATGAACTTGAAGACCGTAGTCTTCTGGACGGCCAAAACGCAATGTTAATGCACTTGTCCATGCATTTGGATGTGTGCCCGATCGTAGTTCCGGACCGTGACAACAATGCGATTGGCGAATTTGAATTCGGCACCACGAAACACATGGTTCGACTGGTTACGTTTCTACTCGGGCAACCGCTGGTCGTGATTTCGTATCGCAGCCCTGAGCTCCTGTCGGATCTTGGCCGTCGTGTTGGGCAGATCACTGATGCCCTGAAAGACTTCGATCGCCAGGCCTTTCATCGGAGTTTCTACTGGGACCTTGCCAACGCCCGAAAAATTGTGGCAGACGGGTTCGGTCAGATCGTCGACCAGGAATTGAGACAGGACATTGAACATCTGGTTGCTCAGTTCGATCGCTATTCAGCAAGCCTGTTGCACGAATTACCTATGTCCGTGATTCATAACGATTGCAACGACGGAAATGTGATCGTTTCAGAAAGTGACACGGTCGCTGGAATCATTGATTTTGGCGATGCCGTTTACTCCTGGAAAGTCGGCGAACTGGCAATTGCCATTGCCTACGCAATATTGGATCAACCCGACCCGCTTTCGTCGGCGGCTCTGATGGTCGCAAGTTACCACAAAGAATCAAAACTGACGACCAGCGAGATCGGGGCTCTGTTCGGTTTGGTGTGCCTGCGTTTGTGTGTCAGCGCCGTGATCGCTGCCGAACAACAACAACAGCGCCCGGATGATCCCTATCTGTCATCCAGTCAAGGGCCGATTCGAAAAACGCTGCCCTTGTTGCGGGCAATACCGTTCCCCATCGCGACGGCAACATTTCGACGAGCCTGTGGGCTAAAGCCGTTGCCACGAAATGCCGTGGAGTGGTTGCAACAGACCAGAACTTACGCGTTCCCGATCGGCCGAAATTCTGCCGAATCAGAGGTCTCGGTTCTGGATTTGAGTGTCAGCAGCACGTTGATGCCTCAGGATGTTGAATCCCTTACGACGTTGGATCTGACGAAACTCCTTTTTGACCAGTTGGATTCACAGGGCGCAGAAATTGGTGTGGGTCAATATCTTGAACCGAGAATTGTCTATGGATCCGAGCAGTTTGGCGCGGTCGACAATCTGGAACTGGAAAGACGGACGGTTCACCTGGGAATTGATCTGTTTGCGACCGATGGCACCCCTGTCGTTTCGCCGCTGGGCGGTACGGTGCACTGTGTTGCACAAACCGG
>DUBH01000010.1 GCA_012960415.1 Henriciella sp. | reverse complement strand
CCAGGCGGCCAGATCGCCGGCATGGTCGGTGATGCGGAAACTATCGAGGCCGGCAAGAGCCGCGTCGCTTGCTTCGTCGATGGCGCGGCGCACGCCTTTCTCATTGAGAGCGAGCGCGATGTGACGGGTCGGTTTCGACCGGTCGATGCCGGCGAACACTTCTGCTGAATCCGCCATTTTCGGGACGGCCTTGGGCGAGACGAAACTGCCGGACTCCATCCGCCTGACGCCAGCCTCTTCGAGGCGCGCGATGAATTCGAGCTTCTGCTGTGTCGTCAGATTGCCGGGATCGTTCTGCAGTCCGTCGCGGGGGCCGACCTCCACGATGTCGATACGTCTGGTCATCAAGGGTCCTGTTCCTATCGCCCCTGAAAGGCAGGGGCACGCTTCTCGACAAAGCTGGCGACGCCTTCCTTGAAGTCAAAGGCCGAGAAGCTGTTCTTCATCTCGTCATCTGCAATTTCAAGACTGGCTGCGAAGTCCTGAAAGTAGGACTCCCGGATCTGGCGTTTCATGATGGCGACAGAGCGGGGAGAGACTTGCGTCGCGAGATGCTGGGCGACGCGCTCGACATGTTCGCTGAGATCGCCGGCAGGCATGGCGGCATTCACCAGACCCATCTGCGCGGCTTCGCGCCCATCGAACTTGCGGGCGGTGAACAGCAGGTCCAGCGCGTTCGCTTCACCAATGAGGCGCGGCAAGAGCCAGGCAATCCCGTGTTCAGCGATGAGACCGCGCTGGGCAAAGGCAGTCGTGAATTTTGCCTCCTCGGCCGCATAGCGAAAGTCAGCATAAAGCGCGAAGATGAGACCGATGCCCGCGCACGGGCCGTTGATCGCCGCGATGATCGGCTTGGGGCAGGCATAGAGATAGCCGAATCGGCCGGGATAGAGCTGCTCGATGCCCTCTTTGGCAGCGGGCGCCTCGGCTTGCGCAGCCTCCCGGCCCCCAGACTGTATGCCCTGCAGCGACTGCATGTCGGCGCCAGCACAGAAGCCGCGTCCTTCGCCGGTAATCACGATAACGCGGACCGCATCATCATTCCCCGCGGCACGCACAACTTGCTCGACCTCACTCGCCATTGTCGGCGTCCAGGCATTCAGCCTGTCTGGACGGTTCAGCCTGATCGTGAGAACGCCGTTTTCGGTGGCGGTTATGATGTCCTTATGCGTGCTCATCTCTTGTCTCCCTTATCGTCTTGTTGGTCTGATACGGGGCAGACAGGAGACTTCGAGTCAATCACCCATCACGACCTGAAAACGCTTGGCGCCGATCACCCCGTCCAGCAGGCCGGTGTCCAGCGCCTCGTCAGGAGGGCCGTGCAGCACAGAGATGTCGCCCGTCGTTTCGGCGATAACCGCATGGATCTGCTCAAAGCGCGTCACATTCGCCTCGCGCAGTTTCGCCATCAGGTCGGCGCGCGTGATCTTGGCCTTCAGCATCTGATGCTCATCTATCTCGCCGCCCCACATGATGAGGCGCGGGCGGTTGTCGACAATCGTTTCAATAAAGCTGAAGCGCTTCCGCAATTCGGCGACGGTGGCCTGCATGGCGAACAGGACAATCATAGCCGCCACGCCTTGCAGCAGGGGCGGATCCTTGGCGATAAAGATCGCTGCCAGGATCGATCCGGTGGCAACGGTGACCGCAAAGTCAAAACCGCTCATTTTCGAGAAGCTGCGTAGCCCGAAAATCCGCGTCAGCAGAATGATTGTGGCGTACATGCCAAGGCCGCCGAGAAGCACCATGCCTGCGGCAGACCAGCTCGTCGTAATCCAGTCCATCATGGCTTGCGCCCTTCCCCTGCTTGATCCAAACAGAGCGCATGCCAGACACTTCAGTTCCCGCCCCGCTCTCGGGCCTGCGCGTCATAGAGCTTGGCCAGCTCATTGCCGGGCCGTTCTGTGCGCAGCTGCTCGGCGACTTTGGTGCGGAGGTCATCAAGGTCGAGGCCCCCGACGCGCCCGACCCGGCCCGTGGTTGGGGCGCGGCCAAGAAGGACGGCCACAGCCTGTTCTGGCCGATCATTGCCCGCAACAAGAAATCCCTGACGCTGAATCTGCGCGAACTGGAAGGCCAGGCACTCCTGAAGCAGCTTGCCGCGACCGCAGATGTTCTGGTCGAGAACTTCCGCCCGGGTACGCTGGAGCGGTGGGGGCTTGGCCCGGATATCCTCCACGCGCTCAACCCGCGCCTCGTGATCGCGCGCATCTCTGGCTATGGCCAGACAGGTCCTGAAAGCGCCAAAGCTGGCTATGCGAGTGTCGGGGAGGCCAAGGGTGGCCTCCGCTACATGATAGGAGAACCGGACCGTCTGCCGGCACGTGCCGGCGTATCTCTCGGCGATACAATGACGGGCACGTTTGCGGCACTCGGCACGATGATGGCGCTGTTCGCGCGTGAGCGGACGGGCAGGGGGCAGGTCGTCGATGCGGCGATCTATGAAAGCGTGATGGCCTTCATCGAAAGCATCATTCCTGAATACGCCTTGGCCGGCCAGATACGAGAGCGGACAGGCCCGATCCTGCCCCGTGTTGCCCCGTCGGGTGTCTATCCTTGCGCAGACGGCATGGTCATCATTGGAGCCAATCAGGACACGCTTTTCAGGCGGCTTGCCAGCATGATCGACGCCGACTGGGCAGATGATCCGCGCTTTGCCACCCATGATGGGCGCGGCGACAACCAGCTTGAGCTGGATGAGAAGATCGCCGCCTGGACGGGTACGCGCACAGTGGCGGATGTCCTGGAGCAGTGCGAAACCAACGGCGTTCCTTGCGGCCCGGTCAACACCGCCCGCGAGATGCTGGAGGATGCCCACATCAAGGCGCGTGAAGCGATCATCAGGGTCGCGCATCCAATGCTGGGCGAGATCCCCATGCAGGGTGTCTTCCCCAAACTCTCCGATACGCCCGGCAGGGTCGATCATGCCGGCCCGGCGCTCGGTGCCGACACGGCTAGTGTGCTCGCTTCCCTCGGCGTCGATGCCCCAGAACAGGCGCGCCTGCGCGAAAAAGGAATCATCTGATGACGGACCTCAAACCCCCGCTTTCCGGCTCAGAGCAGGATGAGGCAAAGGAGCTTCGCCCCAGATTTAATGCGGACGGCCTGATCCCCGCTGTGGCGCAGGATAGCGCGACCGGTGAAGTCCTGATGATGGCCTGGATGAATGAGGAAGCGCTCCGCCAGACAATCGAGACCGGGGAGGCGACGTATTTCTCCCGCTCGCGCGGCAAGCTCTGGCGCAAGGGGGAGACCTCCGGCAACACGCAGTCCGTCGATGAAGTCCTCATCGATTGCGATCAGGACACGCTCCTTCTCAAGGTGAGCCAGAAGGGGCCTGCATGTCACACTGACCGGAAATCTTGCTTCTATCGCAAGGTCTCCCCCGGCGGCGCGCTATCTTTCACAGATTAGCCCGGCTAGACTGGCGATAAGGCTGGTCAAAAGGGGATCTGGATCAATGAAAAGTCTCTCACTCGTTTCGCTTGGTGCGCTCGCTCTGGCTATGAGCGCCTGTTCTCCAGCAGAGCCATCAGCGGACGAAACCGCGCCGCCCCCTCCGGCTGGAGGCGAGATTTCCGATGACGCTGCCACCGATACGGCGGCTGGCGAAACGCCAGCCTACACCATGGCGCTCGAGCCGGCCGAAGAGCTTCAGCTGATCAAGCTCGATTGCGGCACGATCTATGTGTCCGATCTCAACATCTTCTCGGTCGAAGGCGATTATGCCGGCCAGACGGACACCTTCACCGATACGTGCTGGCTGGTCCGCCATCCGGACGGTGACCTTCTCTGGGATCTCGGCCTGCCGGGTGAGCTGGTTGAGGCCGGTGAGCAGACACAGGATGTCTTCACCGTATCGCTTGAGAAAACGATCTCCGACCAGCTCATCGAAATGGGCCTTGGCATGTCGGACGTTGAGATGGTTGCCATCTCGCACAGCCATTTCGACCATGTCGGTCAGGCAGGTGATATCGATCCGTCGACCACATGGCTCGTCAATGAAACCGAATACGGCTTCATGTTCCCCGATGCTGGCGCGGAAAGCGAAACCGAGGGCCAATCCGAAAGCCAGTTTCCCGCTTTCGAGAGTCTGACGCGCGAGACGATCGGCGACAATCACGACGTGTTCGGCGATGGCTCTGTGATCATCATGGAAACGCCGGGCCACACGCCGGGTCATTCCTCACTTCTTGTGAACCTGCCGGAAACCGGGCCTATCTTCCTGACCGGTGACCTCTATCACCGCGAAGAAAGCCGCGAGGGTGAGCGCGTGCCAGCCTTCAACACCGATGTTGAACAGACCCGCGCATCCATGGCCGAGTTTGAGGCCCGCGCCGAAGAGCTTGGTGCCCGTGTGATCATCCAGCACGAACCAGCCGACACGAACGATCTTCCAGACGTGATGCGCTAAATACCTACTTTGTGCCGGGGTGCGCCCTAGTTGGCGTCCTCGGCATCAAGGCCCAGCAGGCCTCTCAGAATCTCTATCTGCCGGTCAAAAGCGGCTGTCCCTGGGGCGACGAGTTCCACATGGCCACCCGAAACCTCGACATATTCAGCCCTGTCACCGGCCTCAGACGCTTTCGCGGTATAGCCCTGCCCAAGCTGCGGCGGCGCGATCCGGTCGCTTGTGCCATTTACGCTGATCTGCGGGATGCCAAGCGGCAGCAGCGCGGCGGGAGACGTATCCGAGAAGACGTCAGCACGGTCCTCGGACGAAGCGCCGGTCAGCATGTCCATGATGTCGGCGAGGCAGCCCGCCTGCGTGACAGGGGCAGAGGCTTGAAGGTCTGCGAGCCCGCCCACATTGACCACCGCTTTCGGGACGAAAGGGGTCTCGCTAAAGAGCGGGCTAGTCTCAGCAATATTCGGCCGCGCGGCTGCCCAGAGGGCGAGGTGCCCGCCCGCTGAATGGCCGGTGGCGACGACGTTCGAGGTGTCGAGGCCGAGTGCTGGGCCTCGCTCTGCGAGGGCATCAACGGCCCGTGCCACATCAAGGAATGTGCCCGGATAGCCGCCGCCAGCCTCATCAACGCCGCGATACTCAATGTTCCAGACGGCCATGCCTTCATCGCGCAGGCCACTGGCCGCATAGTTCATCAACGTCCGGTCCGCGATTTCCTTCTGCCAGCAGCCGCCATGGATCATCAGGACAGTCGGGAAAGGCCCTTCACCTTCTGGCAGCCAGACATCGACGATGTCAGTTTCGCCGGGGCCTGTTGTCACAGTCATGTCAGGCTGCGGGAGCGGGCGGCCCACGAGGTCGCCCCAATTCATAAGTGGGTCTTCCGCCATGGCTGTCTCTGTAATCTCTGCTGCAGCATCGCTTTCGCCAGTGACGGACGCAGTCTCAGCGGGGTATGGTTCGCCAGCGCACGCGCCAAGCAGGAGCGCAGCTGCGCAAAGCTGGGATTGAATACGCAAGGGCTTGCTCCAACAGCTGAATCTCCATTGATCTGCCCGCCAAGCCGCGCAATGGCAAGAGAACCGAATGCGCCCATAAGGGTTAATGAGCTGATGATCTACAATTGCCCCTCTAGCCGCGAAAGCGCCATTGCCATCGACCGGCACGACATCCTCGCCCACGCGCGCGAGGCTTTCGACATTGAGGGCGGTCTCATCTATCTCGTCGGTCATTCACTCGGTCCGGCCACGCATAATGCGCTCGATGCGCTCAACCAGTCGGCAAAATATGACTGGCGCCGCGGGCTCGTTCGCTCCTGGAATAGCGCAGGGTGGTTCACCCTCGCGAAGACGACAGGTGCGCAGCTTGCGCGTCTTGTGGGGGCGCGCCAGCAGGAAGTCATGATCGCCGACAGCGTCTCGGCGAACATCTTCAAGCTTGCTTCGGCTGCGCTTTCAGCAAGCCTTTCTGCGTCCAGCACCCTCATCATTGAGGAAGACGAATTTCCGACCGACCAATACATCACAGAAGCGCTTTCGACACTGCAGGGCGCTGATTTCCGGCGGGTCGAGGCAGGCGGGGGCGTTGCTGCCATGAAGGAAACCGGCGGTATCCTGATCCGAAGCCTTGTGAACTACCGCAATGGCGAACGCCGCGACATGGCCGCTGAAGAAAAGCTTGCGAGGAAAGCTGGCGGTCTCATCATCTGGGATCTCAGCCACGCGACAGGCGTCATTGAGGTCGCACTGAACAAGGCTGGCGCCAAGCTCGCCACCGGCTGCACCTACAAATACCTCAATGGCGGGCCAGGCGCGCCGTCATTCCTCTACGTCGAAAAAGACCTGATCGAGAAGCTCGAAAGCCCGATGCCGGGCTGGATGGGCCATTCGAGCCCCTTCACGTTCGACCCGGAATACACGCCCGCTGGCGACATTACCCGCTTCGCCAACGGCACGCCGCCGATCCTGTCACTCGCGGCCCTGTCTGGCGCGCTCGAAGCGTTCGAAGCGCTGGATATTTCGCTGGTGGCGGCCAAGGCGCGGGTGCTGGGTGATCTTGTGACCACTCGCGCGCGCGATATCGGTCTGACTGTCGGCTCGCCGCTTCAGGGCAAGGATCGCGGCGGCCATGTCAGCTTCAGCCACCCGCATGCGCATGAGATCGTCCGCGCGCTCGCCGCTCGCAACATTCTTGCTGACTTCCGCGCGCCGGACACGATCCGCTTCGGTCTTTCGCCGCTCTTCCTCCGCTTCACTGATGTCTGGGACGCAATGGATGCGCTGGCAGATATTCTCGAGACCGAGAGCTGGGACAAGGAAGAGTACCGCGAGCGCGCCGCCGTTACCTGAGGCCGCTTTCCGCGATAAACACCTCAAATAGCGAGCGCTGAACTGGCGACCCCGACAGGATTTGAACCTGTGACCTACAG
>DUBH01000009.1:18091-41559 GCA_012960415.1 Henriciella sp. | reverse complement strand
TTGTCGATGTGATGTGCGCCAACACTGGGCTTTATTCGTGCCCCGGAAGAGATGACAACTACGAGCAAGAGTACTCCAGATTTACCTGCAACTCCTATTTTGCCAAAAGTCATCAACTCGGTCTTCTAATGACGATTTTTGACAACATGCTGATCTGCGACGTGTGCCACACGTGCGCCGAGGCCCCCGCGACAAGCCCGCCCGACGCCGCCATGCTGACGCGGCTGGATGTGGCGATCGGGATCGAGCTGCTGCGGCAGAAAGGTGTCCCGCCCGCCGCCGCGGTCGCGCCAGTCAGGAATCAGCTCATCGAGGGCTTTGGGGTCGAGCACCACACCGGAGAGGATGTGCGCACCGATCTCGCCGCCTTTTTCCAGCACGACGACTTCCAGTTCTTCGCCTGCTTCATTGGCCAGCTGTTTCGCCCGGATCGCAGCTGAAAGGCCTGCAGGCCCACCGCCAACGATTACCAGGTCGAATTCCATGGATTCGCGTTCCACCGCTTCGGTCATATCTTGTCTCTCCCGGCTGAGGCCACGTGTGATAGCCCGCTTTGTACATAATCACAGTCCGGTCTACAGTCGATTTGCCAGAATTCCAAAGGGTCTCAATGTCTCAGACGGAACAAATTCAGGCGCTTGAGGCGCTGCGCACCTGGTGGGCGGAGATGGGTGTGGAGGCCGATGAGGCAGAGATCCGCGCCCTGACCAAGGCTGCGCGCGCAAGACCTGACGCCAGTCAGGCGCCCGCACAGGCGCGCGCCCTGCGCCGAATTCCGAAAGAGAAAGGTCATGAGGACTGGGTCGAGGAGGCACGCAACCTTGCGAAAGCCGCGTCGAGCTTTGCTGAGCTGAAGGCGGCCATTGAGGGGTTCGACGGCTGCCTTCTGAAAGAAGCGGCGCGCAATGCGGCCTGCTTCGATGGGGTCGAGGGTGCCCCCGTCATGGTGATTGGTGAGGGCCCGGGCGCCGAAGAGGACAAGCAGGGCCTGCCATTCGTGGGGCGTGCGGGTCAGCTGCTGGACAGGATGCTTGGCGCAATCGGCCTCTCGCGCGCGACAAACACATTCATCACCAACGTCAATTACTGGCGTCCGCCCGGCAACCGGAACCCGACCGATGATGAGCTGGCGCTCTGCCGTCCATTCGTCGACCGGATGGTAGAGCTCGGCCAGCCAAAGCTGATCATCGCGGCAGGCGGTGTTTCGGCAAAGTCGCTTCTCAATGCCTCCATCGGCATCATGAAGCTGCGTGGCACCGAACAGAATTTTGAGACACCGGGGGGATATTCAGGCCCCCTCTTCCCGATCTTCCATCCGGCCTTCCTGCTGCGCCGGCCGGAAGAAAAGAGCCGTGCCTGGCGCGACCTGTTGCAGATACAGGAACGGCTGGAGGGGCTTTCTTGAAGCCAGAAGAACCGCGGAGCGAAATGGATGAAGCGAGCCATGCGTTCCTGACATTCGCGATCGTCAGCGGCCTCGCCGGATTAGCCGCCAACTTTATGATGATCGCACTTGGCTCGCCGACCATTATCGCAATTTCGGCCTCCATCATTGCGGGGCTCGTCATCGGGTTTCTGACCGCTCAGCTGCGAATTGTCAGGGCTGGCATGAGGCGAATTTTCACCTGGATAGGAGAACTAGCCTGGTGGTTCTGAGCCGCTCCTCTCAGTTTTCTTCCGCGCATTAAAAACCCCGGAGCGCGAGGGAGGGGGAGGGGATGCGCTCCGGGGCTTTTTGAGAGGGTAAAGCGTGAGGGGGAGGGACGCTTCAGCCTCTTTTTGATGGACGTCCACCGGATGTGCGGTCCAGCTTCCTTAGGTGT
This sequence comes from Henriciella sp., assembly GCA_012960415.1. Taxonomy (GTDB): domain Bacteria; phylum Pseudomonadota; class Alphaproteobacteria; order Caulobacterales; family Hyphomonadaceae; genus Henriciella. The sequence goes on along the minus strand of DUBH01000009.1, from coordinate 39,736 downwards.
CCAATCTGTCTAATCTACTCTTCGAGCTTCTCTTCGGCTTTCTCCTCGACAAGTTCGATTTCGTCTGCCTTACGTTTCTTGAACGCAGCTCCCAATTTTTCGTTCCCGTCCTTGCCGACAGTTTCTTTCGCCACCGGGAAGACGTCGTTTTCTTCCTCTTCCATGTGGTGCTCGTAGCGATCCTTGAGCTTTTTGAACTTGGTGAGCCAGGCAGGTGACGACATGTCGGTGTCGTTCAGTTCTTCCATGAGATCATCGAGTTCCTTGTGCTCGGCGACGGAGTGGCGGCCTTCAGGCTGGCCATCTTCGGTTGCGATGAGCTTGGAATAGAAGGTCTCTTCCTCAGCTGCGGCGTGCGCGCTGACATCGTGGTAGAACTTGTCCCAGACGTCGCGGCGCATCTCATTGTCGCCGCTCGTGCTGGCGATGAGGTCGAGCATCTCGCGGTGCTTGTCGTGGTCTTTCTTCAGTGTTTCGTAGATCGTGGACATGGTGGTCCTCTTCCTTCGCGTTTCGAACACTGCTTAAACGCCATGAGACCGGAGCTGTTCCGCCCGACGTGGCGCCCTTTCGCGCGACAATTTGAACCTTGTCGAGATCTGCTCATGCCAGCGCCTCTTTCTGTCATCATCCCGACCCTCAACGCTGCCGGGGAATTACCCCAGTGTCTGGCGAGCCTTATGCCAGGCGCCGAGGCGGGCCTCATCCGGGAAGTCCTGCTGAGCGATGGCGGATCTGGCGATGCGACGGCGGAGATTGCTGACGCTGCTGGCGCATCGATCATTGAGAGCGAGCCGGGACGCGGCAAGCAGCTGGCCGCCGGCGCAGAGGCTGCCCGAGGCGATTGGCTTCTTTTCCTGCACGCCGATACGGCGCTGACCCGCGACTGGGTTGAGCGCGCGCGCGATCACATATCCAATGCACCGGGAAAAGCGGCCTATTTCACCCTCGCCTTCAGGTCCGATCACCCGATGGCCAAGCATGTCGCAGGCAGAGCGAACAGGCGCGCGAAGCTGCTCGGCCTGCCCTATGGCGATCAGGGCCTGCTTTTGCCCCGCAGTCTGTACAAGGAGGCCGGCGGCTATCAGGACCTGCCTCTGATGGAAGACGTCGCACTGGTGCGGGCCATTGGCAAACGCAGGCTCAACATGCTCTCAGCCGAGGCGCGGACATCTGCAGCCAAGTACGAACGTGATGGCTGGCGAAAGCGTAGCTGGAAGAATGCGTGGCTGATTACACGTTACCTGTTTGGCGCCAGTCCGGAAAAGCTGGCGGCCGACTATCGCTGAGCACTGCCCCGAATGACCAGACCAACGCTTCTCATCTTCACCAAGGCCCCGCGGATCGGGGCGTCGAAGACCAGGCTCGCGGCAGATATCGGCCGGGTCGCTGCGCGCCGCATGGCCCGCGCCCTCACGGCACATACGATCAGCCAGAGTGAACACCCGGCATGGCGCACGTGCCTCATGGTCGACCCACCATCGCTGATGTCATCCACCCTCGGCGGGCTCTGGCCTCGCCGGCTCGAGCGGCGTGCCCAACGGGGCCGCTCACTTGGTGAGCGTCTGACCCATGCCATGATGAAAGCCCCTCGTGGGCCCGTCATCTTCATCGGGACTGACGCGCCAGACCTTCAGACCGGCTTGATACTGGAGACGACCCGGAATCTGGGCCGGAACTCAGCTGTGTTCGGGCCTGCCCTCGACGGGGGCTTCTGGCTGTTTGGCATTTCGCGCGACCTGCGCAGCCCAAGTCTCTTTAAAGATGTCCGCTGGTCCAGTCCTCATGCAATGGAGGATGTCTGGAGCAACTTGCCGCATGACGTCAGTATAACTTTATTGCCTCAGCTGATCGACATAGATACATGGCGCGACTGGCAACTGTACAAATACAAGCATAGAGGCTGGGATGAACGGTGATGTTGATGCAGGTTATCGACGAAGTCCGCCAAATTGTTCCATGTCCCGGCCTATCAAAGAGGGTCCGCCATGTACAAACTAGCCTATGTCAGCGTAGCAACGCGTACGCTGACGTCTGTTGATCTTCAGAGTATTCTGGAAGCCGCGATCACCAGGAACCGCGATTGCAACATAACGGGCATTCTACTCTTCAATGGCACGAACTTCATGCAAGTCCTAGAAGGGCCGCAGGAAGAGGTCGACAAGATCTTTGAAGATATCTGCAAGGATGAGCGTCACCGGAACGTGGTCGTCATCTACCGCGAAAGAACGAGCGTGCGCGAATTCGACGAAGCGCCGATGCTCCTGCAGATCGTGCCTGCCTCCCACGGCGTCGCGCCGGACGGCATGACCATCACCAAGGACATCGCGCTGTTCCTCCCGTCGACGCTCGCGCGTCATTTCCGCACCATTCTGGAAAGCTTCGACACACACGGCGACTAGGCTGCTGACGCTGATTCGCCTGTGGATGGGCGCTTTATCGCGTCCATATTGTTCTTGTTTTGTTCCATTTCTCATGGTTTCTTTCCCCCATGAGACTGAACCAGAAACTTCCCCCGAAAGGCCGCGTCACCAACCTAGACGTGTCGCACAGCGCTGAGCGCCATGAACATCGAGGGCGCGGCGCGATCTCCAACCAGACAGGCCGCTTCGAGCGCGAGACACGCGACGCGTTCGATGATGGCTGGGGCACGATCGAGGACAGTGCCGCGCGCCTCGACACAACTCTGACGCGTGAAAGCGCGCGCACGATCATCACCTATAACCGGTCGCCGGACATTTCCTTCGACCGGACGATCAATCCCTATCGGGGCTGCGAGCATGGCTGTGTCTACTGTTTTGCGCGCCCGACGCATGCCTATCATGGCCTGTCGGCTGGCCTCGACTTCGAGAGCCGTCTCTTCTTCAAACCCGAAGGCCCTGCCCTGCTGCGCAAGGAATTGTCGCGTCCGTCCTATGTGCCACGGCCCATCGCGCTTGGTATGAATACGGACGCCTACCAGCCCGTTGAACGCCAGCTGAAACTGACGCGAACCTTCCTGGAAATCCTGTCAGAGCATAATCATCCGGTCACCCTGCTGACCAAGTCCGCGCTTATCCAGCGCGACATCGACCTTATCGCGCCTATGGCGGAGAAGGGGCTCGCCCGGGTTGGCGTATCCCTGACGACGCTTGACCCACGGCTTGCGCGCCTGATGGAGCCGCGCGCAGCAGCGCCCTATCGCAGGCTACAGACCATATCGGCGCTGACCAAGGCGGGCATCCCGATCATCGCAATGACTGCGCCCATCATTCCGGCCCTTAACGAGCCAGAGATGGAAGACCTTCTGGAAGCGGCTGCCGAGAACGGCGCCTCCAGCGCAGGCTATGTCGTGCTTCGCCTTCCATTTGAGCTGAAAGACATCTTCCATGAATGGCTTGCAGAACATTACCCGGACCGCGCGGCGAAAGTGATCAACACGCTGCGCGATATGCGCGGTGGGCAGGATTACGATTCAAACTGGTTCGAACGCGGACGCGGGCGCGGGGTCCATGCCCAGATTATTTCCCAGCGCTTCAAGAAAGCCGCGCGCAGGCTCGGCCTGGACGAAGCTCGCCCGCGTCTGCGGACCGACCTTTTTCGCCCGCCAGAGCCGCCCACGAACCAGATGCGTCTCGCTTTCTGATGCAGCGCTGCGCACGGAGCTGCCGGACGTAACGATTGAATAACCAAATTCCTGCGGGATGCGCGCCTGAAACCGAATCGCGCAAGAGGGCAATCAAGTATGGATCTGGTCCGCAATACGATCATCGAAGGCGAATGTGTCGACGTGCTGTCGCGCCTTCCGGACAAGTCCGTTGACCTTGTCTTCGCCGACCCGCCCTACAACCTGCAGCTTGGCGGCGGGCTCACCCGGCCCGACCAGTCGCATGTCGATGGCGTCGATGATGCCTGGGATCAGTTCGACAGCTTTGACGCCTATGACCTGTTCACCCATCAATGGCTGACCGAATGCCGCCGCGTCCTGAAGGATGATGGCGCGATCTGGGTCATCGGCTCGTATCACAACATCTTCCGGGTCGGCGCGATCCTCCAGGATAGCGGCTTCTGGATCCAGAATGATGTGATCTGGCTGAAGTCGAACCCGATGCCGAACTTCAAGGGCACGCGCTTCCAGAACGCGCACGAGACGCTGATCTGGGCCGGCAAGACCGAGAAATCGCGCGTCACCTTCAATTACGACGCGCTGAAAGCTTTCAATGAAGACAAGCAGATGCGGTCCGACTGGACGATCCCGCTTTGCACCGGGTCTGAGCGCCTGAAAGACGTTCAGGGCAAGAAGGCCCACCCGACGCAAAAGCCGGAAGCGCTCCTGAAGCGCGTCATACTGGCGACCACAAATCCGGGCGATGTGATCCTAGACCCATTCTCTGGCACCGGCACGACGGCCGCTGCCGCGAAGATGCTTGGCCGCGACTATGTGGGCATCGAGCAGGACCCGTCTTACATTCGTCTCTCGCGCGCCCGACTGTCAGCGATCACGCCGCTCGAAGGCGAAGCACTGGAAACACAAAAAGGCGCACGTGCCCTGCCCCGCGTTCCGTTTGGCGCCCTTGTGGAAAATGGCTGGCTCAAGCCCGGTGACCGCCTCTGGTCGCCAAAGAAGCGCCACCATGCCCGCATCCGTGTTGATGGCAGCCTGTCATCGGGTGACGCTTCCGGCTCGATCCACCGGCTGGGTGCCCATGTCATGAAGCAGCCAGCCTGCAATGGCTGGACATTCTGGCACTATGAATCGCCAAAGGGCGACCTTGCACCGATCGACCTGCTTCGTCGCCGCTACCGCCAGGAAATGGGCCTCAACTAGCCTCTTTCTCCAATGGTCATAGCCTAAGGGAAGACCCTGCCTTGCCGCAGGCGCCCGGATCGTGTCGAAAGACAAGGTATGGGACACGAAGGCCAGGACATCTTCCTGAAGGACATGCTCGTCTTTCTTTTCGCCGCCGGCATTATCGTGCCAGCGCTGCGACTGGTGCGTGTGCCTGCAGTGGCAGGCTTCCTGATCGCTGGCGTGGTGCTTGGCCCCTACGGCCTCGGCACGCTGGAAGACCTTTGGGCGCCGGTCCAATTCATTACCGTCGGTGAGCCAGAAGCCGCAGCGCCCTTTGCTGAGCTTGGCATTCTCTTCCTTCTCTTCCTGATCGGGCTGGAGCTTTCCTTCGAGAAGCTCTGGCGTATGAAGGATGCTGTCTTTGGCGCGGGCGCTTTGCAGTCGGTGGCGAGCGCTATCGCCATCGGTGTCGCTCTGTGGCTGATCGGGCTGGAGCCTGCCGCAGCGGCCATTATTGGCCTCGCGCTGGCTCTCTCCTCCACCGCCATCGTCATGCAGACACTGACTAGTGAACATCGTGCTACAGGGCCAACGGGCAAAGCGGCCTTGGGTGTGCTCCTCTTTCAGGACATCCTCGTCGCGCCAATTCTCATTCTCATCAGCTTCCTGTCGGCAGAGAGCGGTGGCAGCCTTGCTGGCGGCGTACTGCGCGCGCTTGGCGAAGGACTTCTAGCGCTGGTCGTCATCGTTGCCATTGGCCGCTTTGCGGTGCGCCCTGTCTTCAGGCTGGCGGCGCAGGCGGGCGGGCGGGACTTCCTCATGGCTGTTACGCTTCTAACCGTCATTGGCGCGGCCGTGATCACTGCGTCCGCCGGTTTGTCTGTGGCGCTGGGTGCTTTCCTTGCGGGCCTGCTGCTGGGCGAGACAGAGTTTCGCCACCAGACCGAAGTCGATCTCGACCCGTTCAAGGGGCTGCTGCTCGGCATCTTCTTCATGACGGTCGGAATGAGCATCGACCTCGCCGTCATCGTGGATCTCGCGCCAATTGTGCTTGGTGGTCTGGCGGCGATGTTGGCCATTAAGCTTGCCATCGCATGGACCAGCACGCGCATCTTCGGCGCGGCCCGTCCTGTTGCCACCGAGGCGGCGTTCCTGCTGGCGCCTGCGGGTGAGTTTGCCTTTGTCGTGATGGCATCTGCGACAGCAGCCGGGTTGCTCACCTCTCAGCAGGCAACGCCTGTTACCGCGATTGCGGGCCTCTCCATGCTGCTTATTCCGGCGACGTCCCGGCTGGGGCAAATCCTCGCGAAGCGCTTCGAGCCGGTGAAGCCCGCGCACGAGCCAGAGCCGCAAAGCTTTGAGGGCCTGGATGGGCACGTGATCATTACAGGCTTCGGCCGTGTCGGGCGTACGATTGCGCGCGTCCTGTCAGAGGCCAACACCGATATCGTGATCGTCGAGCGCGATCCGTCGCTTGTCCGGCAGGGACGAAGGGAAGGCTGGCAGGTCTCTATCGGGGATGCGGCACGGCCGGAAATGCTGGAGGCAGCAGGGCTCGCCGGGGCGTCGATGGTGGTTGTCACGGTCGATAACGCTGCCAGCGCCCGCCAGATGGTCGAAGCGGTGCGCAAGATGCGCCCTGCCCTGCCCATCATGGTGCGGGCGCGCGATGCAGAACATGGGCGAGAGCTTGAAGCGGCTGGCGCGACCTATGTCATCCCGGACGCGATCGAGGCCGCCCTGCAGCTATCCGGCCGGGTGCTCGAAGAGTTCGGCTATGCCAATGAAACAGTGAGGGATCTTCTTGCTGCAGAGCGGGACGAGGCCTATCGGGCTGGCACCCGCGAAACCTCATGAAGCAAGCTTCAGCGCTTTCCTGAAAACGCTCGGCAGGGCACCTGCCACGCTGTCCGCGTCGCGCAGCTCATATCCGTCCGGAAGCGCGCCTTCACTTTCGACAATGAGCACGTTCAAGCGCAGTTCGAAATGGGTGAAGACGTGTTTCACCTCACCGATCTCGCGCGCCTCCTCTATCCATTCCAGCCGCGCCGCTGCGCCATCCTCTCGCCAATCTGTTGTCGGAAGCCCCAGCATCCCGCCCAGCAGCCCCTGCGGTGGGCGCGTCTCAACGGCAACGCCGGACGCCGCACGCACGATATAGACCTCGCCAAATCGAACCGGCTTGGCTTTCCTGGCGGGCTTGATGGGATAGCGCTCTGGTTCGCCTTCCTCATGCGCCGCGCACCAGGCCCGTAGAGGGCAGATCAGGCAGTTGGGGCGTTTTGGCGTGCAGATGGTGGCGCCCAGATCCATCAAGGCTTCTGCGAACTCTCCCGGCCTGTCTCCGGGGACAAGTTCACTCACGAGGTCCGCGATGCGTCGCTTCTCATCCTTCCACTCACCCTTGGCGGCGAGGATGCGGGCGAAAACACGGTCGACATTGCCATCGACGGCGGCGGCGCGTTGATCGAAGGCGAGCGCCGCGACGGCCCCTGCCGTATACGGCCCGATGCCGGGCAGCTCTCGAAGCCCTGCCTCAGTCCGAGGCCAACTGCCCCGCGCAGCAACCTCGCGTGCGCATTTCAGGAGGTTGCGGGCGCGAGCGTAATAGCCAAGGCCCGCCCAAGCCGCCATGACGTCCCCATCTTCGGCTGAGGCCAGTGCCTCTATAGTCGGCCATGTCCGGGTGAACGTTTCGAAATAGCCCGCCGCATGCGGCACTGTGGTCTGCTGCAGCATGATCTCTGCCAGCCACACGCGGTAAGGGTCTGGAACGACACCGCGGCCACGCTCACCCGGGCCAATTCGCCAGGGCAGCGTGCGCGCATGACGCCCATACCAGTCAAGAAGTGCATCAGGCAGCCCGTCAAAGCGCGTGCCAGCCGCAGAAGCGGCCTTTTCTCGTTTCGCCATGCAGGGCACAATCACGTTCATGGTGATGAGATCAAGCCTCGACCCGCTGGAAGAAGCCCGTGCCCGGATCAGGCTGCGCCATGCCCGCGCGAAACCGGTTGCCCCGGCCCCGAAAACGATCGGCACGTTGAGCCAGCGCATCACCCGCGACCGCGTGCCGGACAAGGGCCCCGCCATTGGCCGGTTGAAGCTGATCTGGGCCGAGACCGTCGGCGCGCAGATCGCACGGGTTTGCGAACCAGAAAAAGTTGGCTCTGGCGGCAAAGGCAAAGGACGCGTCCTGACTGTTCAGTGCATCCCGGCAGCCTCAACCATGATCCAGCATCAGAGTGAGCTGATCCGCCAGCGCGTCTCTGTGGCCTTGGGCGGCGATATCTCAGAAATCCGGATCAAGCAGGGACCGCTTGCGCGCCAGCCAGCCCCGAAGCCTGTACGCACCCGCCGACCCCTGACAGCCGAGGAGCGGACCGCACTGGAGGCTTCAGTTGCAAAGATAGAAGATCGCGCCTTGCGAGAGGCGGTTTTGGCGCTGGGCGAAGCTGTGCTAGCCAGCGACGAGACAAAGAATTTGCCGGATCAAGCCTGACCGGCCCCTGACCTACCAATCTTGAAGAGAAGACGTCATGAAAATGAATACCCTGACCCGCCGGACCTCCATTCTGGCCGTATCCTTCCTGATGATGGCTGCCTGCGGGGCCTCAGGCGGAGAGAGCGGCGAGGGTCCGAACAGCGCGGCCCTTCAGGAAATCTCGCTTGGTGAGGCAGATGCGCCGGTCACCATCGTCGAGTATGCATCCTGGACCTGCCCGGCCTGTCTCCAGTTCCACAATGACGTCGTCGGCAATCTGAAAGAAGAGTATGTCGACACCGGCAAGGTCCGCTACGTCTTCCGGGAATTCCCGACGGCGCCGGCAAACATTTCCGTCGCAGGCTTCGCCATTGCCCGCTGCGCCGGTGAAGACCGGTATTACGACGTACTCGATGAGCTCTTCTCCCGTCAGACCGCCATCCTCAGCCTTGCCCGTCAGGGCGGCCAGGTGAAGCAGGCTCTCCAGCAGATCGGCGCCAATCACGGCATCACTGACGAAGCAGAGTTCGACGCCTGTCTGAACAATTCCGATATCCGCCGCGCCATCTCCGCTTCTGTTGCTGCAGGTGACGAGGCCGGCGTGAACGCAACGCCGACCCTCTTCCTCAATGGCGAGCAGCTCGAAGGTTATGAGTGGCGCCAGTGGCCAGCGATGCAGGCGATGCTCGACGAAGCCCTTGGTGAAGATGCGCCAGAAGCTGCCACTGAAGCGAGCATGGAAGAGGCTGAAACCCCCGCCATGACTGACGAGGGCGACATATCGGGCGAATCTATGAACAGTGACACTGAGTCCATGGACGAAACCGAAGGTGAGGCTGCGCCGCAGCAATAAGCCTTTCATTCAGTTGGGGAGCCTGCATTGCACATTTCAGAACTGCGCATTGCAGGCTTCAAATCCTTTGTTGAACCTCAGGAAGTTCCCATCCATCCGGGCCTGACAGGCATTGTCGGCCCGAATGGCTGTGGCAAGTCCAACCTTCTCGAAGCCCTGCGCTGGGCCATGGGCGCCAGTTCCGCCAAGGCCATGCGCGGCGGCGAGATGGACGACCTCATCTTCTCCGGCTCGCAAAGCCGACCGGCCCGTGAGCTGGCTGAAGTTACCCTCGTTCTCGACAATTCAGACCGCACCGCGCCGCCGGAGTTCAATGCCTCCGATACGCTTGAGGTCGTGCGCCGGCTGAAACGGGGCGCTGGTTCGACCTACAAGCTCAATGGGCGGACGGTACGCGGCAAGGACATCCAGCTGATCTTTGCGGATGCGTCGACAGGCGCGAACTCCCCTTCTCTGGTTCGTCAGGGCCAGATTTCGGAACTGATCGGCTCCAAGCCGCAGAACCGCCGCCGCATCCTTGAAGAGGCCGCCGGTATCGCGGGCCTTAATACCCGCCGCCACGAAGCCGAATTGAAGCTGCGCGCCGCTGAAACCAATCTCGAACGCCTGTCTGAAGTCTCAGCCGAGGTGGAACGACAGCTCGAAAGCCTGAAACGTCAGGCCCGTAAAGCGAGGAAATATAAAGAGCTTTCCGACAAGATCGCCGCGCTGGAAGCCTTCCTCGCCCATCTTCGCTGGCAGACGGCCACTGAAGCCAAAACGCTCGCCGAGGAAGAGCTGGTTCGTTGCCGGGATGCTGTCGAGGCCCTGACCCGCGCCTCGGCCATCGCAGAGACGCGCCGCATTGAGGCCGGTGATGGCATCCAGCCGCTGCGCAATGTTGAAGCGGCCATCTCCGGAAAGCTGGGCCAAGCCAAGATCGACCTTGCCCGCCTTGAAACCGAGCGCAAGACCGCTGCCGAGCTGCTGGCCCGCCATGAGAGCGAAGCGCGCCGGATAATGTCCGACATTGAGCGCGAGCAGTCGCAGAAGGAAGAAGCCGAAAGCGCCCTTGCCGAAGCGTGTGAAACGCTGGCGGCACTGCCGACTGAAGACCCTGAGGCGAATGAAGACCTTGAAGCTGACGCGAAGCAGAAGCTGGAAAAGGCCCGCGCCGATCTCGAAGCTGCGCAGACACGCGCTGACACGCTGGGTGGCAAGCTCGCCGAGTTGAGAGCCGCCCGTCAGGCCGCTGAAGCCAATGCGAACCAGCAGCGCCGCCGCAAACAGTCGCTTGAGAGCGATGCGGCCCGCCTCCGCCAGCAACTGGCTGAGATGCCGGACACAGCGGCGCTGGCGGAACGCCTCGCTGCGGCCGAGAAAGCCGAAGAGGCCGCAGAGATCGCACTGCATGATGCGGAGCGCGCCGTCGACGCTGCCGACGAGGCCCTGGTTGAGGCCCGCGCCAGTGAAACCGCAGCCCAGGGCCCGCGCAATAAGGCAGACCAGGCCGTGCGAACGCTGGAGTCCGAGATCGCAGGCCTCAAACGCCTGCTTCAGCCGTCTAGCGGCCCCAACGCACCGCCTGTCATTGACCGGATCCGCTCCGATGATGGCTATGAGAAAGCCGTTGCCGCTGCGCTGGGTGATGACCTTCAGGCATCGACCCGGTCTGATTCGCCGCTCTACTGGGGCGGAAGTTCGATCGAGACATCTGCCCTGCCAGATGGCGCAGAGCCGCTTTCCACCCATGTGGAAGCCCCGGTCGAACTCGCCGTGCGCCTTTCACAATGCGGCGTTGTCCCGGCCGAGATGGGTCCGCGCCTGGCGGCTCATCTGAAACCCGGCCAACGGCTCGTTTCCGTTGAAGGGCATCTCTGGCGCTGGGATGGCTTCACGCGCACCCCTGACGCACCCGTTTCTGCCGCCGAACGCCTCGCACAGCAGGCTCGGCTCGATGCCGCCGAAGCCGAAGTCGGCCCAGCCCGCAAACGCCTTGAATCAGCAACAGCAGAGCTGTCCGAAGCACGAGAAAGCCGCGAGAGCGCAGAGCGCGATTTGAAAGAGGCACGCCAGCAGGTCTCTCCAAGAGCGTCAGAGCTTAACCGCGCCCGCTCTGCCACCGCAGAAGCAAGACAAGCCGCTGAGCGCGCCGACGTGAAGCGCGAATCGGCCAGCGAAGCGCTCGCCCGTGTCGAATCAGACCTACGCGGCGTCGAGGATGCGCTGGAATCGGTCTCGATTGGCGGCGCGCCAGAAGATCTCGCAGAGCTTGAGGCTGAACTTACCGAGGCGCGCGAAGCGCTCGCCCGCGCCCGCAGCGACGAAACCGAATATCGCGGCCAGCTTGCGGACATCACCCGTAACCGCGAACAGGCCATCGCCCGGCGCGAAGGCCTTGCCCGCGACGTTGAGCGTTGGGAAAGGCGATTCGCAGCAAGCGAGCAACGCCTCGAAGACCTTCTTGCCCGGCGCCGTGAGGCGGCTGGCGAGGCAGAAGCCGCCCGTGCAAAGCCCGAAGATATGCAGGCCGACATCGACGCGCTCGCCAAGCGGGTAGAGACACTGGAAGAAGAGCGCCGCGTCGCAGCCGACGCGTTGGCCGAGAAAGAAGCATCGCTGCGCGAGAGCGAGACGGAAGCGCGCGAGGCATCGAACGCCGCTGTTGAAGCCCGCGAGGCGCTCGCTGGCGCCAAGGTGCGGGTCGAAAATGCCGAGGCGCGCCTGACAGATGCGGTCGAAGCGGCCCGCAACCAGTTCCAGCGCGCCCCGGCCGGCCTCATCACGCTTGCCCGCGCGGGGCTTGAGGACGAAGAGATCGAAAGCCTCGATCCGTCAGAAGCGGAACGCCAACTCGACTTTCTGCGGCGTGACCGCGACCAGCTGGGCGGCGTCAACATGGAAGCCGAAGCCGAGGCCGAAGAGCTCGCTGAGCGTCTTGGGACGCAGGCAACCGAGAAGGACGACCTCATAAAGGCGATTGCCCGCCTCCGCGAAGGCGTCATGGCGCTCAATGATGAAGGGCGCGCGCGGTTGCTGGAAGCCTTTGAACGGGTCAACGAGCACTTCAAGGCGCTGTTCACTACGCTCTTCCGCGGCGGTGAGGCAGAGCTTCGCCTCGTCGATGATGAGGACCCTCTGAATGCCGGCCTTGAGATCATGGCCCAGCCGCCGGGCAAGCGCCTTGGCACGCTGTCGCTTATGTCAGGCGGTGAGCAGGCCCTCACGGCGACGGCGCTGATCTTCGCCGTCTTCCTGTCGCGCCCTGCCCCGATTTGCGTGCTGGACGAGGTGGACGCACCGCTCGATGACGCCAATGTCGACCGCTATTGCCGCCTGCTCGACGAGATGCGCCGTCGCACCAATACCCGCTTCATTGTGATCACGCATAATCCAGTCACGATGAGCCGTATGGACCGTCTGTTCGGTGTGACCATGCGCGAGAAGGGCGTGTCCAAACTGGTCTCCGTCGACCTTGATGCTGCCGAAGAGCTTGTCGCGGCCGAATAGGCGCATGCGTCAAAAGCGCATTTGTAACTTTTTCTATTACAATCAAACGTTTACGACAAATCCGGTCGGCTTGACTTGACCCACCCCCTCCAATAGCTTCCGGCTCGAAAGACATGGGGTCTCCCCGGGTCTGTATCGAGCGGCATTCAGGTGATTCCCCATGGCCGGTCCTGAGCGTGATGATCTTTCAGAGCGGATTGCCAAAGCGCAGGCCGACAATGACGCGCGGGAAGCCAGGAAACGCAAGCGCGAGGCAGATCAGGAGAATGTGAACTCAGGGGCTGGCATGGCCTTGCGCTATGGCGCGGAGATGGCCGGCTGCGTCGTGATCGGACTGCTTATCGGATATTGGTTCGATAAGGTTTTCGGCACAGAGCCCTGGGGACTGCTTGTCTGGCTGGGATTCGGCCTTGCAGCCGGAATCCTTAGTGTTATACGCGCCTATCGCCAGCTAACGGCATATGCGGAAACTCAGGGAACGGACCAGACCAAGGGTCCGGAAAACGGGAAACAGGGCTGATGAACCTCTCCTTCCACCAGATGGCTGACCCGATGAGCCAGTTCGAAGTGAAGAAACTCTTCGAACTTCAGATTGGCGGCATCGATCTTTCGTTCACCAACACAGCCTTCTACATGCTGCTGGGTGTTTCGCTGATTATCATTTTCTTTGGTCTTGCAGCGTCGCGTGGCAAGCTCATCCCTTCGCGTTCCCAGTCCATCGCTGAGATCGGCTACGGCTTCGTGGCCAATATGGTCCGCAGCACGGCGGGCGAGGAAGGCCTCAAATTCTTCCCGTTCGTGTTCACGCTCTTCTTTTTCGTGTTCTTTGCGAACATGATCGGCATGGTACCGTACGCCTTCACGACAACCAGCCATATCATCGTGACCGGTGCGCTGGCCCTGCTCGTGATCTCCATCGTGATCATCTATGGCCTCTACAAGAACGGCTTGAAATTCTTCAAACTTTTCGCCCCGTCCGGCGCGCCGTTCTTCATCTACCTCATTCTCGTGCCGATCGAGGTCATCTCCTTCATCGCACGTCCTGTGACACTGGCGCTTCGTCTCTTTGCGAACATGCTTGCCGGTCACATCATGTTGAAGCTGTTCGCCACCTTTGCTGCCCAGCTGTTCGCTGCGGCGCTGGCAGGCACGGCGCTCCTCGGTGTTGTCGGTGTGCTCGCCTTTGCAATGGGCATTGCCATCAACGCGCTCGAACTTCTCGTTGCAGGCCTTCAGGCTTACATCTTCGCGATCCTGACCTGCGTCTATCTCAACGACGCGCTTCACCCATCGCACTAGTTTCTCGCCGGTGCGGCCAAAAGAGCCGCGCCTCAACACTTGACGCGCCCCGCCGAACAGGCTTCACGGGCATCAAATCAGACCAACGCCAATCCCTCAAAGGAGACACGAAATGGAAGGCGATATCGCTCTTGGCCTCAAATATGTTGGCGCAGGCCTCGCAACTCTCGGCATGATCGGTGCCGCGCTCGGTGTGGGCAACATCTTTGCCAGCTTCCTTGACGCTGCCATGCGCAACCCATCGGCTGCTCCTCAGCAGACCGGCAACCTTTTCATCGGTATGGCCCTTGCTGAAGCTCTCGGCATTCTGGCCTTCCTGGTGTCCGTCCTGATCCTCTTCGTCGTCTAACGAAGACTTTCCTGGACTATTGATTTGGACTGGCCCGTCGCAGTTAATGCGCGCGGGCTAGTCTCAACCATTCAGACTGATAAGGTCGCGCCATGAATTTCCTGTCGCTTGCAGCTCCGGCCGCTAACGGCGAAGCCGCCGGTGGGGCCTCTTTCCCACCGTTCGATCCGTGGCATTTCCCGTCACAGCTCTTCTGGCTGGCCATCCTGTTTGGTATTCTCTACCTCGCGCTCTCGCGTTTCATCCTGCCCAAGCTTGGCGGCGTGATCGAGAACCGCGAAGACACGATTGCTGACTCGCTTGACGAAGCTGCCCGCCTTAACGAGCAGTCCAAGGAAGCGAAACAGCAGCAGGACCTCGCACTCGCAGAAGCACGCGGCAAAGCCCGCGACACGGCTGACAAGGCCCGCGAAAAGGTCGAAGCAGAGATCGCGGCTGAAACTGCCAAGGTCGACGCTGATCTCGGTGAGCGCCTCGCAGAAGCCGAAGCGCGCATCCAGACGCTTCGCACCAACGCCATGTCGAATGTCGAGCAGATTGCGACCTCCGCGACACAAGCCATGCTTGGCCGACTCGGCGTCAATGTGACAGAAGCCGACGCCCGTCAGGCCGTCGCCCGTAACACCCAGCAGGAAGGCTAGACGATCATGAAGATTGGACGTTTTTCATCCATGCTGACCGCTGCAGCCCTCGCTGCGCCGCTCGCGCTCGCCGCGCCCGCTGGAGAAGCAGGCCACGAGACGAAGACCGGCTTTGGCAACCTCGCCTACCCGTTCACGGATGCGGCGACCAATTTCGCATTCGCTGCTTTCGTCGCCTTCCTTCTGATCGCGATCTCGCTCGGCGGTCTCAAGGCGATCACGTCTGCACTCGATAGCCGCGCAGACGAAATCAAGCGCCAGCTTGATGAGTCGCGCCAGCTTCGAGAAGAGGCCGCTGCTGCCCTTGCTGAAGCAGAGCGCAAGCAGAAAGAAGCCGACCAGGCTGCTGAGGAAATGATCAAGCAGGCCAAGGCCGATGCCAAGATGATGGTTGAGCAGGCCCGCAAGGATCTCGCAGAAAAGGTTGCTCGCCGCGAAGCACAGGCTGAAGCCCGTATCGCACGCGCTGAAGCCGAAGCGACCAATGATGTGCGCCGCGCCGCTGCTAACGCTGCAACCCGCGCCTCCAAGGACATCGTCGCCAATTCCCCTCAGCGTGGTGACCTCTTCACCAAGGCGCTGACCGACATCGAGAAAGCGCTGAACTAGCGCGGATCGCCAACAGGCAATCTGTTATCAAAACAAAGAACGCCCTGCTTCTCAGCAGGGCGTTTTTTTATGTCCGGAGAAACGCTGCTTACGATCGCTGGCTTTTGTCGCGTCCAAATACCACGCGCATGAGCCAATTTGGGGCAAACTGTTCAAGCCTTGGATGGCGCACGATCATACCTTCCATCCATCTCTGCCCCCAGACGGCATTGCGGCCCAGCAGCACTACGCCGATCATGGCGAGCGGAAGGCCTATCGGAAGAAACGGGGTTAATATGCCAACCGGAATAGCCAGGGCAATGAGGAAGGCGCCGAACACGGCGAGACACTGTCTCATCGCCGCATGGAGCCCCATCGTTACAGTGCCAAAACGCCTGCGCGCTGCGTTCATCTCAGCAGGCAGCGGCATATCGGGTTCTAGAGGTTCGCGTGCCATCATTTCCTATATGGTCTCTCGTTTCGGCTTGCCTAGATGGTCGACCTGTTCACACAGGTCCGTGCGGCGAATGTGATTGCGATGCAGCCTTTGCTTCTTCAGCAGGCCATGCCATGACAACGCGAGAATAGACACTCCGATCCGGGACGAAGGCACCTGGATATCCAGTAGAGGGAAGCGGCGCCTTGAAGCTCCATTCAATCCAGGCCCTTCGCGCTGTCGCGGCGCTTCTCGTCGTCGTCTATCACACTCGCGCGATCGAGATGGACGCCATCATGCGCAAGGGGCTGGATGAAGCCCCCCTGCTCTCGACTTTCGTCCAGAACGGTTTTTCCGGCGTCGATTTCTTCTTCGTCATTTCCGGCTTCATCATGGTCTACGTGACCGGCAAGGTGCAGCCGCGACTGACGACCGCAGGCGCATTCCTCTTCGCGCGGGCCGCCCGGATCTATCCGCTCTGGTGGCTCTTCGCGGCCATCATGACGCTGTTCTTCTTTATCTCTTACGGATTGCCCTACGACGCCGACCGGCTGGCTGGCGGCAGCGATCTGATGCGCGACAATCCGTGGCTCCACCTGCTCTATTCCTACGCCTTGCTCCCTCAGCAGGCCGTTCCCGTGCACGGTGTTGGCTGGACGTTGGTTCACGAGATGCACTTCTATATCGGCTTTGCGCTGCTCATCCTGCTTCCGCGCCGCTTCCTGCCACTCGGCCTGCTTGGTTGGGCAGCGATCATCCTCTTGGGCACGCTGACGGGGCTGCAGCAGCCGACGGCGACGGATTACGTCTCCCTGCTTGTCCACCCTCTATCACTTGAATTCCTGGGCGGCTGCGCTGCTGCTCTGCTCATCTGTTCAGGGCGCCGCTTCAAGCCGATGACCGTGCTTATCGTCGGGCTCATCGCCTTCGTCGCTGCGCTCTACCTGCAGCCCTACCCGACCGACTTTACCCTTGGCTGGGGCCGCGTACTCTTCTTCGGCATTCCGAGCATTCTGATCGTCTATGGTGCGGCCGCTCTTGAGGCCGAAGACCGCATCAGAGTGCCGCGCTCACTCGTCGTGCTGGGCGACTGGTCCTATGCCCTCTATCTCGGCCACCCGCTTGTGCTGAGCGGGCTTCGCCGCATCTTTGACGCAATGGCCGCCCGCTTGCAGGGCACATTCCTGGAAGGCGTTCTCACGATCGGCGCGCCAGGCATTCTCGACAATCTGCTCTTCTACATCCTCGGCTTCATCGGCAGCATCGTCTTCGCAGGTATTGTCTTCAACCTGTTTGAAAAGCCTGCCATGGCCCTGACCGGACGGTGGCGGCGAGACCTCTTCGAAGACACGAATGCACAGCTGAAGCCCGCGCCGATCAAAGCGGCGATCTGGTAAAAAAATGGCCGGGACATCGCCCGGCTCTCAATTTATTCTGCCGCGATCTTGTCCGGCTCGCTCCAGCGAAGCTCTGGCTTGCGCGCGGCCTGCGTCTCATCGAGACGACGCTTCGGCGCGAGATATGGAGCGGCCTTCAGGCTTTCATCGCCAGCCTTGGCCTTTTCGGCTATGGAAAGAAGCGACTCGCAGAACCGGTCCAGTTCGGCTTTCGATTCTGTCTCCGTCGGCTCGATCAGCATGGCGCCATGGACGACCAGCGGGAAGTACATGGTCATCGGGTGGTAGCCCTCGTCGATCATCGCCTTGGCGATATCCAGCGTCTCGATACCTTCAGCCGTGAAGGCGTCAGAGAAGAGAGCCTCATGCATACAGTAGCCATCGAACGCCGGCGTCATCACCTTTTTCAGGCGTGACTGAAGGTAGTTCGCATTGAGCACGGCATCCTCTGCCGCCTGCTTCAGGCCATCGGCGCCGTGGCTCAGCATATAGGTCAGCGCACGCGTGAACATGCCCATCTGGCCATGGAAGGCGCACAGGCGGCCAAAAGCCTCAGAGCCCTCGCCGCTGCGCTGTTCGACGAGATGGAAGACACCGTCTTCCTCAACCACGAAAGGCACAGGCGCAAAGTCGGCGAGCGCTTCAGAGAGCACCGTCGGGCCAGCACCCGGACCACCCCCGCCATGCGGCGTAGAGAAGGTCTTGTGCAGGTTGATGTGCATTGCATCGACGCCAAGATCGCCTGGACGCACACGGCCTACGATGGCGTTGAAATTTGCGCCATCGCAATAGAAGTAGCCGCCAGCCTCATGGATGAGATCGGCAATCTCACGAATGTCGGTTTCGAAAAGACCACACGTATTCGGGTTGGTCAGCATGATGCCGGCAATATCCGAGCTGTCGACCAGCTTGGATTTGAGGTCTTCCATGTCGACGCGCCCGCGGGCGTCGGCCTTGATCTCGTCCACGGTAAAGCCGCACTGAACTGCCGTCGCCGGATTGGTGCCGTGGGCAGAGGCTGGCACCAGAACGCGCGTACGGGTCTCGATCTCGCCGCGAGCGATCAGGGCGCCGCGGATCGCCATCATGCCGCAGAACTCACCATGCGCGCCGGCCTTCGGGCTCATCGCGACGGCGGGCATGCCGGTCAGCGTCTTCAGCCATGTTGCAAGCTGATCGATCAGCTCCAGCGCGCCCTGGACGGTCGACTGGGGCTGCAGCGGGTGAATGTCGGCAAAGCCAGGCATCCGCGCGACTTTCTCATTGAGGCGTGGATTATGCTTCATCGTGCAGGAGCCGAGCGGGAACAGGCCAAGATCGATGGCATAGTTCTGCTGGCTGAGGCGCACATAGTGGCGCACCGCTTCGGGCTCTGAGAGGCCCGGCAGGCCGACGCTCTTCTTGCGGGTGACACCGCCGAGACGGTCCATGCCGCCCTTTGGGGCCGGCAGGTCGACGCCTGTCTTGGTGGTGGAGCCTGTCTCGAAGATCAGATCTTCGCGCTGCTGCAGCCCGCGCGAGCCCGAAACTGTCTGAATCGCTGGCTGGGCGCTTGGCGCCGACGGGCTGGTTGGACGGCCTTGTGAATTCATGCTCATGCCTGAGCCTCCACGAAATGCTGGGTGGTGGGTCCGAAAGTCTCTTTCAGACGCTTGTTGGCTGCGCTGACATGGATAGCGCCAAGGGCAAGGATTTCCCGGCGCAAATCAGCATAGAGTTTCTTGAAGTCCTGCGGGTCGCGCCAGGTTTCAGGATCGTCATAGATCTCCTGAAACTGGGACTTGCGGCGGCTGATCGCCGCCTTGTCGGCGCCCATGCGCAGGAAGATCTCCTCCAGGAAATCTTCATACTCACGGATCGCCCGCTTATGCTCCCAGGCTTCCTGATGCTGGGGGGCTTCGCTCATGCCAGCACCTTTGAAAGGGCGTCTGCATAGGCTTTGATATCAGCCTCGGTCGTGCACTCAGTCGCCGCAGCGATAATGACATCGTCGAGGCCCTTGCCCGGATAGAGGCGCGAGGCACGCACACCGCCGACAACACCAAGCCCGTCGAGCTTCTCGAGCACGTCGCCTGCATCGCCTGGAATACGGAATGCAAACTCGTTGAAGAAGCGCGGCGTGAGGAGTTCGACACCAGATACGCCTTCCAGCGCATCAGCCAGCATGCAGGCGGCTTCATGGTTGAGCTGCGCCAGATGACCAAGGCCCTTCTCGCCCAGCAGCGTCATGTGCGCGGTAAACGCCAGCGTGCAGAGGCCCGCATTGGTGCAGATATTCGATGTCGCCTTGTCGCGGCGGATGTGCTGCTCACGCGTTGAGAGCGTCAGCACGAAACCGCGCTTGCCGTCAGCGTCAACCGTCTCACCACAAAGCCGGCCCGGCATCTGCCGCATCAGCTTTTTCGAGCAGGCGAAAAGCCCGACATAGGGTCCGCCGAAATTGAGCGCATTGCCGATCGACTGGCCTTCGCCGACCGCAATGTCGGCGCCCATCTCACCGGGCGGCGTAACCATGCCGAGCGAGACTGCTTCAGTGAAGACAGACACCAGAAGCGCCTTCTTCTCGTGCGCGGCGTCTGCAACTGGCGTCAGGTCAGTGACGGTGCCGAAGACGTTCGGGCTCTGACCGATCACGCAGGCGGTTTCGTCATCGACAGCCTCCGCGAGCGCGAGCTCTGCATCGACACCCGGCGCAAGCTGGACGATCTCGATACCCTGCGCTTCACAGACGGTACGTGTAGCGGCAGCATAATGCGGATGCAGGCCGCCCGACAGGATCACTTTCCGGCGGCGCGTCACGCGGCAGGCCATGACAGCGGCTTCCGCGCAGGCGGTCGAGCCATCATACATGGACGCATTCGCGACTTCCATCGCGGTCAGCGCAGCGACCTGGCTCTGGAACTCGAAAAGGGTCTGAAGCGTGCCCTGCGCAATTTCAGGCTGGTAAGGCGTATAAGTTGTCAGAAACTCGGACCGCTGGATGATGTGGTCCACAGTTGCCGGAACGTGGTGCTTGTAGGCACCGCAACCGACAAAGAACGGCCCCTCAGAGGCCGTCCGGTTCTTGGCCGCCAGCGCGCCCATATGGCGCTCGACGGCAAGCTCCCCCTGATGGTCAGGCAGGCCAGAAATCTTCCCACCAAGGCGGGCAGCCTCAGGCACATCGGTGTAGAAATCATCGATGGAGGCTGCGCCAATCGTGGCCAGCATCTCCTTGCGGTCTTCAGGTGTCAGGGGGAGGTAGCGCATGTTTATTGGCCTTTGCAGAACTCGAAATAGGCATCCTTGTCCATCAGGTTGCGGGTCTCGGCGCCGTCAGAGAATTTGATCACGCAGAACCAGCCTTCGCCTTCAGGATGCTCATTCACAGTCTCAGGGGAGTCAGCGAGTGCGCTGTTGGTGTCGATGATTTCGCCCGACAGCGGCGCATACACGTCGGAAGCAGCTTTAACGCTCTCCACGACGGCCATCTCGTCGCCCTTCTTGAAAGTCTTGCCGACTTCCGGGGTCTCGACAAAAACCACATCGCCCAGCTGTTCGGCGGCATAACGGGTAATGCCGACCGTCGCGAGATCGCCGTGAACGGTGACCCATTCATGGTCTTCGGTGTAGAATGTGGTTTGCTGGGTAAATTGCGTCATCTGACGGGTATCCTCAACGTTTGTAGTTTGGTTGTACGAATGGCAGGGCAGCGACCTCTCCGGCGCGGGCCTTGCCGCGAACCATAAGGTCGATTTTCGTTCCGGGCTCGGCGAGGTCGGCGCGCACATAGCCCATGGCGACAGGCCCGTCCGTGCTGGGGCCAAAACCGCCGGATGTGACCATGCCGACCAGCTGCCCATCGACATGGATTTCCGTGCCCTCACGCGCGGGCGCGCGCTCCAACGGCAGGATGCCAACGCGCTTCTCGGCCGGGCCGTCAGCGATCTGTTTCAGAATCTTCGTCGCGCCGGGAAAATCAGCGCGCTCGCGGCGTGACTTCTGGATCACCCATTGGAGGTCTGCCTCAACCGGGGTGCGGATTGTATCCATGTCATGGCCATAGAGGCAAAGCCCGGCCTCAAGACGGAGGCTATCACGCGCGCCAAGTCCGATCGGCTTGACGCGCTCATCGGCGAGCAGACCGCGCACATAGGCGAGGCCGGTCTCATTGTTTGGCAACAGCAGCTCAAACCCGTCTTCGCCCGTATAGCCGCATCGTGAGACCATGTAGCGCTCACCATCCTTCTGGACGTGGGCGCAGCGCATGAAGCTCAGCTCAGCGGCCTCCGGGAAATGGGGGGTCAGGACCGCTTCGGCCTCAGGCCCCTGAAGGGCGACAAGGATACGGTCGTCGGCTGT
>DUBH01000009.1:0-18081 GCA_012960415.1 Henriciella sp. | reverse complement strand
GCTTCGCCCGCCAGTTTCTCACGGATCAGTGCCCAGTCGTCATGCTTCACCGCGCCATTGACGACGATGTAGAGCATCCCGTCCAGACTGCTGTCAGGCATGCGCGTGATGATGAGGTCATCAAGGATGCCGCCATCATCGTTCAGCAGCACGGTCAGACGCCCCTGCCCCGGCTTCAGTGTCGAGATTGCGCTCGGCACGAGGCGCTCAATCAGCGCCGAGATCTTCTCATGCGCGCCGGGCTGGCCGAGGCCTTCTTTCAGATAGAGGAAGCATGGCCCCATATGAGAGACGTCGAAAAGGCCGGCATGCTCGCGGGTCCAGAGGTGTTCGGGCTTCACGCCCTCGAACTGCACCGGCATCTCATAGCCAGCGAAAGGCACCATCTTGCCGCCATGCTCCTGGTGGAGATCATAGAGCGGGGTCCTTCGAAGTGTATCGATTGATTGGTCAGCCATGGCACCCTTTGACATTGGAAACGGCCGTCCACGCCGGATGATCCGGATGGTTGGCCGCCCCCGCTGTCTCGGTGCCTGAGAGATTCCGCCCTCCCTTAGGATGGCTTGCTCCTTCGGCGAGGCCTGCTGCGGGTCTTCTGACGGCCCGCTTGCCTCTTTCCAGCGTTTAGGTCTCTCCCGGTCCTTTTGCCTGAGCGTTTCCGGGGCGGTTGCGCCTTCGGCGGCAGGCACAAAGGCCTGCTCTCTCCCGGGAGGGAGTCATCACTTGAGGTGCAAACTATTTCGGAATCAGCATCCCGGCAAGCACAACGTCGCCGCGATGTGACTCCAGTTTGCAGCCTGACCTGTTCTTGTGCAGGTCAGGCCGCGCCGGGCAATTAGCGGACGGCGAAGTCGAAGGGCTCGTTGCGGTTCTTGCCCTTGTTGGGGCCCATGAAGCCGAAAAGGTGGCCAGCCACTTTGCGCATCTGGATCTCTTCGGAGCCTTCCGTAATCCGGTAGCGGCGGTGGTGACGGTAAATGTGCTCAAACGGCTTGTGGCGTGAATAGCCCATGCCGCCATGCACCTGCATCGCGCGGTCGGCAGCATCACAGCAGAGCCGGTTGGCGTAGTAGTTACACATCGAGACCTTGTCGGAGAGATAGATCGCGACATCCGGCTTCGACATCTGGTCCATCTCCCAGGCGGTCTTGAAGATCAGCAGGCGAAGCATCTCGGCCTGCGTGGAGAGCTCCACCAGCGGGAACTGGATCGCCTGATTGTGTGAGAGGGCCTTGCCAAAAGGGCGGCGTTCATTGGCGTAATTGATCGCCTCGGTGATGCAGTACATCGCCGCGCCGCAGGAGCTCGCCGCCTGACGGATACGGTTCTCATGGACAAAATGCTGGGCGAGCGCGAGGCCGCCTTCCGGCGGGCCAAACAGCGCGCTTTCCGGCACCCAGACATCCTTGATGGTGAGGCGCGGATGGTCCGTGGGCATGTTGAATGTCCACATATATTCTTCAATCGTGATGCCTGGGTGGTCTGCCGGCACCAGAAGACAGGAAATGCCCTTCGCGTCGCCATCCTCGCCGGAGGTCCGGCAGAAGCACATCATGTGGCTGGCATGGTGCATGCCGGTGATCCACATCTTCTCGCCATTGATCAGCCAGCCATTCTCGCCATCCTTCTTATGACGCACGGCGCGGGTTTCCATATGCGTCGCGTCGGAGCCGTGATGCGGTTCTGTCAGGCCGAAGGTCGCGCGGAACTTTCCGTCGAGCGCATCCTGAATGAGGTGCTTCTGCTCAGGCCGGGCAAAGTCCCGCAGCATCAGGATTTGCGGCATGTTGCCGACAATCGAGTGCTCGTTCTGCAGATCATTGTGAAGGCCGAGCCCCTTGCGGGCGAAATGCTCGCGGATAATCGCCATGCCGAGATTGGTGCCATCCTGACCGCCAAACTCCTTTGGCAGTGCATAGCGCAGGTGTCCCGCCTCATCGGCAATCTTGCGCGTTTTCGCGAGTAGCTCTTCCCACTCCTTGCGCGGCAGCCCGCCATTGTCGAAATCGGTCCGCGCCCATTCCCGGCGATGATCGAAGAAGCGGATATTGTCGTCCTTGTTCTCGAGCGGCTTGATCTTCTCTTCGATGAAGTTGTCGAGCACGACGAGATAGTCGGCGATGTCCTGCGGAATGTTGAAATCCATGTGAAACCTCCCTGGCGCTTGGGCGCGATCTGATCTGTTTGGGATTGAGGATACCGGGCCAACAGGCCGCATCAATGCAGGCCGTCGCGTCAAGGCGATGAACTTTCTCACCGCATTTGCCCGTCTCACCCGACGTCAGCGCCGAGCTATTTGCAAATTTGTCATTGCTGAATGATTGACATTTTATTCAGCGCTCATAAATAACCGATGTAGAGTAAGACCAAAAACAAATCTTCCGCCCAAGCCTGAAAGGTTTCCTCCCATGATCCGCTCTATCGCTCTGTCGGCCGCATTCGCAGCCATCGCCCTGCCCGCAGCCGCCGGAACGGCGTTCACCGCCAAGCTCGCCGCCCCTGCAGACAGCCCGTCCAGCGTCGTGGCTGCCAGCGCCGTCTGGACGTGCGAAGCAGACACCTGCGTTGCTGAACTCAACCGCCGCACCGCAACGGTTCGCACTTGTAAGAAAGTCGCCTCTGAAGTTGGCGTGCTCGCTTCCTTTGGCTCTGCCGATGACAGCCTCTCCGAGGAAGAACTGGCCGAATGCAACACGGCCGCCGAGGACTAAATAAACTTCATCTCACTCTCTGAATGAACTTGCCGCCTTTCACAAAAGGGCGGCATTTTTTTGCCCTATGAAGAGAGTTTGCTGTCAGGTTTCGCCTGCTGGTTCTTTCGGCTCCCAGAGCTCAACCTTCCGCCCATCAGGGTCCATCAGCCAGGCAAAGCTTCCATAATCATGGTCTTCGCGCGGCTGGACGGGCGAAACGCCCGCTGCCTTTGCGTTCTCCAGAATGCCACTGAGATTATCGACCATCAGGTTGAACATGACGTCGTGATCGGACGGTTTGAAATATTCGCTGTCGGCCTTGAAAGGCGCAAAAATGGTCATCGCCCCTTTCGGAAAGGCTTTCGCCGACTCTGCGTGACTGAACGAGATGCCATACTCCGACGCCTCAATGCCGAGCACATTCGTATACCAGGTCTTGGTTGCCTCTGCATCCTTGCAAAGGAAGAAAATACCGCCCACCCCGATCACTCTTGCCAATTGAACCTCCCATCCTAAAGCTTTGCGGCAAGTCTGGCCCACAAACCGCAAAGAGGCCAGCGTGATGGGAGGATTGTGCGATATGGAAAGCTTGAGAACACCGGACGAGCGCTTTTCGAACCTGCCGGGCTATGACTTTGAACCGCACTATATCAATACGCTCGAAGGCTATGACGGGCTCAGAATTCACTACATCGATGAGGGGCCGAAAGACGCGGACCGGGTCTTCCTTTGCCTCCATGGCCAGCCGACCTGGAGTTACCTCTACAGGCGAATGATCCCCGTCTTCCTAGAAAGTGGCGCACGAGTCATCGCACCCGACTGGCTTGGATTTGGCCGTTCCGACAAGCCGGTGAGCGACGGCGCCTATTCTTTCAACTTCCACCGCAACATGATGCTGGCCTTCATCGAGGCGCTCGACCTTCGCCGCATCACGCTGGTCTGCCAAGACTGGGGCGGACTGCTCGGCCTGACAATTCCCATGGAAATGCCCGGCCGGTTTGAGCGGCTTCTGGTCATGAATACAGCCATCGCCACAGGAACGAGCCCTGGTGAAGGTTTCGACAACTGGAAGGCCTTCAACAGGAGACAGCCCGACCTGCCCATCGCCGCCCTAATGAAACGATCCACGCCGAACCTGACGGACGCCGAAGCTGCAGCCTATGAAGCCCCCTATCCTGATCACCGTTACAAGGCAGGCGTGCGCCGCTTTCCCGAACTGGTCATGGTCACGCCAGACATGGAAGGCGTCGATATCTCCAAGCGCGCCGTAGAGTTCTGGTCGAAGGAATGGACCGGTGAGAGCTTCATGGCAATTGGCATGCAGGACCCTGTGCTGGGGCCGCCAGTCATGCGCGACCTTCAAAAGATCATTCGTGGATGCCCTGACCCAATGGAGGTCCCAGAAGGTGGGCACTTCGTCCAGGAGCATGGCGAACAGATCGCCCGCGCGGCCCTTAAGAACTGGGGCGACCTCGCCTAGGACATACTAGTCCATGAGGAAAAGATCCGTGTCGTCCGGGCGCGCGCCGGCCGCTGTCAGCATGGCATGAACCTGCCCGCGGTGATGGGTCTGATGATTAAAAATGTGCGTGACCAGAAGCCAGACCGGCTTGGACATATTTCGGCCCGCAGCGCCTGAATACCATTCAAGATCACTGCGAAGACCGTCTTCGCTGAAGCTTGCGGCCCACGCTTCAATAATATCGTCCATGGCCTGGCGATCGGCTTTCAGTTCCTGCCACTCAGGCCATAGCTTCAGCGTCTCATGGCCTGCGCAGCCTGGCTTATCGCACATATCAAAGCGCGACATCCAGATACGGTCAGCCCAGAGAATGTGCGACAGAGTCTCGTGAATGGATCGGAAGAAGGCACCGCGATCTCCGAGCCGGGCATCATTGCTGAGCGTGTCGGCCGCGCCGTAGAGGCTTTCATTCTGCCAGCGATTGTACCGCGCCATAAGGCGCGCATGGTCCGGCATGATCATTCGCGGTTCCTCCCAGAAGAACCGGCAGACTATCCGTCAGGCGCGGCTGGCGCCAACGATTTTCATTTCCCGCGCCTCATGCTTGTCGAGATGCTCCTGAAGCATTCTCGCATTCTTGGCATTGGCCTTGTGTGCGAAGTCAAAGATATCGCCGACCAACGGGATCGCACCGATAATTGTGTCCACCAGCAGGTTCCAGATCATCTTGATGACCATTCCGAATGAGGCCCCTTCCTGCCGGGCCCGGTGGATAATGTAGAGGCCGAGGCCGCCAGAAATCGTGTCGCCAACGCCAGGAATGAGGCCGATGATCCCATCGAGACCGAAGCGGAAATTGGTCCCGGGCAGCTTGAATTGCGTGTCCAGCAGCTTGGCCAGCCGGTCGATGTCGTCGCGCTTACCTGTCGGCATGAATGAAATTCCTTTCACATCTTTCAACGGCTGTCGCCGCAGCGCGTTCCCGCAACGGAGCGCGCGGATGCGCAACCGCCTGCATTCGGTTGGATTTGGACTAGCCTAGCCCGGCTTGCCCGATTAGGGTGCGGCGCAACAAAAGCATGTCCATACGGAGGAGACATCATCATGAGAGAAGCAGTTATCGTTTCGACTGCCCGCACAGCTCTGACCAAGGCTGGCCGCGGCGCCCTCAACGACACCCACGGCATCACCATGGCAGGCCATGCCATCAAAGGCGCGATCGAACGCGCTGGCATTGACGCGGCTGAAGTCGAGGATGTCTTCCTCGGTTCCGCACAGCCAGAAGGCGCGACGGGCCACAATGTTGCACGCAACGCTGCCCTTTGGGCTGGCTGTCCGTCCTCGACCTCCGGCGCCACCATCAACCGTTTCTGTTCATCGGGCCTGCAGGCCATCGCGAACGCAGCTCATACCGTTGTCAGCGAAGGCGCACCTGTCGCTATCGGCGGCGGCGTGGAATCGCTCTCGCTCGTGTCCCGCTCGGGCCACATGAACACGCACCGCTATACTGAGCCTGAGCTCATGAAGAAATGGCCAGCGATCTGGATGACCATGATCGAGACCGCTGAGATCGTTGCTGACCGCTACAATGTCAGCCGCGAAGCCCAGGATGAGTACTCCGCTGAAAGCCAGCGCCGTACCGCTGTCTTCCAGGAAAAAGGCTGGATGGCTGAAGAGATCGTCCCGCTGAACACAAAGATGAAGCTGGTCAACAAGGAAACGGGCGAAGAGACCTATCAGGACGTCGTCGCAGACCGTGACGACTGTAACCGTCCAGGCACCACGTTTGAATCGCTTCAAGGCCTGAAGCCTGTTTTCTCTGGCGGCATGGTCGTCAAGGAAGGCAAATACGTCACCGCTGGTAACGCCTCGCAGCTTTCCGATGGCGCAGCAGCAGTCGTCGTCATGGAAGCGGCCGAAGCCAAGAAGCGCAACATTGAGCCGCTCGGCCGCTTTGTTGGCTTCAACGTCGCTGGTTGTGACCCGGACGAAATGGGCATCGGCCCGGTCTTCGCCGTTCCACGCCTGCTCGAGCGCCACGGCCTCAAGGTCGACGATATCGATCTCTGGGAGCTGAACGAAGCCTTTGCCTCGCAGTGTCTCTACAGCCGCGACCGTCTCGGCATCGATCCTGAGAAGTACAATGTGAATGGCGGTTCGATCTCCATCGGCCACCCATTCGGCATGACGGGTGCTCGTTGCACAGGCTCTTTGCTGCTTGAAGGCAAGCGTCGTGGTGCAAAATGGGGCGTTGTGACGATGTGTATCGGCGGCGGCATGGGTGCGGCTGGCCTTTTCGAGATCTACAGCTAAGGTGGTTCCGGGTCAGTCTTACCTAAACACCTGAGATTGGAGTTCTTGATGAAATCACTCGCCCTTAGCGCAGGCCTACTCGCAATGGCCATCGTCCCATCAGCTTGCACCGCGACATCGTCGGGCGGCAGTTCTTCCGGGATGCAAATGGTCTCGGTCTCGCCGGCCCTTAAAGCAGAAATTCGCGGCCGAGGTCTCGATCCCGACGAAGAAATCTGCAAGCGCGAGGAACAGATGGGGTCGACCATCCCACGGAATATCTGCGCAACGCGCGCAGAGTGGGAAGCGAAATCCCGGGCCAGCAAGGATGGAACTCGTGACATCCAGAATAACGCCCTCCGCACCCGCGATCCGAACGCGGGCGGCTGATCACCAGCTCAAGATTAGCAAAGCTAAAGGCCCGGTCGATTGGCCGGGGCTTTTTCTTTGGGCGCAGCCGATTACCCTTTGCACAATTCCAAAGGAGACACCCGCCCATGATCCGCACGCTTATTCTGTCTGGCTCGCTCGCCCTCCTCGCTGCATGCGGAGGGGCCGACAGTCCCGAAGAGGACAGCGCGACCGGATTTATTACGCCCGGCGCAGCCGTTCCTGAAAGCGCCCAGCGCCGCGAGGACGGTGTACCGCGCGACGATTATGGCCGCCCTTATGACTATGAATTCCTGGGCCGTGAGCTTCCCGCCTTCAGCGGCACGATGATCTCCGGCCCGCTCTTTTCGACGGAAGAGCTGGAAAACCAGTGGACGCTTATTGATGTGTGGGGCCTATGGTGCGGGGACTGCATGGCTGATGCGCCTTACGTCGAAGAACTCTGGAATGAAGTTTCAGGCAGCGATGACCTGGCCTTCCTCTCGATCCATACGCCGCCAAATGCTCAGCGCGCAGGTGAGGCTTTCGGCCGTTACGGCTCTGTCGAAGCCTATTTCGAGGAGAAGGGATATTCCTATCCGACCATAGTGGATGAGGATGCCTCTATCCGCGAAACCCTCAGTGTTGCCTGGACCCCAAGCTACATTCTCGTTGCCCCGGACCTCACGGTGCAAGGCTTCCGATCTGAGCTCGCTGCTGCGGACTCAGACGACCCGGTGGCCGATCTTCTGGCCGACATCGAAGAGGTGAAGGCGTCCTACACGCCGGGCGCACCGCGTCCTGTCGAAGACTGAGGCGGCGACCTTAAAGGCTGGACGAGAAGCGGTAGCGGGTTCTGGTCGCCCGCATCTCTCCAGCTGTCCTGCCCGATCTTCATTTGCTCATGACCAGCCGCAGGCTGGGCCTGATAAACCCTGAAGATACGGTCCCAGAGCGACAGGCAGAAACCGAAATTCTGGTTTGCCTCGGCCCGGTCGACCGAGTGATGCACCCGGTGCATGTCCGGTGTGACGACGAGCTTGCGCAGTACACTATCGATACGCGGCGGGATCTTCCAATTGGCATGATTGAACTGGGCAAACGCATTGAGGGCGACCTCAAAGGCGAACGCCGCCCAGACCGGGATGCCGAACAGGAAGACCACCGCGCCCTTCCAGACCAGCGAAACGATAATCTCTGCCGGGTGAAAGCGAAGCGCCGTCATGACGTCGATATGCGGGTCAGAATGGTGGACACGGTGCATGCGCCAGAGGAATGGCACATGGTGCATAGCGACATGCTGTGCCCAGACAGCGAGATCCATGACGAGGAAAGCGGCGATGGCCACCAGCCAGACCGGCGCATCGACAAGATTAAACACGCCAAACCCGGCCTTATCGGCCAGAAGCGCGATGCCCGCGAGCCCGGCAGGCAATACCAGACGGCCCAGCACGGCGCCCGCAATGAAGATCGCACCCGCCCCCGGCCAGCGCTGGGCACGCGAAAGCGCCGCCTCACGCCGGGGGGCCAGCATTTCCAGAAGCACAAGCGAGACGAAAACCCCCGCAAATACGCCCATCCGAATGAAGGTCTGTTGATCCAAATCCTGCCTGTTCGTGTCTTACCTAGCCAATATGAGAGCGCCAGCCCTTAATTGAAGCGCAAAGGCCTGCAATGCCGCAGGCCCTGAAGTTTTTCGCTGCTCGCGGATACCCGCATCTTTGACGCGCGTTTCATCCCGTCTAGTGTAAACTGGCTCTCCTACTCCTGCTGGCGGAAAGACTTTTCATGCTTCACCCATCGACAAAGAAACTCATCGACAGGCTGGCAGAAATGACTGCCCTCAAGCAGATCGACTGGGCAGAGACCGAAGATGGCGGCGTTGTCTACGCGACCGAAGGCTATTCAGTCCACCTGACGGACACCCCGGCTCAAGTCGTCTTGGCAACCGAAAAAGGCAAACTGCTCGAGGAAGCGTCAGAGGGCCTTCTCAAGGACACGCCTCACGAAGAGCATGGCAATTATGGCGACCTTATCGTCGCCGTCGTCAAGGAAGCGTCCCGCATCGCCAAAGGCACAGAGGCAGCCATCGATGCCCTGCTTGCAGGATTGAGCGGTCAGTCACCTAACAAGCGCAAGTCAGATACTGTGCCGACTGCAGCGGACGCTGAGACAGCGGTCGGCGACGAAGATGAGGGCGAAACCGACCTCCCCGTCGATGAAAGTATCCCGCCAAGCGCCCTTCTCGAAGATGAGCCTGAGCAACGCCTTCATGCCGGTTTTGACGAGGATGATGTCAGCGGCGCGGTCGCAAGACTGGCCGACGAAGTGAATGGACTTGGAAAAGCCGCACGCGCCAAAACCGACACACAAGAAGAGATTGAGTCTGAAGCTGACGCCCCATCGCCTGATGTCTGGGATGAGGCAGGCCCTGACGAAGGCGACACTGAAACGGCACCGCCGGCAAAGAACTATGTTCCTTTCGGCCTTGGCGGCGCGCAGGTCGCAGGGACCGACGCATCAGAGAGCTCGGCTGAAGACACCGATAGCGACGACGATATTGAATCTGAGCTCGGCGCAGCCTCCACGGGCATGTCCATCCCCAACGGTAGCGATCATGACCTTTCCTTTGGCTATGATGAAGCCAATGAGCCGGGCGATACCCCGCTGAGCTATCCGTTGAACCTCAAGGGCTTCCGCTCGCGCATCGACCCGGCAGCCCCCGCAGCGACACCTTCTGTTTCAGATGAGGAGGCAGACGGTCCAGACCCGGTGTCGTCGGCAGACCTCGATGCCGTCTCCCCTCCCGCCGAGGGCAAATCCGGCGGCGAAGCCGATATCGAGCTCTTCGATGAGGGCGAAGAACCTACGCCGCAGCCGAAGCCTTCAAAGGCAAAGGACGAGGACAAGAAATCCGAGCGCCCGAAGAGGCGTAAATCGCGCTTCAATCCCTGGAGCTAAGGGCACCTAACTCTCGCCGATGCCTATCACGCGTACCCGCACCTCACTTGTGCGGCCGTCTTCGTCGACGGCGCGTACCTCATAGAAACCTGCACGTGTCGGCTGCCAGATTGGCAGGCCTGCATCATCGATAGCCGACGGCTCGCCATCGATGAACCAGCGGAGCTTTCCTTCCCCGCGCCCGGCAAACACAAAAGGACGGGCTGGTGCGCCATTGATCTCGCCGGACCATAGCTCGGCGTCCTTTGGCGGGAACAGAATGTGCGGCGCTTCGGCCCGTGAATGATCAAAGGATGTCAACGCGCCGTCGGCTTCATGCCGCCGCTCCGGCATCAGGCGCGCCCCCGCATCACCGTCGCCGCCGAGATGATAGGCGGCGCGGTCTGCGACTTCGAACAGGATCGGCAGCGCGGCGGTCCGCCCGGTCTCGCCGGGGCGCGGTGCGCCATCAGCGCGGCCCACCCAGACCACAATGGCATGATCGCCCGACACCCCTGCTGCCCAGGCATCTCGGAAGCCATAGGACGTCCCTGTCTTGAAAGCGACCTGCGGCGCATCGGCTGTCAGCCTGCCGGGCATGCGCCCTTCCGGAGTCGGCGCACGGCGCAGGATGGAGAGGATCTCGCCCGCGCTTTCAGCCTCCATCATGCGGAAACCCTTCCGCGCGCGGCTCTCTTCTTCTTCGTCAGCTGTCCAGACCAGAGGCTTCGCGCGGCCACCATCCCCTAGCGCCGCATACAGAATGGCCAGCTCGCGCGCCGTCAGCCCTGCCCCGCCGAGCGCCAGCGCAAGGCCGAACTCATGATCGGCTCCGCCATAGATGCGCGGCGGTGCGCCAGCGAGCGCCAGCGTCGCCGCAAAACGCTCAGGTCCAACACGGTCCAGCGCCAGCACAGCCGGCACGTTAAGCGAATGCTGAAGCGCATCGGACACGCGTACATCGCCCCTGAAAGTACGGTCGAAATTGTCCGGCTGATAGGACGCGAACCGCTTCGGCAGGTCAGCAATCCGCGTCGAGGCACTCGCCTCGCCATCATCGAATGCCATCGCATAGATAAATGGTTTGAGCGCCGAGCCAGGTGAGCGCGCCTGCGCCGTCAGATCCAGCCAGCCACCTGCGATATCGCGCGACGCAGATCCGACAGATGCCCGCACCGCGCGGGTCGGAATGTCCACCACCAGGATAGCTAGCTGTGTTTCGCGTCCCGCTTCCTTGGCATGCGCGAGCGCCAGCGCCTCCATTTCGGCCTGCAGGCGCGCATCAAGGCTGGCGCGTACGTCGCCGCGAACCCCGCGGGCCGCTCGCGCCGTCGCATGCCATGCATCTGATGGAAAGGCATAGGCCCCTGTCGGCATCTGGCTCGTGCGCGCTTCTTCAGCCCGGCCCGCATCGAGATAGCCAAGCCGCTCCAGCTTGGCGACAATGGCACGCCGGCCTGCATTTGCACCTTCTGGCCGAAGGTCGGGGCGGCGCACTTCCGGGCTTTGCGGCAGGGCAATCAGGAGCGCGATCTGATCATCAGACAACCTGTCTGGTGAGCGCCCGAAATAGCGCCAGCTCGCTGCGCGAATACCCTCGATATTGCCGCCATAGGGCGTCAGGGTGAGATAAAGCTCGAGGATTTCTTGCTTGCTCAGCCGTGCCTCGATCTGGTGCGCCCTGAACATCTCGATCAGTTTCGACGGAATGGTCCGCGGGCGAGGCTCCAAAAGCCGCGCCGTCTGCATAGTGATCGTAGAGCCACCTGACACGACACGGCCTGCCAGCG
This sequence comes from Henriciella sp., assembly GCA_012960415.1. Lineage (GTDB taxonomy): Bacteria > Pseudomonadota > Alphaproteobacteria > Caulobacterales > Hyphomonadaceae > Henriciella. The sequence continues at coordinate 6,535 of DUBH01000009.1, read as the reverse complement.
CTGAGCTCCACGCCGCACGCGCCATGCCCGTCCAGTCGACACCGCCATGACGCCAGAAACGCTGGTCCTCGACTTCCAGAAGCGCTTCGATGAAGACCGGATCGATGTCTTCAAGATGTGCCTGAAAGCGCCAGTAATTGTCCGGTGTGGGGATGGCACGAAGAGGCCGGCCGCGCCGGTCACTGACCAGCTGCGAGACCGTTTCGCCGCGCTCAAGCGGTGGCGGAAATATCCTGTCCAGCGCGAACAGGATGGTCAGCGCCGCCGCAATGGCAATCGCTGACCGCTTCAGCCAGATCATCTCTGTCCGCCAGTTGCCGCATTGGCGGTGCTGATGGTGAGCCGTCCGGGCGCCGAGCGTGCAAACACGTCGGGCCGGTACATGTCTTCAGCCGTCACACCCGGCATGACGAACTCGCCCGGCGTGACCGCCCGCACGACATATCCAAGGCGCACAGCCTCGTTGCGTACATCGATGGCAGCAACGAAGCGGTCATCGCGTGCCTCTGCGGTCTTGGCCTCATTGATCTCGCCTGCCCAGGCGAAAGCTCCATTGGTATCGCCGTCACGCGCCCCATCGGCAGGCTTGAGGACCGTTTCGATCTCGAAGCCTGCAGGCAGCAGATCAGCCACGATGACAGGGTTCGTCCGGCGCTGTTCCGGCGTGATCTGGACTGTCACGACCAGCTGGTCGCCCTGATCGACATCGCCAAGATCAACCGCGCCGCCAGTCAGCGTGCGTACCTGTTTGGTGACGCGAAGGTCAGACGAGACAGCAGGCGGCGGCGAAGACGGCGCACCGCGCACCATCACGGTGCGGAACATGGCCGGACCGTTCTGGCCGAGCGTGAAGCTCACTTCGCCGCGGGCCTGCTCTTCGCTGAGCTGATAGCGCCGGTCATTATTGTTGCCGTTGCCAAGACCTTCGACCACCATGCGGTAATCATCGCCGCCATCATTCATGGAATTGACGGCGAGCAGCGCGAACGCCTTCTCCTGCGTTGTCAGTTCGCTTGGGTCTGGCGCATCATCACCAAGCTGTTCTGCAAGACGCGCGACGACATCGTCAAAGTCGGCTTCTGCCGCGAGCGCGATGATGCCGGTCAGGTCACGCAGCGGCGTCTGGTAATAGTCGCCTGTGTTCTGATAGCCGAGGGCATCTTCGGCGGCCTCGAACGCACTGAACGCACGTGACCGGTCGCCCATGAAGGCAAGCGCCGCGCCAAGATGCGCGCGTGCGAGCGGGCTCTCAATCCGCTCCAGCTCGCGGTCATGCAGGTAGCGGAGACGGCTGATATCGGCGCGTCCTGCCTTGGCCAGCACATAGAGCGCATAGGCAGACGCACGGCGCATCAGCTTTGCTTCAGTGTCATTGTGCCACTCGCTTTCCCAGACGTCGGTGTCATAGCCGTAGGCGCGCCAGGCATCGCCCTGTGCCACGGCCCGCATCGACTCAAAGGCGCGCTCCAGCGCCACTTCCGGCACTTCATAGCCTGCCTCGCTCGCTCGGTAGACAAAGTCAGTCGTGTACGCGCCGAGCCAAGGCGAGGCATTACGGTCACCTTCGCGCCAAAGGCCGAACGCCCCTTCTGCGGACTGACGGTTCAGGACAGCGCTTACCGCTTCCTGTATCTGCGCCCGGGCCGGTTCACGTGATGTCTCATCTGCGCCCATCGCTACCAGCTGCTCTGAATAGAGAAGCGGCAACGCCCGGCTCACCGTCTGTTCGGTGCAGCCATAAGGATAGCGCGCAAGCGAGGCATAAAGCGCGTTCGCGTCCAGAGGCAGGGTCGAGAACGTCACCGAGACATAGCTCGTACCCGGCACGTAATCCTCGAGCAGGTCCTCCGGTATCGACCAGCTGTCGCCCGGCTCCATCGTGGCCGTCGAGATCTGCGTCGCCGGCAGCCATGGAGAACGGGACTCGATCTCGTAATGGCGCACGACGCTGTAATTGCCCGGCCCCGACATGTTGAGGCGGAGATCCGAAATCCCGGTCTCATCGGCAGAAATCCGCAGGCCCTCATCGACACGCTGGCCGGATGGGATAGTCCGCGAGAGCTCGGTCGCCGCGACGCTGACAGGTTCACTTGCATCCAGAGACGCTGTGAAGGTGCCATCATCAAGCTCGATATTGTCGATGGAGACGGTCGCCACCGCTTCATCACCCGGCGCGAGGAAACGCGGCAGGATGAGTTCAGCTGGCGCAGGATCACGAACCGTCAGCGGGCGACTGGCGGAGCCGAGACCGTTCTGCGACCAGACGACCGCCATGAGGCGAAGCTCACCATTAAAGTCCGGCACATCGAAGGTAACACGCGCGCGTCCGGATCGACCGACATCAACCATGCCGGAGAAGAGCGCCACTGTCTTCGTCGGGACGACAGACAGACCTTCACCGCCAAGCTGGTCACCGCCGGTCCGCACTTCAGCCGGAAGGCCCATATTCGGATCAAGCAGACGGCCATAATCGTCGAAAATATCGACGCCGAGCGACTTCTTGCCGAAGTAATAGGAAACAGGGTCAGGGCTTTGGAACTTGGTCAGTTGCAGGATGCCTTCATCGACAGCGGCCAGCGTCAGATAGACATTCTCGCGCGGGCCTTCGCCAAGTTCGATTTCAATCGTCTGCTCACGGCGGGGACGGACAATTTCTGGCGCGTTGATCGCGACATCGAAAGTCCGCTCATCCATATCCAGCGGCACATAGCCGACACCGACAGCGCGCCGCGGCTTTGCCTGCAGCACTGGATCGCGCGGCGTGTAGACGTTGACGAGAACGTAGGCGCCCTCGCCCCATTCTTCTGTGACAGGCAGGGTGAACTGCGTGCCCTCAGCCGACACGTCCCGCGTCTCAATACGAAGGATCTTGTCGGTGGCGACAACGATCTGCGCCTCGCCATCATAAGGCGGGATGACGGTGATCGCGGCAGGACGGCCAGGAACAATGGTCTGCTCCTCGACGATCACTTCGACGCGGTCCGGTGCCTCGACTCCATCATCGGAAACAGAGCCGCCCCAGCCAACATAAAAACCGGTGCTGGCTTCAGCGTCGCCATTCACGTCGGACACGATCAGTTCGTGCTGCCCCCAGTCGAGACCATCGACGCTGATCGTCTGCGTCGTGCCGTCCGTCTGCACCACGCCTTCATTAAAGGTGCTGACCGTGCGCGAGCGGCGCCAGCGCCACTCGCTGCCATCGCGGTACCAGTCATAGTGGTATTCGATCTCGATCACGCGCCAGTTCAGCTCCGTGTCGATGATCTCACCATTTGCGCTGACCGCCGCCAGCTCGAAGGCCGCCGGCCCGTCGCGGTCGGCGCGGCCATCAAAATCCTTGCGGATGCCGACATAGCTGTCGCGCGGCCGGTAAGGGATGCGCACACTTTCAGTGACCGCACGTCCGCCCGGCTCAAGCACGCTGACATTCGTATTGAGACGAAGCGGGCGCGAGGAGTCGCTGCCACGGTCACCCGGATTGAGACGTACGACGGCGCGGCCCGCGCCATCCGTCGTCTGCGGTTCGAACTCAACGATACGCTCTCGAAATTGCTCATCTGCGCGGCCGAAGGTGAACCCGTTCAGCGCCTCGAAAGGACGCGGATGAGCTTCCAGCCTCGCCTGGCCCTCAACCGTCAGACCAGCGCCCGGCGCGCCGTAAAGAAAACGCGCCTCAACCTCGATCTCGCGCGTGCCACCAGCTGCGATGAAGCTCTCTTCCTCACCATCCAGCTCGACCGCGATACGCTGCGGCACGAAATCCTCGACAGAGAAGCGCAGCGAGCCGGCTTCACCCGCCCCATCAATCGAGAGGACCGCGCGCCACATGCCGCGAGATGCCGTCCGCGACAGCTCATAATCCCAGACAAGTGCGCCTGCCTCGGCTTCTGTGAAACGCATCCGGTCGGCTTCGACGCCGTTCGGACGGTAGATGACGATCTGGCCAGCGCGGTTTGTCACGGCCGAACCGCCGCGGTCACGCATCATCGTGGTCAGGTGCACAGTCTCACCCGGACGGAAGATACCGCGATCGGCATAGAGATAGCCATCGACCGGACCCGGCGTGACACGCCCACCCGTTTTCATTTCAGACAGATCCACCGGCGCGCGCGACAGGTCGAGAACAGCAAGGTCACCCTTGGCCCCGAACGCCATGATCATGCGCGGCGCGGAATTGCCCTCACCAGCCAGCAGCGGCGCTTCAAAGCGCACGCGGCCATCTTCGCCGGTCTCGGCTTCACCCAGAACTTCATTATTATAGGCGATCAGCTGGACACGCGTGTTCGGCAGGACTTCACCATCCTGAAGCGAACGCAGTGTGACATCCATCCCGTTCTCGGCGCGGTAGGCCGTCAGCGCTAGATTGGTCAGCATGATCCAGCGGCGGGCTGATGCGGCCGGACCGTCATAATCATCGAGCTCCTTCGCGTCCGTCAGCTCCACGAAGTAAGAGCCAGGACGAAGCTCACCGATGACATCCTGCAACGGGAAGACCGTCGTGACCGGAGCATTGGTGACATTGTCGATGTCCATGCTGCCAGACCAGACTTCGGTCGACACATCGCGCGGGTCTTCTTCACCATAGAGATAGGAATAGCGGCCCTGCGCGGCTTCATCGCCCTGGCTGATCGATTTGAAGGCCAGCGCGCGGTCATTCACGCGGTAGACGCTGATCTCCACCGCATCGACATTGACCGTCTCGATTGCAAGACCGTCGGCATCATCGCGCGGCAGGATCACCCCTGCGCCATCAAAGCCGACATAGGCCGGGCGGTCCTCAAAGCTGATCTGGACCTCTTCTTCTCGCTCAATCGTGCGGCCATCAGCGCTTGGCAGACCTTCCAGGATCGTCGCGGTGTATCCACTCGCAAAGTCGAGGCCTTCAAGGCAGAGCTCACGCCCCTCAACCGCAAAGGCCGGACGCACGTCAGACTGCATCCGGATATAGGTGGCATAGTTGATTTCAGGGTCGAGCGGCTGGGAGAAGACGAGACAGGCGCGCGGGCTGACGCCGCTCGTATCGGGGGCATAGCGGAAATAGACGAAGCGGTTCTCTTCAGCCTCGGCAAGGGCCTGGCGTTCACGTTCGCGCCGCTCTGCTGCGGCCTGGGCGGCACGCGAGCGCTCGACGACTTCACCGCCAGCGGTTTCCGGATCGACAGGTGCTGGCGGCTCATCCCCGATGCCGCAGGCGACGACCATGGCCGTCAGTCCACCCAGTATCAATCCCCGCGCCCTGTTGGTCCACCCTGCCATCACCCGTGTCCTCCTCCTGGTGCGTTCCCACTCTTTACAGGAGTTTGCTATGCCGCGAACAGGGCCAGATTGAGACTTTTTAAGGATTTACGAACTGTCTGAGCGGGTCGATACGCTAATCTTGGGTGCAGGCGCTGCAGGCCTCTTCTGCGGCGGCCGCCTTGCTGAGCGCGGCGTGGACGTCCTTGTGCTCGATCACGCCAAGCGACCAGCCGAGAAAGTGCGTATCTCCGGCGGCGGGCGTTGCAACTTCACAAACATCCATACCAGCCCCGCCAACTTCATCTCGGCGAACCGTCATTTCGCCAAATCCGCGCTTGCCCGCTACGGCCCATGGGACTTCTGCGACCGGGTCGCTAAGCGCGGCATCACCTGGCACGAGAAGACGCTTGGGCAGCTTTTCTGCGACCAGAAATCCGGTGCCATCATCGATATGCTGGTCGATGAACTGACCGCCCCCGGCGGCAGAATGAAGCTCGAGACCAGCATTGGCGAAATTGCGCACCGCGATGGCAGGTTCGAGGTCACGACTTCAGACGGCCCTGTCAGCGCCGCGAACCTCGTCGTGGCAACAGGCGGGCTTTCCATTCCGAAGATGGGCGCAAGCGGGCTTGCCTATGACATTGCCCGCCAGTTCGGACACGACATCATCCCGACACGCCCGGCGCTCGTACCGTTCACCTTCTCAGGTGATCTGAAAGACGCCTTCGCAGAGCTCTCAGGCGTATCGTGCATGGTGGATGCGAAAGCGGGCGGCGGGCCTGATTTCCATGAAGCGATGCTCTTTACCCATCGCGGCCTGTCCGGCCCGGCCATGCTGCAGGCGTCGACCTATTGGCGCGAAAGTCAGCCAGTTGAAATCGACCTAGCGCCCGGCGACCCCGTTCTGGAAGACCTGCGTGCCGCGCGCGAGAGCCAGCCGCGCACCAGCGTGTCGACCTGGCTCGGCAAACGCTTCCCGGCGCGCCTTGCAAACTATATCGCCAGCTGGCCCGCTATGCCCAGCAAGAAGCAGCTCGCCCAGCTTTCCAGGGGAGAGATGGAGGATATCGCCCTCGCCCTGAAAAAATGGCGGGTGGTCCCTGTTGGCACAGAAGGCTGGCGCACGGCCGAAGTAACCGCAGGCGGCATCAATACCGATGGGCTTTCTTCCCAGACAATGGAAAGCAGGAACCAGCCAGGCCTTTACTTCATCGGTGAGTGTGTCGACGTCACCGGCTGGCTTGGCGGATATAATTTCCAATGGGCCTGGGCCAGCGCCGATGCCTGCGCGCAGGCA
>DUBH01000008.1:3527-7322 GCA_012960415.1 Henriciella sp. | reverse complement strand
CGGCCGGTTTGGCGACACGATGAAGGCCCGCCGCAAAGTCCAGCGCGAGAAGAAGCTGTCTAGCTGGCAGATCTCCCGCGCCATGCACTGGAGCCCCATCACGCTTAGTCGCAGGCGCCCCCATGTCTGGCGCGCCCGCCGTTACGCTGCGCCGGGCACCACCCTTTCGGGCGACACCTGAGACATCGCCCTGACCGGGGGACGTCTAGCCCCCGATCAGGCCTGCCTGCTCCAGCCGTGAGATAATCAGCTCTGCGGCCTCTTCCGGGGCCAGCTTGTCAGCGTCGATATGGATTTCCGGATCGGTGGGCGCTTCATACGGGCTGTCGATACCGGTGAAGTTCTTGATCTCACCCGCGCGCGCTTTCTTGTAGAGGCCCTTCACATCGCGGCTTTCCGCGACATTCAGCGGCACGTCGACAAAGACTTCCCAGAACTCACCATCCTCGACCATCTGGCGAACGATGCGCCGTTCGGCCCGGAACGGGGAAATGAAGGAGACCAGCACGATCAGGCCCGCATCCAGCATCAGTTTCGAGACCTCGCCGACGCGGCGGATATTCTCCACCCGGTCGGCATCGGTGAAGCCAAGGTCATTGTTGAGGCCGTGGCGGACATTGTCGCCGTCGAGCGTATAGGTGTGCTTGCCCATCGCCGCGAGGCGCTTCTCGACGAGGTTCGCGACCGTCGATTTGCCCGCGCCCGAAAGCCCTGTGAACCAGAGCATGACCGGCTTCTGGCCCTTCATCGAGGCCCGCAGCTCCTTGCTCACATCCATTGACTGGCGGTGGATGTTGGAGGCACGGCGTAGCGCAAAATTGATAAGGCCGAGGCCGACCGTTTCATTCGTCATCCGGTCGATGACGATGAACCCGCCCATGCGCCGGTTGGCATTATAGGGGTCGAACGCGACCTCTCGGTCCAGCGCGACATTGACGATACCGATCTCATTGAGACCTAGCGTCTTGGCTGCTTCGTGGGCACGGGTGTTCACGTCGATGCGGTGGCGCTGTTCGGTCACCTGCATCTGGCATTCGCGCGCACCGATCTTCATCACATAGGACCGGCCCGGCAGCATCGGGCTGTCCGACATCCAGATCATGGTGGTCTGGAACTGGTCGGAGACTTCGGCAGGCGACTTGTCGGCGCAGATGACATCGCCGCGCGAGATATCGATCTCGTCTTCCAGCGTTATCGTCACGGATTGGCCTTCAACGACCTCATCGAGGTCGGCGCCCATGGTCACGACGCGCGCCACCTTGCTGGTCTTGCCAGATGGCAGGGCGCGCACGCCGTCGCCCGGCTTGATCGTGCCGGACACGACCTGACCGGCAAATCCGCGGAAATCGAGGTTCGGGCGGTTCACCCACTGGACCGGCATGCGGAAGGGCTTCTCCTGCGCGTCCGAGGCGATCTCGACCGTGTCGAGATATTCCATCAGCGGCGGGCCGTCATACCAGGGCGTATTCTCGCTGCTCACCACGACATTGTCGCCAGCAAGCGCAGACACCGGGATGGCCTGAATATGTTCGAACCCGAAATCAGCGGCGAACTCGCGATAGTCCGCCTCGATCTCATCGAAGACGTCCTGGTCATAGCCGACAAGGTCCATCTTGTTGATGCAGAGGACGACATTGCGGATACCCAGAAGCGACACGATGAAGCTGTGACGGCGCGTCTGCGTCAGCACGCCCTTGCGCGCATCGATCATCACAATGGCAAGGTCCGCCGTCGAGGCGCCCGTTGCCATGTTGCGCGTATACTGCTCATGGCCCGGCGTGTCGGCGACGATGAATTTGCGCCGGTCAGTCGAGAAAAAGCGATAGGCGACATCGATCGTGATGCCCTGCTCGCGCTCTGCGGCAAGACCATCGACCAGAAGCGCGAAGTCAATCTCTTCGCCCTGCGTGCCGAACTTCTTGGACTCATTTTTCAGCGAGGCGAGCTGGTCATCAAAGATCATCTTCGACTCGTAGAGGAGCCGGCCGATCAGGGTCGACTTGCCATCATCGACAGAGCCGCAGGTGATGAAGCGCAGGAGCGACTTCTTCAGCTGACTGTCGAGATATTCCTCGATATTTGCGAAATCAGGGGCTGCGTAACCGTCCATCAGAAATAGCCCTCCTGCTTTTTCATTTCCATGGAGGCGGGCGCATCCTTGTCGATGGCGCGGCCTTCGCGCTCAGACGTGGTCGTGCGCAGCATTTCCTCGATGATTTCGGTAATGGTGGACGCTTCAGACTCTACAGCACCGGTCAGCGGATAGCAGCCAAGCGTGCGGAAGCGCACCTTCTTCATTTCAGGTTTCTCGCCTGGCTCCAGCGGCAATCGGTCATCATCGACCATCACCATGATGCCGTCGCGCTCGACCACAGGGCGCTCATCGGCAAAGTAAAGCGGCACGATGTCGATATTCTCCTGATAGATGTACTGCCAGATATCGAGCTCGGTCCAGTTGGAGATCGGGAAGACGCGGACGCTCTCACCCGGCTTGATCCGCGCATTGTAGAGCGACCAGAGCTCCGGGCGCTGGTTCTTCGGGTCCCACCGATGCTGGGCTGAGCGGAACGAGAAGATGCGCTCCTTGGCGCGGGACTTTTCCTCGTCGCGGCGGGCCCCACCAATCGCGGCGTCGAACTTGTATTTGGTCAGCGCCTGTTTCAGCGCCTGTGTCTTCATGATGTCAGTGTGCACCGCAGACCCATGCGTGAAAGGTCCGACGCCCTGCTCGACACCTTCCTCATTGATATGGACCAGCAGGTCGATGTTCGGATCATCCTTCAACGCATCGCGGAACGCGATCATCTCGCGAAACTTCCATGTCGTATCAACATGCAGCAGCGGAAACGGGATCGGCCCCGGATAGAACGCCTTACGTGCGAGGTGCAGCAGGACAGAGCTGTCCTTGCCGATCGAATACATCATCACCGGATTTTGCATCGAGGCTGCCACTTCGCGCAGGATGTGGATGCTCTCGGCTTCGAGCCGGTCGAGATGGGTCAGTGTCGTCATGATTAGTCCGGTTTGTGGCCAGGTCGCGGCTAGGTAACAAGCACGTCTCAAGCCAACAATACAGAGACGGTCAAGTCAGACACGGTGTTTGCTAAACTTGCACCGTTCCAAGGCAGAGCGCCAAGCTTGACGAAACGCCCTCTCACGCGCAGACCGCCCACAGGCGTTTGATAGACGGACGAGCCCATGAAGACACTTATCGTCATCCCCGCGCGGATCGGGTCGACCCGGTTTCCGGCAAAGCCGCTGCACCAGATTGCAGGCCATTCTCTGGTATCCCGCGTGGCTGATGTCGCCGCACGCGTCGCCGCCGCCCGCTCCGACACATCCTATGTGATCGCAACTGACGACAGTGCCATTATGGACCACGCCGCAGAGATCGGCGTGCCCGCCGTGATGACCGACCCGGACCTGCCATCGGGCACCGACCGCGCCCTCGCCGCCGCCCGCGCGCAAGGCGAGGCGCCAGACTTCATCCTGAACCTACAGGGCGACGCCCCCTTCACCCCGCCCGCCTATCTGAGCGCGCTGATCGAAGCTGCCACCACGACGACCGCCGATGTCGTCACACCTGTCGTCCAGCTCGACTGGCCCGCCCTCGACACCATCCGCGAACAGAAGACACGTGAGCCTTTCAGCGGGACCAGCTGCATAAGGCGCAGCGACGGGATGGCGCTCTGGTTCTCCAAACAGATCATCCCGGCGATCCGTAAGGAGGAGAAGCTGCGCGCCGCCGGGCCGCTCTCACCCGTCTTCCGCCATATCGGGCTTTACGGTTTCCGC
>DUBH01000008.1:0-3491 GCA_012960415.1 Henriciella sp. | reverse complement strand
GAGCCTGCCCGTCGGCCACTATGAAGAGCTGGAAGGCCTCGAACAGCTGCGCTTCCTTGAAAACGGCATGAGCATTATGACCGTCGCCGTCGAGCCCGGCGCGAATGCGATGTGGGGCATCGATACGCCAGAAGATGCCCGCTTCGCAGAAGACCTCATTGCTGAGAGCGGCGACCCAATGAAGGCGCCTCGCTAATGGCCCGCACGCTCTATATTGTTCGCCACGGCAATACATTCGACAAGGGCGACACCGTCACCCGCGTTGGCGCCCGCACTGATCTGGCGCTTTCTACGTCGGGAGAGGCGCAGGCCGCCGCACTCGGCACGCATTTTGCCGAAAAAGGCACTACCTTTGCCCAGGCAATCGCTGGCCCCTTGAAGCGTACCCGCCAGACCGCTGACGCCATCCTCTCGGCGCAGGCAAACCCGCCAGAGCTGGAGATCGGCAACTTCCTGCGTGAGATCGATTACGGCCCGGACGAAAACCGGCCCGAGGACGCCGTCATCGCCCGCATCGGTCAGGACGCGCTCGATGCGTGGGAGCGGGACGCCGTCCCCCCGCCCGGCTGGCGTTTCGACCCCGCCGCCATTGAAGGCCAATGGCAGAGCCTGTTCGCCAAGCTCGCCAAATCCGCGGGCGACGGCCCGGTCCTCATCGTGACCAGTAATGGCATCGCCCGCTTTGCCCTGACGGCAGCTGGGCTGAAGCCTGACAGCAGCCAGCATGAAAATCTGAAACTGAAGACCGGTGCCTATGGCGTCTTCAGTCTCGATGACGCGGGCGACCTCACCCTCACCGACTGGAATATCCGCCCCTGAGCCGCAGACGGAGAGTTGCCGCGCGCCTGCGGACTGGTTACCCGGGAAGCCTGTTTCTGCCGGTCCAGAGTCCCCGCTGATGAAAGCGTTGCGTTTTGCAATCCTCGGAAAAAGCCCCCTCGCCGTCGAACGCCTGAAGGCGGTCGAAGCCAGCGAGAATGCGCGCATCGTTCGCAGCTTTTCTGCCGCGCAGGTCGCCCGCTTTGCAGACGCTGACTGGTCCGGCCTGCTCAATCGCAAACAGGTTGATGCGCTGATCCTTGCCCTTCCGGCAGAGCAGGCAGCCGATGCAGCAAGACGCGCGCTTCTTGCCGGCATCCATGTCCTAAGTGAACTTCCCGGCGGGCTGACGGTCGAGGACATCATCAATCTGCGCGAAGCCGAAACCAAGAGCAGCGCCATCCTGAAATTCGGCTGCTCGCTGCGCTATCATGGCAGCGTTCGCGCCGCTGAAGACCTTGTGCGCACGCAGCCTTATGGCGAGCTGCTCACAGCCCGCGCCGTCTATGGCCATGCAGGCTATCCCGGCCCTGACGCGGAGAAGCACGGCGTCCTGCTGGGACATGGCATCCATATGCTGGATCTGCTGCACGTCTTCTTCGGCCCGTTCGAAAGCGTCAAAGCCATGTGCCCAGAAGGGCGAGGCGGAAATGCGAACCTCTTCGCGATGCTGAAATCCGGCAATGGCGCGATTGCGCAGCTGCATGCCTCGGCAACCTCATGGCGCCAGACCTTCCGGCTCGAGCTTGGCTATGAGCGCGGCTATGTCTGGCTGGATGGTCACCTTCCCGGCCTTGAAGACTACGGCCCGGAGATGCTGATCCATGCCCAGCTCATGCAGAATGAGAGCGGGCGGAACGTGCCGAACCCGGACGAAACCGTGACCGAGTATGAGCGCGTCGACTTTGCCGAACAGGAACTTGCCGAATTCATCGAGGCTGTGTCCGGCAAGGCGCCCCTGCGTCATGGCACAAGCCGTCACGCCTTCGACGCGATGAACATCGCCCAGCGCATTTGCGCCGCCACAGAAACGTGGGCATAAGCGCCGCTGACCGACGATCCCGCCCTATAGGAGACGGCATGACGACGATTACAGGCGAACAGCTGGCACGCATCGCACTCGACGCAGGCAAGCTGGTGATGGACATCTATTCCACCGACTTCGATGTCGAGCGAAAGGATGACGCCTCCCCTGTCACCGAAGCCGACGCCAAGGCCGAAATCCTGATCCTAGACGGGCTGAAAGCGGCAGAACCGGACCTCAAGGTCATCGCCGAAGAATCCGTCTCCGCCGGCAAGATCCCGGAGCATGGCCATCGCTTCGCCCTCGTCGATCCGCTGGATGGCACGCGCGAATTCATCAACCGCAATGGCCAATTCACCGTGAACATTGGCATCATCGAGCATGGCAAGCCTGTCATGGGCGTCGTCTATGCCCCAGCACTCAACCGTCTGTTCGTTGCCGATGGCCCGGACAGCGCCTGGCAGGCTGATGTGAAACCGGGCGCGCCTGTCCCGTCCGCACACGCGCGCCGCCCGCTGCACATCCGCAAATGCCCGGACGCTGGCGTCACCGCCATCGCGTCCAAATCTCATCGCTCACCAGAGACCGACGCCTTCCTGAAAAAGTTCAAGGTCGATGAGATCATCTCCGCCGGCTCATCGCTCAAGTTCTGCCTGTTGGGCGCAGGTGAGGCTGACCTCTATCCGCGCATGGGCCGCACCATGGAGTGGGACACCGCTGCCGGTCAGGCCGTCGCCGAGGCCGCAGGCGCTGTGGTTCTGACTGAAGACGGCGCACCGCTTCGCTATGGCAAGCGCGAGCGCGGCTACGACAATCCTCATTTCATCGTCTATGGGGACGTGTCGCCGGTCACCACCTAATTATCTGGGCGGGACTTGTGATTGTCCTTCTGGTGCCAGGCCCAGGCCGTCTCAAGGATCGTATCGATATCTGAACGCTGCGGGCGCCAGCCCAGCACGCGCTCAGCCTTCGCGGCTGAGGCGACAAGCGATGGCGGATCACCCGGACGCCGCGCGCCTGACTGGCGCGGCACAGGCTTGCCAGCTACGCGCGAGACTGCGTCCGCGAGCTCGCTGACTGAAACGCCCCGACCCGTCCCGAGATTGAAGACATCACTCTCGCCGCCTGCATCCAGATAATCGAGCGCGCGCCAATGCGCGTCGGCAAGGTCACTGACATGGACATAGTCGCGCACCGGCGTGCCGTCGCGCGTGTCGAAATCGGTCCCGTTGATGGTGAAGGTGAAGGTGCCGTCCATGGCGCCCATGATCGCTAACGGAATAACATGCGGTTCTGGATCGTGGCGTTCGCCAATCTCACCTGCCGGGTCGGCGCCGCCCGCATTGAAATAGCGAAGGATCACCGATTCCAGACCATGCGCCATGCCGAAATCCTGGATCATGCGCTCCGCGATCATCTTGGACGCGCCATAGGGGTTGATCGGTACCTGCGGCGTCTCTTCGGTGATCAGTTCTTCATGTACGCCATAGGTCGCGCAGGACGAAGAAAAGACGAGCCTGCGCACATCAGCGGCACGCATCGCCTCAAGCAGGCTCAGCGTGCCCGCCACATTGTTCTGATAGTAGATCTCCGGCTGCTTCATCGACTCGGCGACGTACTTCTGGGCGGCTGGTGGGCAGAGGTAGCG
>DUBH01000007.1:38477-42922 GCA_012960415.1 Henriciella sp. | reverse complement strand
AGGTGGCCGAGTGGTTGAAGGCGCACGCCTGGAACGCGTGTATACGAGCAATCGTATCCAGGGTTCGAATCCCTGTCTCACCGCCACTTCCTTTTCTACTGAAAAGCTTTGAAACTCCGACCGGCCACCTTGCGTTGCCGCGCCCATGTTGGACTTCATCAGCAATAATTCCTCGGCCATCAGCGCGGTTGCCAACGTGATCATGGTGATGGTGTGGGTGGTCTACCTTCAGCTCATGCTGAACGGGATCATCCGCCAGCGCCGTTCCAGCCTGATCATCTCTTCTTCGCTGAAATCGGACGCTGCCGCGCGCTGTTTCATTTCAAACATGAGCGAAGGCAGTTTTCACATCCAGAATCTGACGGCGCGGGTTCACAGGGATGGTGAGGACCAGCTGAGCGACATTACAGAGCCTGCCGCCGACAATCACTCGCGTTCCTTCCAGACCCCGCTCTCCCATGGCGAGGCGCTCGAGCTTGGCTCTTTCGAGGAATTGCTGGAACGATTCTCCGTTCATCGTGGAGAGATCGGCACCAGCGGACTGACCCGTGAAAACCCGCTTGAATTCCATGTCACAGTCGTCGGGATTCATGGACCAAGCCGCAAACCTGTCGCCGCACGCCGCCGCTTTGGGCTCTACCGTGACAATGGCACGCTGCGGGCGTGCGGCATGACGCGGGAGACGGAGCAATTCCGCTGGGGACCGCGCAGGCGGCGCATCGTCGAGGCCAATCAGGTCATCAACTAGTCTCGTCGCTTGACAGGGCTGCACGCCGGGCTGACCTAGGCCCCATGGCAGAGGTCAAGATTTGCGGAATTTCGGACGCCGACATGGTGAAGGTCGCAGCGGAGGCTGGGGCTGACTGGGTCGGCTTTGTCCTCGTGCCAGCCAGTCCGCGAAATGTTCTTGGCAGCGGCGCGACGCGATTTGATCGGGTCACTGACCTGATGCTGGCGGCCGCCTCCCATAATGTTCGCTCTGTCCTACTCCTGTCGGACCCTGATCCTGCCATTCTGCGCGGCGTTGGCGGCGCCGTCATGCCGGACGTGTTCCAGTTGCATGGCAAGGAGTCGCCAGAATTTGTCTCTAGTCTGCGCGCCAGCCTGCCGTCCTCTGTCGAGGTCTGGAAGGCGGTCGGTGTCTCGACCCGCGGAGAACTGGAAGACGCCGCTCACCGCTATCGCTCTGCCGACAGGCTGCTGATCGATGCCAAGCCGCCAGAAGGCGCGTCGCGCACAGGCGGGCATGGCGCCGCTTTCGACTGGACCATTCTGAACGGCTGGGCGCCAGCGACACCTTGGCTCCTTGCCGGGGGGCTCTCCCCGCACAATGTAGCGGGCGCAATCAAGGCAACCGGGGCACCCGCCGTCGATGTGTCGTCAGGCGTGGAACGCCAGCGCGGCATCAAGGATGCCGACCTCGTGCGGACCTTCATTGCGGCGGCGAAAAGTGCAGATTATGAGGGCTCTCATGAACAAGCCAAACACATGGGCACAATGGCCCGACGAGAAGGGCCGCTTCGGCGAATTTGGCGGGCGCTACGTCGCTGAGACGCTGATGCCCCTCATCCTCGAGCTTGAGGATGAGTACCGCGCCGCAAAGAAAGACCCAGCCTTCATCGACCAGATGGATGACCTCTGGCGCAACTATGTCGGCCGTCCGTCCCCGCTCTATCATGCCGAACGGATGAGCGACCATTTTGGCGGGCCGAAGATCTACTTCAAGCGCGATGAGCTCAATCATACCGGCGCGCACAAGATCAATAATTGCCTTGGCCAGGTCCTGCTCGCCAAGCGCATGGGCAAGACGCGCATCATCGCCGAAACCGGCGCGGGCCAGCATGGCGTGGCGACGGCGACGGTCTGCGCCCGCTTCGGCCTGCAATGCGTCGTGTTCATGGGCGCAACCGATGTCGAGCGTCAGAAGCCGAACGTTTTCCGGATGAAGATGCTGGGCGCTGAGATCGTGCCTGTGTCATCCGGCACTGGTACGCTCAAAGACGCCATGAACGAAGCGCTGCGCGACTGGGTCACCAATGTGCACGACACCTTCTATGTCATCGGCACGGCGGCTGGCCCACACCCCTATCCAGAGATGGTTCGCGACTTCCAGTCGGTGATTGGTCAGGAAGCCAAGAGCCAGATGCAGGAACGCGAAGGGCGGCTTCCAGATGCCGTCATGGCCTGTATCGGCGGTGGGTCGAACGCGATCGGTCTGTTTCATCCCTTCATTGAGGATGAAGGCGTGCGCCTGATCGGCGTCGAGGCGTCCGGCCATGGCATTGAGACAGGCCAGCATGCGGCGGCCCTGAATGGCGGCAAGCCGGGCATTCTGCATGGGAACAAGACCTATCTCCTGCAGACCGAAGACGGCCAGATCATCGACGCTCACTCGATTTCGGCAGGTCTGGATTATCCAGGCATCGGGCCAGAGCACGCCTTCCTTCGCGACATGGGACGGGCTGAGTATCTCACCTGTACTGACAAGGAAGCGCTTGAAGGCTTCCAGCTTTGCACGCGTCTGGAAGGGATCATCCCGGCGCTGGAGCCAGCCCACGCGATCGCCCGGCTCGGCGATGTCTGTAAGACGATGGACAAGGACCAGATCCTCATCATGAACCTCTGCGGGCGCGGCGATAAGGACATCTTCTCTGTCGCCGAACATCTCGGGATGGAGATCTAGGGGATGACCAAAGCGCTCCTCATACGGATCACCTGCCCGTCGCAGGATGTCGCCCAGCAGATCGCTGATGCAGCGGTTGAACAGCGGTTGGCCGCTTGCGGCAATATCGAAGGTCCGGTTTCGTCCACCTATCTCTGGAAAGGCGTTGTTGAGCAGGCGTTTGAGCATATTCTCTGGCTGAAATCGGTCGAGAGCTGCTGGGACGCGCTCGAAACCCTTGTGACGAGCCTCCACCCCTATGATGTACCAGCTATGGTAGCCTGGCCTTGCACTCATGTGCTGGGTGAGTATGCAGCGTGGCTTGAAGAAAACACGGAAGCGCCCTCCCGCTAATGCCGACATCCCGAATTACTGCACGGTTCGACAAGGTTCGCGCCGAAGGCCGCGCCGCGCTGGTGAGCTATATCATGGCGGGCGACCCGGACCTTGAGACCAGCTACAAGGCGCTTTGCGCCCTGCGCGACAATGGCGCGGACATCATTGAGCTTGGCGCGCCTTTCACCGATCCGATGGCAGACGGCCCCGCCATCCAGCGTGCTGGCCAGCGCAGCCTGAAGGCCGGCACGAAGCTCACCGACGTTCTGGCTCTGGCAAAACGTTTTCGCGAAGACGATCAGGATACGCCGCTGATCCTGATGGGCTATGCCAATCCGGTCTTCCATATCGGCTATGAGGCTTTCGCCGATGCCGCTGCGGATGCGGGTATCGATGGCACCATTCTGGTCGACTTGCCGCCTGAGGAAGATCATGAGCTGCGCGAAGCATATGCGCACCATGAGATTTCCGTCATCCGCCTGGCGACGCCGACCACGACCGAGAAGCGCATTGCCAAGGTCGCAGAGGGCGCTTCGGGTTTTCTCTACTATGTCGCCGTTGCCGGCGTGACCGGGTCTGGCTCTGCCGATCCGGAAGATATCCGCGAAGGTGTGGAGCGCGCCCGGCGCGTTTCCGGCCTGCCGGTCTGCGTCGGATTCGGCGTGCGGACGGGGGAACAAGCCGCCGCCATGGCCGCTATTGCAGATGGGGTTGTCGTCGGGTCCGCATTCGTGGATCATGTGCGAACATCTCTGGAAGCGGGCACGCCGGATGAAATTCCGTCTAAAATCGGCGCGCTGGCAGCAGAACTGTCTGGCGCCCTCGCCGATGCCGGGCGAAACTAGGCAGTACAGTTTAGGAGTGACTCTGACATGAACTGGCTCACCAATTTCAGAACGCCCGGTTTGAAGACCTTCCTGTCTTCAAAGAAGGACACGCCCGATAATCTCTGGGTCAAATGCCCCAAGTCCGGTGAGCTCGTCTATCGCTCCGACCTGGAAGAGAGCTGGTATGTCACCCCGGCAGGCGCGCATCTTCGCATTTCGCCGCGCCGCCGTTTCCGCCTCTTCTTCGACAATGAGCGCTGGGAGCCGCTGCAGCTTCCGCCGGTTCCGCAGGACCCACTCAAATTCCGCGATGACAAGCCTTATCCGTCCCGCCTGAAGGCCGCCAAGTCCAAACTGGCTGCCCGCGAGAAGGAAGAGAGCCCGGACGCGAGCCCGCCAATCTCGCAGGAAGACTGCATGTCGGCCGCCTTCGGACGCATCAAGGGCAAGCCCGCCGTCGTGCTGGTGCAGGACTTCGCCTTCATGGGCGGCTCGCTCGGCATGGCAGCCGGTGAAGCCTTTATCGCGGCCGCCCAGCTTGCGGTTGCCCGCAAGGCCGCATTCATCGTCTGTACCGCTTCGGGCGGCGCGCGCATGCAGGAGGGGACACTTTCCCTCAT
>DUBH01000007.1:32921-38428 GCA_012960415.1 Henriciella sp. | reverse complement strand
TGCAGATGCCGCGCACGACGCTTGCCATTGATGAAGTCCGCGAAGCTGGCCTTCCCTACATCGTTGTTCTGACCGACCCGACCTCGGGCGGTGTTTCGGCCTCCTATGCGATGCTCGGCGACGTTCATATCGCTGAGCCGGGCGCCATGATTGCCTTCTCCGGCCCGCGCGTGATCGAACAGACCATCCGCGAGAAGCTTCCAGACGGCTTCCAGCGGTCTGAATTCCTGCGCCAGAAGGGCCAGGTCGATATCGTAAGAGACCGGCGCGAACTGAAAGCAACTGTGGGCCGTATCCTCGCCCATCTGATGCCGAAACGCGCCACGGATGAGACGCCGATCGGACCGCTCAAGGCGCCTATGGCCGACGTTCCAGCACCGGAAGC
Organism: Henriciella sp.; assembly: GCA_012960415.1. Lineage (GTDB taxonomy): Bacteria > Pseudomonadota > Alphaproteobacteria > Caulobacterales > Hyphomonadaceae > Henriciella. Next base: position 38,043 of record DUBH01000007.1, on the reverse strand, counting down.
CAAAGACAAGTCCAAGGGCAAGAAAGCTTGATCGACGCCCAGCTTGGCGTCGAAACGGCGCTCAAACGGTTCGAACGCTACAATCCCAAAGACCGCATCCTCGCACTCGACCGGCTTCTGGTCGTGCTGGAGGAGCTTGGAAATCCGCATCTCGATCTTCCCCCCGTCATCCATGTCGGCGGCACGAATGGCAAAGGCTCTACGGTTGCCTTTATCCGCGCCATGGCAGAGGCGGCGGGGCTTTCCGTCCATACTTCAACCTCGCCGCATCTTGTCCGCTTCAATGAGCGGATCCGGCTTTCCGGCAAGCTGATCGAGGACGACTACCTCGTCTCCTGCCTCGAGCGGGTTGAAGCCGCCCTCAAAGGGCGCCGCCAGATCACCCATTTCGAGGCGGCGCAGGCCGCCAGCTTCCTCGCCTTTCATGAGACCCCGGCAGACCTCCTCATTCTCGAGGTTGGGCTTGGCGGGCGGTATGATGCCTCCAATGTCATCAAGGCCGCCGCCTGTAGTGTTTTCTGCCCCATCGACCTCGATCATCAGGCCTTTCTCGGCAATACGATCACCAAGATCGCGACGGACAAGGCGGGCATTCTGAAGCCAGGCTGCCTGGCCGTTTCCGCCATCCAGAATGAAGAGGCGAAAGCTGCGCTGGAGGCCGAAGCCGCGCGCACCGGCAACCAAATCGACTTCCTCACCCCCGATGACCTCGCCCTGATCCAGCCGCCGCTGGGCCTTTGGGGCGAGCACCAGTTTTCCAATGCCGCCCTTGCCGCAAAGGCGCTGAAAGCGGCCAATATTCAGGGCATTACCCCCGACGCCGTCGCCAAAGGAGCAGCCTCTGCCCGCTGGCCTGCCCGGATGCAGCGGCTCTCAACCGGCCCCGTCACCGCGCTTGCCGGCGAGAAGCCTGTCTGGCTCGATGGCGGTCATAATCCCCATGCTGGACGGGCGCTTTCTGCGGTCCTCGACACGCTGGACAGCGAAGAGCCTGCCAAGCGGACGATGCTCGTCTCGGCCATGCTGGCCAATAAGGATGCGCGCGGCTTTTTCGCCGCTCTCAACCGGCCCGGCCTTCGCGTCTTTACCTGCCCCATCGACAATAATGAGAACAGTTTCACGCCCGACGAGCTCGCCAGTGCGGCCCGCGAAGCGGGGGCGGGCGCCGAGGCCCATCAGAGCTTCCGCGCCGCGATGGAAGCAGCCCGCGCGGCGGGTGCAGAGCGCATCCTGATCTGTGGTTCGCTCTATCTGGCGGGCAAGGTGCTGGCCCTGAATGATGAGCTGCCGGACTAGGTTTTGCTACTTCCTTCCTCCCGTCCTTCGACTTCGCTCAGGATGAGGTTCAGCTTAAAAACACTTTCCTCCGATCGGTCCTCATCCCGAGCCTGTCGAAGGATGAAGCCGCCAAACGCAGCAATTGCGGCCACAGACCCGGCGGATCTGTGGGATGTGGCCTCGAATGTCCCCCCGTCAGCTCGTATCGAACCAGTCTCGCAGCACATCATTACCGTGCAGCATGAGGCTGCTTGTGAGGAGGGCGAGCTGCGGGCCTGCGCGGTGCAGACCGGCCAGCGGCAGGATGACGGGGCGCGGCTCACCTTCGGCTTTGAGGTGGTCAATGATGCGCGCCATGCGCCGGGCGAGCGGCATCGGGTTCTCAAGGTGGTGCAGGAGTGTGCTGAGACGGTGCAGCAGTGGTGCACTGGCGGTGTTTCTGCGTGAGGGTGCCGTGTGCAGGGCGCGAAGCCGCTCAAACGGTGTTCCGGCCTGGCCAAGCTTTGGCAGGAGTTTGAAGGTGCCTGCTCTGGTTCTGGTGGTCTGAGGTTCGCGCGGCGGTGGGGTGGAGGTCGCTTTTGCGGGCGGGACCAGCTCGATTTCTGAAGCGAGCAGCAGGATCAGGCGGCGCAGCAGGATCTCAATGAATTTGATCTGCTTGCGGGCATGGCGCGCGAGCGTCTGCGTCACCTCCGGCCTGAAATCCACGCTCAACCGGTCCATCACCTCCACCACCGCCTCACGGACAGTGGAAAAGCCTTCCTCGATGAAACCGGTGAGCTGGGTCATGGGAGGGAGGATAAGGCGGGGCGGTGTGCGGTGGGAAGAAATTGATAGCGCGAGCACTCGCCGCGCATCACTATCCTGATGCCTGCTCGTTCAACTTGGAGTGAAGCATGACTGAAGTAACCTTCAAGGGTCCAATTCTGCCCAACCACAAACGATTGGACTTATCAGCTCCTTTCTTGGTCAATGAAGCCCAGCCGTGGGGCGAGCAAACTCAGTATTCGATAACAGCGAAGGGAAGCATTCTTTCCGTTAAATGCCAGTTCAAAGACTTGGTTTCTCAGCCAAGTAATTCTCGATTGTCTCTCGCATATAATCGCGCTCGAATGTATGGTCAGTCGGTGTTGAATGTAGTGGCTCTGTCCAGCCAGGTTATTCTGAACTTTATGCCAGATACTTTCGTCGACAGTTGGGGGAATGAGTCGCAAATAGATTTTCAATACCCGCACTTAAACGGTGCGTGGACGTTCAAGCGTGGAGTTGTAGAATCCGATATTTTCAACCTACTCGTGGGCGAGCCAAACGCCCTATTGGCGCTGGATGACTTGATAAGAGGAACGGAGAACCCTTTTGCCTCCGCGATCAATTGCTATCGCGTAATCGAAGCGCTTCGACACTGTCTTACACCAGACAAAAGCGAGAAAGCTCAGTGGACTGAACTGAGGCGTCGATTGAACGTCGAGCGATCATTCATAGACGTTGTAAGGCTGAGCGCCGCAAATGCGAGGCATGGCCAACGAGTGCGCGACAAAGCAGCCCGTAACGACGATGATCAAACACGCGCTTGGATGATCTTCGACCGCTTTGTGCATCTGCGTTTGATGAAAGATGTTGACCGGCTACCCGAGCTGGAATTTCCGATGCTGAGTTAGGTTCCTTTAGCGTGAGGATTTGAAGCGCGGCTAGGGACTAGGTAGCGACATGTGTTCCGTGAATACGTGCAGGCGCTCTGGCCTAGGCATTTGCTCGCTAAGAAATTTGGCGATTGTACAGTTCAGCCGAAGACACCAATTTACGATGTCGTCGGTGAAGATGTCTTTCTCGTGCTGGGATAGCTCGGGAAAGGTTTTGGCATGTATGTGGATCTTGTTTCGAAACTTCCGCAGCCGATGCAACTCATCGTAAATGTCGGGCGCCAAGACATCGAGAACCTTATGTCTTCTGAAGCAATCAACGATTGTCGCGAATTTATCCAACGTCTTTTCTGCAATTAGAGCACGATCTTCGTCGGGGATGTTCGGCACACCTTCTTGTGAATAATTCTGCGCCCGGAAGACGATTTCAGTAAGATAGGTTTCGACCATCGCACCCGATTGCACGGAGATTAGTTTGTTAAAAACGCCACCTTTGTTTGCTCGAGTAAGAGCGCAAAGGGCATCAGCATTTTCGACGAGGTTATCTCCGACCCAGAAGTTCGCTACGAAATTGCATGGGATGTCGAGGTATTCCATTCTCAAGCATTCTTGATCGTCAGGCCGCCATCGACGGGGATGTGGACGCCGTTGAGGAAGCTTGCGGCGGGCAGCACGACGGAAAGGGTCATATTGGCGACTTCTTCGGGGATGCCGTAACGGCGCAGCGGCACGCGGCGCTTGGCGTAGATGGTCTTGTGCTCTTCGGAGATGCCGGCGGTGATGCCGGTGCGGATGGGGCCGGGGCAGATGCAGTTGACGGTGATGTCCATGTCTTCCTCTCGCCCAAGGTCGCAGGCGAGACCGCGGGTGAGACCGATCACGCCATGCTTGGCAGCGACGTAAGGGCTGTTGCCGGGGGTCGCACCGAGGCCTTCAGTGGAGGCGACGTTCACGATGCGGCCGAACTTTGCCTTGCGCATGTAGGGCAGGGCCGCGCGGATGGCGCGCTGGTGGCTGGTCAGCATGACGTTGATGCTGGGGCCCCAGCTATCCTCATAGCTTTCTTCGGCGACATTGGCCGGGATGGCGAAACCTGCATTGTTGACGAGGATTTCGAGGCCGCCGAAATGTTCGGCGGCTTCCTTGACGACGCGCTTGATGGCGTCGCCATCGCCGACATCCATGGCCCAGCCTTTGACGTTGTCGAAGCCGGCGGCCTTGATCTCTTCCACGACCTTGTCGACGGCGTCCTGTTTGAGGTCAGTCACGGCGACATTCGCGCCTTCATGGGCAAAGAGGTGGGCGGTGGCCCGGCCCATGCCGGAGGCGGCGCCGGTGATGAGGGCGGTCTTGCCTTTGATCGAGCGGGAAAGCGGCTGGTACGGCTCCATGGGCGGGTCTCCTCCGTGTTTTTTCGTTGAGGATGGCGTACGGGGCAAGCGGGGTTTCGTCCATGGGTGACGTGTGGGGAAGGCCCGGCTTGAGCGACCACACTTACCTTTGCCGTCATCCCGGAATTCGCTTCAGCGAATATCCGGGACCCATGGCGGTTGAGACCGCGCTCACCCTGATGGGGCTGGGTCGTTGGCGATTGGCGGAAGGTCGGGACAGCCGCTCGCTTCGGTGCCCTCACCCCTGACCCCTCTCCCGCGATCGGGAGAGGGGGAGGTCTGGTTTGGACCAGTGCATCTAGCCGCCATGGGTCCCGGATAGAGCCTGCTGCTCTTCCGGGATGACAGGAATGGGAGGTCGGTGCTTGGGGCTTCATCCTTCGACAGGCTCAGGATGAGGCTGCATGGTGGGGAGAGGTTTAACTAGCGCGCAAAGAAAAGCCCGCCGCGGCTTGGCCGGGCGGGCTTTTCGGTATCTGGCAGGTCAGCGCGGGTTTATGCGCTTTCCTTGATCCATTCGGCGATGCGTTGTTTGGACATCGCGCCGAGATGGGTGGCGGTGACTTTGCCGTCCTTGAACATCATCAGGGTTGGCAGGCCGCGCACGCCGAATTTGGAGGCGGCGACGGGGTTTTCGTCGACATTGATCTTGGCGACTTTCACCTTGTCGGCCATTTCCTCGGCTACGGCTTCGAGGTGGGGGGACATCTGTTTACACGGTCCGCACCACTCGGCCCAGAAGTCGACCAACACGGGCGTGTCGGAATTGATGACATCTGAATCGAAATTTGCATCGGTGAATTCAAGCGTATT
>DUBH01000007.1:0-32911 GCA_012960415.1 Henriciella sp. | reverse complement strand
ACTCGGCCCAGAAGTCGACCACGACCGGCTTGTCACCGGATACGGCGTCTTCGAAATTGTCGTCTGTAATCGTTTCGGCGGCCATTTCTGCCTCCTTTGCTCTTTGTCTGCTCTTATAGATAGGAATTGTACGGATTCTTCAAAGGCGGCCAGCTAAACGCTCCAATGAGTTCTGCAATAAGCTGGCGGGCAGTTCGAAGAGGACGGGACCGTCTGTATAGAGGAGGCCCGCGCGAACGGTGCGCCTTGGCCAGGTCTCTGACAGGATGTGCGTATAGGCCGCCATCTGAGCGATATAGGACGCGTCGACATCCTCCACGCGCGCCGGGGCGGGACGGTCTGTCTTGTAGTCAATGATGAGGACTTCTGTGTCGCTGACGACGAGGCGGTCCACCCGGCCATTGATGATGGTGGCGCCGGAGGCGGTATCGATCTCACCGACGATTGCGGCTTCCGAGCGCCCGCCCGGGGCGAAGACGTGGCTGAAACTGTCATCGCTGAGCGTGCGGACGGTGACGGCGAGGATTTCAGCGCGGGCGGTGTCATCGAGGTCTGCGTGCCGGTCGAGCCAGGTGCGGGCGGCAGTCTCGCGGGCATCCGGGGCGAGCTCTGGCAGGTATTGCAGCAGGGTGTGGATGAGCTTGCCGCGCTTGAGGGCGGCAGCGCGGGCCGGGCCGAAGGGTTTCGAGACGGGCGCGGTGTCCGTCAGCAGGCGGCTGGGCGCGCGGATGCGTGTGGTGGGGCCCGTGCCGGGGGCTTGCTGTTTCGTCCATGCGGGGGCGGCAGGCGGGCCGGAATTCGCGCCGCTATCTGGCGTGACCGCGGGCTGGACCTCGCCATAGGTGAGGGTCTCCTCGGCGTCTGCACCGTCGCCGCCCGTGAGCGAGAGTAAGCCCTGCCGGCAGAGCGCGTACCACGAGGTGTCGGTATAGCCTGCGCCTGTCTTTGCGCCATGATGGGCGCCCGCGATGATCAGCCGGTCCTCTGCGCGAGTGAGCGCGACATAGAGAAGACGGCGGGACTCACGGGCCTGTGCGGTCTGGCGGGCGAGGCGGCGGGCGGCGATGACGGCCGGGTCTTCGGCAGCCCGCTTGGAATAGACCGGGATGCCGCCTTCCAGCATGAAGAGCCCGTTCGTGTCGGCTTTCTCTGCGCCGGTCGTGTCCGGCAGGATGACGATGGGGGCCTGCAGGCCCTTGGCCCCGTGCACCGTCATCACGCGGATCTCGCCATTGGCTTCGGCAAGGTCGCGCTTGAGCTGGCTGGTGTCGCTTTCAATCTCAGCGAGGAAGAGCTGGAGGCTGGCAGCCTCGCCCATGTCATAGCCGAGCGCGCGGTCGATAAGGGCGCTGACCGGGTCGCGCGCAGGCTCTCCGAGGCGCTGGATGAGGCGGTCCCAGCCTGAGAGGCCGTCCTCGCGGCGCGTCGTCAGGGCGCGGGAGAGGAAGTCGAAAGCGGGCAGATGGCGGTGGGCGAGGAGGTCCTCGCAGAAGGCGCGGGCCGGGGCGAAGACGGGGTCGGTGGCGGCCTGCAGCCGGTCCCACAGGCTCTCATTCTTTCGCCTGTAGGCCAGCGGGAAGAGGTGATTGTCGTCATCGATGAGGCCGCAGAAGGGCCCGCGCAGGATTTCCGCCAGGGTCAGGTCATCGGACGGGAAGAGGGCAAAGCGGATGAGGTTCAGGCAGTCCTGCACGCCGATATGGTCGAGCAGGACGAGCCGGTCTGCGCCTGCGACGGGGAGGTGCTCATCTTTCAGGGCGCGGATGAGGGCGTTGAAGAGGGCGCCGCGTTTTCTGACGAGGATGAGGAAGTCCTCGGGGCGTGCGCCTTGCGGTTCGCCTTTGCGCCAGACAGGTTCGCCTGCATCGACCATGCGGCGGATCTCGGCGGCGATCTGTTTGGCGAGCCGGTTCTTGGGCGAGCTCTCGCTGATATGGTCGAGCGGGGCGTCCCACGGGTCGCCTTCTTCTTCCTCGGTGTGCGGCGTGATGGGCCAGAGGTCGACGCGGCCAGCCTCATTGCTGCGCTTGGCGACATGGGTGAGCGTGTCGGCCTCATCAGGGGGCATGTCGGAAAAGGGGTCGCCTGCGAAACTGTCCTGATTGAACACCGCATCGACGAAGCCGAGCACTTCGGGCGTCGAGCGGAAGGACATGGTCATGTCCGGCAGGTTGGCCTGTCCGTGGCGGGACTCTTCGGCGCCGATGAAGGCCTGCTTTTCCTGCAGGAAGCGCTCAGGATCGGCGCCCTGGAAGGAGTAGATGGACTGCTTCTTGTCACCGACGGTGAACTGGGTGCGTGGGTCGACGGCGCGCTCTGCGCCCATTCCGGCTCGAAACTCCGTGACGAGGGCGTTGATCAGCACCCACTGGCTGGGGCTGGTGTCCTGCGCCTCATCGAGGAGGATGTGGTTGAGCCCGCCATCGAGCTTGTAGAGCACCCATTCGGCAATGCCGGGGGCGGTGAGGAGGCTTTTGGTGCGCTCGATCAGGTCATCGAAGTCGAGGGCGGCGCGGGCGCGTTTCCCCGCGGCGTAGCCGGAGAGGACTGGCAGGCCGATATCGATCAGCGCGGCGGTGGTCTCATAGGCGCGGCGGGCTTTCAGACGCTCCAGCAGGGTGCGGATGCGGAAGGCCTCGCTGCCGTCGCCATCCTTCATCTGGTAGAGGGCAGCGGCTTCGGGGCAGAGGTCCCCGATCGCCTTGGTGTAGGGGTTGGACTTTTTCCAGTCGCCAGCCTGGGTGAGAAAGAGGCTGCAATAAGTTTCGAACCGGTCTTCTGCGGGGCGATGCGAGAGACAGTCGACCAGCTTTTCCATGAGGTCGGCGTCAGTCTTCTTCAGGCTGGTCTCGCCGGAAAGGATTGAGACGAGCAACTGGATGTCGGCGCGGGGGAGGTCGCAGCCCATTGCGTTCTCGACCAGCTCGACGGCGCTTTCATTTGGGGCGTTGAGCGCGGCTTTGACCTCGGCTTTCAGCGCGACCGGGTCGCGGCCGGTGAGGTCTGTGGCGACGCCGCGCAGCGCCGAGAGGATGACCGATGCGCCGAGGCCGCCGCCAGCTTCGGAGAGGGTGGCGAGAGCGCCGGGATTGGTTTCGGCCGCGTGGAGGATTTGTTCGCGCAGGGCGTCGGTCCAGAGCTCATCAGCTTCGCGGTCCTCGATCTCTGTGAAGCCGGGCGAGACGCGGGCTTCCAGTGGGAAACGGCGAAGGATACGCGCGCAGAAGGCGTGGATGGTCTCAATCCGGAGGCCGCCGGGTGTTTCGAGGGCCTGCGCGAACAGGGCGCGGGCGGCGTCGAGGTCGCTGGCCTCGTAGGTATCCGGCGCGCGGTGCTCAAGGCGGGCAAGCTCGCCGCGAAGCTCCTCATCATTTGCGACCGACCAGCTGCCGAGAGTGCGGAACAGGCGGCCCAGCATCTCGTTTGCGGCGGCCTTGGTGTAGGTAACGCAGAGGATGGTGTCTGGCGCGGCGCCGGGGCGGCCACCATCGCGGCGAAGGAGCAGGCGGGCAACGCGGTCGATAAGGACCTTGGTCTTGCCGGAGCCTGCATGCGCCTCGACCCATGCGGAGCGGTCCGGCAAGGCGGCATCGGCCTGCGCCTTCTGGGCGCGGGCATAGGCGGGTGTCGGAAAGTCGATCACATCAGTCATCGCCGCTCTCCGATATCCACTCGTCCCGGCGGGCAAGGCGGGCATAGTCAGAGCCATAGGTCGCCCAGACGGGACGCGGCATGCTGACATAAGGGTGGGCCGGGTCAGCAAACCGGGCGATGAGCTGGGTCACGCCTGCGCGGGTTTCCTCAATGATCTCTTCGAGGGGTTTTTCGGGGATAGAACGTCCCGTACCATCCCCGATATTGCGGACAGCGAACTTCGACCCGAAGCGGACATAGGTGAGCGCGGACACGCTGTCGCTGCGAAGCTTCGTGGTCGCGCTCACCTCGAAACCTTCGCCCAGCGCGATGATGGCTGAGAGGGGCATTTGCGGGTTGAGGCCTGAGCGCACCTGTTTCTCGGATGGTGGATCGCCGGTCTTGAAGTCGAGAATGGCGATGGAGCCGTCCTGATGGCGCTCCACCCGGTCAGCATTGGCTGTGACCGTGAAACGGCCTTCAGGCATGGCAGGGGCGGCGAGGTCCGTCTGGCCAGAGATTTCGGTGTGGACGCGCCCGGCAATGAGGTGGAGGCGGCCTGCGCGCCAGTCGAGATACTCTGCGGCGACTTTCTTGCGGACGGACACACCGCCAAGGATGATTTCTTCAAGCTCCCCAGCGCTGCGAAGTTCATCCTCGATCAGCGCGACGAGGCTATCGGCTGACTTCTCGACGCCTTCATCCTCAAACTTTTCGAGGGCCGCGTGGATAGCGGTGCCGCGTGGGCGGGCATCGACCGGCATGTCGAGCGGGTCGAGCGGATAGAGACCGAGCACTTGTTGGGCGTAGATCTTATAGGGGTCGCGGATGAGATCCTCGATCCGCGTGACCGAGAGCTTGTCAGGCCGCGCCTCGAGTGCAGGCGAGGGCCGGGGCTCTGACGTGTAGTCATCCGGCAGGGCAGGGACTTCGCGCAACGAGTTAAGCCAGTTGCGCGGATCAGCGCCTTCTGACGGTTCAAGCACGCGCGCGGCCTCTTCCTCACCGAGGGCACCGCGGGCGAGCGTGGTCAGCCGCCAGATCCAGCGCGAGGCGACGGCTGGGGCGTCATCGCGGCGCCGGGCGCTGATAAGCGTGACATTCGGGGCGGCGGCCATCTGTGCAAAGTCGTGCGCCGAAAGGCCAATACGCTCATCAGGATCGGTAAGACCCAGCCGCTTGCGAAAATTACGTGGCAGGAAGGCGTCTGGCGGCGGCTGCTTTGGCCAGACATCCTCATTGAGGCCAGCGAGGATGAGCCGGTCAGCGCTTTGCAGGCGCGCTTCGAGCGGACCCCAGATGGCTAGCCGTGGATGGTCACCGCCAGCATCGCGGACGCTGATGGTCTGGCAGTAGGACTTGAAAAGCTCCGCCCAGATTTCGGCGGCGGCAGGCTCAAGGCTGTCGCAGATGTCAGCGAAATCGCGCATCGCGGTGGAGAGCGCCGCGCCATCCTCGCCTGTCCATGGCAGCGGGGCATCGCCAAGGTCGGCCATGAGGTCACTGACGGCTTCGAGGAAGCGGCGGCCGGAAATGGCCTCACCATCCGGGCCGAGTCCTGCGCTGGTGAGCCTCTTCTGCAAGTCGGCGACGATGCGGTGAGACGGGGCGGCGAAGCGGGGCTCTGGACGCCCGCGTAGCTCTGCCTGATGACGCGCTTCCTTGTCGAGCCGCTCGATATGGGTTTCGAGGCCTTCAAAGTCTTCCCAGCGGCGCGGGCCACGCAGCACGTCGCGTTCCAACGTGTCGAGGTCTTCGGTGGGCGTGACCTGCCGGTGTTTCAGCACGGCCAGCATGAGTGCAGGGTGGGTCGGGTCGCTCGCCCAGTCCATGGTGAGGGCGGCAAGGCTGCCAGACCGGGTCTGAAGGAGCGGTGTGCCGCCGGACGGCGCAAGATCGACGCCCCAGTGCTTCATCAGGGAGGAGACGCGCCGGGCAAGGCCCGCATCTGGCGTCACGAGCGCAGCAGTTTCGCCCTCTCGCTCCAGCGTCTCCCGCAGGAGTAGCGCGGCGCACCAGGCTTCGTCCTGCTCATCAGCGGCTTCGAGCAGGGTGAGGCCGGAAAAGCCGTCGCGGGCGAAGTCTGCGCGGGAGCGGGCGCCTGCAAGTTCATCCAGACGGGTCAGCCAGCCTGCGGTTTCGCTGGCCGGGGCGAGCGCTTCGTGGATCAGGGCGCGGCGGGCGCGGGCTTCAATGCTGTCTTTCAGGCCCGGCCATGGTGCGACTTCGTCGGGCAGGTAGCCGAGCCGGTCCAGCGTGCGGGCGAGCGCGGCCTGCGGGTGGCTCGGCGTCTCGACGATCTGGTCCATGGCAGCGCGAGTGAGGTCGCGGTCGAGACCCGGCAGGACGATGAGGGCGCGGGGCAAATGAAGGGCGGCCGTCATTAGCGCGAAGGCGGACGGGTCGGCGCCCGTTGAGCCCGCGATAATGACATCGCCGCGCGGCGGTCGCGTCTGCCAGCTTGAAGCGGTTGCCTCTGCAGCGGCGAGGCGGCGGGCATACGGGTCCATACGCTGCTGGTCTTCAAGGCTGGCGGGCCAGGCCTGCGTGATGATCTTCAGGAATTCGACGGATTGCTGCCAGTGGACGGCGAGCTGGCGCTCTTCGACCAGCGTATCGAGAAGGTCCCAGTTGATGCCGCCGCTGAGCGCGGCCTGATCGAGCAGGCGGGCAAGTTCGCCAGCAGCGGCGAGGGCGGATGCGGGCGGGACGGGCGTGCCCTGTCTCTCGTAATAGGCAGAGACAAGCCGAGAGAGCTGGCCAAGGCGTTCTGCGCCAGACAGGGCAGGCGGCAGGTCTGCAAGGGCGGACTCAACGCCGGGGGGCGGCTCGTCATTTTCGAGGTCACCAAGCGGGCGGATTTCCGGCATGAGCAGCGTCTTGACGCCCGCCGCGCGATAGATGGCGAGCGCGAGCGCGCGGGCTGAACGCCGGTTCGGCGCGTAGATCAGATCATCGGCCAGTGCGTCCGGATGGGCGGCGGCGTCCTTTTCCTCGACAAGGGCGCGCGCAAGCTCATTCAGGAAGTTCGCGCCGGGCGGGATGGTTCGAAGTCGCGGCGCGCCGGGAGCAAATAGGCCTGGCCCGCTCATGCGCCGAAGCACCTCAGCCACATTTCGGCATCCTTGAGGGATTTCGGATCACCGACATGCAGCCAGAAGCGGTCGAGGGGCAGGCCCTGCATCCGTTTTTTCTCAAGCAGGCCAGACCAGACGCGGAAAGCCGAGAAAGGCTCTGCCGGGTATTCGGCATAGAGGGCGGGTTTGGCGATGCGCAGGCCTGCATACGCCCAGGCCGCTGACGGGTCGTCACCGCGATGAGTGATCAGCCCGTCATCAGAGAGATGAAAGTCGCCCTTGCCCGAAAAGCCGAGACAGCGCTCGCGGTCAGCCAGCAGCAGGATTTCATCGGCTTTTGCCGGGTCATAGGCATCAGCCAGCGCTTTTAGAGGCGCGCTGTCGCCCGGTGCCCAGAACGCGTCCGTGTTGACGACGAAGATCGGGTCTTCGCCGAGCAGGCTGGCGGCTTTCGAGATGGCGCCGCCGGTTTCCAGCACTTCCTCACGCTCGTCGGAGAAGACCACTTCGACACCGCCAATGCCGCGCGAATGAGCCTCCACCTGATCGGCGCACCAGTGCGTGTTCACGACAAGGCGCTTCACGCCTGCCTCGATCAATGGCTCGATCTGGCGGTCCATGAGGCGTTTGCCAGCGACTTCGATCAGCGGTTTGGCTGTTGTGTCGGTCAGCGGACGCATGCGGGTGCCAAGGCCTGCGGCGAGGATCATGGCGGTGTGGGGGATGGTCATACAAGGTCGCCTTCGATTTCCGGCGTGTCGGGGTTTCGCCCCCTTCTCCCGGCTTCGGGAGAAGGGTCGGGGATGAGGGCTGCTAAGTTCAGGTTTGTCGAACCGTTTGCGGAGCCACTAGCCAAGGCGCCCTCACCCCTGGCCCCTCTCCCGCGATCGGGAGAGGGGAAGGTCGCAGATCGATAGATTTCCATCCTCAGGCCTCCTCAAAGATGAAGGGGGCGGTGTCGGCCACGAAGGCGGCCATGCCGGCGGCGGCGGGGTGTTCGAGGTTGCGGGCCAGAAGCTGTTTCTGGCGCGGCAGGAAGAGCTTGTAGCGGGCCTTGCCGTCGCGCTCGATCAGGCGGGCGAAGATGCCGACGATGCGGAGGGCATTGAGCGTCCCGATAATGGCGAGGCGTTCGAGAAAATCGGCCTCTGCCTTGCCGGTCCTGTCGAGATAGGTGCGGATCGCAGCTGATTGTGCGGCCGGGGAGACAGGGCGGCGGGCATCCTGAACCAGCATGGCCATGTCCCATGCGTCCCAACCGACGACGGCGTCCTGAAAGTCGAGGAGGCCGACACGGGCGCGGCCACCCCGCTCGGGCAGCCAGATAAGGTTTTCGGCGTGATAGTCGCGCAAGGTGAGCTCTCGCGGGAATGCCTGTGCGCGCTCGATCAGGGCGGCGAGTTCGCTTTCCCAGCGCGCATGATCGGCGTCCGACAGGGACATGCGCGGGTCGAATTTCGGGTACCAGTTGGCAAACAGACTGGCATTCACATTGAGGGCCAGCGTGTCGAAATCGAGGATCGGCCATGTCCGCTCAAGCGCGGTGAGCTCTTTCGGGATGTCGAGGGCGTGTAGGTCTGCAAGCGCGCCGGCTGCGGCGGTGTAGAGCTCGACCTCGTCGGCGCCTTTCTCGATGAGGCGGGCAAACTCTTTCTGGCTGCCGAAATCCTCAATGACGGCTAGGCCGAGGGCGGCGTCGCCTGCAAGGACTTCCGGCGCGCTGAAGCCATTGGTGCGCAGCCAGCCACCAATGGCGGCGAAGGCTTCGACGCGGGAGGCGGCAAGGCGGGACTGCTTGTTCCAGCCGCCAGCAAGACGTTCTTCGTGGCCCATGTCGGGCGTACACGGATCATCCTCGACAAGCGGGGCGTCCATGAGGAGGGCGGCCTCTCCATCCGCCCGCGACAGGCGGCCATAGCGGCGCGTCGAGGCGTCGGCATTCAGCCAGTCGAGACGCGCATCGGCCCAGCCGGCGCGGGTGAGAAAGGCCTCGATCTCGGCCTGCCTGTCTGCGTCAAATCCCATGGAGCCGAGACTGCCAGTCTTCGCCATGCGGTTCCAGCCTTGCTGTGCGACCTTCGGCGGTTTGTTCGAGGGTGAGGTCGAGCCGCCAGGCGGGCAGGTGCTCGCCTGCCTTGAGCGGCCATTCGATGAGGGCCAGGCCGCCTGCGGTTTCGTCCCAGCCAAGCTCTGTCACCTCATCAGGGTCTTCGATCCGGTAGAGATCAAAATGGTAGATGGTGAGGCCGTGCGCGTCATAGGTCTGGACCAGCGTATAGGTCGGGCTGGGTACTTCTGTCGGGCTGCCGCGCAAGGCCGAGATGAGCGCGCGGGAGAAGGTGGTCTTGCCGGCGCCGAGCCCGCCATGAAGAGCGATGACATCGCCGGCCTTGAGGTGCGGGGCGAGGCGGGCGGCAAGGCGCGCGGTTGCGGCCTCATCGGCGAGGTGAAGCTCGAGACTGTCGGCCATCAGAGGGTGTCCAGCGTCTGGCTGACGGCGGCCAGCAGGGCATCTGTCGGCTCACAGCCTGCAGAGAGGCGGACATAGGCGGGAGCGACATCATCGCCCCAGCGGGCGCGGCGCTCTCCGCTGGTCTGGATGCCGCCAAAACTGGTGGCGTGGAATATGGCTGGGCAGTCGTCGATGAATCGTTCTGCGGTCTCTTCGGTCTTGAAGGTCGCGCCGAGGACGAAGCCCGGGCGGACCATCTGTTTGGCGGCGATCGCATATGATGGGTCGGTTTCCAGACCGGGAAAGCGGACTGCTGACACGGATGCGTGGCCTTGCAGGAGGCGGGCGAGCGCGTCCGCATTGGCGCACATGCGCTCCAGCCGAAGCTCCAGCGTCATGAGGCCGCGATAGGCGAGAAAGGCTTCAGCAGGGCCGGGGGTTGCGCCGGAGAGCTTGCGCCACTGGCGCACGCGCGCGATCAGCGTGTCATCTTTTGAGGCGACGTGGCCGAAGAGGACATCGGAATGGCCGGCCAGCGCCTTGGTGTCCGAGGCGACGACCATGTCCGCGCCGAGGGCGAGCGGATCCTGCAGGAGCGGGGTGGCCGTGGTGTTGTCGACGCACACTTTGGCGCCAGCAGCATGCGCGCGCTCACAGATCGCCTTTATGTCGCAGACGTCGAGGCCCGGGTTGGAGGGCGTTTCCAGCCAGACGAGATCAAAGCCTGAAAGGTCATAGCTGTCCATCTGCCGCGTCGGCACGAGGACCGGCTCAATGCCGTGCTGGCGCAGGAAATCGTCGATCAGGACGCGGACAGTGTAATAGCCGTCAGACGGCAGAAGAACGCGCGCGCCGGGGCCAACGAGCGCCATCAGGGCGGCGGTGACGGCCGCCATGCCACTTGGAAAGCAGATAGTGGGCGCATCTTCGAGCGCACCGATGGCGTCCTCAATGGCCTGCCAGCCCGGATTGTCGAACCGACCATAGGGGAAGGGGTGGTCTGGCGCACCGGGCAGGGCGTATTTCGCGGCATTGATGATGGGCGGGGCGAGGGGCTCACCCTTGGCAACCTTGCGGGCGCGGCCATGCAGCATGTCGAGGACGCGGCGCTGCGGATTGCTGTCCTGGTCTGTCATCGGCTGAAGCCCTCTCATCGCCCTATCGTGCCTGATCGGGATATCGCGGCCAGCCCCTCATCTCAAAGGAATTAGCGCGGCTGATTGCAGCTTTCGCAGTTCTAGGGTATATACCCTAAAAAATGTGGGAGGATAAATCATGCCGGATACGGCCCAGCTTATTGAAAACGACGTGCTTGCCAGAAACCTTGAGGGCCCGATCGACAAGGTCGACCCGAGCGAGGCGGCGCTGTTCGAACATAATGTGCATCATGAAGTGTTCCGCAGGCTGCGCCGTGAGGACCCGGTCCACTTCCTGCCGGACAGCGCTTTCGGGCCATACTGGTCGATCACGAAATTCCAGGACATCGTCACGGTCGATTCCAACCATAAGGTTTTCTCGTCCCAGCCGAGCATCGTGATTGGTGACCCCACCGATAATTTCCAGCCGCCCATGTTCATCGCCATGGACCAGCCCAAGCATGACGTGCAGCGCCGGGCGGCCCAGCCAGCCGTCGCGCCGACGCAGCTCTCAGAGCTCGAGGCGCTGATCCGCGAGCGGGTCTGCACCATTCTCGACAGCCTGCCGGTTGGCGAGGAGTTCAACTGGGTGGAGAAGGTTTCTGTCGAACTGACCACGCAGATGCTGGCCACGCTGTTCGATTTTCCGTTCGAGGACCGGCACAAGCTGCCTTTCTGGTCGGATGTCGCGACGACGTCGGATGCGGTCGGCGTTGTCGGCGCGGACATGGAATGGCGCATGAAGCATCTGACCGAGTGCCTTGAATATTTCTCCCGCCTCTGGGTGGAGCGTGCGAACCAGCCGCAGAAATTCGATTTCATATCGCTGCTCGCCCATAGCGAGGACACCAAGCACATGATTGATGAGCCGATGGAGCTGCTCGGCAATCTCATGCTGCTGATCGTCGGCGGGAATGACACGACGCGGAATTCGATCTCTGGCGGGGTGTATTTTCTGAACAAGTTTCCGGGCGAGTATGAAAAGCTGAAAGCCAATCCGGAGCTCATCCCGAACATGGTGTCAGAGATCATTCGCTATCAGACCCCGCTCGCACATATGCGCCGCATCGCGCTGGAGGACTTCGAGCTTGGCGGCAAGACGATCAAGAAGGGCGACAAGGTCGTCATGTGGTATGCGTCCGGCAACCGTGATGAAGAGGTCATCGAGAACGCAGACGAGTTCAGGATCGACCGGGAGAGGGCGCGCCATCATGTCTCCTTCGGCTTTGGCATTCACCGCTGCATGGGCAACCGCGTCGCCGAGATGCAGCTGCGCATCCTGTGGGAGGAGATCCTGAAACGGTTCGATCATTTGGAAGTCGTCAGTGAGCCGGAGCGGGTCCAGTCGAACTTCGTGACGGGCTATGTGAACCTGCCAGTCGTGTTGCACGCGAAAGCCTGATGGCGGCCGGTACACGCGAGAAAATCATCGAGGCGGCCCGCCAGCTGTTCAACCGGCTGCACTATGGCAATGTCACGACGGCGATGCTGGCGGAGGCCGCCGGGATTTCCGAAGGCAATCTCTGGTATCACTTCAAGACCAAGCGCGACCTCCTGGAAGCGATTACCGAGGATTTTCTCGCCTTCAATGCCGAACGGATGACCTACCGCCCGGACCCGGGCGATGTGCTCGGCTCCTATGTCGACTATCTTGGCGTGCTGGCGGGGGAGCTGCGGACCTATCGCTTTCTCTACCGTGACCAGGCCGATTACGGCGCGCATTCGGACGCCCTTCAGGCAAAGCTCCCTTACATCCATGAAATATCGCTGGAGAGTTTCAGTGCCTATTTCCGGGCGATGAAGGATGCGGGCCTCCTCGATATCGAAGATGAGGAGATCCCAGATCTTTCCGTGAATGTGGTTCTCGTCCTGCGCTACACACTCGAATATCTGCGCGAGTCCGGGAAGGCAGAGACCGAAGGCTCTGGCGCGGTCATGGGCGGTATCCGACAGCATTTGACCTTGTTCTCCCATCGCCTTACCAGCGCCGCTAAAGCAGAGCTGGAAGCGCGAATTGGCGCACTTGCGCGCGATGGCTTGAAAAATCGTGACGCCTGCGTCATCAATGCGCGCAAATAGGGAGGAGAACAGGTTTGGACCTGTCGGCAGCAAAGAAGATCGTGGTCATTGGCGGCGGCCAGGCAGGCGCGCAGGCGGTTCAGTCGCTACGCCAGTTTGGCTATGAGGGCGAGATCACGCTTGTCGGCGACGAAGCGGCCCTGCCCTATCAGCGTCCACCTCTCTCCAAAGCCTATATGAAGGGCGAGCTTGCCGAGGACCGGCTCTATTTCAAGCCAGCCGCCTGGTATGAAGACAACAAGGTCGAGACGCTTCTTTCCCAGCGCGTCGAAAAGATCGACCGCGCCAATCGCAAGGTCCTCCTGCAGCATGGCGGGCATCTCGATTATGATGCCGTGATCATCGCAACGGGGTCGCGCCCGCGGCCGCTGCCGATTGAAGGCGCAGACCTTGAGAATGTATTCGAGCTGCGCGGCCTCTCTGACGTTGAGCATATCCAGCCGAAGATGATCCCCGGCCATAGGCTCGTGATCGTGGGTGCAGGCTATATCGGTCTCGAGGCGGCCGCCGTGGCGCGCCAGCTGGGTCTCGAAGTGACCGTTCTGGAAATGGAGCAGCGCGCGCTCGCCCGCGTGACGAGCCCGGTCATCAGTTCGTTCTATGAAGCGCTCCATATGGAGCATGGCGTCGATGTGCGCTGTGGCGCGCGTCTCGGGAGCCTCAAGGGCAAGGACGGCAAGCTGACCCATGCGGTGCTGGCGTCGGGTGAGGAAATCGAAGCGGACATGGTGCTGGCCGGGATCGGCATCATCCCCAATGTCGAGCTTGCTCAGGCGGCCGGTCTGCCGTGCAAGAATGGCATTATCGTTGATGAAGATGCTCGCACCAGCGACCCGCGTATCTTTGCGGCGGGTGACTGCACGGTCCGCCCGCTTGCCCACTATGCCCGCACCGGGCGGCTCGAGAGCGTTCATAATGCGATCGAGCAGGGAAAGCTCGCTGCGGCCGCCATCATGGGCAAGCCGCGCCCGGCGCTCGACTGCCCGTGGTTCTGGTCCGACCAGTACGATATCAAGCTCCAGATCGCTGGCCTGTCACAGGGCCATGACGAAGTCGTCGTGCGCGGCGACATCGAGGCGAAAAAGTTTGCCGCCTTTTACAAGAAGAATGGGCGGCTTATCGCGGTGGATGCCATAAACAGCCCGCCGGAATTCATTGCATCGAAACGACTGATCATGTCTGGTGCATCCGTTGCGTCCGAGACGCTAAAGGATACGTCCATCAGCATGAAGGAAATTGCGGCCGCGGCCGCCTGAGGAGACAGGGAATACACATGCCGACTATCACCTATATCGACCACGACGGAACCGAACGCCCGATCGAAGCCAAGAATGGCGAAACCGTCATGGAGACGGCGATCAAGAACTCCGTGCCCGGCATCGATGCCGATTGCGGCGGCGCCTGCGCCTGCGCGACCTGCCACGTCTATGTCGACGAAGCCTTCATGGACAAGGTCGGCCAGCCGGAAGACATGGAACAGTCCATGCTCGACTTCGCAGAGAATGTGCAGGCCAATTCGCGCCTTTCCTGCCAGATCCAGATTTCCGATGATCTGGACGGGCTGCGCGTCACGACGCCGGAAAGCCAGCACTAGGCTGTCACTGTGCAGTACAGTGAGCTGATTGCCGGGCTGCAACGCGGCCAGGCCGGGCGTATTGAAGCGTCAATTCCAGACGACTGGATGCAGGGCCGCACGACCTATGGCGGCCTGACGGCTGCGCTCTGCCTGGAGGCGGCGCTGGAGCTTGTGCCCGACATGCCGGTGCGGGCCGCACAGGTTGCCTTTGTCGGCCCGGTTGGCGGCAAGGTGGTCATCTCGCCCGCCATCCTGCGGCGGGGCAAATCCTCTGCCTTTGTCAATGTCGATCTGGTGAGTGAAGAGGGCGTCATGGCGCGCTGTATCTTCACTTTCGGCGCCAGGCGTCCGTCGCAGATCAACAAGTCGTCGATTACGCCGCCAGAGATCGATGGACCCGAGGCCTACCCGTCCTTTTTCGGGTCCGGTCGGCGCCCCAATTTCGCACACAATTTCAATGTCCGGCTCGCAAAGGGCCAGCCGCCTGTCAGCGGCGCCGAGAAGGGCGACATAACCCTATGGCTGAGGCACAGGGACGAAGGCGCGCTGTACAATGCGACGACGCTGCTTTCGCTCGCCGATGCGCCGCCGCCAGCGGCCATGTCGATGATGGTGGAGCCCGGCCCCATCAGCTCCATGACGTGGATGGCTGAATTCCTGACCGATGAAATCACGACGACCGAGGGCTGGTTCCTCGTTCATCACGAGGCGCAGGCGACGCGCGACGGCTATTCCAGTCAGGCGATGCGTCTGTGGAACGCCGATGGCGAGCCTCTGATGATCGGCCGCCAGACGATTGCGGTATTTGCCTGATTGAGACGAGACCACCGTTCGGGAAACCGGGCGGCGTCTCGGACGTCTCATCGGTATGAACGCGCCCGACGACAAACTTTACCTGATTTACCTGCGCAGCCCTCAGGAGACACTCAGGCCCCGCGAGTTTGAGGGGCTATGCCAGCTCGATGACGGGCTTTACCTACTCCGGTCGAGGTTGAGCCGCTCGAAGGTGTATCACGCCATAAAGCGCGCAGCATTGCCCGAAGGCCTGCTGGTCGCGCCCTTGGAAGACGGGCCTAAATTCAAGGGTATGAAGGAGGGGGCGCTGAAATGGCTCCGCGCGAACCGCTAGGCGCCGGGCGTGACGATAGCGGTGACCTTGGTGTAGGTGCGGCCATCGGGTGTCTGCGCTTCAGTAGGTCCTGAGAACTCAATCGCGGTGCCTTGGGCTGAGACCAGTCTCGTGCCGCTGGGGTTCGCAGAGCTTTCCCTGAAACCGTTGGCCTTTGCCGCGTTTGCAGCGACCTCCAGTGCCGTTTCACCGGGCAGCCCAACCGCGATGACTTCGCACCGGTCATAGGGGTCGAGCTGCATCTGGACGAGGCCTTCGGCAAGCTGCCAGACGGGTAGGGATTCGCTCGAGACCACGGGAATCTTGTTGTCATCGATAAGGCGGATGCGGGTTGCGCCCTTCACCTCGAACTCAGCAAAACTCTGCTTGCCTTCGATGGCGGGTGCGCAGTGGGCGGTGACCGCGTCTGCGAAGGCCTTGAAGCCCGCGCTTTCATCGATATAGGCGCCGTCCTTGTAGTAGGCGCGCTCTTCCTGTGAGACGCAGGCGGTGGCTAGAATGGCGCCGCCCGCGATAAAAGCGAGGTGTCTGGCAGTCATGGTCTTTCTCCCCGTGAGTACCGGGAGGATGACACAAGACCTGTAGATACACAAAGGCCGCCCGTTTCGGGGCGGCCTTGTCTTATTCTGGATTGCCAGTTGCCCTAGTGGACAATGGCCGATTTGAGGTCGCTGAGATAGTCGACCTGCGCGCGAAGCGTCGCAACATGCGGGCCTTCCTTGCCTTCGGCGGCAAGCTTGTTCTTGGCTTCTTCAAGCTCAGCATCGACCTTTGCGGCGTCGACAGAAGAGAGGTCCACGGCTTCTTCGGCGAGGATGGTGAGGCCAGCTGGCGTCACGTCGGCAAAGCCGCCGCGCACGAACAGGCGCATCTTTGTCGTGTCGTTTTCAAGGACGCGGACGACGCCATTCTTCAGGGTCGTCATGAAGGGCGCGTGATTGACGAGCACGCCGAACTCACCCTCGGTGCCGGGCGCGATCACGTGATCGACCTCGCCAGAGAAAAGCTCCTTGGCGGGCGAAACGAGAGAGAAGTGCAGCTTGCTGGCCATGTTTCGGCGTTCCTGTGTCTTCATCCTTCGACAGGCTCAGGATGAGGTCAGCGTTGACCTCGACCTGATATAAACGGCCTCACCCTGAGCCTGTCGAAGGGCGAGGCCGCTGACAGACGTTTTAAGCGTCTGCCATCATCTTTTCGGCTTTCTTCATGGCCTGGTCCATGCCGCCGACCATGTAGAAGGCTTGCTCTGGCAGGTGGTCATATTCGCCAGCGATGAGGCCTTTGAAGCCCTTGATCGTGTCTTCGAGCTTGACCTGCTCACCTGGCGAGCCGGTGAAGACTTCAGCGACGTCGAATGGCTGCGACAGGAAGCGCTCGACCTTACGTGCGCGGGCCACAACGAGTTTGTCTTCTTCAGACAGCTCGTCCATGCCGAGGATGGCGATGATGTCCTGAAGTTCCTTGTAGCGTTGCAGGATTTCCTGAACGCCGCGGGCCACATTGTAGTGCTCTTCGCCGACGACCATCGGGTCGAGGATACGCGAGGTGGAGTCGAGCGGGTCAACAGCCGGATAGATACCCTTTTCCGAGATCGCGCGGTTAAGAACCGTGGTCGCGTCAAGGTGGGCGAACGAGGTGGCTGGTGCAGGGTCGGTAAGGTCGTCAGCCGGGACGTAGATGGCCTGGACCGAGGTGATCGACCCCTTATTGGTGGAGGTAATACGCTCTTGCAGGGCACCCATGTCGGTTGCCAGCGTTGGCTGGTAGCCCACAGCGGACGGGATACGGCCGAGAAGTGCGGACACCTCGGAGCCTGCCTGCGTGAAGCGGAAGATGTTGTCGACGAAGAACAGAACGTCCTTGCCTTCCTGGTCGCGGAAGTATTCTGCCTGTGCGAGGCCGGTCAGAGCGACGCGGGCACGGGCGCCCGGAGGCTCGTTCATCTGGCCGTAGACCAGGGTCACGCGGCTGTCGCCTTCGAGGTTGATCACGTTGGATTCGATCATCTCGTAATAGAGATCGTTACCTTCGCGTGTCCGTTCGCCGACACCTGCGAACACCGAATAGCCGCCGAACAGCTTCGCGATGTTGTTGATCAGTTCCTGAATGAGAACGGTCTTGCCGACGCCTGCACCGCCGAAGAGGCCGATCTTGCCGCCTTTTGCGTATGGGCAGAGAAGGTCGATGACCTTGATACCGGTGACGAGGATCTCGGCTTCGGTGGACTGATCGACGAATTCAGGGGCTGGCGCGTGGATCGGGGCGCGCTGCTTGGTGTTGACCGGGCCGCGCTCGTCAATCGGCTCACCGATGACGTTCATGATACGGCCAAGCGTCTCAGGACCAACCGGCACGCGGATCGGCTCACCAAGGTCTGTCACCGGGTGACCGCGAACGAGGCCTTCGGTGGAGTCCATGGCGATGGTGCGGACCGTATTCTCGCCGAGGTGCTGGGCAACCTCGAGAACCAGGCGGTTGCCATTATTGTCGGTTTCCAGCGCGTTGAGGATGTCTGGAAGCTGGCCATCGAACTCAACGTCGACGACAGCGCCGATAACCTGTGAAATCTTGCCTGTTGCGGCGGATGCAGAGCTGCTCATGGAAGGCGTCTCCTTGGGAGCGGATGTCGTTTTGGTCTTTGTGGAAGCTGGCTTTTTGGTTGCCGCCGGCTTAGGGGCAGTATCCTTTATGGCTGCCGCAGCGATGGCCGGGGCAACGTCAGACACCTTGATGCCGCGGCGCTCGCTCGCCTGTGCAGGCTTGCAGACGCCGCAGTCGCGGGTGTCTTTCTGGCCGAGCGACTGTGCGGTCGTCTCTGCCTCGGCATAGGTCTTGAACGGCCCATGCCACTTGTCATCGTCATTGGTCTGGTCGCCGCCGACACCCTGGCCGTGATTGCAGTACCGGCAATCGGCCGCGTGCACCCGGGCGCGCTTGTTCGAAAAGTGTTCGTAGACCCAGAAATTCATCGTTTCGTCCCCTTAGAGGGCCTCCGCACCGGAGATGATCTCGATCAGCTCCTTGGTGATCTGGGCCTGACGGGCCCGGTTATATTCCATCGACAGGTCGTCGATCATTTCACCGGCATTGCGGGTCGCATTGTCCATCGCGGTCATGCGGGCCGCCTGTTCACCTGCGCCGCTTTCCAGCATGGCGGAGATGATCTGGGTGTTGATGTAGCGCGGCAGGAGCGTCTCGAGGATCTCTTCCTGGGACGGCTCATAGATATAAGTCGCGCCCTTGAGGTCGATCGTCACGGCGTTTTCCGGGGCCTGCGCAGGAATGAGCTGCTGGGCGACCGGCACCTGGCTGAGCACGTTCTTGAACTGGCTGTAAACGAGGGTGGCGACATCGAACTCACCGGACTCAAAGCGGCCCGTGATTTCCTTGCCGAGGCCGATACCGGCTTCGGAATAGTCGTTGCCCTTGACGTCAGAGAGGTCGAGGTGGCCGACGAAGAGCTCGCTGAAGTCGCGCTTCAGCTGCTCGCGGCCCTTCTTGCCGACCGTCAGGATCTTGACGGTCTTGCCGGCACCGGCGAGCTCGGCGATCAGGCGGCGGGCTTCCTTCACCACATAGGTGTTGAAGCCGCCGGCGAGGCCGCGCTCAGAGGTAAGGACGACGACCAGATGCGTCTGGTCGCTGCCCGTGCCGGACAGAAGTTTCGGGCCGCTGGAGCCTTCGCCCATGGAGCCTGCAAGGTTGGCCACGACGCTGGCCATACGCTGGGCGTATGGACGCGAGGCGGCCGCAGCATCCTGGGCACGCTTCAGCTTGGCCGCTGCAACCATCTGCATGGCCTTGGTGATCTTCCGCGTGGATTTCACGCTGTTGATCCGGTTTTTCAGATCCTTGAGGCTGGGCATCGCTCAGCTCCTGATAGCGTGGCGTCTTAGGCGAACGACTTGGTGAAGTCTTCGAGGGTCGATTTGATCTCGGCTTCGATCTCGTCGGTCAGCGCCTTGTCCTTGCGGATCTTGGCGAGCAGGTCCTTCTTGGCACCGCGCAGGTGGGCCAGAAGTTCCTTCTCGAAGCGCGTCACGTCACGGACAGCAACCTTGTCGAGGTAACCGCGGGTACCGGCATAGATCACGACGACCTGCTCTTCCATCTGCAGCGGCGAGAATTGCGGCTGCTTGAGCAGCTCGGTCAGGCGCTCTCCACGGCCGAGAAGGCGCTGGGTCGCGGCGTCGAGGTCGGAACCGAACTTCGCGAAGGCGGCCATCTCACGGTACTGTGCGAGTTCACCCTTCATCGAGCCGGCAACTTTCTTCATCGCCTTGGTCTGTGCAGCAGAACCCACACGCGACACCGAGAGGCCGACGTTCACGGCCGGACGGATACCGGAGTTGAAGAGGTCGGTCTCGAGGAAGATCTGACCATCGGTGATCGAGATGACGTTCGTCGGGATGTAGGCCGACACGTCGTTCGCCTGGGTTTCAATGATCGGCAGGGCGGTCAGCGAACCGGAACCGTAGTCCTCGTTCAGCTTGGCTGCGCGTTCGAGCAGGCGGGAGTGGAGATAGAAAACGTCGCCCGGATAGGCTTCGCGGCCCGGTGGGCGGCGAAGAAGCAGGGACATCTGACGGTATGCAACGGCCTGCTTGGACAGGTCATCATAGATGATGAGGGCGTGCATGCCATTGTCGCGGAACCACTCGCCGATCGTGCAACCGGTGAACGGTGCGAGGTACTGGAGCGGTGCAGGCTCAGAAGCCGTTGCGGTCACGATGACGGTGTAGTCGAGGGCGCCGCGCTCTTCGAGCGTCTTGACGACCTGGGCAACCGTGGAGCGCTTCTGGCCGATGGCGACATAGACACAGAACAGCTTCTCGCTGTCGTCTTTCGCAGCATCGTTGGTCTGCTTCTGGTTCAGGATGGTGTCGATACAGATCGCGGTCTTGCCGGTCTGACGGTCACCAATGATCAGCTCGCGCTGGCCGCGGCCAACCGGGATCATGGCGTCGATTGCCTTGAGGCCGGTCATCATCGGCTCGTGGACCGATTTACGTGGGAGAATGCCAGGGGCTTTCACGTCGACGCGGTTACGGTCTGCGACGTCTGCGATCGGGCCTTTGCCGTCGATCGGCTCACCCAGCGGGTTCACGACGCGGCCGAGAAGACCTTTGCCGACAGGTGCAGCAACAATCTCGTTCAGGCGCTTTACGTTGTCGCCTTCCTTGATACCGCGGTCGTCGCCGAAGATCACGACGCCGACATTGTCAGCTTCAAGGTTGAGGGCCATGCCCTTTACGCCGCCGTCGAATTCGACGGTTTCACCGGCTTGTACGTTATCGAGTCCATAGACGCGGGCGATACCGTCACCGACGGACAGAACCTGTCCAACGTCGGAGACCTCAGCCTCGACACCAAAGTTTTCGATTTGGGATTTCAGGATGCCTGAAATTTCTGCAGCGCTGATGTCCATCGAGCCTCTAAGCTCCCTTCATGGCGGTGTTCATACGTTCAAGTTTCGAGGCGACGCTCGCATCGACAAGAGTGGAGCCGACACGCAGCTGAATGCCGCCGATAAGGGCTGGAACCACTTCTGTCTCAAGTTCGACGTCGCTGCCTACAGCCTTTGCCAGTATGGCTTCAAGCTTCTGGCGCTGTTCTGCGGGCATTTCTTCCGCGGTCCGGGCAACAGCCCGCTTCACGCCGCGATGCTTCGCATAAAGCTCATCGAAATGGCTCGCAGCGCCGGTAATGTCGCTGGACCGGCCATTCGTGGCCATCGTGGCAAGGAAGTTCGATACGAGCTTGGACAGCTTTGCAGCACTGGCCAGCGCCTGAAGCGCTTTGGCCTTGTCCTCGCGCGCGAAGGCAGGTGATTCAAGAAGACGGCGAAGGTCTTCACTGTCTGCAGCCATCGCGGTGACGCTCTTCAGGTCGGAATCGACCGTTGCGAGCTCGCCTTTATCCTTGGCGAGGTCGAACAGAGCACTCGCATAGCGGCGCGCAGTTTCATTAGCATGGGAGGCGGAAGATGCGGCCAAGACCTGATTCCGTCTGTTGGCGGGCAGATGCCCGGGAGTGAAACATAAGGGTTTGGGCCGGTAGGCGATGCCCCAGCCCAATGCTTGTGAGGGCGCTTAGCACTTCGTTTCGGCACTGACAACGTGGCTGCAGCGGTTGAATTGCGACCGATTGGCACGCGGGGTGTCTACAAGAAGGAATACGGGTCGATATCTGCTGAGATTCTCACGGGGTTTGGGAGCTTTAGCCCCTTTAACCATGCCGCCATGTAAGCCGAGAGATCGACGTCGCGCGGGCTGGTAATGAGAAAGCGGATGCGGTGGCGCCCGCGAAGCAGGGAAATCGGGGCAGGGGCCGGGCCATAGACCGTGACGCCCTCACCGTTCGGGGCGGCTGCGCCGGTGAGGCGGCCGGCTTCTTCGATCAGCTGCGGCGTCGGAGCAGAAAGAACCAGCGCGGCCATACGCCCGAAAGGCGGCAGCATAAGCTCGGCGCGGACATCGCGTTCGATCTGAAGGAAGCCGTCACGGTCACCGGCCGCCAGCGCGATCATGGCGGGGTTTTCGGGGCCATAGGTCTGTATGAGGGCGCGGCCGGGGCGCTCGGCGCGGCCTGCGCGGCCTGCGACCTGGCTCAGCAGCTGATAGGTGCGTTCACCGGCGCGAAGGTCGCCGCCTTTCATGCCGCTATCGGCATCGACCACGCCGACAAGAGTGAGGTTCGGGAAATTGTGACCCTTGGCGACGATCTGCGTGCCGATCAGCACGTCGATCTCTCCGCCGGCCATCCGGTCGACAATGCCGCGCGTCTCTTCGCCGGAACGAGCCGTGTCGGATGAGAAAATCTCCACCCGCGCCTGTGGCAGCAGGACTCGGACTTCTTCGGCAACACGCTCCACTCCCGGGCCGACGCCCATCAGCGAATCCTTCGCCCCGCACATCGGGCAGGCTTCCGGTTTTGGCATCGACCAGCCGGTCAGGTGGCAGACGAGGCGGTTGGTGTAGCGATGCTCGGTCAGCCAGCTTTCGGTGCCGGGGCTTTTCAGGCGCTCGCCGCAGGCCTTGCAGATCACGAGTGGGGCATAGCCGCGCCGGTTGAGGAAAAGCAGACTCTGCTCGCCTGCTTCGAGCGTCGAGACGAGCGCGTTTGAAAGTGTTGGAGACAGCCAGTTGCCCTTCTCTGGCGGGTCGAGGCGCAGGTCGACAAGCTCAATGTCCGGCAGGCGCGCCGCGCCGGGGCGCGCCGAGAGCCTGAGGCGTTTATAGCGGCCAGCTTCGGCATTCACCATTGTTTCGAGGGCAGGCGTTGCGGAGGCGAGAACGATGGCCGCGTCTTCAAGTTTGGCGCGCATCACGCCCATGTCGCGGGCATGGTAGGTGACGCCGTCTTCCTGTTTGAAGCTGGTGTCGTGTTCCTCATCGACAATGATGAGTTTGAGATTGCGGAAGGGCAGGAAGAGGGCCGAACGGGCACCGATCACGATGCGGGCGCGGCCATGCGCGGTCTCGCGCCAGGTGCGGCGGCGTTCTGCGTCGGAAAGGCCCGAATGCCAGGGGGCGGGCGGCGCGCCGAAGCGGGCCTCAAAGCGGGCCAGCACGGCTTGCGTCAGGGCGATTTCCGGCAGCAGGACAAGAACCTGCGCATCGTCGGCCTTCTGCAAGGCTTCGGCGATGGCTTCGAAATAGACTTCTGTCTTGCCGGACCCCGTGATGCCATCGAGCAGGAAAGGCTGGAAGCCGCCCTTTGCGACGGCGCGGCGCAGTTCGTCGCCGGCTGTCTTCTGTTCGGCAGTCAGATGTTCGCCGCCCTCAAAGCGCGTGGGCTGCGGATAGGGGAGGTCCGTCTCAACCTCGCGCGCCTCAAGCGCGCCTATATCGACAAGACCCTTGACCACGCCGGGTGAGACGCCCGCCTGTCTTGCCAGCTCTGCCGCGCTGGTCGGGCCAGCTTCGCGAGCGGCGTCGAGCACTTTGACACGCGCTTCGGTCATCCGGTTCGAACGATAGCCGGTCGGCTCGTACACGGTTGCGGTGGGCGATGGCTTCAGGCCGCCGCGCGCACGCAGCACCATGGCGAGCACATGGCCGGGATGGGCCACATTGTAGCGGGCCGCAAAGCTCACGAATTTGCGCATCGGCTCTGGCATGGCCGGGACGGGGTAGACGTCGATGACGGGCTTCAGGTCGCGCGTATCGTCCTCGGCGCGGGTTCTCACGGCCCAGACCACGCCGGTGCGCTCAATCTTGCCGAGCGGCGCGCGCACATAGCTGCCGGGTTCGACATGCAGGCCGTCGGGGACCTCATAGTCGAACGGCTCAGGCAGCGGCAGCGGAAAGAGGATGCTGGCGATCTTCATCGCCAAGAGGTGTAGTCGCAGCCTGTGTTGCCGTCACCCGCTGGCTTCATGCAGATGTGCGGTCTCAACACCCCCTTAACCCTGCGCCCTGACACTCCAGTCTTATGGAAATTCTGTCGGCCTTTCTGGACCATATTGCGCGCGAACGCCGTCTCGCGGCCAATACGGTTGAGGCATATGGCCATGACCTTCGCAGCTTCTTTGACTTTCTTGAAGACCATCTGGGTGAGCCGGTCGCCATCAAGGCGTTCAGGCATCTGCACGCCAGCGACATTCGCGCCTTCCTGGCCAAACGCCGACGGGAAGGGCTGTCGGATACGTCGGTGGCGCGGGTGCTGTCGGCGATCAAGACCTTCTATCACTGGCTCGACGACCATCACGGCATGGAGAACCCGGAGATCGCCTTCCTGAAAGGGCCAAAGCGCCAGTCACGCCTGCCGCGTCCGGTGTCTGTCGCGGCGGCGCGGGACATGATCGAGACGGTTGAAGCGAGCGGGGTGGAGCCCTGGGTGGCGGCGCGTGACGCCGCCGTTCTGACGCTGCTTTACGGGGCGGGGCTTCGTATTTCTGAAGCACTTGATCTGAACGGGGACATGGTGCCTGCGCCAGAGCGCCTGCGGATTGTGGGCAAGGGCGGCAAGGTGCGGCTGGTGCCACTCATCCCTGCGGTGCGCCGTGCCATCGATGAATATGCGCGGCTTTGCCCGTACAGGCTGACGGGCGAGACGCCGCTCTTCTATGGCGTGCGCGGCAAGCGGCTGCAGCCTGCAATCGTGCAGCGGGGCGTTCAGGTGCTGCGCGGCGCGCTAGGCCTGCCAGAGACAGCGACGCCTCATGCCCTGCGCCATGCATTCGCGACCCATCTTCTTTCAGCGGGTGCGGATTTGCGCGCAATCCAGACGCTTCTTGGTCATGCGAGCCTGTCGACGACGCAGGTCTATACCGGCGTCGACTCAGAGCGTTTGCGGGCCGTTCACGCGGGCGCGCACCCTCGCGGCTGAAACCATCGGGCCGCAGGGCGGTTAAGTTTACATGCCCACGTCAAATGAGCTGGCAGAAAACCGAACCGATCTTGCGCAAGACCGGACCGATTGGGCTGAAGATCGTACAATCCTCGCCAATGAACGCACTTTTGCAGGGTGGATGCGGACCGGCCTTGCTTCTGCGGGTGTCGGGCTCGGCTTTCAGGCGATCTTTGGCAAGTTCGAGCCCACATGGCTGGCCAAGATCGGGGCGACGATCTTCATTCTGATTGGCGTTGTGATCTTCTACATTGCCTATCGAAAGGCCTGCGACCTGCAGGAGCGAATGGACTCGCATGCTGCCGAGCCCATGAGCCACAGCAATTTTCGGCTGATCTCCATGCTTTTTATCGCAGGATCGCTAATGCTGAACCTGATCCTGTGGCTTCTGTAGGACCTACTTCTTCATGAAGGCGCCAATGCGCGCCTGCATGTCAGGGCCGACACCTTCATTCTCCAGGATTTCCCATTGCAGGCCGGCATCCATCTTGTCGGCGTCGGTCGCCTCGAGCAGGCGTTTGTTAGCGGCATGGCTGAAAGGGGAGTTGGCGAGGATCTGTCGGGCGAAGGATTCAAGCTCTGTCTCGAAGCTCTCATCGGCAAAGATCGCTTCGCAGAGGCCCATGCGAAGCGCTTCATCGGCCCTCACCGTCTCAGCGGTAAACATCAGGCGCTTGGCGGTCGCGATACCGACGCGGCGCGGCAGGCGCTGGCTCATGCCCCAGATCGGGGTGAGCGCCCATTTGGCATGAGTATCTGCGAATTTGGCGGACTGGGCCGCAAGGATGAAGTCTGCGGCAAGGGCAACCTCGAGTGCGCCGGTGTAGCAGTGGCCGTGCACGCCCGCGATGACCGGCTTTGGCAGCTTTTCCATGAGGCGGAGCGTCTCAGAATGCCAGCCGCGCGACGGCACCGCTTCGCCTTCGGCGATATCGCCAAGGTCGTGGCCCGCAGAGAAGCATTTGCCCGCGCCTTTCAGGATAACGCAGCCGACGCTGTCATCCTTGTAGAGGTCACTGACATGGGCGCGCAGTTCCCTGAACATGTCGACGGTCAGCGCATTCAGCTTGTCCGGCCGGTTCAGTGTGAGCCAGCAAAGCCCACTATCATCCTTGCGCGTGACGAGGTCGCCCATATCCGTTTTTCCCGATCTGTTGTTTCAGGAGAGCCTAGAACGGGCGGGCGGCGCTTGGAATGCTGACGCGCGGTCAGGCCGTCCGCGTCAGTCGGGCTTCTTCATGCCGAAACGGTTGGCGAAGATGCTGTCCAGCCAGCGCTTTGGAATATGGGTCGGGATCGTCCAGTTAGTGAACTTGTTGGGGACCGGCGCATAACGGGCTTTCGGGCTGGAATCGGAGAGCGCGGTTTCGATGACTTCAGCGATTCTTTCCGGCGGGAGGCCATCGCGGCCACCCTTCAGCATCGTGTCGGAGAATTTGGAGATCGGCTCTGCCCAGGCCGAATTGGCGTAGGGCTGGCCTTCATTCTTGTCTTCGGCCTTGTCCCAGATCGGCGTCTTCACTGAGCCCGGGCCGATGGCGATGGCATCGATGCCATAGATAATCAGCTCCCGCCGGAAGCTGTCTGTCATGCTCTCGACTGCATGCTTGGTGGCCGTGTAGGCACCAAGGAATGGCGCGGCGATACGTCCGCCAAGCGAGGTGATATTGACGATGCGGCCCGGCTCTCCAGTGCGGTTACGGTCCATTCCGAGAAGAGGGAGGAAGCCCTGCGTGGCGTTCAACGTGCCGAAGACGTTCACCTCGAAATGGGCCTTGAACTCATCGGCTGGTTGAAGGGCGAGCGGGCCCATATTGGCGATGCCGGCATTGTTGACGAGACCTGCCAGCTTGGCCCCGCCCAGCGCTTCAGCGACCTTTGCGGCTGCCTTTTCGACCTCCTCAGGCTTGGTCACGTCCAGCATGAGCGGTTCGATGGCCGGATTGGCCTTGCTCAGGGCGTCGGCATCTTCCTGTTTTCGCACGCCTGCAAAGACTTTCCAGCCCTGCGCGGCGAGGTGTTCAGCAGCGGCGCGGCCGATGCCGGTCGAGGCGCCTGTAATGACGACGGTTTTCATTCCTGTGCTCCATCAGAAGGCCAGTGGTCGGCCCGCTATTGCTTTTCAGGAGTCCAGATAAGCCGGAAGCGTTCGAAGACGATGGGTTCGTCCTCTGAGAAAAAACTGCCTTCGCGGGCGCATTCGCGGTGGAAGTAGGAAAGGTGGGCTGACTGCCAGAAGGCGAGAGAGCGATCGCCTTCGCCTTCGACATAGGCGAACTCTTCCGTTGCGGCGCTGAACGGCGCGATATCGACCTGTGTTGTCTCGATCACGCAGGCGGGGCGGCCCGCGCCATCAAGCACCAGAGAGAGGTCACCGGCGGCGGGCGGGCGCAGGCCCATTGTCTTGTAAAGATTGAGGCGAGACGCCGTGGCCTGCTTGGTCCCCGTCAGCACCAGTGCCAACAGCTCGTTGGCGAGCTCTGGTCCGTCCCCGAAGGCAAAGATGTCATAGGGCTGGCGCGCATCTGCCGTGTCAGCCTGAAAGCGGTCCCATGCCGCCTGCTGGTCAGGCGTCATCCTTGCCGCCCTGGATGACGCGGAAGGCAGGCCGTTTCGGTGCCGGCTCTGGCGTGGGTTCGCGCTCCGGCTTTCTGCACTGGGCGGCTGGCTTGGCAGGCGGTGTCTTTCGCGCGGTGCGTTTGGGGCGCGGTTCGCCAAGTTCGCTGCCACGGATCACGCTGAACGGTGTGGGTGCGGGCTTCGGCTCAGGCGGCGGCGCTGGCTCATCGGCGATGTCATCGTCAAGCTGGCGCACGCGGGGGGTGAAGTCCTGTTTCTTTTTCCAGCCGAGCGGTTTGCGCGTCTTGAAGCCGGTGTCCTTGCCCCGCGCCTTCTTGTCGATTTCCTTCAGCTTGCGGGTCTGGAGGGCCGACATCGGCTCTTCCAGATTGCCTTTTTCAGGATCTGCGAAGGCAGAACCGAACGTCTCGATCCGCTGCTCGACTTCTTCCAGGAATTCACGCTCCCAATCAGAAAGGGGCGGGCCCTCGCCGCGTTCGGCAAGCTCCGCCGCCTTGCGCAGTTTGCGCAGCGCCTTGCGCTTCTTTCTCTCATCGATTTCGCGTGACATCAGTAGCTGAGACATTAGGTCGGTTCAGGTGAAACGCCAAGATCAGGGCGATGGCACATGCAGGTGATTGAAACGGAATGCTGTATCGCTGGCGGCGGGCCTGCCGGCATCATGCTGGGCTATCTGCTCGCCCGGCAGGGTGTCGACGTGATCGTCGTCGAGAAGCACAAGGATTTCCTGCGCGATTTTCGCGGCGATACGGTCCATCCCTCCACCATGCAGGTGCTGCATGAGCTTGGCCTGCTGGAAGCTTTCCTGAAGCGGGATTTCCAGAAGACCGAGCAGATCGGCATCAACGCAGGCGGGCGCCATTACCAGATGGTGGATTTCAGCCACCTGCCGACGGCGGCCAAGTTCGTCGCCTTCATGCCGCAATGGGAATTTCTCGACTTTCTGGCCAGCGAGGTGCGCAAGCTGCCCGGTTTCACGCTGATGATGGAAACGCGGGCAGAGCGTCTGACCGGGCGCGATGGCAAGGTGACAGGTATCTGCGCCAGCAAGGATGGCGAGGACTTCAAGATCCGCGCGAAGGTGACGGTCGCCTGCGATGGACGCGATTCCATGTTGCGGGAAGCGGGCCGTCTGAAGCTGGTCCAGCAGGGGGCGCCCATTGACGTGTTGTGGTTTCGCCTGCCGCGCAATGAGAGCGAGGCGTCCGCTGAGTCGCTGGGCCACATCGCAAAGGGCGGCTTTCTGGTCAGCCTCAACCGCGGCAGCTACTGGCAGGTTGCGCTCGTTATCGAGAAAGACGGCTTTGGACAGGTCCGCGAGCACGGGATCGAGGCTTTCCGCGCGAAGGTGGCATCCATTGCGCCGGACCTTGCCGATGCGGTGCAGACCATTGAAGGCTTTGAGGATATAAAGCTGCTGCGCGTCGAAGTGAGCCGGCTGCGCAAATGGTGGCGCGACGGACTGCTGGCGATCGGGGATGCGGCACATGCCATGTCGCCTGTTGGCGGGGTGGGCATCAATCTGGCGCTTCAGGATGCCGTTGCCGCCGCGCGGATCATCGGTCCAGCGCTAAAGGATGGCAGCCTGTCCTGGTCCACGCTCGCAAAGGTCCAGAAGCGGCGCGAATGGCCTGCCGAGATTACGCAGGCCGTGCAGGTGTTTGCGCATGAGCGCGTGATCATGCCTGCCATCACTGGCAAGTCATCCGGCAAGGCGCCGCTTATAGTGCGGTTGCTGGACAAGGTGCCCATTCTGAGGCGCTTGCCTGCGCGCGCGATCGGGCTGGGCCTGCGACCTGAACACTGGCCGAAAGGCCTCGGCCAGACGGGACGTTAGACCTCGCCGAGCGCGATCAGATAGGTTTCGAGAACCGCTTCCTGCTCTTCGCGCTCCTGGCGGTCCTGCTTGCGCAGGCGCACGACCTGGCGGAGCGCCTTGGTGTCATAGCCCATGGCCTTTGCCTCGGCGTAGACATCCTTGATCTGGTCAGCGACTTCTTTTTTCTCTTCTTCGAGGCGCTCTATACGCTCGACTGTCAGGCGCAGTTTCTCGCGCGCTGCGTCTGTCAGCTTTCCGTCGTCCATGACCTGCTCCGGCACATTTGAGGTTAATTTGAAGGCGGACTTCTAAAGGCTGTGGAAGCCGAAAGCGACCCTTCGTTGCAGGCATTTTTTGCTCAGCTCTCACCTTTTCCACACGCATTTGTGAGTGGTCACAGCGGTGTCGAGCGCCATATCGCAACCATGAAACACGTATTTGCAAACATGTCGCGTCGCCGTCTGCTGCTGAGTAGCGTAGCCGGTGGCCTCCTCGCTGCGTGCACCAATGCGCGCAGTTCTGCCGAAAGCCAGAGCGCTGCTGAGGCGCAATATGCCGATACGGACTGGCGCAACCTCACCGAAGCCGAATGGCGCGAGCGCCTGCCGCAGGACGCGTTCAACGTGCTCCGCAAGGAAGACACAGAGCGCGCCGGCTCCTC
The DNA here is from genome assembly GCA_012960415.1 of Henriciella sp. Classification (GTDB taxonomy): domain Bacteria; phylum Pseudomonadota; class Alphaproteobacteria; order Caulobacterales; family Hyphomonadaceae; genus Henriciella. Next base: position 3,415 of record DUBH01000007.1, on the reverse strand, counting down.
ACCGCTGGATGATGAAAAGCGTGAAGGCACGTTCCATTGCAAGGGCTGCGACCTGCCGCTGTTCAAGTCAGAATGGAAGTATGACAGCGGCACAGGCTGGCCGAGCTTCTGGAGCTATATTGAGGGCAGCCTCGGCTTCAAGGCTGACAACAAGCTCTTCTATACGCGGACCGAATATCATTGCGCCCGCTGCCTCGGCCATCAGGGTCATGTCTTCGAGGATGGGCCACAGCCGACGGGGCTGCGCTATTGCAACAATGGCGTCGCGCTGACCTTCAAGCCAGCAAGCGCCTGATCGCCCGCAAAAAAATACGCTTAGGCCTTTCGGCCCTGAGGTTCGCCTGCTAGGCGGGCGCCATGGAAAAGCATGACAGTTTCAGGTCGTGGTGGGCCGGTGTGCCGAACCGCGAGAAACCGGGCCTCAAAATGCTCGGCATCGTCTTTGTTGTCGTGATGGCGGTTTCTGCGCTGGCGGCCATGATCACGCAGCTGGTGCTTGGGGGCTAACCACCGAAAGTGGTGCCGTCGCCTTCCTCGTCTGTCAGCATCGTATTCGGATTGTTCGGATCCTTATGCTCATAGCCGCGCTGGTCGGGGCTGACGAAAAGGTCCATCTGGCGCGGGTCGGCAGGTTTGCTCTTGCGGGCCCGTTTACTGCGCGCATGCCGGAAGTAGAGGTCATCGGTATGGTCGATTTCTGTCGCCTGTTTCTTCGGCTTTGGCGGCGGCAGGTTTTCGGGCTCTGGCTCTGATGGCTTCGAGGCTGAGGCGGCGGCCTCGCCTGTGCGCTCATGCTTCAGCTTCCAGTAGGTGACGGCGAGGACTGGCTTGCCGTCAGCATCCTCGTAAATCTGGATGAAGCCCTTTGCCTCGCCGGATTCTGCCTCCTTGATCAGGCCCTGCACATCAGCCGCATCCGGCTTCAGCCACTCTGTCTCCAGCGACAGGATCGGCGTGTCACCGGCAAGGGTTTCGGCCTCATAGCGCGTGCGTGCGGCGTCCCCGCCTGCCTTCAGGGCGGCGTCTGCAGAGGTGGCGAGGGGATAGGCAAGGCTCATGACGTGTCAGCTAGGGAGTCTGTGTGCAGGCGTCCAGCCTCGCCTGCCACCTATTTGGCGGCTTCGGGGGTGAAAGGTTGATGGACATATTGGGTGGCGCGAAGGGCTGCGAGCCGCGCAAAGCGCAGGGTCATCGCCTTGCGCCGGGCGGCTGCGAGCGGTGTTGGCTCTGGCTCTCGCAGGACTGCGCCGCCAAACCCGTCCGCCACGATGAGGCCCGTCTCGTCCGGGATCAGGTCCTTCGGAAAGCCATGGCTGACTGCGAAATAGAAGCGGTCGCAGAAGGGGCGGTAGTCGGGCCATTTCCCGTCCGCGCGGAAGTCGGCGACGGAGCTCTTGATCTCGACGATTACGATCTCGCCTTTCGGGCCAATGGCGGCCACATCGGCGCGCCTGCCATTGGCGAGGGTCATCTCCGTCACACCGGCAAGGTTCATCGCGCCGAAAAGCCGGAGGACGCCGCGGCAAATATCGCTCGCGCAAGGGTTATGTGGGTCATAGGCCATCGCCGCGCCCGCTTCCGGCTGGTTCATGATCTGTTCTGAGATCATACCAGGCGCGGTTCAGAGTCAAGGCGAGGGTTGAGCCGCTGTCAGCCCCCTTACATGAAAAAGCCCCGAAGCGGCGGCTTCGGGGCTTTCGTCAGTTGCGTATGATGGATGCTCTATTCGCGTGAAGAGAGGAACATCAACACGAAGCGGAACATGTTCACGAACATGATGAAGAAGTTGAGGGCACCCCAGTTCGTCATCACGGCCAGGCTGCGGCCATCATGCGAAAGCTGGTAATAGCCTTCCTTCAGTTCTTGCGTCTGCCAGGCGACGAGCACAGCTGAGAGAAGGGCGAAGCCGCCCGAAATCAGCCACTCCATGCCGGAAGACGCTTCCATGATGCCGAGCATTGGAAGGAACATGTAGACCACGGAGACCGCGAACAGGGCCCACAGCGCCATGATCGCAAAGCTGCCGATAGCCGACAGGTCACGCTTGGTCGTATAGCCCCAGAGCGTCAGCGCGCCAAAGGCGGACGCCGTGATCATGAAGGCTTTCGCGATCGTCATGTAGTTGAGCGATTGCGAGATACCGCCAGCGGTCTGCGTCGAGATGTTCGACTCAGCCATGTAGAAGTAAACGCCGAGGCCAAGACCAATGAAGGTCACGATTGCCCAGTACAGAATGGCCGATCCGGTTGGCGACGGGTTCTTCATGAAGAACATGGAGCCAAAAATCAGCGCAATCGGGGCGAATGCCACTACATAGTAGAGCGGCGTGCCGAAGATCAGCGCGGTGAGCGGGTCCCAGGTGCCGGCCGCAAAGGCGAGCACGCCTGAAAGCGCGATGCCGAGCGTCAGTTTCTGATAGACGCCAAGCATGAAGGTGCGAAGCCCCTGATCAATGCTGGCATCCATAGTCCTGCCGCGGGCGACAGATGAGTTGAAGTCGTTCATTTATCCCTCTTTCGAAAGGCCGGCATACTTTCATGCCGATTAGCGATAATATGTGGGAAACAAGCCTTAAGTTCAAGGTAAACCGGCTGCGCTGACGCAACCGTGATCATGCGGGACCGTGGCTTTGATTTTACGCCTCACCGGGGAAAAGGGCTCAAGTCTAGTTTGACTTTCATCATGTCTAGCTGCAGCATACAGCAACTGTCGGGGAGACAGTGGGGACGCACCTAAATATTCATTGGGGGGACATCTGATGGCCGACGCATCGGCGTATGCTGACAACATCAAGAAATACGCAAAAGGCTATAACCAGAAAGCCGCAGAGAAAATTGTCGGCCATCTCGGTATCGCCCTGCGCAATCGGGATTCTTCACTGGTTTCCTGCTCGGACGAGAATGAGTTGCAGCGGGTCCGCGACAAATACTGCCGCAACAAGCTGGGCCTGAAAGAGAAGAATGCCGAGATCGATACGGCCATCGGCAAGATCTGCGAGACCCTGAAGCCGGAAGGCGGAAACAAGTCGCGCGTGACCTTCTACTATCTTCTCGCAGAGCATTTCGGGAAGCTGGACGAACTCGCCGGATAGGCGAGCGCTCCTTACGCTCTTGATGATGGCGGCAATTCGCTGTCAGCTCGGAGCATGATCAGACTGTTTGCAGGCCTGCCCGTGCCTGATGATATCGCTTACCGCCTCGAGCCCCTGCAGAAGGGCGTCGATGGCGCGCGCTGGCGTGACCGCTCCCACTTTCATGTCACGCTCGGGTTTTTTGGAGAGATGTCCGAACCGCTTGCCGAGGAGCTCGATGTGGAGATTGGTGAGCTCTACGGGAGGGGCCGCGCCCTGCTCGAGGGAGGCTGTGAGTCCTTGGCGTTGCTGCCGACGCCCTGGGGAGCCAGCGTCGGGTCGAGG
>DUBH01000006.1 GCA_012960415.1 Henriciella sp. | reverse complement strand
TGCGCGCGGCGACAATGGCGATGAGTACGACAATAATGATGTCATCGCGAAGATCATGCCGCTGCGTGCCGAGCGCTCGCAGATCCTTGGCTATGAGAGCTTTGCGCACCGCTCCATCGAAAAGGCCGTTGCGGGCAATCCGCAGGCGGCCATGGACCTGATGATGAAGGTCTGGCCAGCGGCGACAGCCAAGGTCGACGAGGAAGTCGCTGCGATGCAGGCGATTGCCGACGAGGAAGAAGCCTGGATCAAGATCGCGCCCTGGGACTATCGCTATTATGCCGAGAAAGTCCGTCAGGCCGAGTACGACTTCGATTCCGAAGAAGTGAAGCAATACCTACAGCTCGAGAACCTCCGCGAAGGTATGTTCTGGATGGCTGGCGAGCTCTATGGAATGGAGTTCGAGCAGGTTACGGACGTGCCGGTCTTCCATGAAGATGTCCGCGTCTGGGAAGTCACCCGCGACGGTGAACATCTCGGCCTCTGGTATTTCGATCCATATGCCCGCACCGGCAAACGTTCGGGTGCCTGGATGAATGCCTACCGCACGCAGGACAATATCGACGGCTTCACCACGCCGATCGTCTCGAACAATTCGAATTTCGTGAAGGGTGCCGAGGGCGAAGCTGTCCTGATTTCATGGGATGACGCTTCGACACTGTTCCACGAATTCGGCCACGCGCTGCACGGTCTCAATTCCAATGTGACCTATCCATCGCTCGCCGGTACTGCCGTGCCGCGCGACTATGTCGAATTCCCGAGCCAGGTGCACGAGAACTGGCTGCCAACGCGCGAAGTGCTGGAGAATTATGCGCTTCACGTCGATACGGGTGAGCCGATCCCGCAGGAGCTGGTCGACAAGATCGAGCGTGCGGCCAATGCCCGTCAGGGCTTTGATACAACCGAGTATCTGGCAAGCGCCCTCGTCGATATGAAGCTGCACATGATGACGGACTTTGAAGGCTTCGACCCAGATGCCTTCGAGCGTGAGACGCTGGAAGAGCTGGGCATGCCGGAAGAACTGCCGATGCGTCACCGCATGCCGCAATTCGCGCACGTCTTCTCTGGTGAAGGCTACGCGGCTGGCTATTACGCCTATCTCTGGGCTGACACGTTCAGCGCGGATGCCTGGGAAGCGTTTGAAGAAGCTGGCGGTCCTTACGATCGCGAAACGGCTGACGCCTTCGGCAAGTGGATCCTGTCGGTGGGCAACACGCTGCCGCCGTCCGAAGCCTATGAGAACTTCCGCGGCCGCCAGCCGGATACGGACGCGCTGATGCGTGACCGTGGCTTTGGTGTTGCGGGTGAAGCCGCTGGCAGTGTGGGCGACGACACCAATGCGCCGCTTGAATAGGCGCGCAGCCCTCTGAAATCATTGAAAAGGCCCCGATCTGTTCGGGGCCTTTTTAGTTTTAGACAAAAGAAAAGCCGGCGCGAAGGCCGGCCTTTCCAATTGGAAGAGCGGTTTGAAAACCTAGCTCGAAATCTCATTGATCAGCGCATCAATGTCGCCATTGTTGCGGTCGAGGATGGCCCCGAACTGCGCGCGCTGTTCGATGGCGAACCAGATATCCTGGGCCTGGATATCGACGATATGCCAGCTGCCATTGGCAACAACACGCCAGCTCATTTCCTGAGGCAGCTCATTGCCAGCCGTGCGAACCTGCGTGACGACGATGGCGTCCTTGTCGCCGCGCGGCACAACGTCGGTCACCGTTACATCCGCGCCAGAGAGACCCGACAGGTGCTCTTTCATCTGATTGCGGGCGTTCACCTTGAAGGCATCGACGTAGCGCGACTGCTCATCGGCCGAGAGGTCTGCCCACTTGTTGCCAAGCGTGAACTTGGCGACGGCGTCTATATCAACATTGGAAAGAACGCGGTCAGCCTCGTCGTCCGATATGACCTGATCGTCCAGGGCAGTCACAGCTTGGGAGGCAGTATCGGTAACGAGCAGGGCTGCGTCGTGGTCTTCATTAGCTGCTTGGGCGAGCGGGGCAATTGCCAGCGCACCTGTTGCAATGAAAGCACCAGCGGCCATGCGGGCGCGCAGCTTTTGCGTGAATTCTTTGGCTTGCGTCATCATCATCTCCTTGTGCGGTTGCACGTCTGTAATTCTGTTCAACGCGTCGTTGCGTTTGCTCATGACGCAAATTGAGAACGCGCTTTGCACAAACCGGTTTCACTAGGGGCTGTGATGACACTTATTTCATGAACGCATAGGCGGTTACCGAAACGTGCAGGGACTGGCGTTCGACATACTCCCCGTCTCGGTTACATTGGGCGCAGCAAAACGAATGAAGAGGTGCATCAGATGTCCCGGTCCATGTCCCCAAGCCGCCGTCAACTCCTGCTCGGGGCAGGTGCTGCAGCGCTTGCCGCGTCCACGGTTTCAGGCGCATCGGCGCAATCGGGTAGCAGCGAGGCGATGGGGCTCGCCGGCAAGTCCATCCTGATCACAGGTACGTCTTCGGGTTTTGGCCGCCTCGGCGCGGAGCACTTTGCCCGATTGGGCGCGAAAGTGTTTGCGACGATGCGCAATCTGCCACGACCGGAGGCCGATGAGCTTCGCACGCTGGCCGAGGCAGAAGATCTCGACATCACGGTGATCGAGATCGACATTACCTCGGATGAGCAGGTCGCAGCGGGTGTGGCGGAAGCTGAAGCTGCGGCAGGCGGCGCGCTCGATATCCTGATCAACAATGCAGGCATCGCCATGTCCGGGCCGATCGAGGTTCAGGACCTTGAGGCCACAAAGCTGATGTTCGACACGAACGTGTTCGGTGCGCAGCGTATGATCCGCGCGGCGCTTCCAGCGATGCGCGAAGCCGGGCGCGGCCAGATCTTCAATGTGACGTCGCAGCTTGGCCGGCTGATCATTCCGGGTCTCGGCCAGTATTCGCCAACAAAGTTCGCGCTTGAGGCGCTGAGCGAGCAGCTCGCCTACGAGACAGTCGACAAGGGCATCGAGGTCACAATTATCCAGCCGGGTGGCTATCCAACAGAAATCTGGCAGAGCGCAGCAGACCGCTCAGGCGCCTTGAAACAACGCACGCGCGATCCGCTTCTTGCGGCGTATCCGCAGCTGACGGCCGGGATGGGGCAGTCGAGCAATGGCGGCGGGTCAACCGACCCGATGGATGTGCCGCGCGCAATTGCAGAGATCATCATGATGCCAGCGGGCCAGCGCCCGCTGAGAAAGCCGGTTCATCCGGCAGCAAAGCCGCAAATCCCGATCAATGAAGTGTCGGCGCAGCAACAGCTCGCCATGCTGGGCAATTCTGGCTACGGCCCCTGGCTGCGAGCCGTCCTCAAAAACGCGGGATAGCGCTCAGGCTGGCTCCGGCTCCCAGAACTTCACGAGGGCAGGGGGCGGGGACGGCTTGAACTCAGTTTCGTCCAGGGCCGCGAGCGCTCGTTCCCTGTCCGCCTCATCAAAGGTGCCTGTTGTGAGGCAGAACTCCACGCCGTTTCCATTCGGGTCTGTCGTATAGATCGAGTGACACCAGTTATGGTCGATCTCAAATACGCGGAGGCCCGCTTTGCGCCACTTTTCCTTCCACTCGGCCAGCTCTTCCTTGGATGAGACGGAAAAGGAGTAGTGATTGGTTAGCGGCGGCAGGTTGGCGGCCTTGTTGAGATCATGGATGTGCTTGTCCTGGGTTTCTGTGTCGTGCAGCTCCCAGAAAGCGATGAATTTGGAATCGTCGCTATCCATCCGGTAGAAAAAGTGCTTGCCCCAGCCGCCTGACGGAATGGGCGCGACCTCAACCTTAACAAGCTCGAAACCCATGATGCCTTCATAGAAGTCATGGGTCGCCTTCATGTCTTTCGCCGCGAGCGCGAGGTGATGGTATGCCATGTCTATTTCTCCCCCTTTTTATCTGTGTCGACCATGGCCATGACGTCGGCGCTGTCGCCGCCGGGGGCCGGGACTTCGACGATGCGGTCATCGACATCGTCATATTCAAGCCGTAGCGCCCGGCTCATAATGGCGTGCATCATATAGGTGCAGGTCGTGTAGGTAAGCTCGAGGATTTCCTCGTCTGAGAGGCCCTTCTTAAGCGCATTGAAAGTGCCGTCGCTGACGCGGCCGCGCTGAAGCACAAGTTCATCCGTGTAGGCGAGGACCGCGCGCTCTATCAGGCTGTAGCAGTCAGCTGTCTGCCAGTGCGGGATCGCGTCGATCTGGGCTTCGGTCAGGCCGACATCGCGGCTTGCCTTGCAGTGCTGAGAGAAGACGAACTGGGAGCCGACCGTGAAACCAGCACGCGTCTGGCCGAGTTCGCGCAGCTTCGGGTCGAGCTTGCGCTCTTTCGAGCGGTAGAACTGAAAGCCTTCGGTCGTGTGCTTGAAGGCGTCAGGGACGATGTTGAAGACGGTCCACCAGTTGCCTGGGGTGCCTGTCGCGGTGCCCGGGCTTTCAACTGGATCTCGGTCGTCAAAGAGGAGGTCAAAAATGCGGTTCGCAAAGGGGTTGCCGGCCTCACGGCCCGCCTGTTTCAGCCTTGGCATGTCTTCCTCCCTGACATCACGCGTGCGGCGGTGTCATCGTGTTTTGACCAGAATTGTCCGGGCTTCCCCAGAGGCAGTCAAGCTAGGGCTTTTCCATCGCGGGGCCCTCGCGGGGTAGCGCATGAAAGCTTTCGTGGCGTTGCCCCTTGAAAAGGGACAGGCTTTTCAACAGTTGGATGTATCTATGTAGATTAAAAAATGATACTTTGAAAGCGAGTGAAGGTCCCCTTCGCCGCAGCATACCAAGTCATCATGATCTGCCGGCACCGACGGCAAAATTGATCGCGCGAGAAGGACAGAGAGACTCAAGAATGTACCGGCTGGTTTATGTCAGTACGGCTGTGGAAGACCTGAAGGATGACGATATCGACAGCATCCTGAACGTGTCGCAGTCGAACAATGACGAGCGTTATCTGACAGGGTTTCTCGCCCATAATGGTCGTTCCTTCATGCAGGCCCTCGAAGGCGAGCGGGTCGAAGTGCTGGAGATCTATGGACGTATCCTCGAGGATGACCGTCATTTCGGCGTAGCGCAGATCATCGGTGAGCCGGTGGAAAAGCGTGCATTTCCTGAGTGGACCATGAACTATCACCGCGTTGACGACCGAGAAGGGTCTTCAACGATGGTCGTTCGCCAGGACGAATCCATCGACGCGCTTCTCAATCCGGAAATGCCACGCGATCTGCTCTACCTGTTCTCCAAATTTCTGCGGATGCGCTGAGACGTCAGGCCTCCATACCGCTGCTTTTGATAACGCCTTTTAAAGGGGTTTCTGAGAGGTTTGGGGCTGTCAGAACCGGCCCCGGGTGGAATCAGGATGTCCGAGGATTTGAAAGCGCGCACCGCGCAGATCGCTAAGCTTGGACAGCTGAGCCAGTCTGAAGCACGCTTGCTTCTCAATGAAATCTACAGCGACGGCATCGTTTCGCGCGAAGAGGCTGAGGCGCTTTTCCGGCTGAACTCGAAACTGCCTGCGCCCGATCCTGACTGGACCGACCGGTTCGTCGAGATCGTAAAGGACTATCTGCTTCTGCATGAAGCGCCAGCGGGCTGGGTCACTGAGGAAGAGGCTGGCTGGCTGATCGCGCAGATTGACCGGGAAGGTCATCTGCCAAATGACGCAGAGATCGACCTCATGCTGTCCACGTTGCGCTATGCAGAGGGCGCACCGGTCAGGCTTTCGCACTATTGCCTTGAGGCAATCTCAGACCGGATCATCGAAGCAGGCTTTGCCGACGATGCCATGACCGAGCGTATGCGCCGCATCCTGCATGCGCCGGCAGGTGACGGGTCCATCTCCATCTCGCGGCATGAGGCAAATGTGCTGTTCCGCGTCAATGATGCGATTGGCCACGCAATGAATTCCAAGAGCTGGGAGAACGTGTTTGCGAAGGCGGTGCTGAACCATCTCGTCTCTGCAGCGCACCCAGACCCGATCACCGAAGAGTGCGCACTGACGCGCGAAGCGTGGCTTCGCGATACTGATGTGAATGTTGGAAGTTTCCTTGGCCGGATGAGCAATGCCTTCGTCAGCGGCAAGTGGTTCGACCGGGTCAGCTATAGCGAGGAGTCGGCAGCCCGGGCCCGTTACTATGCGGCAAGTGAGGCGCGGCGTTCTGGCGCAAAGATTACAGAAGAAGAGAGCCAGTGGTTCCTGAAGCGTCTTGGCTGGGACAAGTCGGTAACCCCCGCCGAGCGCCGGCTCGTCAATTTGATGAAAGAAGATGTGCCGGCATTCACTCGCGGACTTTCAGAAGCCCTGCGAGAAGACGGTCTGCGCGACAGCGCCTGAGCCGCGCGGCCCCCAATCTGACCCTATAATTAGCCCGCACTGCAGTCAGACCGCTTAAACCGGCGAGATGACGCGAGGGCACGTCATGGACAGGCAGGCCGCCGGGCTATAAGTCAGGGCTTCTTTTATAAATCACTGCTGATTCAGGGGTCAGTCATGTTCGAGAAAATCCTGATCGCCAACCGCGGCGAGATCGCTGTTCGTGTGATCAAGACCTGCCGACGCCTCGGTATCAAAACGGTCGTTGTCTATTCAGATGCAGACGCTGGCTCCATGGCGGTCGAGATGGCCGATGAGTCCGTGCATATCGGTCCGTCGCCCGCTGCCGAGTCCTATCTGGTCATGGACAAGATCGTTGATGCGGTGAAGCAGACCGGCGCTGAAGCGGTTCATCCGGGCTTCGGTTTCCTGTCGGAGAACCCTGAATTCGCAAAGCGGCTCGAGAAAGAAGGCATCGCCTTCATCGGCCCGAACCCGCACGCTATCGAAGCGATGGGCGACAAGATCAGCTCCAAGAAACTTGCCGATGAGGCAGGTGTGAGCACTGTGCCGGGCCATATGGGCCTCATCGAGTCCACCGAAGAAGCCGTGAAAGTCTCTGGCGACATCGGCTATCCGGTCATGATCAAGGCATCGGCCGGCGGCGGCGGCAAGGGTATCCGCGTCGCCTACAACGACAAGGAAGTCCAGGAAGGCTTCCCGGCCGTGAAGGCAGAGGCCAAAGCCTCTTTCGGGGATGACCGCATCTTCATCGAGAAATTCATCGAACAGCCGCGCCACGTCGAAATCCAGATCATGGGCGACAAGCACGGCAACTGTATCTACCTGTTCGAGCGCGAATGCTCGATCCAGCGCCGCAACCAGAAGGTCATCGAGGAAGCACCAAGCCCGCTGCTCGATGACGCAACCCGTAAGAAGATGGGTGAGCAAGCCGTCGCACTTGCCAAGGCTGTGAATTATGACAGCGCAGGCACGGTCGAGTTCGTCGCGTCCGGCGCGGACAAGAGCTTCTACTTCCTCGAAATGAACACCCGCCTGCAGGTGGAGCACCCGGTCACAGAAATGATCACGGGCGTCGACCTCGTCGAGCAAATGCTGCGTGTGGCGTCGGGCGAAAAGCTCGCGATCAAGCAGGACGACCTCAAGATCAATGGCTGGGCGATTGAAAGCCGCGTCTACGCTGAAGATCCATACCGCAAGTTCCTGCCGTCTATCGGCCGCCTCCGCCGCTTCCACCCGCCGGTCGAAGGTCCGCTGGGCGAGGGCACGGTGCGCATGGATTCCGGTGTCCGCGAAGGCGACGAGATCTCCATGTTCTATGACCCGATGATCGCCAAGCTGGTCACCCACGGCAAGGACCGCGACACCGCGCTTGATACGCAGGCTTCCGCGCTCGACCGTTTCCACATTGAGGGCATTCAGGACAATATCCCGTTC
>DUBH01000005.1 GCA_012960415.1 Henriciella sp. | reverse complement strand
CGCGGGCGAAACGCAGTGGAGCACCGGCCCGGAGAAGAATTTTGATCGGCGAGGAGCCGCAAAGCGGCGGGGAAAATTCTTCGCATGGGCCGGTTTCAAGGCCCGACAGGCGTCGTCCAGGTCACACGGCATGAGACGGGAACAAGGGGTTCGGAGCGCATCAGGTGGAAACGGAAGGAACTGCGCTACCTGCCAGTCGTCATTGTATCAGCGAACATCGACCGGCACGGAAACTGGCTCGGCCAATGCCATTCTCAGCTCCGTGAGAGCGCATCGATAAGTCCGCATTCGAGATCGCCATCGCTTTGGCAGGCCTTTGTCAGCTCCGCCAGACGCCGTTCCAGACGACGCAGATCGGCGATGCGGTTTCGCACATCCGATCGGTGACGTTCTGCAATCTCAAAAGCGTCCGCGCAGCATCCAGGTTCGGTCGCAAGGCCCATCAACGAACGCACATCATCGAGAGGAAAGCCAAGGTCGCGCGCCCGCCGGATGAAGCGCAGGCGCTGGATTGCACCACCGTCATAGAGCCGCCTACCGCCATCGCTGCGGGGAGGTTTCGGAACAAGACCGATCTTTTCATAGTAGCGGATCGTCTCGATATGGACGCCCGTTTCCTCGCTCAATCGCCCGATTCTGAACCCGGTCATGAAATTGCCTCTTGCTTCTGTAGCGGCTACAGATTGTAGGCCATAAAGATGACCGCTGAAACTGACAACGATGTGACTGTGACCAAGGCGTCCCGCGCCAATGGCTGGCTGGCGGGCGGCGGCGTCCTCGGCGGCTTTTTCGCCTTCCTTGGGGCCTCGTGCTGCGTGCTGCCAATCCTGCTTGTAAACCTTGGCGTCAGCAGCGCGCTTGTCGCCAATCTTGGCTTCTTCGCCCGCTACAAGAACGCCTTCATGATCGTTGCAATGCTCCTGCTTGCAGGTGCCATTGTTTTCGCCTTGCGCGGCGGTCGGCGTCCGAAGACGCGGTTCTGGATCAGTGTCTCGGTGGCTGTCCTGCTGCTCGTGGGCGCATGGATATTGCCGTCTTATGAAGGAGCGTTGCTGCGATGGCTGAACCTCAGATGAGCGATGGCTTTGAGCCCTCTTCGACGCTGACCTGTCCCCAATGCGGACATCGGTCCAAGGACCTTATGCCCACTGACGCCTGCCAGTATTTCTATGACTGTAAGGGATGCGGGGCGCTGCTGAAACCGCTTCCAGGAGACTGCTGCGTCTATTGTTCCTTCGGCGATGTGAAATGCCCGCCGATCCAGATGGGTGATTGCTGCGGCGGGTAATGGGCGTTCAGAGGTCGGGTTCGGAGCGCATCAGTTGGAAACGGATGAACCGAAGCTGGCCGCCATTTCGGAAAGCCAAGCGAGACCCAAAGACGAGCGATTTTTTTCGGCGCGGTTCAATCAATGAACCCTCTGCCTGTGCCTAGGCAGCATCAATCAGTGCGCGTAAAACCGCCCGGCGACTGTCACCGGGCGGCTCCGTCATCCGCCTGACGAGGAGACTGAACCGTCAGGCGGCGTGTGGCCGATCGAAGGCTTGCGTCGCGGCTCCATCAATGTCTTCGCCGCGCTCGAACAGCCCCGCGACCCGTGCCCATGCGTCTGCGGGCGGTGAACCTGCCCCCTCGACAAGGCGGGCGGGCGGCACCTGCATCCATGCGGGCCGCCAGTCGGGATTGGGCTCGCATCCATGACCCATGATCCGGTTGCCGATGATTGCTTTCTGGACCTTTGCAGTGTCGCTGGCGCAACTCTCCGCGAGTGACTTCGAGCCGATGTCAGCGACCATGGCATTGATCGCGCGCTTGTCGCGCAACAAGTCGAAGAAGGCTGCGTCTGGTTTCCAGTAGGCGGATAGGTCCGTCTCGCAGACATGCAGCACGGCCTCGACAACCGGCCCACCTGCTTCCAGCGTCTGCGCCATGGTGAAGGCCAGAACCTCCATGACTTTCTCGTCCGACATGGCGAGCAAGGCGGCGAAGATTTCGCAGAGCCGGTAGGCGTCGCCATTGCGCCGCGCCTCGGCCGACACGCCCCGCGCCTCAAACAGGGAAGCGATGCGGGCGCGCTTTTCCTCTATCTCGGCAGCGGCTTTTGATGCCTCAAGGCTCGCGCGCGTGTCCTCCTTGCGGCTTGTGCATTCATGGGCGCGGACTTGCCAGAGCGCGCTGCCGGTCATGGCGTGGGCCACCATCAGGCGCAGCGCGATGGCAGGCTGGCCCGCAAGGCTTGCCGTCGCTGCGCCATGACGATGCAGGAGAATGTATTCCGCCAGCGGGCCGGACATTTCGGGTTTGACGGGCGCGGCAGGCGCATCGTCCTTGCCTGTCTTTGCCGTCTCCTGTCGCCGCGCCTCGGCCTGTGAAATGAAGCCCTCATGGAAGGTCACTGTGCCGTCATGGCGTAGCTCGACATAGACCTTGCCGCCCTGGCGTTTGGTGCGCGTCTGGTGATCCCAGCGATGGAAGAAGGCCCCGCGCTCAAGGCAAATGACATCCTTCCAGCCGTCTGCAATGTAAGTCTCGACGCGGTGCGCCACAGCGGCTGACTGCGCCTTCCAGAAGGCGTCGGGATCGGCAAACACGCCATGCTCGCCGAACAGGTCGGCGGTGATCTGGCCCTCATAGTCTGCAATGTCGAACAGCGCCTTGTCGGTCGTGATGATCGCCCCGCCCGTGATCCATGCCTTACAGTTCCGGCCACGAGGCGCGCGTTCGTCCTCGCTCTCGTAAAGCCGCAACCATTCGGCCTGCTGGTCTGGCGTGGCGAGTGTCAGGGCGCGGATCGTCTCGCGGTCGATCTCGTCCTCGGCGTAGAGTTTTCGGATCGGTTCAGCGAGTGAAGCCAGCGCCAGAACGCGGCGCACCAGAAGCTCGGTGACGCCAAAGAAGCCAGCGATCTCGTCCACGCTGCGCCCCTCATCGTGCAGGCGCTTAAAGGCGGTGTACTGCTCCATTTCCGACGCTGGCAAGCGTCCGACATTCTCGATGACGGACGCGGCAATGGCGCTCGCGGCGTCTTCCTCGGTCATGATCGCGCAGGGGACTTGCGGGGTTTCACCCGTCTCCTTCTCGATCTCCTTGAGGGCAAAATAGCGCCGCCGTCCGGCGACGACGCCATAGTGATCGCCTTCCTTGCGCACCAAGAGCGTTTGCCGGACTCCACTCTCGCGGATCGACGGCAGGATGTCGGAGACGTCCGGCTTCTTGCGGCTGTGGCGCATGTTGAGTTTGGAAATCCGAAGCTCGGACAGGGGGATAGTTTTGAGAATGGGCTGGGCCATGATCTGGCTCCTTTTCGATTGAGGGGTTTGTGGATTGGGGGCGCGCCGTCACGCGCGCACCCCGCTGGTTTCCAGCGCCGCGCAAAGGCGGCGGGCGGCGGCGCGCCCTGCGTCCAAGGCTTCGGGCAGAAGCTCCTGCGCGACCTTGGTGAGATAGGCATTGTCGCTACCCGGATAGTTCGCTTCGATGCCCCAAAGGCTGGCGGCATGGGCGTCCAGCGTGACACCCTCCAGCGCCACGGACAGAACGATCCCGCAATAGAACCATTCATCCGTGCGCCATGCTTCCATGACGGCTTCGGCGCGGGCCTGCGCCTCGGCGAAGCGCTGGCGATGGTTCGGACCGGGACCGATAAATCCCGGTGCGTCCTTGTAGAGTGATGGCCAGAATCCGTCCTGGCGCTCGTCGGGCGCATCGGGACAATCATCGCGCACAATCCGCGCGGTGATCTCGAAGCCTGCGACCTCGCAAGAGATGCTGTCGCCCTCGCAGACAAAGTTCTGGAAGCGTTGCGTGAAGGTCATCGTGCGCCCTCCGTGAAGAGTCCGGCAATCGCGATCCAGTGCGGGCCGTAGACGGCATGTTCGCCGCATTCGTCGCATGGATAAGCGCTCGCATCGGGTTCGCAGCACTCGCGCGGGGCGCGGCAGGCCAAGCAGAAGCCTTCTGACCAGTCGTCAGCCTGCTGCAGTTCTTCCAAAGTGAAGCGATAGCGGGTGGTTTCGGGAGTCATGTCCAAGCCCTCCGCTATCGTGACCAGAAAATGTGGACTTCATCGAAGCCCGTCTGGAACACCATGATCTCGCCATTCAGCGCCATGTCGCGGGCAAGGGCCTGCCAGTCGATATAGTAGCGAAGGCTTTCGGGAATCTCGGTTCCCGTGTCCTCGTGCAGCTGTTCGGCAAAGTCCGCCGCGCTGCGATACTTGCCCGCATAGTCCTCGAAGGCGGCGCGCGCCTCGGCGAGATCGTCGCCGAAATGACTCATGAGTTTCGCGCCAAGCTCGCCATGTTCCTCGATGAAATCGGCAAGCGCGCACACGGTTTCGAATGAGGCGTATTCGGAAAGGTTCGCGCCCTCGAAGCCTTCATAATCGTGGATCGCCCATTCTTCGGCGTCGGGCTCCGGTGAGTCCGCCAGCATGGCGCGAACCTGTTCCCAAATCTCGTCAGGGGTGGTCGCCTCGATCCATCGGCCATGCAGGCAGCCGGAATTGTAGGCTGCAAGGCATGCCACGTAGATGCGCGGGCTATCGGGTCGCGCGGGTGCAGCGCTGGCTGCAAGAGGTGCAGCGTTTGCGAGTTGGTCAGTCATGTCAGTCTCCTTCCCCGCCCTCGTTCTTTGCCCGACAGTCGGGTGGGCGGCGAGGAGGTGCTCAGCCGGAGCGCATCAGGGCGGCGCGCAAGGGGAAGCTGTAGGTATGACGCCAAAAGACGATGAGAGATGACAAAGTCCCGCCCCCTTGCGCGACGACCGCGCTCTGGCAGACGCACCGTCCGCCCACCTGACTGATGGGAACAGATATTGAGGCGGAGGGAGGCTGGGGTGGCCATGTGAGCACGCTGAACGCGAGCGACACCCCAACGCCGTTTCCCGGTTGTGCTATTTCCCGATTCTGCCTAATTTTCTCAAACAGGCTGATTTCGGCTCAAGGGGCGGTCATGGAAACCGACATTCTGACCATCAAGGAAGTGGCGGAATATCTGCGCATTACGGAGAAAACCGCCTACCGGCTGGCCTCCGAGCGCAAGATACCAGGCTTCAAGGTCGGCGGCTCCTGGCGGTTCCGCAAGGGTGAGATCGATGCCTGGATTGACGAAGATGCGCGCAAGCGCGCCAAGGGGGACAAGGATACATGACGGCCAGTGCAACACCCGACATCAAATCGCTCAGCGGGTTCGTCTGGTCGATCGCTGAAATCCTGCGTGGGGATTTCAAGCAATCGGAATATGGCAAGGTGATCCTGCCCTTCGTGGTCATGCGGCGACTGGACTGCATCCTGGAGCCGACCAAGACGGCGGTGCTCGCCGCTCACAAATCGCTGCCCAAAGGCGTCGATGAAGAGACGCAGGACATGATCCTGTTTGGAGCGGCCGGCGACGGGATCAAGGTCTACAACACGTCAGAGCTCACCTTCGACAAGCTGCGCGGGCAGGACGCCCGGCAGCTGCATGCCAACCTCATCGACTATATCCGCTGTTTCTCGCCCAATGTGCGTGACATCTTCCTTGAGAAGTTCCTGTTCACCGAACAGCTCAAACGGCTGAATGACGGCAAGATTCTCTGGCAAGTGTTCGAGCGGTTCTGTGAGATCGACCTGCACCCATCCGCCGTCACCAATATCGAGATGGGCTATCTGTTCGAGGAACTGATCCGGCGCTTCTCGGAAATCTCCAATGAGACGGCGGGGGAGCATTTCACGCCGCGCGAGGTGATCCGGCTGATTGTCGAACTTCTGATCGCCAATGACGACACCAAGCTCACCCGGCGCGGCATCATCAGGCAGATTTACGACCCGGCCTGCGGCACGGGCGGCATGCTGGCCCTCGCCGAGGAAGCCTTGAAGCGGTTCAACGATTCGATCCGCGTCGAGCTATTCGGGCAGGAGCTCAACGGCGAATCCTTCGGCATCTGCAAGTCCGATATGCTGGTCACGGGCCACAACCCCGAACAGATCGCCTTCGGCAATACGCTTACCGATGATGCGCACGGGAACCGCAAGTTCCACTACATGCTGTCCAATCCGCCCTATGGCGTGGACTGGAAGAAGTATCAGGACCCGATCAAGGCGGAAGCCGCCAATCAGGGCCATGCCGGGCGGTTCGGCGCGGGCACGCCGCGTATTTCCGACGGCCAGCTCCTCTTCCTGCAACACATGATTTCCAAGATGCGTGACGACGAGGACGGCTCGCGCATCGGCATCGTCATGAATGGATCGCCGCTCTTCACGGGCGGCGCCGGCTCGGGGGAAAGCGAAATCCGCCGCTGGATGCTGGAGAATGACTGGGTCGAGGCGATTGTCGCCCTGCCGACAGACCTTTTCTACAATACCGGCATCCAGACCTATGTATGGCTCCTGACCAATCGCAAGCCGAAGGCGCGCGAGGGCAAGGTCCAGCTGATCGACGCGTCGGGCGAACGCTTCTGGACCGGCATGCGCAAGTCGCTTGGCTCCAAGCGACGGGAAATCCCCGAAACGGCGCGCGACCAGATTGTCCGGCTCTATGCCGATTTCCTCAATGGCGAGAGCGGCGAAGGCGACGTCGCCAAGATCTTCGACACCAGCGATTTCGGCTATCGCGAAATCCGCGTCGAGCGGCCCCTGCGCCTGCGATTCGATGTGACCGAAGAAACGCTCAATGCCCTCAGCGGCCAGAAAGCGTTCGAGAAGCTGGACGCTGCCGAGCAGGACGCCATCCGCAGCACCATCGCCAGCGCCTTTTCCGGTCAGAGTTTCACCGACCGCGCTGTCTTCCTCAAAGCGCTGAACAAGGCGCTGAAAGCCAAGGGCATCAAAGTCGGCTCGCCGGTGATGAAGGCCATAGTCGAGGCGCTTGGCGCGCGGGATGAGACGGCCGAAATCTGCCGCGACAAGGACGGTAATCCGGAGCCGGACACGCAGCTGCGCGACCATGAGCTTGTGCCGCTCAAAGAAGACTGGCGGGATTATTTCGCGCGCGAGGTCAAACCCTTCGCGCCCGACGCCTGGGTCGATCAGAGCTATACCGACGACAGTGACAAACAGGTTGGCCGGGTCGGCTATGAGATCAATTTCAACCGATATTTCTACACCTATACCCCGCCGCGCCCGCTCGAGGAGATCGACGCTGAGCTGAAGACCCTCGAGGCCGACATCGCCGCACTCCTGAAGGAGGTGGTGGCATGAGGTCGCAGAATTTTGATGCTCGAGCTTATTGCCATGTTAACCGGGCTGGGCCATATATCGACGTAATAAGACCCGCCACGCCTCGGACGAAGTTTCGGCTTCGCACTGCGCACCCTGGCGGGTTTCTTCGTTTTAGCGCCTTGTTTTCATTGAAAGCGGGGCGTGCATGAAGTTCACCAAACCCGCCCTTTCCATCGCTGACCAGATCGCGCTGATCGAGCGACGCGGCATGGCTGTGCCGGACCGCGCGCGGGCAGAGCACTATCTGCGCCATATCAGCTATTACAGGCTGCGGGCCTATTGGCTGCCCTTTGAAACCGCCGCCGAGGCCGATGGCGACCATGCGTTCAGAAATGGCGCGAGCTTTGACGACGCCGTCGCCCTCTATGTTTTCGACCGCCAGCTGCGCCTGCATGTCATGGACGCCGTAGAGCGGATCGAGGTCTCGCTGCGCGGCGCCTGGGCGCATCACCTCGCCACCAAGTACGGGCCGCATGGCTATATCGATGGCACCCTGTATGGACGCCAGGATCATTACGCGAAGGCGCTCGCAAGCCTAATCAACGAAATCGAGCGCTCCCGCGATACCTTCATCGAACACTATCGCGCGAAATATGACGATCCGGAATTGCCGCCCATCTGGATGGCGGCGGAGGTCATGTCGCTCGGACAATTGTCAAAATGGCTCGGCAATCTGAAACTCCGTGCGGACCGTCAGACCATCGCGAAGCCCTATGGGCTGGACGAGAAAGTGCTCGTGTCGCTCGCCCACCATCTCGCCCATGTCCGCAACATCTGCGCCCATCATGGCCGCCTGTGGAACAAGCAGTTCACGGTGACGATGAAGCTGCCCCAGTCACCCGCAGCGCTGAAGCTCGCGATGAACCCAGCTTCTAGCCGCCGCCTGTACAATACGCTCGCCATCATTGGTTATCTCATCGGCATCATCGCGCCCGGCTCAGACTGGCGGCGAAAGCTCATCACGCTGATCGAGGAAACCCCGCTCGCAGATACCGCTGCCATGGGCTTCCCCGCAAACTGGCAGCAGATGCCAGCCTGGAGGGTAGCGGCATGACCTTTCAATATGTTCCGATTGGCGCAGTATTTGACATTAAAAACGGCGCCACGCCGTCGTCCGGTAACGAGGAATACTGGGACGGTGACGTGGCTTGGGTAACCCCAGCGGATCTAGGTAAACTGGGGAGTCGCTATATCGAAAGCGGTCAGCGCAACATTTCCACAAGCGGTTACGCAAGCTGCGGGACACAAATGGTTCGTCCCGGTGCAATTATTCTCAGCATCAGAGCGCCGATCGGCCATATGGCCATCGCGACTCAACCGCTGTGTTTCAATCAAGGTTGCAGAGGCCTTGAACCGCGAGGCCCCATAATTTCGGAATACGCATTCTGGGCATTGAACGCTGCAAGACCAGAGCTTGAGGCTTCAGGACAAGGCACAACATTTATCGAACTCGCTCGGAGCAAGCTCCGTGCGGTAAAAATTCCACTTCCCGACCACGAGACCCAGCGCGCCATCGCCGACTTCCTCGACCGCGAAACCGCCCGCATCGACCAATTGGTGGAGAAGAAGCAGGCGCTGGTTGCGGCTCTGAAACAGAAAATTACAGATATCGCTGATCTCTTGGCCACTGGGGCGGAAGACCCGCACCGCGCACGAACATCGGTCGATAGTCCATGGCTTTCAGAGATACCGACTGACTGGCAACTCGTTCGCGCAAAATTTTTGTTCAAAGAAATGAAGCGTCCTGTCGAAGTAGAAGATGAGGTCATCACGGCGTTCCGCGATGGTCAGGTTTGCTTGCGTTCTCGACGCCGGACTGAAGGATACACATTTGCCGAATTGGAAGTCGGCTATCAGCACATCTGCAAAGGCGATCTCGTCATCCACACTATGGATGCTTTTGCTGGAGCTATCGGTGTCTCGGAAGACGATGGTAAGTCCACGGGTGAGTATGCTGTTTGCAGACCGCGTAACGAGGGAGTCGTTCCAGAATACTACGCCTACGCCCTAAGGTGCATGGCCCGCCGAAACTACATATTCGTTCTTTGTCCGTCCGTTCGTGAGAGAGCACCACGGTTCAGGTTTGTTAGATTTGCTCCCGTATTCCTGCCAGTGCCGGCCAGAGAAGAACAACTCGCAATTGTATCTCGCATCGAAAGCGAAACGACCCAGCTCAGAGCGGTTCAAGGCAAAACTCTAGAATCGATCGACCGCCTGCGCGAATACCGCGCCTCTCTGATCACCGCCGCGGTGACTGGCCAGATCGATGTTTCCGAACACACCCGCAAGGGAGACACAGACCGGCGCCTCGACGCCATCGAAGCGGAGATGCGCGCATGAAAGACGCTCAGAAACCAGACCATGTCAGCCTCAACACGCTGATTGGCCGCATGCGCGAAGGCCGGTTCGTGATCCCGGACTTCCAGCGTGAATTCGAATGGGCGCCCTGGGACATTCGCGACCTGATGCGGTCGATCTTCTCGGACTATTATATCGGCAGCCTTCTGCTCTGGAAGGCGAAAGACCAGAACATCAAGCTGCTCGCCTGCGAAGGTCTCTATGGCTACGCGGGCGGCGGCTCGCCCGAATACATCGTCCTTGATGGCCAGCAGCGCCTAACGGCGATGCACTATGCTTTCTTAGCGCCAGACATGCCCCTGCCGAACCGCGCCAAGCGTGCGATCTACTTCATCCATGTCGACAAGTTCATGGCCGGCGAAACCGATGATGCTTTTAGCTATGAGTGGCTGTCGAAAAAGACCCAGTCAATGATGGAGAATGAGCCCGCACTTTTCGAGCGGCACATGTTCCCTTTGTCGGTTCTCGGTGGTCGGAGTAAAGCCCTGTTCCGTTGGACCGAAGAATACAAGAAGTTCTGGCAGGCGCGCGCTGAGAACGCTGCGAACGATGAAGAACGAGCGCTCGCAATGGCGCATGTCGAGAATGCCACGCCGTTCGAAGATGAAGTCTCCGACATTCTGGACGAGTATCAAATTTCCTACATTGAGCTCGATAAGGAGATCGGTGTCGAGAAGGTCTGTGACATCTTCACACAGATCAACAGCAAAGGCGTTCAGCTCGACGTGTTCGACCTGCTGAATGCGCTGATGAAGCCAAAGGACATCCAGCTCAAGCACATGTACCGCGAGGCGCGCGACCGGCTTGGCTTTGTCGAAACGCCGAAAATGAATGTCTACATCCTTCAGGTGATGTCGATCCTGCGGCAAAGCTATTGCTCGCCGAAATATCTCTACTTCCTGCAGCCCGGCGTCGAGAAGCCGGTTCGATTGCCGGACGGCACACGCAGGCAAGACATTCTCGTCGCGGACAGTTCAGAATTCGTCACGCTCTGGAACCAGGCGGTTGATGCGCTGGAACGGGTGATTGCGCTGCTTCGTCATCCCCAGGAATATGGCGCAGTGGGCCAAGCCTATATTCCATATGCGTCGATCGTTCCAGCGTTCGCAGCTATCAACACACTTGTCAGCGCGCAGCCCGCCAAGCGGCAGTTGTCGGCGCGCCGCAAGGTCCGGCTTTGGTACTGGGCCTCGGTCTTTCTGAACCGGTATTCGAGTTCAGTGGAGTCGACCGCTGCGCGCGATTTCGGTGCCATGCGCGAATGGATGGCCCATGAGGACGCCAAGCCGGACCTGATCGACGAATTTGCGCTGTCGTACCGGTCCATCGATATGCGCAGCGAAGTGAAGCGCGGCTCCTCGATTTACAGCGCCATCTTCAACCTGTTCGTTCTAGCAGGCGCTCGGGACTGGATGAGCGGCGATGTCCCCCCCTATGGCGATCTCGATGACCATCATATCGTTCCGGCCTGGTGGGGACGCGAGAACAAGGTCGGCCCAGCAATCAATTCCATTCTCAACCGCTCGCCCCTCACCAGCGACACCAATCGTAATGTGATCCGCGAAAAGCTGCCGAATGAATATCTTCCAGACCTGATCGATGAGAATGGCGAAGCGGCAGTGGTCGCCATTCTTGAATCTCATTTCATCAGCAAGACCGCGTTGGACATTCTTCTGCGTGATCCCTTCACACCTGAAGACTATGAGGATTTCATCGCCGAACGTCACCGGACGCTTCTGGACGGCATCGAGAACCTGCTCATCAAGGAGCGGCTGGACCTTCCAGCAAACCTAAGAGCGCTTGATGCCTCGATCGAGCAGATTGAACTCGCGCTGCGAAGAGTGATTGTTGAAGCCATCGAAAACGATCCGTCGCTGCTCCCGCCGCACCTTCTCGGTAATGCGCAAGAGCGAATCCAGAGGGCGCTCCGCAAGAATGCGGCGCTCAGCGCAGACCGGTTCGACAGGGCAGAAGGCGTGCTCGAACACTTCGATCTCCGCGAAGTGCAGGACACGATCCTCTCCAAAGCGCTGTGGGAACGGTTTGCTGACAGGTTCAAAACAAAGGAAGCATTGAGCCAGAAATTCTCCCAACTGGCAGATCTTCGCAACACCATCCGTCACAGTCGCACCGTCGATGAGGTCACGCTCAAAGAGGGTGAAGCCAGCGTGCTCTGGTTCAACAAGGTGCTGAACTCATGACCACGTACACACCCGACAGCGCCCACCGCGAAAAGGTCCTGCAGGACCATCTCATTGATCAGCTGGTCAGCGGCGAAGGTTACCTGCGCCGCGATGCCAAGACCGACTATGACCGCGCGCTGGCGATGGACCGCGACCTGGTGGTTCGGTTTCTGAGCGAGAGCCAGCCCGAAGAATGGGAGAAACTCACCGCGCATTACTCGGACTCGGCCGAAGACACGCTGTTCACCCAACTGACCAGGGCGCTCAAGGAGCGCGACCTGCTCGATGTGCTGCGCCAGGGCCTCAAGATCGTGCCCGGCATCAAGTTCTCGCTTTGCTACTTCCGGCCTGCGAGCACGCTAGAGCCCAAACGTGTGGAGGAATATCAGGCCAATATCCTCAGCGTCATGGATGAGGTTGCCTATAGCAGCCGTCATGAAAGCCGGATCGATGTGGTCCTGTTTCTGAATGGCCTGCCCGTCGCGACGATAGAGGCCAAAAACCTCCTGACCGGTTCGACCTTCCGGCATGCCGAGAAGCAGTACCGGAAAGACCGCTCGCCCGCAGGCGAACCTCTCCTCACCTTCCAGCGCGGCGCACTCGTGCACTTCGCGATGGATGAGGACAATGTCTCGATGACGACGCGGCTCGCCAATGGCAAGACGCGATTCCTGCCATTCAATCGCGGGCGCGAACGGGGCGCAGGCAATCCCGATGTCGCGGACGAATTCCGGGTTGCCTATCTCTACCGCCCCGGCGATTGGGGCGAGGCGATCTTCTCGCGGCGCGTCCTTCTCGAGATTGTCGGCCAGTTTATGCATGTCGAAAAGACAGGCAAAGACGTTGTGATGATCTTCCCGCGCTTCCAGCAACTGGACGCGGTGCGCCGGTTGATCTCCCATGCGGGCGCAAATGGTCCTGGCCGGAACTATCTGATCCAGCACTCGGCGGGTTCGGGCAAATCGAATACGATTGGCTGGCTGGCCCATCAGGCCATCAATCTGCATGACGGGTCGAACACCCCGGTGTTCAACACAGCGATCATCGTGACCGACCGCGTTGTTCTCGACCGCCAGCTTCAGGAAACTGTCGCCCAGTTCGAACAAACCAAGGGCCTTGTCAAAACCATCGACGGGACCTCGAAGCAGCTGAAAGAGGCGATCGCCAAGGGGGCACGGATCATCGTTACGACGATCCAGAAATTCTCAACCGATCATCTCAAGGCGATCTCCGGTCAGGGCGCGCGCACCTTCGCCGTCATCATCGACGAAGCCCATTCCAGCCAGTCCGGCAAATCGGCCCAGGCGATGACGGATGCGCTGACCCGCGATGAAACCTCAAGCGAAGATATCGAGGATCTGATCCTCGACTATCAGAAGTCCCGCGGACCGCAGGCCAATCTCAGCTTCTTCGCCTTCACCGCGACGCCGCGAAACGTGACGCTTGAGCGATTCGGCGTCAAAGGTTCGGACGGGTTGCCGGTCGCTTTCCATGAGTATTCGATGCGTCAGGCCATCGAGGAAGGCTTCATTCTGGACGTCCTCCAGAACTACATGACGTACAAGGCCTATTACCAACTCGAGAAGACGATTGAAGACGATCCGGAACTGAGCGGCCGGCGCGGGCAGCGGAAAGTGGCGCGGTTTGCATCCCTGCATCCGACCGCGATCGGCCAGAAGGTCGAAATCATTGTCGAACATTTCCGCCGCCATGTGATGGGCGAACTTGGCGGTCAGGCAAAGGCCATGATTGTCACCCAAAGCCGCGAGCATGCACTGCGCTATTATTTCGGGATCAAGGCCTATCTCGATGCTGAGAACTATGGCGACCTTCGCGCGCTTGTCGCCTTCTCCGGCGAACTCACCCATGAGGGCGAAACCTATACCGAAGCCGACCTGAACGGATTTAGTGAAACAGAGCTACCGGGACGGTTTGACGGGTTCAAGCCGGACGGCACGCCTTATCCTGACACGTACCAAATCCTGATCGTCGCGGAAAAGTACCAGACTGGGTTCGACCAGCCAAAGCTCTGCGCCATGTATATTGATCGCAAACTTGCCGGATTGCAGGCGGTACAGACACTATCGCGCCTCAACAGGACGAAAGCTGGCAAGGAGAACACCTATATTCTCGATTTCCAGAACACGATGGAGGATATCCAGACCGCGTTCCGGCCTTTTTATGAAGCGACCTCGCTTGAGGCGATGTCGGACCCCAATCAGGTCTACGAACTCGAAGGCCGCCTTTTCAAATTCGGCTATCTCGATCGCGGTGAGATCGACCGCTTCGCAGAGACATTCTATTCAGGCGCACTCAGCGGCAGCGACCGGGCGCGTCTTGAGGGCCTTGTCCGAGAAGCGGTGCAGCGCTTCGAAGCCGATGAGGATGAAGGCCGCCAGGAAGAATTCCGTCAGCTTCTGAAAAGCTATATGCGCTTCTACGGCTTCGTTGCGCAGGTTATCCGGCTCGAGGATACCTCGCTCGAAAAGCTCTACAGCTATGCGTCCTGGCTTTCGCGTTTATTGCCGAACCGTGAAGTGCCGCCCGACATAGAAATCACACAGGACATGCTCCGCCTGCAGGCCTTCAAGGTCGTGCAGAAGGAACAGGGCAGCGCTTCCCTCTCGCCGGGGGACAAGGAAGCGCTAAAGGCGATCAGCGAGTTTGGTGCCAAGCCCTATACCGAAGATGAACAGCGCGAGCTCTCGGAAATCGTGAAGGCTTTCAACGACCGTCATGGTACGGAATTCACCGAGAATGACTTTATTCGTTATGAGCCGACCTATCAGGCCACGCTCGACGACGACATGACAGACATGCTTCGGAACAATGCACCTGATGTAGTCTATTCCGCTTTCTCGCAAGCGTTCTTTCAGGGCGCGATCCGCATGTTCCAGCGTGACAATGACATGCGCGATATCGTGCTCACCGATCCGGCAGCCCGGGACAAGCTGATCCGCTTCTTTTTCAACCGGGCGCTTCGTGAGGTCAAAGGCGACGCAGCCTGATGACCTGAACCATCAGCGTCCGCGACCCCTCTGGCGCCAGCCAGTGGGAAGCGCGGGCGCGCGGTCAGCCGGCGAGGCCCAGCACCACGTTCTTTAGACGAACAACCGGACCCTCATTGAGCCTCGCCGGGCCGGTCGGCGTAGGATGGCTCCTGCGGCTCCGGGGCGAGCGCCGGGCGAAGGTCGGCGATCACCCCGGACCGCCCCGATGCCTCTCAACGGCCCCTACAGCCGGGCGAACAGCCCCGCGCCAAAGGCGCGGGCAGGCCGCAAAAGACTCCGTGCCGCTGAACGCCCTGATCAGGCGGCGGTCTTCGTGATCCCGAACTGCGACCCGAGGAGTTCGACGAGATAGCCGCCATCGCGCAGCGCTTCGGCTTTCAGGATGAGGTAACGCATGCTGTGTTTCAGCGACGGTCCATTCCAGTCCTCGGCCACGCGGTCCTTGCCAAAGATCACTTCTGCGATTTCGCGGCGATTGAGGCCGGCTTCCAGACAGTCCAGCGCGATGAGGCCATTGCGCAGCATCGCCGTTCGTTTGGTCCAGCGCGGCTCTGTCAGGTCCGGCCCATCGCCGATCAGCGCAAGCGCGGCTTTCTGGGCCTTCACCTTGCGCTCGAAGGCATCAAGATCAGAAATGGTGAGGTTCATCCTCACTGGCTCCATCCCGAGAAGGGAGAGACCTGTGCAGCGCACCTGGACGACGCAGCCCTTGCCGCGGATCAGCAGGAATTCGCGACCGATGGAATCGGTGATGTGGGTGATGTTGCAGATCGGTACGGTGCGCTCCCAGATATCGCAGGTCTGGCCGGGGCGAAGCGAGCTGCAATTGACCTCGACCTGATCGGGATAGGCAAGCCGGGTCCAGACGACATCGGCCTCGAATCCGTTCTTTGCAGGATCGGGCATAAAGGCAAAGCCGAGCCGTTCGGCCATGGTCTGAGGCACGCGGGATTTCAGGAGGCGGATGCTGGCGCAGGGCGCCTGCATCTCGGAAATGTCGTCCGGCGTGCGGCTTTCCGCGTAGCGGCGAACCTTATTGCTGCGACGGGCATATTCCCAGGCCCAGCGATCCTCCGAGAGCCGCCACAAATAATCATACTTTGCGGTGAATGCGTCTGTTTCGAGTGTGAATGTTTTCATGGTTGAACTCCCTTCTTACGAGAATTCCGGCAAGAAGTGTGCCAACGCTTGTTTGGCGCTTCTCTCTGACGACCTCAATTAAGATGTCTGAAAACAGTGTTCTAATTGCTTTGCGTCTAAACAACGACCCTTTTTCGTTTCGCTTGTGACACGAAAAACTGCCGCAAACTCTACAGAAAAGCGCATTTGTCATCCTTTACCGCAATATGCCGGAACGCGCCGCCTTGCGCCGCGTTCGGCCTCCATTTGCCGCCATTCACACTCCCGTAGAATTCATCCGTCTGCGATCCTTGGCTTTGTTGAAATGAACAGTCGGAGCCCTGGGATATGTCCCTTCATGCGCACCATACCGAAACAGAAACCCGGCGCAGCACCATGCTGCGCACGGCCTTCTGCCCGGTGGTGCGTGAGGCGCTGGAAGCGCCGGACACGATCGAGGTGATGGCCAATCCGGACGGCTCGGTCTGGATCGAGAAGGCTGGCGTGGGCGTCATCATTTCGCAGCACACACTTGCCCCTTGCGACCGCGAGCGCGTTATCCGCCTGGTCGCCTCCGGGGTGGAAGAGGCCGCTCACGCCAAGTCCCCGATCGTCTCGGCCGAACTCCCCGGCAGCGGCGAGCGGTTTGAAGGGCTTCTCCCACCTGTCTCGACCAGCCCATGCTTTTCGATCCGCAAGCCCGCGACGACGCCGTTCGAACTCGGCGACTATGTCACCCAGGGCGCCTTGGCTCCGGCGCTGGCACAGGCGCTCAGAGACGCTATCGCCAGCAAGGCCAACATCCTCATCGCGGGCGGCACATCGTCCGGCAAGACGACGTTCACCAATGCCTTGCTGGCAGAACCCTCACTCCAAAACGACCGCATTGTCATCCTGGAAGACACGCGCGAGCTGCGCTGCGCCGCGCCCAATGTGGTGCAGCTGCGCACCCATCGCGGCAGCACCAGCCTGCAGGACCTTGTCCGCTCGACCTTAAGGCTACGACCCGACCGGATCATTGTCGGCGAGGTCCGGGGGCCTGAAGCGCTCGACCTCCTCAAGGCCTGGAACACCGGCCATCCGGGCGGGATCACGACGCTTCATGCCAACTCCGCACACGGCGCGCTAACCCGGCTTGAACAGCTCACCCTGGAAGCCACACCGCGCGCGCCCTTCGACCTCATCGCAGAGGCGATTGACGTGGTCGTGTTCATGAGCCGCGCGGGCGGCCAGCGCCGCGTCGAAGAGGCGCTGCGAGTCACAGGTTTTGACGGCGAGGGGTATCAGACCGCCCCGCTCGTCTCCCGTTCCCTGTCCCTCGTCCAACATGGAGAAACCCAATGACCCTCTACACCCACCTCCAGACCGTAAACCGAACGGTGCAGGTCGCGGCCTGTATCGGCCTCGGCCTGATGATCGCCGGTCCCGCCCATGCGGCAGGCTCCGGCATGCCCTGGGAAGGCCCGCTCGATCAGATCCTGACCTCGATCGAGGGACCGGTCGCGCGCATCGTCGCGGTGATCATCATCACGATTACCGGCCTGACGCTGGCCTTTGGTGAGACCTCGGGCGGCATGCGCAAGCTGATCCAGATCGTGTTCGGGCTTTCGATCGCGTTTGCCGCGACAAGCTTCTTCCTGACCTTCTTCTCGTTCGGCGGCGGAGCGCTCATCTGATGTCTGCCGACGGCTATGAAATCCCGCTCCACCGGTCCCTGACCGAGCCAATCCTGATGGCGGGCGCGCCAAGAACCGCCGCCATCGCCATCGGGACCCTCGCGGCTGCTGTCGGCCTCGGCCTCCAGCTCTGGATACCGGGCCTTGTGCTCTGGGCGGTGGGGCATTCGGCAGCGGTATTCATGGCGCGGTCTGATCCGGATTTCATGGCCGTCGCAGGCCGCTCGACGCGCCACAAGGAGCATCTGACATGCTGAACCTCAGAGAATATGCCGACGCGCCGACGCTTCTGGCCGACTATCTGCCCTGGGCCTGCATCGTGGCGCCGGGCGTTGTCCTCAACAAGGATGGCAGCTTCCAGACGACGTTCCGCTATCGCGGCCCTGACCTCGAAAGTTCGACGGAAGAAGAACTCGTCTCCGTCATGGCGCGGGTCAATAATGTGCTGCGCCGGTTCGGCTCGGGCTGGGCCCTCTTCTTCGAAGCCCAGCGCCATGAAGTGCATGACTATCCGGAGGCGGAGTTTCCCGATGCGCTGACCTGGCTCACCGATCAGGAACGGTCATTACAGGCGGAAGAAGCCGGAACCCGGTTTGAGAGTTCGTATTATCTGACCCTGCTCTGGCTGCCGCCCGCCGATGCCACCGGCCGCGCCGAGAAGGCCCTGATCCAGCGTGTCGAAACGGAAGACGCCGCGACCTGGCGGCATAGGCTTGAGACCTTCCAGCAGCACGCTGACCGCGTCTTTGATCTGTTGGCCACCTGCCTCGCCGAGATTGCGAAGCTCTCTGACGACGAGACGCTGACTTATCTGCACTCGACGATCTCAACCAAGCGCCACCCGGTCGTGACGCCGGAACTGCCGGTCTTCCTCGACGCCATTCTCGCCGATGAGCCCTTCGCGGGCGGGCTCGAACCGATGATTGGTGAGGCGCATTTGCGCACGCTGACCATTCTCGGCTTTCCGGCCACGACCCTGCCGGGCATTCTCGACGAGCTGAACCGTCAAGGCTTTGCCTATCGTTGGGCGACCCGGTTCATCGCGATGGACAAGGCCGAAGCCGAGAAAGTCCTCGGCAAGAAACGCCGCCACTGGTTCGCCAAGCGCAAATCCATCGGCGCGGTGCTGCGTGAGACCATGTTCAATGAGCAGGCGGCGCTCGTCGACAATGACGCTGACAATAAGGCCGCTGACGCCGATGCGGCGCTGCAGGAACTGGGCAGTGATCTCGTTTCCTACGGCTATGTCACGACCACCATCACCGTTGCTGACCCCGACCGCCGCACGGTGGACGAACATATCCGAATTGCCGAGCGCATCGTGAATGGCCGCGGTTTCACCGCGATCAGGGAAACACTGAACGCGGTCGATGCCTGGCTCGGCTCATTGCCCGGTCATCCTTATGCCAATGTCCGCCAGCCCATTCTGCACACGCTGAACCTTGCCCATATGGTGCCGCTCTCGGCCGTCTGGGCGGGCGAAGACACCAATCGTCACCACAACGCCCCGGCGCTCATTCAGGCGCAGACCGATGGCACGACACCGTTCCGCCTGAACCTGCATATTGGCGATGTCGGCCATACGCTGGTCGTCGGCCCGACCGGCGCGGGCAAGTCTGTTCTGCTCTCGCTCTTAGCCCTGCAATGGAAGCGCTATGAGGGGGCGCAGGTCTTCCTGTTCGACAAGGGCCGCTCGGCCCGCGCCGCGACGCTCTGCATGGGCGGTGCACATATCGATCTCGGCGGTGCCCGCGCGCCAAGTCTCCAGCCGCTGAAAGATATCGACACCGAACATGGCGCAAGCTTTGCCGCCGACTGGCTCGCGGGTCTTTGCACCAATGAAGGCGTCGCGATGACGCCGGACCTCAAGGCAAAGCTCTGGGAAGCGATCCAGTCTCTCAGCTCAGCGCCTGAACCCGAACGCACGCTGACAGGCCTCAGCCTGATGCTGCAGGACGACACGCTCAAATCCGCGCTGCATCCGTTCACGCTGGAAGGTCCGCACGGACGGCTCCTCGATGCCGACCATGAAAGCCTCGCGCTCGCCGACACAGTCTGCTTCGAGATGGAAGAGCTGATGCATGCGAAAGGCGCCGTGGCGCCTGTGATCACCTATCTCTTCCACCGGCTGGAAGCGCGGTTTGATGGCAGGCCAACACTGCTCATCCTCGATGAAGCCTGGCTCTTCCTCGATGATCCCATGTTTGCCGCGCGCATCCGTGAATGGCTGAAGACCCTTCGCAAGAAGAACGTGTCCGTCGTGTTCGCGACGCAAAGCCTTGCCGACATTGCGAACAGCACCATCGCGCCAGCCCTCGTCGAATCCTGCCCCACGCGCATCTTCCTGCCGAACGAGCGCGCGCAGGAACCACAATCCCGCGAGACCTATCAGCGGTTCGGCCTCAACGCGCGCCAGATCGAACTGATCAGCAGGGCCACACCGAAGCGCGACTATTACTACCAGTCGCCCCTCGGGGCCCGTGTCTTCGATCTTGGCCTCGGGCCGATTGCATTGTCCGTCTGCGGCGCGTCATCGCCCGAAGACCAGGCCCGCATGGATCGCATCTGGGCCGAGACGGAAGGCGACGGCTTTTCCGCCTGCTGGCTGATCGAAAAGGGCCTGCCCTGGGCAGCCGAGCTTCTCACCCGCTGGCCCGGCCATGCGCCGGAGCCTGAGGCGCACGCGCCCTTCAATCCCTCCCACATCCTCGCCGCCGAATAGGAGCCCCCGATGAAACGCATACTTGCCTCCGCTTTGATCTGCGCCGCGCCGCTCTCCATCCTCATCGCGCCGCCCGCTTCGGCCCAATGGACGGTGTATGACCCGGCCAATCACATCCAGAACATCTACCAGGCCATCCGCTCGCTTCAGGAGGTCAACCAGCAGATCCAGCAGCTCACCCATGAAATCGAAATGCTGGAAAACATGGCGCGCGATCTGGAAGCACTGCCGGATTCTATCGCTGACGACATCCTGCGCCGTATGCGCCGCATCGAGGAGCTGATGCGCGAGGCCGAAGGCATCGGCTACCGCGTCGAGGAAATCGAGCGCGAGTATGAAGAGGTGTACCCGGAAGACTATGGCGCCGAGCCGCCGCGTCAGGCCGTGCTCGTCGAAGAGGCCCGCGCCCGCTGGCGGCAATCGCGCACAGCTTACAGGGACAGCCTGACCGTCACGGCGCAGGTCGTCTCCACAGCGCGGGCTGACAGTGACAGCCTCGACCGGCTGATCGCGGACAGCCAGTCCGCCGTCGGCAATCTCCAGGTCGCCCAGGCCGGCAACCAGATCGAAGCCCTGCAGACCGAGCAGCTCATGCAAATGGAAGCCATGATGGCGGCCCATTACCGCGCCGAGGCGCTGGAGCGGGCGCGCCAACTCGCCGAAGCCGAACGTGGTCGCGCACGCACCCGGGCCTTCCTCGGAGAATAGCGCGCCATGGACGTGATCGACACCTTCCTTGCGACCTTCATAGCTTACATTGACAGCGGGTTCGGCCTGCTGGCGGGCGATGTCGCTTATTTGTCGACCACGCTCATCGCCATCGACATCACGCTGGCGGGCCTGTTCTGGGCGCTAAGCCAGAACACGGACGTCATCGCCGGGCTCCTGAAGAAGGTGCTCTATGTCGGCTTCTTCGCCTTCATCATCGGCAACTTCTCTCTCCTCGCCGGTATCGTCTTTGACAGTTTCGCCGAGCTTGGCGTGACCGCTGGCGGCGGGACGATGACTGCCGATGATCTCCTGCGCCCCGGCTTCATTGCCAGTGTCGGTCTCGATGCCGGTCAGCCGCTGCTCGAAGAGATCAGCGACATGCTGGGGCCGATTTCGTTTTTTCATAACTTCATCATGATCGCGGTCATGTTCGTGGCCTGGGCGATCATCATGGTCGCGTTCTTTGTGCTCGCCGTGCAGCTCTTCATCACGATCCTGGAGTTCAAGCTGACGACCCTGGCCGGGTTCGTGCTCGTGCCCTTCGCGCTCTGGAACAAGACGACGTTCCTCGCCGAACGTGTCCTCGGCAATGTCATCACCTCGGGCATCAAGCTCATGGTGCTCGCCGTTATTATCGGCATTGGCTCGACGCTCTTCTCGTCGGTGACCGATGCGTTCCGCACCGGCGATGATGTGACGCTGGCGCAGGTCATGGGCACGGTGCTGGCTGCGATTGTCTTCTTCTGGATGGGCATCTTTGCGCCCGGCATTGCGAGCGGGCTGATCACCGGCGCTCCGCAGCTCGGCGCAGGCTCAGCAGTGGGTGCTACAGCGGGCGTCGCTGCCGGGACCTATGTAGCGGGCATGGGCGGCCGCGCCGCTGTCGGCGCGGTCGCGGGCGGTGCTTCAAGCGCCGTCAAGGCCGGCGCCAGCATGGCAGGAGCGGCGCGCACCTCCTATACGCTGGGCTCTGTCGCCTCCGGCGCATCCGGCGCAGCGGGCGTCGCCGCCGGCCTTGCCGGTGTCGCGCGCGCAGGCGGGGACGCCATGCGCCGCGCTGCAAGCCGTCCTGCCCAGTCCATGCGCGAGGCCTACCAACGCGGCAGTCAGGGCGCCTGGCGCGCAACCGGCGGGTCTGAGACCGCATCCATGCAAAGCTCTGCCTCCGGATCATCCTCATCCCAGAGCCCCGGCTGGGCCCGCCGCATGCAGACCAGCCAGCGCATGGGACAGGCAGGCCAAATGGCCGCCCATTCGATCCGCGACGGCGATCGCGGCGCTTCGGGCGCGAACCCAACCCTCAAAGACAAGGACGATTAGACGATGGCTTTCAGGCGATCTTCCTCCAGCTATGGGCCAAGCCCGTTCCCTGAAACGCCTTACCAGAAGGCCGGACAGGTCTGGGACGACCGTATCGGCTCCGCCCGCGTGCAGGCAAAGAACTGGCGGCTCATGGCGCTCGGCTGTCTCGGGCTCTGCTTCGTCACCTCCGGCGCGCTGGTCTGGCGGAGCATGCAATCGACCGTCACGCCTTATGTCGTGGAAGTCGATGAGACCGGCGCGGCCCGCGCCGTTTCGCCAGCGACGGAGCGCTACACCCCGACCGATGCGCAGATCGCGCATCACCTCGCCAACTTCATCGAGCACGTGCGCGGCCTCAGCGTCGATCCGGTCGTCGTGCGCGAAAACTGGCTGCGCGCCTATGACTTCGTCACTGACCGCGCCGCCACCACGCTCAATGAATACGCCTCGACCAATGATCCCTTCGCCGATGTCGGCAGAAAATCCCGCACGGTGGATGTCGTCAGCGTCGTGCGCGTCTCGGACGACAGTTTCCAGGCCCGCTGGATCGAGAAGACCTATGAGAATGGCGCGCTGGTTCGCGCCCAAAGGTTCACCGGCAACTTCACCCTCATCACCCAACCGCCGACGGATGCGCAGACCCTGCGCGCCAATCCGCTCGGCCTTTATGTCCATGCCCTGAACTGGGGTCAGGACCTCGTTACAGGAGAATGATCCCCATGCTTCGTATCCTCACCGCCGCTTCTGCCATGGCGCTATTGTCAGCCTGCGCCACGACGGAACTCGACCCCATCGATGCCAGCGCCTTCGTCGCCGCGACGCCTGTCGAGGACCGCGCTGACTACCCTGTCGAGATTGTCGAAACCGCCGTGGCACTTCCGCTGCCCGGCCAGATGATGCCCATCGGCACCCGCGTCACCACCAATCCCGATGGCAGCGTGACACGGACCTATACAAGGACCGTCAGCACGCCGTCGGTTTCACCGGCAGAAGCGATAAGACAAGGTCGCACCAGCGCCCTGATCGAACCTTCGGTCGACGGCTATGTGAACGCGATCCAGGTCTATCCCTATACCGAAGGCGCGCTTTACCGCCTCTATGCCAGCCCCGGCCAGGTGTCGGACATCGCCCTGCAGCCGGGCGAGGAACTCGTCTCGGTTTCGGCCGGTGACACGGTGCGCTGGGTGGTGGGGGACACGGTGTCCGGTTCGGGCGCGACGGCCCGCGCCCATGTGCTGGTCAAACCGATCAGCTCCGGCATCCGCACCAATCTGATGATCGCCACCGACCGGCGGACCTATCATCTGGAGCTGGAGAGCACGGAGGGCGGCTATATGGCCGCGCTCTCCTGGCGCTATCCGGCTGATGAACTGGCAGGCCTCACCGCCCGCAATGAACGCGCCATTGCAAGAGACGCTGGCAGCATTGAGCGCGGCCTGACGCTGGAAGGCCTGAACTTCGATTATCGGCTCTCCGGCGACAGCCCCGACTGGAAACCTGTGCGCGTCTTCGATGATGGCCGTCAGGTGTTCATCCAGATGCCCGAAGACATCGCCACCACAGACATGCCGCCGCTCTTTGTTCTGGGTGCGGACGGTGACGCGGAACTCGTCAACTACCGGGTGCGCGGCAATTATTATGTCGTGGACCGCCTGTTCCGTGCGGCGGAACTGCGGCTCGGCGAACGAAACCAGATGGTCGTCCGCATCTCCCGCAATGAGCGCCGTTCGCCTCTGGCTGGCCTGTTCGGGAACTGATGCCCATGTCCGAGCCCATTCCCTTCGACGAGCATGCCGAACGGCTGAAGATCCGCTCCAGCCCGAAGCCGGTTACGCGGATCAACCGCAAGGTCCTGATGGTCGGCGCAGGCCTCGGCGTGCTTGGCCTGTTCGCCGCCATGAGAATTGCATTGAAGCCACCAACCGCCGTCGATCCGGATGCAAGGCGCGAGCTCTACAACACCACGAACACACGCAAGCCCGAAGGCCTCTCCACCCTCCCGGCAAGCTATAGCGAGATTGCCCCGGTGGAAGACCGCATCGCGCGCCTTGGCCCGCCACTCTCCGGCGATCTCGGCGCGACCATGCTGCGGGCTGAACGCGAGCTTGGCATCGAACCCGAATATGTGACCCGCTTCGAGGACGATTTCCGCCCGAACCCGGCCGACGAGGCCGAACGCGCAAGGCGCATGCGCGAGGCCGCGCTTGCCGATGAAGCGGCCCGCGCGCCGGTCTTCTTCCGGCTCGACTCTCAGAGCGGTACCGCAAGCACCACCGACACCCGCTTCGCTTATCGCGACCCCGCGCTTGATCTTGGCTCTGAGCTGCTGGCGCTCGCCGCCCTGCCGCAGGGCGCGCCGTCAGCGTTCGGCCAGCCCGCCGATACCAATCTCCAGTCCCGTAAACTGGCCTTCGCCAGGGAAGGCGCGGACAGCGACATCTACAACCCTCACAGCATCGAAGACCCGGCTTCGCCCTACCAGGTCATGGCGGGCACGCTGATCCCGGCAAGCCTCGTGACCGGGATCAATTCGGACCTGCCCGGCACGATCGTCGCGCAGGTCACCCAACCGGTCTATGACACCGTGACCGGGCAATACCTTCTCATCCCGCAGGGCTCGCGCCTTATCGGGCGGTATCAGTCGGAAGTCTCGTTCGGTCAAGACCGCGCGCTCGTGACCTGGGACCGGATCATCTTCCCGGACGGGTCCTCCATCGTGATCTCGGCGCCGGGTGCTGACGCGCAGGGCTTTGCGGGGTTGTCCGACCGCACCGATCACCACTGGGACCGCGTGTTCCTCGCGGCAGGCCTCGCGACCATTCTCGGCGTCGGCGCCGAACTTGGCGCAGACGGAGACGGCGACCTGGAACGCGCCATCCGCCGCGGCACGACCGACACCGTCAACCAGGCCGGTCAACGCGTCGTCGAGCGCAATCTTGGCATCCAGCCAACCATCCGCGTGCGCCCCGGCTGGCCGGTGCGCGTGGTCGTCACCCGCGATCTCATTCTCAGACCCCATCCCCAAGGAGCCACACGATGACCCTTCGTCTCGGACAATTACCCGACCGCACCCCGGTGCGCATGAGCCTCTCGGTCGATCCCGAGCTCGCCAGCGCGCTCAGCGACTATGCCGAAATCTACCGCCAGACCTACGGCGCGGAGGAAAAGCCCGAAGCGCTGATCCCGGCCATGATCGAGAGCTTCCTGGCGTCCGACGCCGGGTTCAAGCGGGCGCGACGCGCCCTTCATTCAACCGCCAGCACGGAGACCTAAACCCATGGCACAGATCGGAACATTCACCCTGAAGGAAGGCAGCTATACCGGCACCATCCGCACCATGACCATCAATGTCAAAGCCCAGCTTGTTCCCAACAGTGACAAGGCCTCAGACGGTGCCCCCGACTTCCGCCTCTATGCCGGCGGGGCCGAACTCGGCGCTGCCTGGCGTCAGGAAAGCAAGGATGGCGAAACGCCCTACCTCGCCGTCAAACTCGACGACCCGAGCTTTGCCAGCCCCATGCGCGCGGCCTTCTTCGAGAACGAGAAAGACGGCACCGGCGTGATGGTGTGGAACCGGGCGAAGACGGTGTAATCGGAGTGCGTCATGTTGCATCGCGTAAAGGAGGGCGGGCGCACAGGGCTTAGGGATTTCGCGCGGGACCTGAACCCGCCGCCAAAGGCCCCTGCTCCGGTCACTTCAACCGATCCTGAACGGATCACGCCCGCCGACATCTTCAGGCGCCGAACCGTCAGGCGGCCGGAGCTTCGCAAGCTTGTGCCGCTCTCCGATACGACGATCTACGAACTCGAACAGAAGGGCGAATTTCCGCAGCGGTTCTACCTGACACCCCGATGCGTCGTCTGGCCCCTCGCCGAAGTGCTGGAGTGGATCGACGCCCAAAGGCGCAAGGGTCGCGAAGGCTGCGGACCGCATCCGGATTATCGAATGCGGTGAACTGTCTCAAATATCCCTCATTGCGGACAATGCTGCGTTTCGTAGGCAGCGCGCCCGTTAGCAGACATCCAATCGTTAAGTCGTATTGACTGCGACACCGCCAAAGCATCTTCCGAGCCGCCCACCGCAGGATGAGTTGAACAAGCAGCTGACGAAGGCACAGTGCATCGCTTGGCCCCGTCTTGGACTAGAGGCCGCGAAAGATCAGCCACCGCCTCTTGCAGCTACGGGGTGAGGAGCTCCTGCAACCCGCGATAAGCCGCCGCAAGCTGCTTCACCAGCGCGTCGTAGACATCAAAGAACGGCGCGGCGGCCGGGAGACCAAGGCGGCTCGTGATATCGTCCATCTTGTCCGACGCCGTCCCCGTAGATGTGAGATGCAGGTTTGCCACCCGGAGATCGTAGGTCACGAAGAGCGGCAGCATGAGATTCGAAATTGCGGAACTGCCGGGAAGCGTTTCAAGTAGTGTCTGCAGGCGCTTCAGGCCGCCAAGGCCTTTGGGATCGCCTCCGGCCGCGCTCAGCAACTTCCCGATGGCCTGTGTATCCAGAGATTCGACGTGGATCTTGTTGAGCGCGTCCGCCGCATGCTGTTGGTTCTTCACGCTGTCTGTGAGCGGCCTCGCAAAGTCGAGGGCGATCGCCACCACTTCGGCTTCAAGGTGGGCGAGCGTCGCTCCAAAATGCATCCTGGCAGCTTCGAGGAAGTCCGTCCTTGCCGCGAGTAGGTCGTTTTCCGGTGTTGGATCGGAAAATATGCAGTCGATCTGTCCATCGTAGAATTCGCTGCCGATGGAGTGATCCGATTCCACGTTTTCAGACAGCAGGTAATACTGTTCCGGCACGGGCAATGTCGCGATGTCGCCGAGCCACATCACGACGCGGCCATTTCGGTTGATGCCAAAGCTTATCTGGTTGTCTTCGTCCGTGGTGATCGTGCCGTACGTCCGAGACGCAAACGTCAGGCGATAGCCCGACGCCGTGTCGTATTTCAGCAAGACCCCTCTCTTGAAGAACACAAGTGTGAGAAAACCGTCCCCCTGCCCGCGAAGGCCAGGCAGGTATTCGTAGTCGTCCGCATCATACTGGAACGGCACGTCCGTGAAGGGGTAGCGGTCTTCAAGCTTCCTACGCGTTACGGTGACACCGGCGGATACCTTGGACACGCACTGCTCGTGCAGCCGGATGATCGAGATGCGCGATCGGTCCGGAAGATAGTCCTTCTCGCACGTAGAACACCGAAGTACGGGCAGCCCTTTGATGGCTATCCGCGCCCCTGACACAGTTTCGTCGAAGTCAGCATAAGCGAGATCGAGCCAACCGTCGCAGTCAGAGCACCTCAAGCGCTGCACGTGACCAGGCGGCGGGAAAATGTCTTTGATGTCCACGGTGCCCCCCATAGTTACACCTTCCTACTTAGACCGATGTGTTGCAACATGGGATTGTCCACGACATTCATCCAATCTGACCTGGGATCCACGATTGGCCGTTTGGCGCCATCAGCGCTGCTTCGCGCCGCAATCGCAAACGTCAGCTTTGGCCTACGCTTCATGCCGGTCGTAAAGACTCCTTCTGCGCCCGAACCGGAAGTGACGATCACCCCACCCTCGGATCAGCGGCGTAGACCGCCATGCTCTCCGGGATGATGTTCGGCTTGCGGCTTTCACCCGCAGCCCAGGCATCGATCATGTCGGCCCATTCCTGCATCATGTGGCGGCGCTGGTCTGCATATTCGGCCTTGTTGTAGACCCCACGCGAAGAGCGCCGGTCTTCGTGCGCGAGGCTTTTTTCGATCCAGTCGCGATTGAAACCAAGCTCATTCAGGAGCGTCGAGCCCGTGCGCCGCAGGTCGTGGACGGTGAAAGGCTCCAGCGGAAGCTCCATCTCGCTTGCCAGCTTGTGGGCGCTGTCGGTGATCCGGTTGAAGGTCGCATTCGATATCGGGCGAAACGTGTCATAGCGCGACGGGAAGACGTATTTCGATCCGCCTGCGCAGGTTTTAAGCGCCACCAGAATATCGAGCGCCTGGTTCGACAGATAGACATTGTGGTCGAGGCCGGTCTTCATCCGCTTCTTCGGGATGGTCCAGACCGCATCCTGGAAACTGACTTCATCCCATGTCGCATGGGCGACCTCGGTCTTGCGCTTCATCGTCAGCAGGATGAATTTCACGCCGAGCTTCAGCGTCGGATTGGCGGTGATCTCTTCGAGCACGCGATAGAGGACCCGGATCTCCAGCGGCGTGAGCGAGCGGTCGCGGGGCCGGACACGCGCGATCGACCGGGGATCGACCTCCTCGGCGGGATTCTCGACACGGATGCCGTGCAAATTGGCGAAGGCGTAGATGAGCTTGATGAACTCGCGGGCGTGCAGCGCCGTTGAAGGCGCGCCCCGCTTCTTGATCTTGTCGCAGAGCTGACGGACGTCCTCGCTCGTCACTTCGCGCAAGGTGTAATTGCCCAGCGCCGGGATCAGGTCACGATCGACAATGTGACGACGCATGTCGCGGGTCGAGTCCGACATCTCGCTCTCAGCGAGCCAGCGCTGAGCAAGCTCCCCGAACGTCCCTTCGGATTTCGCTTTGGCCTTGGCCCGCTTCTTTTCCTTGGCGGGTGAGACACCCTCATCCACGAGCTTCTTCGCATCGATCAGCTTCTCGCGCGCAGCCGCCAGCGTGATCCCGTACTTGCCATAACGCCCGATGGTCAGCGTCTCCCGGCGCCCGTTCACACGGTAATCGTAGCGGAAGGTCTTGGTGCCCGTCGGCGCGACGGACACATAGAGACCGTCCCGGTCTGCGACCTTGTAGGGTTTATCCTTTGATTTCAAAGACTTGATTGCAATATCGGTCAGCATGTTGCGCCTCCTTCCCACCAATTTTACCGTCAGGCCGAAATGGCCAATTTTCCACAACAAAAAACTTATTTTTCAATGCGTTATGCCGAAAAAATACCGTCAGGCCGCCAAAATGGGCTGACGGTATTTTGACTTTAGGCAGGAAGAGGCAATTTGTATACCGTCAGGCGATACCGTCAGAATGTTCCGTTGGCCCGCGATAGAAGGCGATAGACACCGAACGAAAATCGGTATCAAGCTATTGTATTTGTTGAATTTATTGATCGTTCGCGATAGTCCGCGAGAGACGCGGAATCATTCCCACTCAATCGTGCCGGGCGGCTTGCTCGTCACGTCATAGACGACCCGGTTCACGCCCTTCACCTCATTGATGATGCGGGTTGCAACCCGGCCAAGGAAGGCGTGGTCGTAGGGGTAATAATCCGCCGTCATGCCGTCAGTGGATGTCACCGCACGAAGCGCCAGTACGGCCTCATAGGTGCGCTCATCGCCCATCACACCGACCGTGTTCACAGGCAGCAACACTGAGAATGCCTGCCAGATCTCATCATAGAGGCCGGCATTCTTGATCTCTTCGATATAGATCGCGTCCGCCTTGCGCAGCGTGTCGGCCTTCTCGCGCGTAATCTCTCCCGGAATACGGATCGCAAGCCCCGGCCCCGGAAACGGATGGCGACCGATAAAGCTCTGCGGCAGCCCAAGCTCACGGCCGAGCGCGCGGACCTCGTCCTTGAACAGCTCACGCAGCGGCTCGACCAGCTTCATGTTCATACGCTCAGGCAGGCCGCCGACATTGTGGTGGGACTTGATCGTGACGGATGGCCCGCCAATCGCCGAGACGCTTTCGATCACGTCCGGATAGAGCGTGCCCTGTGCGAGGAAGTCCGCCCCGCCAATCTTCTTTGCCTCTTCCTCGAAGACGTCGATAAAGAGCCCGCCAATCGTCTTACGCTTCTTCTCCGGGTCGGAAATCCCCTCAAGGGCGCCGAGGAAGGTCTCGCTCGCATCCACATGGACCAGCGGAATATTGTAATGGTCACGGAAAAGCCCGACGACTTCCTCGCTCTCGTTGAGGCGCATCAGGCCGTGATCGACATAGACGCAGGTCAACTGGTCGCCGATGGCTTCATGTATCAGGACGGCCGCAACCGATGAATCCACGCCGCCGGAAAGACCGCAGATCACCTTGCCGTCGCCAACCTGCTTGCGGATCTTATCAATCGCTTCCTCGCGGTAGGCCGCCATCGTCCAGTCACCGGAAAGCCCGGCAATCTTGTGCGTGAAATTGCGCAGCATGTCCCGGCCATGCACGGTGTGCACGACTTCGGGGTGGAACTGCGTGCCATAGAAACGGCGCTCAAGGTCTGCGATGATTGCCAGCGGCGCGCCCGGTGATTTCGCAATCACGCCAAAGCCCGGGGCCAGCTCAGCGACATGGTCGCCATGGCTCATCCAGACTTCTTCCTTGCCGTCCTCGCCCCCAAACAGGCCCTCCAGCAGCTCACTGTCGGTGACCTGCTCGATAAAAGCGCGGCCAAACTCACGGCTGGTGCCACTTTCAACGCGCCCGCCCAGCTGCTGCATCATGACCTGCTGGCCATAGCAGATGCCCAGCACCGGCACGCCCCGCTCAAATACCGCCTGGTCCGCACGCGGGCTGTCATCCCAGGTGACGCTCGCAGGCCCGCCAGACAGGATGATCGCCTTGGGGTCAAAGCTGTCCAGGAACGCGCCGTCCACCTTGTTGAAGGGATGGATTTCGCAATAGACGCCGCTTTCGCGAAGGCGCCGCGCAATCAGCTGGGTAACTTGAGAGCCGAAATCGACAATCAGGACGTGCTCGTGCTTGTCTGCAACGGAATCGGGTGAACTGGCCATGCGAGCCTCCTAGCCGCTTATGGCCGGGGCTGGAAGGCCTCATGCTGTCGGTGACGAAGCCAGAAGCCGCGCTAGCTTATCAGCGTATTCAATGCATCGGCGTACCAGATCGAATTCAGGCTCAACGCTTCATCATGCACGGGGTCTCTGGACGACGCTTCCAGACGGGCTGAATGGACGCCGACAAGCCGCCAGCGCCCCGCATCGTTCTTGCCTGCACCGGCCTTACGCATGATGACCGGCGCGCCGCTAATACCGCGATGGGTGCGTGCATCGGCAAGGAAATATCCCTCGCCCCCGAAACGCAGCCCAAAGGACGAAGCCAGGGTCGCCTGACGCGCGACAGGAAGATGATGAAGCGCATCGTCAAAGCCAAGCGGATAACCAAGAATCAGGAATGTCGACCCGATCTCGAGGGGCTCGTCCGAGGCCACGATATCCTCGCGCGTGAATGCACTCATCACGACCGTCTTCGGCAAGGCGGACGCATCAATTTCGATCGCAACGATATCGACCATGCCCGCCCCGTCACTGAGTTCCAGCCAGCTATTGCGCCCGCCTTGGTAGAGCGGGATCGAGAACCCCGTCGACTGGCCGAGATCGTTCTTGTCCGTATGGAATTCCAGCTCGACACGATCTGGGCGATGATCTGCCGGCTCGTCGAACAGGACGTGCCGGCTGGTCACCAGGAAAAGCCGCCGGCCCCGCTGGAAGAAAAAGCCCGATGCATTGGTGAGCGGCTGCTGACCATTGAAGGTCCGCACGCGCGCTGTCGTCAGAAGTACCGGCTCAATCAAGTGCACCCTCCCTTGGCAGGACGCAGCCCTCCCCAGCCTGTTTGAAAGGGCGGTTACAATCCCAGCCATCTCCATTGTAATTGAGGTGCGCGTTCGCAGGTACAATTACGCGTTCACAGGACGTCGACATCTGCAGGAACCCCCGCTCACAGGCCCAGCCGCTGCCATATCGGCTGCTCGTCAGGTATCCATTCCCCGGCAGGTCGATCCGGTCGCAGCTTAGCCCCTCCTTGACGTATCCGCGTTCGCATTCCCAGCCGGTTCCGAAATCAACATCCGAGAGGAAGGCATTAGCTGGAACTTTGAGTTCACGACAGACGCCGCCGTCGCGTTCAAACCCGCGATCGCACCTCCAGCTCGACCCATTATTGTCGAGATAGGCATTGGCAGGGACGAAAATTTCGACGCATTTGTCGACCTGCCTGTCAAAACCGTGAACGCATTCCCAGCCGCGGCCATAGACCGCCTTTGTCGCATAAGCATTGTCGGGCACGACGATTTCAGCGCATTCGCCCGCCTCGCGCACGAAGCCCGGATCGCATGTCCAGCTGTTTCCAAACGACCTCGACGTCGCATTCTCAGGGACCGGGCTGTCCGCCTGGGCTTCAGCTGGCAGGACTGTCAGTAGACAGGCAAGCGCAATGATAAGGCCGGCATGAAGCCAGGGCATAGGCCTGTAGGTCAAGGCATCGGCATTGCGCACTCGGCGCGCAGCGTCAACCGTGTGCCCATCGGGGCGTTTCAAAACGCGATTGGTCATCAGTTTCCTTGAATAGCGATCAGTGTCGCCTGCAGGAGGAGAGCGAGGGCTGCCGGACGCTCAACGTCGCGCGTGCAGTCCAGGCAGAAGGAACGCCATGGGCGTTTTGGTCTATGTCGAACTCGACAGTCTGGTGGCAGGGACATGCCCGCAACTCTCGCGCAATACCGGAACCTGAAGGCGGTGTTTGTTGCGCTCTGGACTGCTCATATAGGGATCATTGCGCCAATTACCCGCGCAATTCGGCCTATCAATGGTAATTCGTTTCGCGTCACGTGGAGTTCCGCGCCACCCAAAGTCCCGGAATCAGTTCGCAGCACCTCGACAGTGCACGTTCGCTCCAGAATCGGATGAACTGGCCATGCAGCCTCCCAACCGCTAATGGCTGGGGCTGGAAGGGCTAATGCGACCAGCCCACCGGAAAGGACATGCCGCATGACACAAGCCAGAGACTTCGCCGCGCAAGGGATGCAGGCGCTTCAGAGACAGGACGGCCCTGCGGCTGAAACGGCGTTGCAGCGGGCGATTGATCTTGGCTGGCCGGGTCCGGATATCTGGGTCGCGCTCTCTTTTGCCAAATCCCTTCAGGGCGATATGGCCGGGCGCGTCGCGTCGCTTGAAAAAGCCATACAGGTTGACCCATCAAGCGTGCGGGCGCGGCTTCACTA
Organism: Henriciella sp.; assembly: GCA_012960415.1. GTDB lineage: Bacteria > Pseudomonadota > Alphaproteobacteria > Caulobacterales > Hyphomonadaceae > Henriciella. The sequence continues at coordinate 12,543 of DUBH01000005.1, read as the reverse complement.
TGGTCAGGCACTCGTTGGCTCCGGCAGGCCAAAGGATGCCGAAGCTGCCTTCCGCCGGGGACTAGCGGACATCACGCCTCACCTGATCCGGACGCAGGAGATACACCAGCTCATCACAGCGGCAGAAACCTTCCTCGCTGGCCCCGGTGAGCAGACCCCCTCCCCTGCTGATGAACTCGCAGAGGCGCTCGACAAGTTCGCAGAGGATCACGATCTCGGCGCGGCGCCCGATGACGACCTGTTCCGCCAGAGCCTCGATTTCCTGACAGGCAAGGCGACCTTCTACCCATCCCAGCCGACGCGTTACTTCTATCCGGGGCTTCCAAACCGGCAATTTTATCCATTGGATAGTTTCAGCTGGACCGGCGCGCTCGCCGCCCAGACCGAAACGATCCGCGGTGAACTCGAAACCCTGCTCAGCGAGAAGGCGGCCGCGGAAGCTGGCTTCACACCTTATGTTGAATCGGCTGGCCGCGAAGGGGCTGGCGTCTCCCACCCGCTGCTTGATAATCCTGACTGGAGCGCCTTCTACCTCATCAAGCAAGGCAAACGGATCGAAGAGAATATCGCTCGCTGCCCAAAGACATGGGCGGCCATCGAAGCCATCGGCGAGGCCGTAAACCCTGCCCCTGCCCCTTCCGTCCTGTTCTCCAGGCTGGAACCCGGCGCTGCCATCCCGCCCCACCACGGACAGATCAATACAAGGCTCATCTGCCACCTGCCAATCATCCTGCCGGGCGATTGCGGCTTCCGGGTCGGCAATGAGACCCGCGAATGGAAGGATGGCGAGGTTTTCGTCTTCGATGACACGATTGAACACGAAGCCTGGAACCGCAGCGACAAGGCACGCTACGTCCTCATCTTCGAAATCTGGCACCCTGACCTGTCAGAGCGCCAGCGGGGCCTCATCACTGAGTTCTTCAAGCTTGGGCAAAGCCAGGTCTCTTCAGCAGGCTGAATCCTTCCCAACCCAAGGGTGCGGGCTTTTCGTAAACTCCGGTAACCCTAGGCCTTTGCGCAACTAGAAGTGTAAGCATTCTCTGCGTTGTTTTAGAACAATATTTTATAAACTGTTCGCCGGTATATAGAAAACGTGTTCGCTACACGCCTGATAATCGCCCTCCTGCTGTCGATCGCGGGTGCCAGCGCAGCTCATGCCGACGACGCCTGCGCCTCGTTGAGCCCGCTGCTGCGCACGGTGAACACGGTCTTCGAGATTTCTCACGCGCCAACGCGCCGGGCCAAGATGCCGCTTGTGGGTGAACTGGACGCGTCCTTGGGCGAAATTTCACTCATCGACCTTTATGGCGACATGGACCCCGAGGAGCTTGATGTCCGCCAGACGGCGATGATCGTATTCGTCGCAGAACTATCGATGGTCATGGAGCGGCTAGACAGCGCTGACGGTGACGCGGCCCTTCAGCTCCTCGACCGGGGGGTCCCGAACCTCGTTCGCGCTGAAATCGCCCGCCTAGAAAAGCAGCTGTCCTGCTCGGTTAGCGACAGCTGGGCTGAAGAACCAACAATGCGACCTGATGCCATGAAGGCAGGAAGCCTAGGCGATGCCGCCCGCTCGACGGACAATCTGCAATTCGAAAGCGAAAGCGCCAGCCTCGCCTACCGCCAATCTGCGGCGCATCCGACGCCTGGTTCTGAAGAGACCTCCACCAAGGGCGGCGCCGGGCCGCTTTCCGCGCTCGGCTTTCCGCTCCTGGTGACGCTGGCCCTGCTCGTCGGCACCTCCTACTGGTTCCGCCCGCGCATTCGTCGCTGGAAAAAGCGAGCAGAGCGCCATGTCTGCTACCGAGAAGTGCCCGTCCGCCTCGGCAGCGACATCCACGACCTCACCATTGTCGACTTCAATGTCGGCGGCCTCCGTATCAAGCATGATGGCAGGATTACCCGCCGCCGCGCGATCTGTTTCGAGCTCGACGACGTCTGGCTGCGTGGCCATGTGGTCTGGGTGAATGATTGCTATGCCGGCATCCGTCTTGCCCGCCCGCTGAGCGATGAGCAGGTCTCGATGCTCTGCTTCAACACTCGCCGACAGGCAGCAGAAGCTGGCGCGCCCAGCGGTCTCGCATCAGCTTAGCCAGCCTCGCCGCTCTCGGCATCAGGATCGATCCAGCTCACCTGCTTTGGATGCAGGTGAAAGCTGATCTTCTCGTCGGCCCGCGTCGTCAGCTCGACATAGCGCCGCAGCAGGCCCTTGCGCTCCTCCAGCGTGATGACACTGCGCGGGATCGCCATTGCAGGATGGGCCCAGCGAAACAGGATATGCGGCTTCAGCCAGAGCGTATCCTCGCCGAACTCGGCCCAGAGCATGCCGCGATAATGCACCCGCGGAAAACGCCCCCGCCCCAGCGTGACCAGCATCAGCCGCTTGCCCGCAAACGTCTCCGGCAGTTCTGCCTGATAGACCCGCGCCAGTGTCCGCCAACCGCTCGCCCAGGACAGGAAGGATACAATCCCCACCCACATCGCCCCGAAGAAAATCGGAAAGGCGAGGACGATGACCCACACCATCATGCCGCTTCGCTGGCTCCAGACGTAACAAGAGCCCGCTCACGAAACCGGTTCATAAGCGTCACCAGCTGCGACCCGCGCACCTTGTAGGGCTCTGTCAGGCGCACGCGCCCATACATCAGAATGCCTGACAGGCGCGGCAGCGCTTTGCGCTTCTCCTCGGTCAGCTTGAAAGCCACCTGCCTTGAGGCAGGCATCCCCTTGCCGCCGGAATAATGCAGGCTGAATTCCGACACTTCAGACCAGCCGATCTTGCCAAGCGACTTGAACTCGCTCGACTCAAATCCGTCGCGGTCCAGCGTCAGCCAGCCATGCCTGAACAGCGCCGCACACACCCCGACCAGCGTCGTCATGGCGAAGAACACGGTCAGCCACACGCTGATCTCTTCAGTCGGCCCATTACCGGTCCAATTGGTAAAAGCCAGCATCGCCGCCAGCAGCGCGCTCGCGCTTGCCAGCACAAGATATTGCCGGTTCGTGGCGCGCAGATGCACAGTCTCTGGAAGCGGTTTCAGCATTGGGTCAGACAATACCGATTCCGGGTCACCGCCTATCCTCTGGCATCCGACAATTACTTTACCAGAGGCTCAACGGCGATTGCGCCGCGCGCCAGTCCAGGCCTCGTAATTGAAACACGAGGACTGGTGACCAAGGTCGCAGGCCTTACCAATATATTCGGTCCCGCGATCTTTTTCTGCCTGCGTCTTGCCCCAGTCTCTCAGATTACCGCCGAATTTGCTGCATCCGGATTTCTCCCCAAGGTCGCAGGCTCGCTCCAGGTAATACATCGCGCTATCATAATCGTACTCGTAACCTTCAATGCCCTGCTCAAACATACTGCCCAGCATATAGCATCCCTCGGCCTGATGCTCCGCAGGCCCGTAGTGGCAGCCTTCATGGAGCACACGGACCGCCGTCTGTGACGCGACCAACTCTGCAGCTCCGCCTTCATCGACCGGAACGAGAACGGGCACCGGGCGCACGGCCGGTGCGCCGGAAGGCGCCACCGTCTGGACGGCTGAGGGTGGAGACGCACCCGTGCAGCCCAGTTCTTCCTGTGCCCAGGCAAGCGCTGCAGGAGGCAATGCCTGCATCTCTGCTGGCATCGTATCGCGTTTGCCATTGATGAAATCATAGATGCCGGAAACAGTCTCGGCAGACGGCTTCTCAAATCTGCAGCCGCCATTGCTGATGCACCGTGCCAGAACGTTCAGCCCGCCTTTTGTATCGCTGAGACCGGACGCACCATGTTGATGCCAGACCATGATCGTATCGGCGCGCGCCGTTTGCGTCAGCGCGATGCGTTGTTCAGACGTCGCCGTCGGAAATTTCTCGATAAGCTCATTCACAGCCGAAATAGCGAGCGACTTCGAATTTGCAGATGTTGGGCAGGCCTGCCCAAAAGCGAGCCCGGCAGACAGGACTGCCCACGCGCTGAGCGCAGCGATCATTCTTAACATATCGTCCCCCGACAAAACTGTGCCGAGCATACGCATCAGGACGTTTGTCACGCAAACACAAAAGCGGCGTTCAGGGCCTCTGACACGTTCAGCCTGTTTTGCGCATCACTGCAAAGAAGAAGCCGTCCGTGCCCGCCGTGCGCGGTGTCAGCCGGACTGACTTCCCGCCCTTCGCGCCCGCCTTCACTTTCGCCGCGCCCTCATCGGTCAGAAGGCCTGAGGCAATCGCCGCATCGGCTGCGCTCTCTTCGGCAAACTCAGGGTGCTCTGCCAGGAAGCCAGCGACCCGGTCCTCATCTTCCTCCATCAGGAAGGAACACGTCGCATAGACCAGCCGCCCCCCCGGTTTCACGAAAGCAGATGCCGCCTCGATGATCTCGGTCTGCTCCTCGATCCGCTTGGCAAGCTGCTTGTCTTTCAACCGCCATTTGGCATCCGGCCGCCGCCGCCAGGTACCAGTCCCGGTGCACGGCGCATCGACGAAGACCACATCCATCTGGCCTTTGAGCGCCTCCAGCGCCCCAGGCTCCTTCGGATGGACCAGCTGCACATTATGGGCCCCAGACCGCTTCAGGCGCGGGATGAGCGCAGACAGCCGCCGCCCATCAATATCATAGGCATGGACCTGCCCCTTGCCTTCCATCATCGCCGCCATGGCCAGCGTCTTGCCGCCGCCGCCCGCGCAATAGTCCAGCACCTGCTCGCCCGGCTTGGCATTCGACGCCGCTGCCGCGATCTGCGAGCCCGCATCCTGCACCTCGACCCAGCCCTTGGAATAAGCCGGAATGCTCTCCAGAGACGTCTCGCGCTCGGATGGATCTCGCGCCGGAATATGATAGGCGTTCTTCAGCAGGGGTGAGACTTCAGCATTGGCAGACCGCATCGGCCCACCCGCCTTCTCGGCGTCCACCTTCAGCGTGTTCACCCGGATATCGACATCGGCGCGCACCGCCATGGCCTGCGCCTCGACCACTTTCTCCTCACCAAAGACACGGTCCATCATCGGCTCCATCCAGTCCGGATAGTCACCTGACACCCATGGCTCAGCCGTCACATCCGGCGCCATGACCAGCCGCTCGCGCTCTTCCAGCGTCAGCTTTGACGGCGCGTGTTCCTCATCCATGGCACTGTCGATCTTCATGATGTCCCAGCCCCAGGCGAAGCTCAGCGCGCCAAGCACCAGCGCGCGTGGTTCGTCAGAGCCCATCGCATGCGCAATCGAGTTCTTCTTGCGCAGCGCATCGAGCACCAGCCCGGACACCCAGGCCCGGTCCTTGGAACCGGCATACCGCGCCCGCTTACCCCAGTCGCGCGCAGCCGACTTTACAGGCTGGTGCCGGTTCAGCACATCACCCAGCACATCAATCGCCGCCGCTATCCGTCCACCGTCGCGCATGGTTTTCAAAGCCTCTCTTGCGAAGTCGCCCGTCCTAGCGTCCAATCGGGCAGGAGGAAACAGGGGGCACACATCGCATGAACATCGACCTGCCGGACACGATCTGTCTGGCCACCCGCCGCGACTGGCGCCAGATCGGCGACATCACCGCCGAAGCCTTCTCTGAAGACCCGTTCAATCTCTGGCTGTTTGGCGGTGGGCGCGCCCTGCGCCCCCTCTTCCGGATCATGGCACGCGACATCTATCTGAAGGAAGGCTTCTGCCACCTGCACGGGGACGAGGCGGCCACCATGTGGGCCACCCACGAGTCCAATCTGCAATTCCCGCCGCTTTCGCTGTTTCAGCTCATGGCGGCCCAGATGATCCACGGAAAGAAAGGCGCGATGAAGCGCGGCATGGCCGCAGGCGAAGCGATGGAAAAACACCACCCGCACGCGCCGCACATCTATCTTTTCACCATCGGGACAAGGAAAGCCGCGCGCGGCAAAGGCCTCGGCAACGCCATGCTAGCCCCTGTCCTCGCCGCCGCCGATCGGGAAGGCCTGCCCGTCTATCTGGAGAACTCGAACCCCGTCAATCACGGCTTCTACACCTCGTTCGGCTTCGAAAAGATCGGCGAGTTCAGCGTCCTCGACCAAAGCCCACCCATGGCCCCAATGTGGCGAGAGCCTCAACCCTTGGCATGACCTTCATCATCGACGAGCGCACCTTCAGCGCCATCGCCATCGCGCTGACCATTATCGCCTTCTACCCCTTCATCCGGGCCATTCTGAAAGGGAAGAGCCGCCCGCACGTCTTTTCCTGGTTCATCTGGGCTGGCGTCACCTTCACGGTCGCGACAGCGCAGTTTGCCGGCGGCGCCGGCGTCGGAAGCTGGCCGCTCGCGCTCTCCGGTCTCCTCACGGGCGGCGTTGCGTTGCTTGCGTTGTCGAAATCGGCAGATACCTCGATCTACCGTTCGGACTGGCTATTTCTCGCCCTCGCTTTTACCGCCCTTCCCCTCTGGTGGGTGACCGCCGACCCACTTTCAGCCGTCCTCATTCTCACCAGCGTGGACCTCCTCGGTTTCGGCCCCTCCATCCGCAAGGCATGGGTGCTTCCCCATGAAGAAAACGCACTCTTCTTCACAGTCGGCGCCATCCGCAATGGCGTCGTCATCCTGGCGCTGGAGCACCACTCATGGACAACGGCCCTTTTTCCTGCCGCCGTCGGGGCAGCGTGCCTGCTCTTTGTCGCTTTCATCCTGTTGCGCCGTCGCATGCTCAGACCAGTCTCACGGGTTGCGTCGGGAGGGCGATGAAAGGGCTGGCGTCGCGGCGGTCGCTCTAGCAGCCCTCGCCGGTGCGCTGCCATCTTGAGGAGTTGAAAACCGTCATGGTCCCGTCGCCGGTCTCGACTTCGAAGCTGCTGGAGACACGCACCAGGCTGAACGCGTAATGGACGCGCAAATTGCCGGTCAGAGGGCCGCAAACGATGTGCGCATCCATTGTGGTCACATCACCAGCGGAACTGAATTCCTCATCCGAAATAGTGCACTGGCGATCAGTGTAGGGCTTCAGGAAAGTCTGATCGACCACGCCCAAACTATTGTTGCCAGCATCGATACAGATTGACCCGCTGCTGGTTTCGCGCTCGGTCTCTGTGCCATCGGGCATGGTCTGCTTCACATAGGAGGCGTCGGTCCACGCCCCCGTCCCGAAGTCACCCGAAACCTGCGCCAGACCCGGTAATGCCGGCACAGCCAAAGTCAGTCCGGCAAGCGCCAGACGCGTGATGGAAGATGTCATTTACTGCGTCCCCGAACTCATGTCTTGCTCAGGATAAACGCCGCCAACACCCCGTCAATTCGCTTTGTAGCTACCGCCCGATCGAATAGTTCGGCGCTTCCCGCGTCATCGTCACATCGTGGACGTGGCTTTCAGACAGGCCCGCGCCGGTGATCTGGACGAACTCGGCTTTCTCATGAAGCTCGGTGATCGTCTTGGCGCCCACATATCCCATGGCTGCGCGGAGACCGCCGACCATCTGGTGCAGGATATTGCCGATCGGCCCCTTGAACGGGACCTGGCCTTCAATGCCTTCCGGCACCAGCTTGTCGCCCGACACTTCCTTCTGGAAATACCGGTCAGCCGAGCCGCGTGACATCGCGCCAAGCGAGCCCATGCCGCGATAGGCCTTGTAGCTGCGTCCCTGGAACAGGAAGACCTCACCCGGTGCCTCTTCGGTACCGGCAAAGGCAGAGCCCATCATCGCCGTCGAGGCCCCTGCGGCCAGAGCCTTGGCAAAGTCGCCAGAGAATTTGATGCCGCCATCGGCGATGATCGGTGTGCCGGACTTTGCTGCCGCATTGGCGCAGTCCTCGATGGCCGTCAGCTGCGGCACGCCTACACCCGCGACGATGCGCGTCGTACAGATCGAGCCTGGGCCGATGCCGACCTTTACCGCGTCCGCACCTGCATCGATCAACGCCTTGGTAGCGTCGCCCGTCGCGACATTGCCTGCAATGATCTGGACAGAGTTGGAGAGCTTCTTCGCGCGTGTCACGGCGTCCAGCACGGACTGCGAATGGCCATGCGCGGTGTCGATCACGACCGCATCCACGCCCGCCTCGATCAGCGCCTGCGTGCGCTCAAAGCCTGCATCTCCGACAGTAGACGCCGCAGCAACGCGAAGACGCCCCTGCTCATCCTTGGCCGCGTTCGGGTTGAGCTGCGCCTTTTCCATGTCCTTGACCGTCAGCAGACCGACACACTTGCCAGCGTCATCGGTGATGACCAGCCGCTCGATACGGTGCTTGTGGAGAAGCTGGCGGGCGGCCTCGATGGGCTCTTCCATCGTGACGGACACGACATTGCGGGTCATGAACTCGGCGACTTTCCCATTCGGGTCGTCGACAAAACGCGTGTCACGATTGGTGATGATGCCGACAACCGTGCCATCTGCCTCGACCACGGGCACGCCGGAGAAACCGGTCCGCGCCTTGATGTCGTTCAGCTCTTTCAGGCTGGCCGTCGGGGCGATGGTGATGGGGTTCATCACGACGCCGCTCTCATACTTCTTCACCTGCGTGACCTGACCGGCCTGCTCCTCAACGGTCAGGTTACGATGCACGACACCGATACCCCCAGCCTGCGCCATCGCAATGGCAAGGCGCGCTTCGGTCACCGTATCCATGGCGGCTGACAAAAGCGGAATGTTGAGGGGGATGGCTTTGGTCAGCCAGGTCGACGTGTCCACATTGGTGGGCATAACTTCGCTCGGGCCGGGCTGCAGAAGCACGTCATCGAAAGTAATTGCTTGTCGGATTTTCATGTGGGGAGCTCCCTTTTTGGCCCCTTAATAGAGTCGCGGGCTTTCGGAAACCCCTTTTTGCAAGGAAAACTGAAACCGATCGTAGCCGTGCTTCACCGCTCGCCGCGATCAAACCACAGCGCAGAGTTTGGCCCGCGTCAAAAACCCGTTACACCTTCGTGGTTTGACCCGGCCGGACTGGCTGCAAGCGGAGGTTTCACAGATGATCAGGACACTCATCAGCACAATAGGCATGGCAGCCCTCATCGCAGCCTGCTCACAGGCCTCCGATCCGCAGGACAGCGAATCTGCCGCTGCACCACAGTCAGATGAAGCCACTGCTGAGACCGCATCGGTCAGCACAGAAAACCTCTCCGACATCGTCAGAGTGCTCGCCTCTGACGAGTTCGAGGGCCGCGCCCCCGGTACGCCAGGCGAAACAAAGACGGTCGAGTACCTGATCGAGAAGTTCGAAGAGATCGGCCTGGAGCCCGGCGGGCGCGATGGCGGCTGGACCGACCCTGTCACCCTGCTCCATTCACGCGTCGTCGACCTTCGCACCCTCAATGTTGAGGCCGAGGGCACCGCGATCGACATGCGCCAGGGCCGCGACATCGAAATCAGCTCGGCCAATCCACGCGAAACCATCGCGATTGAAGACGCCGCTGTCGTCTTTGTCGGCTTCGGCGCCAGCGCACCAGAGCGCGACTGGAACGACTATGGCGACATTGACCTCACCGGAAAGGTCGCGCTCTTCCTCGTCAACGATCCTGACTTCGGCGTTGCCGAAGATGACCCGGTCGCAGGCCGCTTCGGCGGCAACCGGATGACCTATTATGGCCGCTGGGCCTACAAGTTCGAGGAGGCTGCCCGCCGCGGCGCCGCGGCTGCCCTCGTCATTCATGAGACAGAAGCCGCAGGCTATGGCTGGAACGTTGCCGCCTCAGGCCCGGGCGACAATTACGCCGTCGCGAGCGACGGGTCCGGCAAGCCATCGGTCGACCTTCAGGGCTGGCTCCACCTCGACATGGCAAAGCAATGGATGGAGGCTGCCGGTCAGGACCTCGATGCCCTTCGCATTGCAGCCCGCAGCGAGGACTTCGAAGCCTTCACGCTTGAGGGCCTCACCTTCAATGCAGACCTCGGCCTCGAGGTCGAACGGATCGAAAGCCAGAACGTCCTCGGCAAGATCACAGGCACAGAACGCCCGGATGAAACCATCATGCTCTCGGGCCACTGGGACGCCTATGGCAAGGGTATCGCTGACGCGCGGGGCCGCACCGTCATGCCCGGCGCAAATGACGACGCGCTCGGCATGGCTGGGATCATGGAAATCGCCCGCATACTTAAAGCCAGTGAACCGCTGGAGCGTACTGTCGTCGTGGCCGCATGGACCGCCGAAGAAAGCGGCCTTCTCGGCTCAGAAGCCTATGCGCAGGATCCGATCTATCCGCTTGAGACCACGGTCGCGAACTTCACCCTCGACATCCTCAACACCGCCGGTCCGGCAAAGGATGTCATCCAGGTCGGTGAGGGCCAGAGCGAGCTTGAAGACATGATGGCCGAAGCCGCCGACGCGCAGGGCCGTTACGTCTCGCCCGAAGGCCTGCCGCAGAACGGTCTTTTCTATCGCGCAGACCATTTCTCGCTCGCCCGGCGCGGCGTGCCGGTCATCCTCATCATGGGGATTGCAGGCGGGCCCGACCTCGTCGAGGGCGGCCGTGAAGCCGGCGCTGAATGGGTCGCTGGCTATATCGCCAACCGCTACCACAACCAGAACGACGCCTGGGACCCTGACTGGGACCTTCGCGGCGCCGCGCAGGATGTTGAGCTCATCCTCGAAATGACACGCCAGCTTGCGAACTCCACGAAGTGGCCTGCGATTAAGGAAACCTCCGAGTTCGTCGACATCCGCAACGAAAGCGCTGCCGCGCGCAATTAAGGTACTGCCGCTCCGCCACGACGCCTTGTCGAGAAGGACAGGCGTGGTAGCGGGGACGGAGGGCCTTAATTCTTCTTTAATTTTTTGTTCCGTTTCACCCGAATGGGTGATGCGGCTTCGTTCCATCCACTGCTAGCGTCTTTCCAAAATCAAGACAGCGCGACCTGCTGCTGTATGATTTTGGGGGACTGAAAATGGCGGACAATACGACCTCGCCGTGCCGCGCGGGAAGCGGCCGGGCGTTAACACGGACATCGAAAAAGGGGCTTGCGAGACTGCTGATGGTGTCGACGGCCATCGCGATTGCGCCGTTTCTCATTCCAGAATCTGTCATAGAGGCCGCCGCGCAGGTTGGCCCGCCGGGCCCTCCAGGCCCACCCGGACCGCAGGGCCCAGCCGGACCGGAAGGTCCCGGTTATAGCGGCCCGCCTCCGCCTCCCGGACCTCAAGGTCCGCAAGGAGATTCAGGCCCGCCCGGACCGCAGGGACCACAAGGCCCAGCCGGTGACGATGGAATGCAAGGCCCTCCCGGGCCACAAGGGGCACCAGGAGATGACGGCGCGCCGGGGCCGACCGGGCCGCAGGGCGTCCCAGGACCTCAAGGACCGCAAGGCGCACAAGGCGACGACGGAGCAACCGGGGCGCAGGGCGTTCCCGGACCGCAAGGTCCTCAGGGACTTGCAGGGAATCCCGGTGCAGACGGCGCACCCGGTCCTCAAGGACCTCCCGGACCCATGGGTGCCCCCGGCAATGATGGCGCGACCGGTTCAGATGGTGCGCCTGGGCCTGTCGGTCCGCAGGGTGCCCCGGGACCTCAAGGCCCAACCGGGCCGCAAGGCAACGCTGGGGCAACAGGCGCTACAGGTGCCGCAGGCCCGGCAGGGCCCGCTGGACCGGCTGGAACGACCGGCGCAATCGGTCCGGCTGGACCGGCGGGCGCAACAGGACCGGCAGGTCCTGCGGGCACCACAGGCGCTGCCGGTCCCGCAGGTCCTCAGGGTCCAGCTGGCTCGGACGGCGCGGCAGGGGCGCAAGGCCCTGCAGGTGCGCAGGGGCCAGCGGGCGCCGATGGTGTTGCAGGTCCCCAGGGCCCGGCAGGCGCCTCAGGTGTTGACGGCGAGGACGGTAAGGACGGAGAGGATGGCGAAGACGGTGAGGACGGCGAAGCAGGTCCTCAAGGTCCAGCCGGTCCGGCAGGCGCTGACGGCGCGCAGGGCGAGCAAGGCCCCGCAGGTCCGGCCGGCCCGGCTGGTCCCGCAGGCCCACCCGGACCACCCGGCACCGATGCCGAGATGGTCGAGACCGTGACTACGATCGTCAATGAAGTCACGATCATCCAGAACACGCTCGGCGATGTGGAGGACCTCGACGTCTTTGACGACACAGAAACGGCAAGCTCTGCCTCCGTGTCTGCCGCCGCGCAGTCCTACAGCGTACAGGTCGGCGGAACCGGCAACGCGGTTCGCTCTGCCCCCGGCGAGGCGCTACCGCGCGCGGAAACGGGCCCCGGCGGCTCTCAGCGTACCATTGTCGGCGCCATCAATATGAACACCGCCTCGATCAACCAGAATGAAGAGGCGATACGGCTGAACACGGCCGCAATCGATACGAATTCGCTGAGGATCGGCTCGCTGGAGAGCCAGTACGTTCTGCTCAACGATGCGGTCCGTGCCTCGACCCGGCGCATCAAGGAGGTTGAGGGCGGTCTCGCTGCGGTTTCCTCGATGCCGGATCTCTATCTGGAAAAGGGTGAGTCCATGTCGGTTGCCGCGGCCATTGGCGGGTATGACGACAATGTCGGCTTCGGCACGGCGATCTCGGTGCGCGCCAATGAGAATGTGACCTTCGGCCTCGTTGCCGCGCACAGCAATGGGCATTCGGCTGGCAAGCTGCAGGGCCGTATCGGATGGTAGAGTACAGATAGCTGA
>DUBH01000004.1:44404-46900 GCA_012960415.1 Henriciella sp. | reverse complement strand
ATGGTAGAGAACAGATAGCTGAGCAAGCTTGAAATGACGGGCGGCGCAGCTTCAACACTGCGCCGCCCTCACCTTTTGCGCCTCGCCCCTACTCCACCGGCTCCAGCGGTTTCGGCGCGCTCACCTTGCGCTCGACTTTCTTGCGGGACTTCGGCTTGGGCAGCAGGCGAAAGCGCGACTGGCACCAGGCAAAGCCGACCCCCACATCGATCAGCGCGTCGGCGCGCCCGCACGGGCACATGAACTCCCACACGCCCCAGATACGATAGGTCTCGCCCTCGACCAGCGGCACAGGCTCGCCCGTCACATGGTTCGGCGCAGCGTTCACGCACAGCACCAGGTCGCCATCATTCACGTCATAGGACATGGAGCCAGAATAGCACGAGACCCCGCATCTCCGCTAGAGTTGGCCCGCCAGAGCCAGCCAACCAGAGCCAGCCCCACTACCCCCAGATCGCAGGCCGCACCGCCTGCCAGGGCCGCGCCTCTTCGAGCTGGCCCGCCAGCCGGAACAGCGTGCCCTCATCGCCATACCGCCCGGCAAACATCATCCCCACCGGCAGGCCATTGCCATCGCGCCCCATCGGCACCGACATGGCCGGCTGACCGGTAAAGTTCTGCGGCGGCGTGAACGGGAACACCTCTGCCTGGCGCTTGTCGACATCGCGCGGCGCCATGTTCACCGGGTCGATCTCGCCCACCCTCGGCACCCCCTCCGCCAGCACAGGCGACAGGATCACGTCATACGTCTCATGCAGCGACAATATCTCCCGGCTCATACTGCGCAGCGTCGCCCAGCCCGCCATCGCCTGCGACCCCGTCAGCCCTTTTGACCCGCGATAGTTGCGCCAGGTCAGCGCCTCCATCTCACCGGCCTCCGGCTCTCGCCCCTTCGCCTCGATCAGCCCATCCACCGTCGCCGCAAAGTTGCTGCCGGACACGGCCCGCTGCGCGAGGTAGAGCCGCCGGTAATCAACGCCCAGCCCCCGCTCCTCGACATCATGGCCGAGGTCCTCGAGCAGCTTAGCTGTCTCCTCCAGCGCCGCGCGGATCTCCGGCGCCACAGGCCGCCCGCTCGGCGTCTCGGAGTGGAAAGCCACCCGCAGCCGCCCGACAGGCGCGCCCACTTCCTCGGCATACGGCCTCTCCTTGCCCGGATAGGCAAAGGGCGCCCCCGGCTCTGGATACCCCGTCGCATCGAGCAGCGCCGCGCTATCTCGCACACTGCGAGAGACGACATGCTCCACCGTCATGCCGATCGCGGCGGCATCATCATAGGAAGAGTTCGGGTTGCGATCGCGCGTCGTCTTCATGCCAAAGAGGCCGCAGCACGCCGCCGGAATACGGATAGAGCCGAGCCCGTCACTCGCATGCGCCATGGGCAGGACGCCCGCCGCGACGCTCGCCGCCGCCCCGCCGGACGATCCGCCCGTGATATAGTCCGTATTCCACGGGTTGCGGCAGGGCCCGTGAAACGCGCCCTCCGTCGTGCCTGTAATGCCAAACTCCGGCGTATTGGTCTTGCCGAACAGGTTCAGCCCCGCCTCGCGAAAGCGCCGGGTCAGCGCGCCGTCCTCGGGCGCGATATCATCCCCCAGAAAGCGGGACCCGCTCGTCTGCGGCCAGCCCTTCACCGGGCTCGCAATATCCTTGATCAGGAAAGCCACCCCCCGGAACGGACCATCCGCCAGCCCGCCGCCGGACGCCGCCGCCCGCGCCTCGTCATAGGCCTTGTAGGTGATGGCATTGAGCTTCGGATTGTGACGCTCGGCCCGGGCAATCGCCTCTTCCAGCACTTCCAGCGCACTCACCTCACCAGAGCGCACCATCCCCGCCAGCGCCGTGGCATCCAGCTCCGCATAATTCTCGATGGTCATTGGCCTTCCTCCTGATCATGCGCCGACCTTCATGGGCAGACGCTGTTTTGAGAGGAAGCTTGGCGGAAGTGGGCAGCGGCGGCAAGAGTGGGGTTCGGGAAACCGGATGGGGGGTGAAGCTCGGTCGCACCAACCGCGCGCTGCCAAGCGCTGAATTGATGCGCCATGTCGAAGGGCTCACTCCGATCGCTTGCCATCATGCGGCTCCAGATCCGCGAAACCTAAGCCCAGTCACTCGCCATCGCAGACGCTGAAACGGAAAACAGCTTTGCTAGCTTTGACTTCAAGGAACGCCTCGCGAGTTTCGTGGAGAAGCGCGCCCCGGTGTTTCAGGGGCGGTAGGTGGGGTGGCCTGAAGCATCACTTGATACTAATTTGATCTTTTTTCTGCAGGCTTTCAGCTTTTCAGCATCAGCTTTCATTTGACAGTTCAGTGACCATCGCAGAAGGCTTTCCGTTCGACCGCGAGACCACTCAATTTCCCCTGAGGTTTAACTCAGCACTTGAACTAACGGCATCGTGGAAATTGAGAATCGTGGCCTTATGTGGCGTGGATCAATATCGGGAGATGAAGCAATGCCTTTCGAAGCGTCAGATCAGCACCACATCGGAAGCGACC
>DUBH01000004.1:0-44394 GCA_012960415.1 Henriciella sp. | reverse complement strand
AACACCGAGACCCCTGCGTCCATTATACTCGCATCGCATCAACCGAAGACAATAAATATTCACGGCGCTCAACTAGAGACCACGCCTGCTTTTGACGCCTATTGGTATTTTGCATTTGCGCGGCAAAACATTTTCCATGAGAGGGTTTCGGGCGAGAGACCGGCAACAAATTATCCTGAAGATGAAATCCTTCGGAGCTATCGGTTTACAAACGCGTACCGCGCATCTGACCGCGTCAGTCAATATTTGATTAGCCAAGTTATCGGTCCGCAAGCGGATGCATGGGAGCCACGAGATCTGTTCTTCAGAACTCTGCTATTCAAGATTTTCAATAAGGTGGAAACTTGGGAGGCTCTAGAGAACGAATTCGGGGAACTGACTGCGGAGGCTCTTAACTTTGATGAGGCGAACGCTTTCTTGTCATCCAGACAGGACGCAGGATATCGCAATTATTCTGCTGCTTACATAATGGCTTCCGCCGGCTCCTTTTTCGGGCACAAGCGCAAACATTCCAGTCACTTGGCCTTAATCAACTGGATGCTCGATGAGCAATTTCCAGCTCGTCTAAGTCGCGCCCGTCGGATGTCTGAAGCGTACGAACTTTTGTTGTCAGCGCCTTCTTTGGGACCATTTTTGGCATTCCAGTTCGTCACCGATATTAACTACAGCAGTCTGACCCACTTCAGCGAAATGGAATTCGTCGTCGCCGGTCCTGGTGCGCTGGACGGAATTTCTAAGTGTTTTGTCAACACGCGCGATGTCAGCGCTGAACAAATCATCGCGTACATGGCTAACAATCAAGAACGCTACTTTGAACAGTTTAGTCTGGATTTCAAAGATTTATGGGGGCGCCCACTCCAGCTGATTGATTGCCAGAACCTGTTCTGCGAAATTTCTAAGTATACTCGTGTGGCGTTTCCAGAAATCAAAGGCGTGTCTGGTAGGACGCGTATCAAACAATCTTATCGGCGGAGCGCGAAGGAAATGTACTGTCCGATTTACCCGGAAGATTGGGGCGTCAAAGTGCCGTTCTGCAAACCTCGCAAAGACGCCGCTTGGGCGGAATCGAAGGCGTTGAATAGTCAATCCGATTTGTTTCATCGAGAGCTGTGAAACTTATACTTTTTTCGTCAGTATCTACCGATATTATTCCTCCCATATGCTCGCGTAGCTGCTCGTAGCACTGATAGCCGTTCTTGATAGCCGCCTCCCAATCTTGCTTGGGGTTTTCGTAAACCTCGTGGCCAAACGTCATCGCACGCAATCGTCGAAGAAATCCGAAATTCAGTGCATTATCATATCCGAATGGCGAAACAGTATCTGCGCATCCGGCAAACTGAAGGTGCTTTCTTTTGGCTTTGGCAGTCTCGTGGATTTCGAGGATTATCGCCTCTTCAAGAATCTTCGCGCGACCTCCGTCTTCTACATTGTCTATCTCTGCAACAGACTTTCGTTTGAGCCCCATAAAGGACCTCAAGTTCGGAGACCAACCAAGATAGGCAGCAAAAGCAATGTGCATCACATCGTGGAACCTATAACCGTCATCAGCATAATTGTTGTCCGTAAGGGGATCGCCGAGTTTCTTTATGCATCGATCGTGCTCAACCCAGTACATGTCCGCTGTTTTGTCATTTAGCGATACGAAATGCACTTGAAACTTTTTGGGAAATTGCTCTTCAGCATCACCCTTTGTTGAGTGATCCGGTCCAGGCCTACCGCTTGGATTCCTAAACTCAGATTTCTCTTTAACTGCAGCAATGCTGTCGGAGAGCTTAAATTTAAAAAGACTGGCAAGCGCAGCTAAATGCCAGATCATTTCGCCTAATGCCTTTACAGAATCCTTAGGTCGAACTTCGTGATTTAAAATCAGTTCGCTATCTGGAAGCAGATCCCGACTAAGTTGGGCCGCCAACTGTTGTAGAACTGCCGAGCATATGTCTTTTAGTTGTCGATCGTCGGTTCTGCGGGTCTTATAAGCCAAAATTTGAAATTCATCGATTGAAGCATTTTCGGATTCCAGAAAGATATCCGCCTCTTTAACAAATGCAGATATTTTTTCAGGTTCCAACTGCGCTTGGGTTCGACGGTTATTCCGGCTCTTTCCAGTTAGATGTTGTTTCAACCGACTGATGCCTGACTTGAAAATGTCGCGGGCGGCATCCGCCTGCTCATCTTCAAGTATGCATTGCGCTAACATCACCGCATACCAAATGGTGTCGCCAATCTCTTCGATCAGCTCGCCTCTCACTAACGATTGCTCTCTTGTATTTTCCTTATTGTTGGCAACCAGTAGGTCCTTTTTCAACGCAGCAAGTATCGAACCTATCTCAGAAACAAGGCCCAAGATTGCTATTCGTTTTCGCTGCTCTACACCGTCATCCAACGAGAGATCAGTTTCATTCACGAATTCATATAGTTCCAACGTTTTCATGATGCGTCCCTCAGTTGAAATACTTCCGGTTATTCCAATCAGCGGGATCGCCCACTACTCCACGAGCATTATCTACTCCAATAAGACCGTGGAAATCGGCGAGCGTCTTAGTGTCGTGGCTAACTTTATATCCACGTGTAACAGGAAATATTTCAAGCAATGAATCCGGAACTTTTGGACCAGAACCTCCCCAATAAGTGAATTCTGTACTTAAAAGCACTCTATCTACACTAGTATCGATTTTCACATGCCCATCATGGCGCTGCCGAGAGCCGGGAACGTAATGCATTGAACTTTCAAATCTCCAAGTTCCATCTTCCGATTTTCGGTAGGTATTGTCCCCTACATTCATGAAAGTCGGAGCGCTCATACTTGGACGCTTGCGTATAAATCTTGCATCATTCCAATACTGGTCAAAGCTAAGGCTTTCAGTAACTCGCATCCAGTAGATTAACTGTGGGAATATTCGCTTCAGCCCCTGTTTTCCTGAGCCAGCCATTCCGACAATTAGGTCACCATCAACTGCGCGCTCTCGGATTCTTGGCATGCAACAAGCTAAAGTGCACCAACCAAAAAAAGGATTGGGCGCAAAACCTAGATCATGATTGAGACGATATGCGTAAGTTCTCACTTATGGGCACCTCTACCTCTAACAATCCACCTGCCTAGGCTTAGGGCGCTGCAACTGGCTCCCATCCTGGCCGGCAGGCTCCGCTAGCGATGGCGCGATGATTGCGTCAGAAACAGCCTTGGCCGACCAACCACATTGTGTGCCATAGCTCTTGGCCAAAGGATGTAGGTCTTGATAATCAAAGCCGTCACCGATCAGAACTATGACTTTTGCCCCAGCTACCCCACAGGCTCTCGCCGAGTTATATACGTTTTCGTCTTCAAGAACTTGCTGATCTAAAACCACAATCATCGTACAGTTTGCCAAATCAATTTCATCAAATTCGGCGTTCTCATCGATGCAATGCACTTCGTCAGGTTTTACACCAGCCTCGTCGAGTAATTCCTTGAGCTGGTCTTCAGTTACATCGCTTTTCGATGGCACAATCGCTACAATGCTCAGATTTGCTCCAACATCCTTCGAACCTGTTTCGCCCACCACTAACCTCCTGTTAAGTAAACGTCACCTGAGGATATGGTGAACAGAAAATGAACATCAAGGCCCTTTTTTAACTAATCCACGCAGATCATTCCATCCGCCACACCGTTGTTGCACCATGGGTAGCAGCCAATCGGGCTATCGGTGACGGCGCATTGGCCGGTGGTGGTGAAATTGCCGACGAAAATTCTCTGCTCGCAAATTGCGAAACCAGCTAGACTTTCCCACCGTAGAGCGCCCCGCTCTATTCTCCCTGCCATGCAGGATACATCCAGCTTTGTGGCAGCGGGACTTCGGGCCTTGCGCGAAGAGATGGCCGATCTTGACTTCATAGCCGGTCTGTCCTCTGGTGACGGCGGGCTTGGCCGGCGGCTCTATGCGCAGCTGCGCGCCCGCCTCATCCTGATCGAGACATTGCTGCGCCGCCTCCTCGTCCTGATGGCGGCGTCCATTGAAGTGTCCGTGAAAATGCCCGTCATCCCGGAAGCGGCAAAGCCGCTATCCGGGACCTCGGCCAATCAAATCGCTCCCTCCCAACCTCCCTCCGCACCCTCACACCCCAAACACCCCCGCAAGCGGGGCTTCCCCTACCTCCCCCGTTTGAGAGAGCGCACCCCACCAGGGTCTGACCTGTTTGCCCTCCTGTCGGCCGAGCATTCGGGGCCACGCCCTGCCTTCCGCTCGAAAACACCGCTGGCACACCGCTACTGCACCATCATGGGTGTACTCCGCCGCCCCGAACGCGCGGCCCGGCGCATGGCCTTCACGCTCGCCCGCCTTCGCGCCGCCGGTGCCCCGCGTCCGCTCTGCCTCACACCGCTCAATCTTAAGCGCGCCAGCGAAGAGATCTCCCTCATCGCCGCCACCCTGCCCGAACGCGTCGCGCGGGCGCTTGTCGGCTGGTATGATACGGGCTAGGCGCGTCGGGCCGCAGGGCTTGACCGGTCGCTGCCGGCTGCCCCCCCCAGAATTTTGTATCTGATTACCTCTAGTTTACCGCTTCATGCCATGAGTAATGGATGGAGAGGGACCGAACCGACTTAGCGCCAGGCCTGTCGGAACTGCATGAGCGGTTCCGCCGGATTGCGCTGCGCGTGGGTCTGGTTGGCCTGCTTCTCGTCGGGGCGGCGTTTTTAGTCTCCGTGGTGACCGGCGGCGTCAACACAGAATCCTACATGGAAGCAGGGACTTATACCGTCATCCTGTCAGCGATCGCGCTCTCGGCGCACCGCGATTACAAGACACGCCTTTTCCTGCATGGCGGGCTGACTGTCCTCTTCCTCGCCTACTGGACCTTCACCTATACCGAATTCCGGGTGGGCGATATCTCGGTCGATACGCTTCTCTATCCGATCTTTATTCCGGTCTTCATCGCCATCGGCCTCGACTATCGCCTCCAGTTTGCCCTCGCCCCGGTGCACGGCGTGATGATCTGGCTGGTGACGCCGCTCTATATCGAAGTCATCCCCTTCGGCGCGGAAACACTGCTCCAGCAGCAGATCCTGACGGCCACCATGGCCTGTTTCTGCGGGCTTCTTATTGTGCTGCTGGCGCTGGTCCAGATCTCCCGGCAGAAAACTGATGAGCGGCTTGTCGCTGTTATTATTGAGAAAAACCGGCTCGCGACCCCTGATCCGCTGACCCGCCTTCTCAACCGGCGCGCCTTTCTCGAAGCGCTTGAAACGTCAGTCAGCCAGTATCCGGCCCTGACCCTCGCCTTTATCGATCTCAACAGCTTCAAACCGCTCAACGACCAGTTTGGCCACGCAGCCGGCGATGCCGTCCTGAAAGCGATTGCCGCCCGGCTCGAACAGAGCGAAGCGGTCATTTCCGCCGCCCGGCCCGGCGGGGATGAATTCGCCGCCATTATCGATCCGAGCCTTTCTGCGGGCGAAACCGACAAGTCCATCGCCGCCATCTACGCCTCCCTAACCCACGATGTAAGCTGGCAGGATCGCCTCCTTCATGTCGGCGTTTCCCTCGGCTACGCCACAACGAGCGGCAAGGAAGGCGATCTTCAGGCCTGCCTCAGCCGCGCCGATACGGCGATGCGGCGGGTCAAGGCAACCGGCGGTGGATTTGGCCGCTTTACGCCGGCAATCGACGCTGAAGCAATCTCTGCCTCGCGGCTTGCTATCTCTTTTCCTCCGGCCCTCGGTGCGGGTCATATTCGCCCGGCCCTGCAGCCGGTTGCCGATGCGCGATCAAAGGAAATTGTCTGCCACGAGCTCCTCGCCCGCTGGACTTCATCAACTGGCTCGCGCCAACCGACGCCGAACGAGTTCATTCCGGTGGCTGAAAAGCTCGGCCTGATGAACGAGCTCCTCTGGACCACACTGGACGTTGCCCTGCAGCACTGGCCGTCTCAAAGCCGCGCTGTCTCGATCAACATCTCCCCCGGCCAGCTGCAGACGAATGATTTTGTCTCGAAGCTCTGCCGCGTCATCGACGGCCATGACTTCCTCACCAGCGATGTGACCCTGGAAATCACCGAGAGTGTTGCGCTTCGTAATCTCGCTGCGAATGCTGAGGCGCTCCAGGAGGCAAGACGTGCCGGTATGAAAATCGCGCTCGATGATTTCGGCACAGGCTATTCCTCACTCTCTCTTCTGAGCCGCCTGCCGCTCGACATGATCAAGATCGACCAAAGCCTTGTTCATGCCGCGAGCCGTAATGGCGATTCCACCGAAACAGCGATCCTGCGCGGTGCGCTGAGACTTGCCAGAGAGCTTGGGCTGGTGACGTGCGTAGAAGGCGTCAGCTCGGAAGAAATGGCGCTTCAGATGAAGATTTTTGGTGCTGACCAGATCCAGGGGTACTGGGTTGGTCGGCCTCAACTTGTGGCGCCGCGCCCGGATAATGTGAAGCTCGCCTCCTAAAGCGCGCTGCCTTTAAAATGGGCTCTCTATCGCCGAGCCAAAACCGCTGCGGCGACGATCAATCCAAATCCTGAGGCGATCGCAAAGATAATGTCGGCATGGCCTTCAACGAGAAGCGCTGCGACCAGCCCGGCCAGGCTGACCGCGAAGATCAACGCCGGCAGTACGAAGATGGCGCCGAGGCGCTTTGCGGATAGTCTCACGCGTGGCTTGTTGACGTTCATGCTTTGAGGACCTCGCCAGTATCGAGCTGCCGCTCAACGCGCATCCGGCGATTGCCGCGGGCGAGCCAGAGATAGACACCGGTTACAAGCAGGAAGATGGTCAGAAGGTCGAGTACAGCCCAGACCAGCTTCAGCAGGAGACCGCCATAGTCGCCAAAATGTAGGGGCCGCGAAAGCGACAGTGCTTTTGCGTACCAGGGCATTTCGCGCAGTCCGGCGACTTCGCCCGTCCCGGCATGGATCAGGACGGGCGCGATGACATGTTCGCTGACCGGGGTCCGACCATGCAGAAAGACGGCGTAATGGGCTTTCGTCGAAAAGCCGCTTCCCGGGAAAGCAACGAATTGGAGCTCCATGTCCGGGGCTTCTTCGATGGCAGCGTTGACGGCCGCATCGAGCGAGGCCCGCGAGGCGGAGGCGGCCACGCCCTCATTCGATGCGACGAGGCCCGCCAGTTCCTGTGATTTCCATGTTTCGATGATGGGCTCTTCCAGCGTGTTGATAACGCCGGTCAGACCGACGACGAGCAACCAGGCGACGGCGACGATGCCAAGGAGGTTGTGATAGTCGAGCCATTTCAGCCGCTTTGACTGCTGGCGCCGGACGGTCCCGAACTCCAGCTTGCGCATGAAGGGGGCGTACAGCACCACGCCGGATACGACGGAAAGTACAAAGAGTATCCCCATGAATCCGAGAAAGAGCATGCCCGGCAGGCCGAGAAACATGTCCGTGTGAAGCTGGAGGATAAACTCCATCACGCTTTCGCCATTGTCGGCGGGCGGGACGAGATTGCCGCTGGTGAGATCAAAGGAGGCAAAGTGCATGGCGCTACCGGGTGCGTCCGCACTTGGCCCACTTGTGACGTTCACGACCGGCCGGTCGATGTCGAAGCTCATGAAGATCGGCACTTCCCCCGGGCGGTTCTCCAGCGCCGTGTCGAGGATTTCGTCAAGCGTCAGGTGTTCAGCCGCCGGATTGGCCGGCGTCCAGCTGTCCGTGTTCAGCGCGCCGTCGATCTCATCATGGAAGATGAGCGGCAGGCCCGTGAGACAGAGCATGAGCAGGAACAGGGTACACAGAAGGCTTGTCCACTTGTGGACCCAGCTCCATGACTTGATCGTCTGCTTACCCATGCCCTGTCCTCTGGTGCCTAGAAGTCCACCGAAGCTGACAGCATAAGCGTACGCGGATTACCGAGGATGAGGTAATTCGCGCCCGGGAAGCCGCCCGCGGATGCCCAATAGGCCTCATCGGTCACATTCTCGATCCGTGCACGGAGCGTCACTGGACGGGCAGCAAAGTCCGTGGTGTAGCGCGCACCGATATCGAGTCGCGTCCACCCATCAAGCTCCACCGTATTTGCCGTGTTCACGTACTGGTCGCCCGTGTGGACGACACGGCCATCGAGCGTGAGACCCGGCACCGCAGCAACGTCCCATTCAGCATTCAGGTTTGCCTGGATTTCCGGAACACCGATCGGCGTGTTGCCCTCGTCTACACCGCCTTGAGTGCGAGAGAGTTCTGCGTCGATGAAGGTCGCCCCACCGATGACACGGAGGCCTTCGACTGGTTCGCCAAAGACGCTGAACTCAACGCCGGAATTCTCCTGCTCACCAGACGCGGTGAAGCGCTGATTGGCGACGATTGCATTCGGGCGGCTGAGCTGGAAGAGCGATACGGTCGCGCCGTAATTGCCTGCATCGTATTTTGCGCCGACCTCGACCTGTTCGCCAGTGAACGGCTCAAGCACTTCGCCCGCGTTCAGGATTGGCGTGCCGCCGCTCGTGGCTGGTGCAATCTGGCCGGGCTGAAGGCTCTCGGCATAGTTGCCATAGATGGAGAGGTTTGGGCTGGCTTTCCAGACAAGACCAAGCGCGGGCGTCACTTTCTCATCCTCATAGCCTGAGAGGCGGGCCCCCGTATTGTAGTCGAACGTCGCTGTTTCGATCTTCTGCTGGCGCAGGCCGATCGTTGCGAGCAGCCGGTCATCGAAGAGCGACAGCGTGTCGGCGATCGCAAATGACTGATTGTCGACCTCTTCCGTCACGAGCGGGTCATCGAGGTCGCCGCCGATGAAAAAGTTTGGTGCCGGCGGCGTCACATCGACAGGATTGTAGAGGTCAGTCGCAAAGCCCGCAAAGTTCGAGAAGGCGTAGGCATTCTTGGATTCCGATGAGATGGTCGACGCTGAGACGACGAGGCGATGTCCGATCGGACCCGTCTCGAATTCAGCGCGAAGACCGGTATCGAATGAGACCACATCATCCTCGCGCGTATTGTCGAAGCGATAGGCCGTGAGCGAGCCGTCTGCTGCGGCGCTCGGATTGGCGAGAACGTTGGCTTCTTCGCCATTGCGCGCACCGCCGCCGAGCCATGCCGTCAAATTGTCGGTGATGTCGTATTCGCCGCGAACGACGCCAAAGAGCTGCTCTTCATCCGTATACGTCCAGGGCTGGGCGAAATTGCTGTCTGCGTCAGGCTCTTCGGGGACCGCGCCGAGCGGGGTCACTTGCGGGCGCGGCGCGTCGATGCGGTTATCCTGATAGCCGAAGTCTGCCGAAAAGCGGAAACGTTCGCCATCATAGTCTGTACCGATGGAGGCAACGCCGAGCGAGCGGTCCTGGCCATCGATAGAGGTTTCGCCGTCCCGCAGCACGCCGTTCACCCGCACGCCCCACTCACCCATGGGGCCAAAGCGCGTGCCGAGATCAACGGCACCATACGCCTGACCATTATTCTCATAGCCAACCGTCACACGGCGAATGCCTTCGTCCGGCGCCCGCTTCGGCACGAGGTTGATGGTCCCGCCCACACCGCTGCCGCCTGGGGCTGCGCCGTTGATGAAGGCATTGGCGCCGCGAAAGACTTCCACGCGCTCCAGAAGTTCTGCTGCCACGAACTGACGCGGCAGGATGCCGTAGACACCGTTCAGGGTGACGTCATCTGAATAGACCGGAAAGCCGCGGATGACGTAGACTTCCTGGAAGTTTCCGAAACCCTTTGCAATGCGCACGACTGGGTCGTTCTGCAGGACATCCCCAACGCTGTCTGCCTGCTGCGCCGTTACAAGATCCGAGGTGTAAGCCGTGCCTGCAAAGGGCGCATCGAGAAAATCGAGATTGCCGAGAAGTCCTGCGCGGCCACCGCGTGCGACTTGGCCGCCCTCAAACGCCTCCAGCAGCTCAACTTGCGAAGCTTCACCGGTCACGATCACGGTGTCGAGTCGGGCTTCGTCGCCAGCTTCGTCCTGCGCCATTGCCACTGGCGCCAAAGCCAGGATAGACGCGCCTGCAACGAGCAATGTTCTATGTCTCTTTGGCATCTGCCGGGACCCCTCAAAAATCTCAATATCGGGGCGTGTAAATGCAATTCATTCGCACCTCAAGGACCGTGCGCAGGTAAAAATCAGGGCGCGCCTATCCATTCCGTTGCGGAATATTGTGCTCAATTCGCTCGTTCTTTTAACGCGGGCGCAACGTAGAATTGATACGGTCGTGGCTGAAGGACGACCTGATGCGCGCAGTGGTTTTCATTGTCACACTGATCCTGTCCGCGAGCTTTGCCGCGGCCAATGCCCAGAACTGTGACTACGTGGCGAGCGTGTACCAGAATGCCGATCCAGCCGTCGATATTGGCGAGGTGGCGACACGAACGAGCGATTTTGCCGCCATTAGCGGCTCTAACGGCGGCCTTTTCGAGGGCCACAGTTTAACAGGCGTTCTCTGGCTGAGGTTTGCGCATGAGGGGCAAGGCGCCTGCGAAACCCCGCAATGGCTGCAGCTCAAATTCCCCTACCTGAAAGACGTGACACTTCACGCTGCGTCCATCTCTCCAGATGGCCGGAAAATCATGACCGAAATCGCGCCCCTGCCCCTGCAATATCCGGTTTGGGCACTGCCTTTGGCTGACCAAGCCGCCTATACCGATTATTATGTGCGCATTGCCCATCCGGACTTCCTGATCCTGCCGTTCGAGATCGCCAGCCCCGCCCGCATCATTGGAGAAGTGGCTGTTTTCGGCGTCATCAGCGTGGCGCTGATCGTGCTTTTCCTGGCACTCGCATTTCAGACACTGGCGCTTGGCAGAGTGCTCGACCGGTCGGACACCGCCGCTTTTGTCGGCTTTTCGATCAGTGCGGCCGTCTATGTGTTCATTTCAAGCGGTTTGATGGGAAGCCTTTTTGGCGACGTGATGCTCGATACGCGGCATTTACTGCTGACGTCGCAAGCTGTTCTGCTTTGGACTGCGGTCGTCTTCCTTCGCGCCAATATCAAACCGATTGCCACGCCGATCATCGACGGCACCTTCCGCGTTCTGCAGTTTGCTGCATTGCCGACACTGCTTGCCCCGTTCCTAGGGGGACTCGTCGCGTCGCTAGCATTCCTTTTTGCGTTCATTGTCGCGCCCCTCATCATTCTTGGCCTGCTCGGCGCGCTCACCTTTCAGCGACAGGGACGGGCCGCTGGGCTGCTGATTGGCTGGTGCCCGACGATCCTCGCCACTGTCTGGATCTATGGCCGCCTTATCGACATCACGCCGTATCTGCCAATCAATCACCATCTGGTCGGGCTGGGACTTTTCCTGACTGCGCTAAGATTCAACGCCGTTCTCGCCTTCAAATATCGCGGCGAGGCCCGCGCGGCGCGTACGGACATGCTGACAGGCCTGCCTAACCGGCGCGCCATGATGGAATGCGCAAGGCGTTTCGATGGCGGCAATCTCGAGCTGAGCGCTCTTGCCCTGATGGACCTTCGCAAGTTCAAGGTTGTGAACGACACACATGGACATGCAGCTGGCGACCACCTTCTAACCGAGATCAGTCGCCGGATTTCCGCAGTTCTGCCCAAGCAGGCACATTTCTTTCGTATTGGGGGCGACGAGTTTATCATCCTGATCCGCGGCGGCTTGAGGCGGGCCGAGGTTGAAAGCCTGCTCACCAAGGTCAGCGACCTTGTCAGCCAACCGGTCAGCTATTCAGGTACCAGTTGTCATGTCGCGGCGAATATCGGTGCCATCATGGGACCTTTCCCGGATGGGGTCAGCTTTTCAAGCCTGATGGGGGCGGCTGACAAGCTCGCCTATATGGCCAAGCAGCCGGATACCGCCGACATCCTGATCGAGCTCTGGACCCACGCGGACGAGCTCACGCATGACGAAATGCCGGGCGCCATGCGAACCCGGCCGACCTGATCCCCCCGTCAGTCGACGCAGAGCGCGGCGCCTGCCGTCCCATTCTCGATCGTCTGATAGCAGCCAAAGATGCTGTCATTCATGGTGCACTGGCCGGTCGCTGCCGCGCCCGCTTCAGCAAATTCGCTGGTATTGCGACACTCCCCCATACAGTCGGCACTGTCAGAGCAGACCTCTCCGCCATCCGCGAAGGTCTGGATGCAGTTCTCCCAGCCAAGCATGCCGGCCCGTTGCACTGTGCCACCTGCCGCTTCGCAGCGCGCGCGTTCTGCCGGAGTGGCAACTTCGCCTTCGAACGTTATGCGCTCATAGGGTGCGGCGGGATTGGGGTCATCTGGCGCGGTTTCGCCGGGTGCAGCGCAGGCAGCGAGAAGAAGAAGGCTGGCGGAGAACAGGTATGGGCGCATGGCGAGAGCTTTCGTTTTGAGGCAGTCAGTAGCCTGCCACCAAAACACCGCGCCTGCTACTCGTCGCGCTCTTCCTTGTAGCTCGGTGTTTCTTCGGCCTGGTCGGCGGGCCGACCCGGTATGGCGTAACCACCCTTCAGCCAGCGCGACAGGTCCACATCGGCGCATCTTTTGGAACAGAAGGGCCGGAATTTGGGATTAGCTGACCGGCTTTCACAGATCGGACAGATCGATTTGCTCATTCTTTTCTCACCACGGATTTCTCGCCCTTGCCGCTGGCGATTTTCACCCGGCCTGAAAAGGCCTCACGCAGCAGGTCGTCGCATTGCTTTCGCCGCGCAATATAGGCCTGCAGGGCACGCGCCGACAGGGTGAGCCTGTAGAAGCCGGTGCGATTGGCAGCCGTTTCGCGCGCAGCGGCCCTGAAGAGGGCGAGGAGTTCTGTCTCTGGTGTCGGCTGTCCCTGCGCATCGAGAAGCCGGTCCTCCAGCGGGGCATGTGTCCAGGCCAGCTTTGCTTGCAGCAGGCCGAAGGGCGACGGCTTCAGCACGTCGATCTGGCGGGTTGAGCAAGCGGCGAAGCTCTCCTGAAGCCCCGCGCGCAGCTTGTCGGCTGTTGATGCCGTGATGGGGCCGACACAATCAATGACGATGAGGCCGCCGAGATTGCGCAGCGAAAGCTGGCGTGCTGCTTCCTGCACGGCTTCGCGGTTGACGCTGTAGGCGCGAGCGCCGGCGCTGCCCTTTGAGATGCGCCCTGCGGTGTCGATATCGATGGCGGTTAGGGCTCGCGTGCGCTCTATCCCGAGATTGCCGCCGCCGGGCAGAGGACACCAGCTGGCGAGCGCTTCATCGAAAGCGCTGTCGATCTGGTCATAGTCGGTTGTGGTTTCGGCTGTTTCGACGGCGGCGGTCTCCGAGATGGAGGTGCGCCAGCGATCGATGGCGGGGATGGTGTCGGTCGGGAGCGACTTTCTGAGCTTGCCGCGGGCGAGCTTGTCACGGCGCGCTTCCATGACGATCTCGACGGGTGCGCTCGCGCCTTCGGTCAGCTTGCCGGTATCACTCGTGCGCACGAAGATCTCTTCGCCAGAGGCGGCTTCGAAGAACGCCCCGCCCTGCTCTGGTGCGCGGCGGCGGAGGCGGGCCTCGGCGACATCGCCGAGCCGTAGGCCACCTGCCCCGCCGCCCCAGCGCTCAACAAAGAGGCGGAATGGCTTGCCTGCGCTATCGAACGCCCCGGCGCGGACTTCTCCCGGCGTGCGATGCACGAGGATCCGCGGCGGCTGGCTCATGAGCGTCCGCGATATCCGAGCGCAACGACGAACAGCTCCGGCGAGCCCGCCCGGCTGGCGGGCGGCTTGATGTGCTTGACCGTTTTGAACATGCGCTTGAGGTCATTCAGCATGTCGGGCGTCGCCCCGCCCTGAAAAACCTTGCTGCAGAAATTTCCGCCCGGGGTGAGATATTCGCTGGCGAACCAGAGCGCCATTTCAGCCAAAGCGGCCGTGCGAAGACTGTCCGTCTGCTTATGACCGGTGGTGTTCGCCGCCATGTCGGAGAGGACGAGGTCTGGCGCGCTGGAAAGCCCTTCCATCATCTTCTCGACATCCTCAGCCTCATTGATATCGCCCTGAATGATGTGAGCACCCGGAATGGGATCGACGGCCAGAAGATCGATGCCGACAATCTCCTTCACGCCGCTTCGAAGGCAGACCTGGATCCAGCCACCCGGCGCGCAGCCAAGGTCGACGACGCGCTTTGCGCCTCTCAGTATGTTCGTCTTCTCATCGATCTCGAGCAGCTTGTAGGCTGCGCGCGCGCGGTAGTTGTCCTTCTTCGCGCGCTGGACATACGGGTCGGACAACTGGCGTTCGATCCAGCGCTTCGAGCTTTCATCCTTGGCATTGTGGGCAATGATCTTGCGCTCACCCATGCGGCGACCGGATGTCTGTTGCTTTTCCTTTGGCGGGCCTTTCCAGCGCCGCTTTTCGTCATCGCTCATGACTTTGCCTCCGCTGCAGCCTTGTTGCCGCTATTCTGTTGCGCCTTGCGTTTGCGCCCGCCGCGCGAGCGCTTGCGTTTCGGCCCCTTCATCATCGACAGGAGGAGGCCTTCGCGAAGCCCCCTGTCAGCAACCCGCATACGCGCATGTGGGGCGAGCGACCAGACCGCATCCATCAGCGCGCAGCCTGCCAGCATGAGCCCAGCCCGGTCATGGCCGATGGTCGGGAACTTGGCCCGGCCTTCGGGACCGGCTGTGATGAGTGCATCCATGGTGGAATAGCAGCCATCATGGTCCATCCACTGCCCGTCCACGAGGTCGCGGCGGTATTTCTCCAGTCCGAAGTGAACCCCGGCGACGCAGGTGACCGTGCCCGACGTGCCGATGATGTGGGATGTCTCATCAGCGAGCATCCGGCGAATATCGTGTTTCTCGGCCCATTTCTCGACATAGGATTTTGCCCGCTCCAGCATGGCTGGATAGGCCTCTTCCTCTGTTTCGAGATGGGCGAAGGCTTCTGTCAGCGTGACAACGCCAAGCGGCACGCTGGTCCACGCCTTGATTGGCGGCTTCTTCAGCATGCCATCGAGCCCGCTATCGCGCGCCGCGGCAGCGTCCACCAGCGAAAGCTCGGTCGACCCGCCGCCGATATCCAGAACGAGGACCGATTTTGCCTCCTCATCGATGAGGTTGTGACAGCCGATCAGCGCGAGGCGCGCTTCTTCCTGCGGCCCGATGATCTTAAAGGTGAGGCCTGTGCGTTCGCGGATTTCCTTGATGAAATCGGCTCCGTTCTCGGCCTTCCGGCAGGCTTCGGTGGCGATGCACCGGACATGTCCGACCCGCTTGGACTTCAGCTTTTTCGAAATCGCGTCGAGTGCATCGAAAGCGCGGTTCATCGCAACGTCAGATAGACGGCCAGACTGTTCCAGACCCTCCCCGAGACGAGCAATCTGCGAATGGGAATCGACCACGTTGAAGCCTTTACGCGTTGGCGCAGCGACCAGCAGCCTGCAATTGTTTGTGCCGAGGTCCACCGCCGCATAAAGCGGTGGCCGCCGGTCGTTGCGCGCGGGCCGGCGGTTACGCCTCTGCCCGCCGCGCGATTTTTTTTCAGCCATGTGAGGCCCAAATCTTGTCGGTTAGTAGCGTCAATATCACATTGAACAGTGATGAGCCAACGACCCAGCATATTCTCGCGACTTGCCGCTTTGTTCAGCGCCCGTAAGCCAGTTGAGCCGGAATACGAAGCTCAGGTCGCACATGTGGATCCCATGACCGAAGCATCACAGACTGACGAAACCTATGGCGAAGACGGCCACCCGCATTTCGCCATCGACCGCAGACAGGCGAAGTTCCAGATCGGTGAGGTTGTAAAACATCGCATGTTCGGGTTTCGGGGCGTGATCTTCGACGTCGATCCGGTCTTCGCCAATTCCGATGAATGGTATGAAGCCATCCCTGAGCATCTGCGCCCGTCAAAGGACCAGCCCTATTATCACCTCTTCGCAGAGAACGATAAGACGCACTACGTGGCCTATGTCTCAGAGGGCAATCTTCTCATCGATGACAGCGACACGCCTGTCAGCCATCCTGACATTCCATTCGTCCTGGACCGCACCGCTGACGGGTATGCCCTGAAGCGCGAGCAGGCGAACTAAGGCTTTTGGCCGCCTAGTCCGGCTTCACCATGTCAGGCGCCGCTTTCGCGAAAGCCTCGACCTTCTGACAGGCCGCATCGACTTCGACCAGACGCGGGAACTGGCTGAGATCGGTATCGTAGCGGCGCGCATTCGCCATTTGCGGCACGAGACAGATATCGGCGAGCGTTGGCTGATCGCTGAACAGGAACGCATTAGCCTTGTGAGGCTCGGCCATTTCTTCCAGCGCCGTGAAGCCCCGAATGATCCAGTCGCGGTACCACTCACCGACGCCCGCATCGTCCTGCCCCAGCTCTTTGCGGAGCTTTATCAGCACTGACAGATTATTGATCGGGTGGATGTCGCAGGCGATGATGTCGGCGAAGGCGCGCACCTGAAGGCGGGCCCAGCTATCGGCCGGTAAGAATGATGGCTCTGGATAGGTTTCATCCAGCCACTCCAGAATGGCCATGGACTGGCCCGAGCGGCGGCCATCGACTTCGAGCGTCGGCACGCGCATCTGCGGGTTAAGCGCGCGGTAGCCATCCTGAAACTGCTCATCCGCGCCCGGGGCGATATTCACTGACTGGGAGGTGTAGTCGAGGCCCTTCAGGTTCAGCGCAATCCGCAGCCTGTAAGCTGCGGATGAGCGCCAATAGTCGTAGAGTTTCAGCTCACTCATGCCTTCACCACATCCTGCTCGATCGCGCCGAAGACGGTGTGCCCGGCCTTGTCCTTCACTTCGATGCGGATGTTATCGCCAACATCCATGAAGCTTGTCGCAGGCTTGCCGTCACGGATCGTCTCGATCATGCGGATCTCGGCAATGCAGGAATAGCCAAGGCCGCCATCAGCGACGGGCTTGCCAGCGCCGCCATCGGGATCGCGGTTAGAGATCGTGCCGGATCCGATGATCGTACCAGCACAGAGCGGGCGGGTTTTCGCTGCGTGGGCGACCAGGGTGCCGAAGTCGAAAGTCATATCGACATCGCAATCAGGCTTGCCGAAGGGTTTGCCATTGTAGGTCGACAGCATGGGCAGATGCAGCTTGCCATCCTTCCAGGCATCGCCCAGCTCATCAGGCGTCACGGCGACCGGCGAGAACGCGCTGGAAGGCTTGGACTGGAAGAATCCGAAGCCCTTGGCGAGTTCATTAGGGATAAGGCCTCGCAGGCTGACATCATTACAGATCATGATCAGCTTGACCTGATCGAGCGCCGATTTGGCATCAATGCCCATGGGGACGTCGCCAGTTACGACGCAAACCTCTGCCTCAAAATCGAGGCCCCAGGCCTTGTCGCCGAGCGGGATATTGTCGCGCGGGCCGAGGAAACTGTCAGAGCCCCCCTGATACATGAGTGGGTCGGAGTAGAAGCTTTCCGGCACTTCTGCGCCGCGCGCTTTTCTGACCAGCTCCACATGGTTGATGTAGGCGGAGCCATCGGCCCACTGATAGGCGCGTGGCAGCGGCGATTCGCAGTCATGCTCATGGAAGCGCTTGGTCGGGACCGAACCGACTTCGACATCATTTGCGAGGGCAGCCAGTTTCGGCGCTTTGATGTCCCAGTCATCGAGCGCGGCCTGCAGCGTCGGGGCGATATGGGTCGCCTCTGCATAGCGGGTGAGGTCTTTCGAGACGACGACCAGCTGGCCGTCGCGTCCCTGTTTGAGGCTGGCAAGTTTCATATGCGACGTTTCCTTTTCTCTGCGGTCGTTGTGCCAGTGCGAAGACCAGCTTTCCATTTCTTTCAGCGTTTGATGCGCTATAATAGTTGCATGAGCAACCATTCCGAGAAACCCGCCAACGCAAGAGACGACTGGACCATTGATCAGGGCTGGTCGGACTATACGGCCGATGAGCATGCTGTGTGGGACCTGTTGTACAAGCGGCAGATGGACGTGCTTCCGGGCCGTGCGGCGCCTGAATTCCTTGAAGGTCTGAAGGCGCTGGACCTCGGCAAGGGCGGCATTCCCGAATTTGAAGCCATGTCGGATGAGCTTGAAGCCCTGACAGGCTGGCGTGTCGTCGCTGTCCCCGGTCTCGTGCCGGACGAGGTTTTCTTTGACCATCTCGCCAATCGCCGTTTTCCGGCGGGCCAGTTCATCCGCAAACGCAATGAGCTTGATTACCTGCAGGAGCCGGACGTCTTTCACGATGTCTTTGGCCATGTGCCGATGCTGACCAATCCGGTCTTCGCAGACTATATGGAAGCCTATGGCAAGGGCGGCCTGCGCAGCCTTGATTTTGCGGCCCTGAAGAACCTTGCGGCGCTTTACTGGTACACGGTGGAGTTTGGCCTGATCCAGACCGATGAAGGCTTGCGCATCTATGGCGCGGGCATCGTCTCATCGAAGACCGAGAGCATCTTTGCGCTGGAAGACCCGTCCCCCAATCGGATCGGGTTTGACCTCGAACGCCTGATGAAGACCGACTACCGGATCGACGATTTCCAGCAGACCTATTTCGTCATCGATAGCTATGAGCAGCTTTTCGACGCAACAGTGAAGACAGATTTCGCGCCCATTTATGACCGGATGCAGGGAAAGTTCGCACTGAAGCCTGAAGACGTGGTCGCAGATGACGCTGTGATCACGCGTGGCAGCCAGGCCTATGCAAAGGCTGGCGGGCGACTTGCCCCGGTGGATGGCGGCAAGTGAAGCGCACGCTGGCGCTATTGGCCCTTGCGGCCTCTGGCGCCTTGGCGGCTGCCGCAGATGACGTGATTGGCGCGGACTGCCAGTTCGAAGGCACCCCGCTGAATGGCAAGGTTCAGGTCGTCAGCAGCTTTCCGGACATCAAGGTCAAGGTGGTCGAAAGCTTCCCTGACCTGAAGGTCAAGCTGGTCGAGAGTTTTCCGGATGATTGCGGCGAATGGCAGATGGTCGACAGTTTTCCCGACTTCACCATCCAGTTTGTCGAGAGCTTTCCCGACATTGAGATTGAAATGGTGACCTCGTTTCCGGGCGTGCCTTAGACCAATTCCGCTTTCAGCGGAATCTGTCCTCGGTTTGGCTGCGCTCACGCTAGCCCGCCAATGCGGGCGGCTCCGCGGGGGCGGCGCATTCGCGCCGGGCTCGCCTTGCTCGCTTCCGCGTTTCCGTCAAAGTCGGAAACGCTCTAGGCGAGCTCTGACAGTCCAAGACAGTCAAGCAGCGCTTCGCGGGCCGTCTGGCACTCAATAGCGAAAGCCGGATCAGCAAGGTCTGCGGCGACCAGTCCGTCGCGATAGGTGTTGGCAACGATGTCCTGCAGCTGGTCGATCCTGTCTTCGTCCAGCAGAACGCCCTGATGGCAGGCGGCAAGTTCTTCATCGGTCATCACGACGCGCAAGCGCAGACAGGCAGGCCCGCCCCCGTTGCGCATGGACTGGCGCACATCGACATACTGGACCCGGCCGATCGGGCCATTTCCCTCAACCATCTTCTCGCAGAAGGTGCGCGTCGACTCGGTTTCCTGCGTCTCTAGCGGCGCAAGCAGGACGAGACGGTCCTCACCCGGCCATTTCAGGAGCTGCGAGTTGAACAGGTAGGATGTGATCGCGTCGCCGATCGGCACCTCGGCTTCTGGCACCATGACAGTCTTCAGCTCGAACAGGCCGTCACCCGCCCTACGGATGGCGCTGAGGACAGCGTCTGTCTCTTCGAAGGCGAGCTCATGATAGAAGAGCGTATCGAGCGAGCCGACGCAGACGACATCATTGTGGAAGGCGCCTGCATCAATGGCAGCGCGGGCCTGACGCGCGAAGATGCTGCGCTCTGGTGCCAGCGTATGCGCGCGGGCGATGCTCTCAGTGGCGAGCCTGGTCTGACGGGCCGGGAAACCTACAGTGCTCTCGCCAGCTTCGCGGCCATAGACGAACACTTCAACGCCCGGCGCGCCATGATCCGCGCAGAGGCGGATATGATTGGCAGCGCCCTCATCGGCAAAGTCCGCATGCGCGGGCAGCGCGGCATGGATGCCGAACCGCTCCGTATCCCCGAAGATGGAGATCAGCGTCGCGGTCGTGTCCGGATGCTCGATGGAGCGGTGCAGCATGGTCGACAGGTTCGCGCTGGTAAGGTGCAGGCGTCCATCGCTGGCATCAGCCGATGGCGAAACGGTCGCTGCATTCGCCGCCCACATGGACGATGCGCTATAGGCGGCCTTGAGGATCTGCGGATGAGTGCGCGCCGCTGCGGTGATGATGTCGGCGTCGCTGCCGGTGAAGCCTGCTGACACGAGCAGGTCAAAGTTCGGGCGCGGCAGCGGCGGCAGGACGCCCTGCTTCAGGCCAGCACGCACCAGAAGGCGCATCTTTTCGAGGCCCTGAATTGCCGCTTCTCGAGGATTGGAGACGTCGCCTTCATTGCGGGCGCTGGCGAGGTTGCCCTCCGACATGCCGCCATAATTGTGGCTCGGCCCGATCAGGCCATCGAAATTGACTTCGTGTGCTGTACTCATAAGGGCCGGATACACCGCCCTGCCGCATGATGGAAGCCGGTCATGGACACAGCGTCCCTACCGCCCGCATTATCGCTGACATCTATCCTTCGCGAGGAAACGCCACCATGAAGCTGACCCCAACACTCGCCGCCGCCGTCTTTTTTGTGCCTGGCACGATCGCGTATGCACAGACGCTGCCTGATGCTTTCACACCCGGTCCCGTGATCGAAGAGTTCGGGCCGTCTGCGACGGTCGAAGATGCCCTGCCCCTCGCCAAAGACGTCGAACTGAAAGTCGCTTTCGACATTGCCGATACCGAAGAGCGCGGTGGGGTGAACCGTCAGTTCGAGACGGTTGCTCGCTTTCTCAATATGCATGCACGGGCTGGTGTAGACCGGAATGCGATCAACCCCGCCATCGTGGTTCATGGGGGCGCGGCTCAATACCTCGTCCAGCCCGGCCCGACCGAAGATGCTACCGACACGACCCGTCTCGTCATCGCCCTCCTAGACGCAGGCGTGCCGATCTTTCTCTGCGGACAGACGGCGGCTGCGCGGGGGCTCACCAAGGATGACCTCATCCCCGGTGTCGAGCTCTCGCTGTCGGCTATGACCGCTCATGCGCAGCTCGCGCAGGACGGCTATTCGCTCAATCCGTTCTAAGAATTAGGCCGGAAACCCTTGTGCCTTGAGGCGTGTGGCCTGATCGGCGGTCTGGCTTGCCTGTGGCCAGGCGCAATAGTCAGCCGCGTAATAGGCGCCGGGTCGGAAATTGCCTGACAGGCCGGGCCCGCCGAACGGCATATTGCCAGAGGCGCCTGCCGTCGGCCGGTTCCGGTTCAGGATACCGGCACGCATCTCATTGTGAGCACGCAGCCAGAGTGCATCGTCATCGCTGACCAGCCCGCCAGAAAGACCAAAGCGGGTATCGTTCGCGTGGGCAATGGCGGCGTCGAAATCCTTCACGCGGTGGATCTGGATGAGTGGGCCAAACAGCTCCTCGTCCGGCACATTGCTCGCATCGGTGACGTCGATGACGCCAGCCGTGACGAAGCCGCCGCCGCGGTCCATGCGCTTCAGCCGGCGAAGCGGTTTGCCGCCCGCCTTGGACAGCATGGTCTGGAAGTCGACGGCGGCCTGTGCGGCATCCTCGGACACCAGCGGCCCCATGAAGATATCGTCCTCGTCCCATGCGCCGATCTTGAGGCCGCGCGCGCGCTCGACAATGGCGTCGATGACTGACTTGCCGAAGGCGTTATCAGGCACGTAGACGCGGCGGGCGCAGGTGCAGCGCTGGCCGGTGGTCAGGAAGGCCGACTGAGCGGCGATGTCGCCTGCCGCTTCGGCGTCTGCCGGATCCCAGACGATGAGTGGATTATTGCCGCCCATTTCGAGCGCCAGGATGATGTCCGGGCGACCCGCAAAGTGGCGGTGGAAGGCCGTGCCGGTCTTGGCGGATCCTGTGAACAGCACCCCGTTCACATCTGCATCAAGGAGCGCCGCACCCGTATCGCGTCCGCCATTCACAACGTTGAGAACGCCCTCAGGAAGCCCCGCTGCCTCAAAGCAGTCGATCATGATCTTCGCGACCGAGGGCGCGAGCTCTGATGGCTTGAAAACGCAAGTGTTCCCCGCAAGTAGCGCTGGAACGATGTGGCCATTCGGCAGGTGACCCGGGAAGTTGAACGGCCCGAACACCGCCATGACACCGTGCGGGCGATGGGTCAGGTGGGCGCCGCCAAAGGCGGCGTCTTGGCTGCGGCCACCGGCGCGCTCAACCTGCGCCTCGATTGAAACAGCGATCTTGCCCTTCATGGCACCGGCTTCGGCAACCGATTCCCAGCGGGCCTTGCCCATGTCTTCGCTGATCGCCTTCGAGATGTCGTCGGTGCGCTTCTCTACCTCTGCTGCATAGGCTTCGAGGATGCGGGTACGGGTGTCCTGCGGGACATGGCGCCACGCGCGCCCTGCGTCCTGCGCGGCCTCTACAGCCTCGTTGACCTGCGCCGGGCTTGCTGCCTGGCCTTCCCAGCTTGTCTCGCCTGTCGCTGGAGAAGTCTTCTCGAACCAGTCTCCATCGCCAGTGTGCCACTTGCCGTTGATGTACGTGCCTTTCGCCATAGCGCTTGCCTAGCTCCTTAGCCAAAGTCTTGCTGTGCTGCCTGATTGCAGCTTCAGGCGGTCCAGAACCGCCTTCGATGTCACGAACTCATTCTCGCCGCGACTTTCCCCTTCGATGAGGCTGACCCGGATATCGTTGAAGTGGTCATTCGATACAATACCGCTCTCACCGCTCGCTTCACCTTCGATGAGGGTCACGATGCGGCTCTCGCGGATGGTGCGGATGAGTTTTCGAGGGGCCGCGACCAACGGGCCGCCATCAAAAATGTCGACC
This sequence comes from Henriciella sp., assembly GCA_012960415.1. Lineage (GTDB taxonomy): Bacteria > Pseudomonadota > Alphaproteobacteria > Caulobacterales > Hyphomonadaceae > Henriciella. The sequence continues at coordinate 21,694 of DUBH01000004.1, read as the reverse complement.
GTCCGCTCGAACCGGAAACCTTCCCATTCGAGCAGCTTCAGCGCGCCGACACCGTCAGAGTGACAGCGGCCAATGACTTCCCGCGCTTCCGGCGGCAGGAGGTCCACATAGATGGGATATTTCGGCATCAGGTCGAGGATGAACTGATTGTCCGAGACGGCAGACAGGATGTCCGCCTCGCTGAAGCTCATGCGAAAGAAATGGCGTCCGATCGCGTCCCAGAACGGGGTCTCGCCCTTGGCATCAACGACGCCGCGCAACTCCGCCAGCACCATGTCGCCGAAACGTTCGGGATATGACGCCATCAACAGATAACGCGACTGTGCCGCAAGCCGTCCAGCCCCACCGCCGCGATGCGCCGCGCGCAGGAACAGCGTGCCGACCTCGGTGAATCCAACAAACTCATTGGTCAGGATCAGCGCATCCATATTGTGACGGCGATCAGCAGCCTGACTTGCCTGCGCCAGCGTGATGACGCGATAGTTGAAGAAGGGCTGGTCGATGCCCGTGCCTGCCTTGACCGCGCTACAGCCACCAATTTCGCCGGTCTCATGATTGACCATCATCATGAGGTATTTGCCATATTGCGGCTGTTCGATCTCGCCCGCGAACGACTTCTCGGATTTCTCCAGCCGTTCACGGATGATGCCTTCATGCACAGGCAGGCTGGTAAAGCCCGGGCCCGATTCTTCCGCCAGCGTCATCAGCGCGTCGAAGTCGTCCCGCCGCGCTGGCCGCATGACATATGGGGCTGTCATTCCATCAGCGCCTTTATCTTCGCCGCATCGATGCGGCCATCCGCAAACCGGTTGAGGAGAAGCGCGGAAAGCTGCGCCCGCTCTACCAGGCTTGACATGACGACATATTCCTCGCTGGAATGGATGCGTCCGCCCATGACGCCGAGCGTATCGACGTTGGGCACGCCAGCCGCGAAGATGTTGTTGCCTTCGCAGACGCCGCCCGTGTCCTCAAAGGTTAGCTCAAGACCAAGCGCTGAGCCGGTCTGCGCCACGGCGTCGAATAAGGCCTGCTGGGCATCGTTACGCGGCTTTGGAGGACGGTAGAAACCGCCGTGCAGATGACCGGTAATCCCGTCACGGGCTGTTGCCTCACGGAAGATCCGCTCGACCTCCCACGTCGCCCACTGCGCCGCATCGGCGTCAGGCGCCCGCGCGCCAAAGCGAATGATTGCCAGGTCAGGCACGATATTGACCGCGCCGCCGCCATCGATTGCGCCGACATTGAAGGAGACGCCCTCGCGCCGTCCATTCAGCGCTTCTAGATCAACGACCGCATGTGCTGCCGCCTCAAGGGCGCTACGCCCCTCTTCCTTGGACCGGCCAGCATGCGCCGAACGCCCGTGCAGGACGATGTCAAAAACGGCGGAGCCTTTACGGCCACCGGACATGGCGCCCGTTTCCATGCACGGCTCATAGGTCATGCCAACGAGCGCGCCCGATGACGCTGCCTCTTTCAGAGCGCCCGCGCTTGCGAAATTACCGATCTCTTCATCCGGAGAAATCACGATCTGGTAGCCGAGCTTGTCCTTCAGCGGACCTGCCTCGAAAGCCTGCAGAGCGCCGAGCATGACGGACAATCCGCCTTTCATATCGGCGAGGCCGGGGCCGTTCTTGCGGCCCTCGCCCAGGTCCTTGATCTCGGTAAACGTGCCCGGCGGGAACACCGTGTCGTAATGGCCGCTCATCACCACCTGCACAGGCGCCTCGGGCCTCGCGGTGACGCGAAGAATGGGACCCGTCTCAAAGTCGACGGCCTTGCCTTTTTCATCCACCTTCTCAAAGGGCTGGGATTTATCAAGCTTCACCTCTGCATCGAGCGCGGAGAAGGCATCGGCCAACTTTGGTGCCAGCGTCTTCAACCCATCCGCATTCCAGCTTCCGGTATTGATCGCAGCCCAGTCGAGCATGCGGGACGCCATATCATTTTCGGCCGCCGCAATTCGTTCGCAGACGGCTTCGTCTTCAGAATTTTTCTTGCCTAGATCAGTCATGCTTCTTGGTTTCATGGGACGTGAAGAACTGCAAGCCCGTCGCTGGCAGCTTTTGCGGCTATTGAGCGCGCGCTGGCCCTCGCGGTTAACAATCGAGACCGCAGCGTCTAGGAGGAGCGCTTTTAATGCTCAGGAGACAAGACTGTGAGACGACTTTTTGTGTTCGCCGCCCTTGCCGGCCTTTCCATCGCCCCCGCTGCTGCGGCAGACGATGGCTGGACGGGCGAAGGCTCTTTCTCAGCCGGATATACGACTGGCAATACCGAAACGGCCGATCTTGGTCTTGGTGTCAAACTGAACCGTGAGCTTGGCCTCTGGACCTACAGCGGCGAGGCATCAGTCGAATATGGCGAGACCGACTCCGTCGAGACCCGCAACCGCATATTTCTGGCTGGCGAAGTAGATCGTCAGCTCGGCGACAAGCTTTTTGCCTTCGCTCGCACCTCCTATGAAAAGGACGAATTTTCGGGCTTCGATTCGCGCGTCTTTGTGGGCGGCGGCCTCGGCTACCAGGTCATCGAGAACGAGACCACGAGCTGGTCTGTTCAGGGCGGCCCCGGCATCAAGATTGACGAAGTTCAGGCCACCACGACGGTCCGCAATGGCGCGCCTGTCTTCGTTCCCGCCTCCACCGAACAGTCTCTGTCCGTCGTTGGCCGATCGGAGTTCTCACACAAATTCAACGATGCAGTGAGCTTCTCGAACAATTCGGACGTCATCTATGCCAGCGAGTCGACGCAGTTCGTGAACGTTACCGCTCTCACTGCAGCACTCACCGATACCTTCTCGGCGCGTTTCTCATTCAATGTGCGCCATGACACGAACCCGCCACCTGGATTTGAGGCGACGGATACGGTCACGCGCGCATCGCTGGTTTATGCTTTCGGAGGATAAGGCCGACTAGACCTTCTCCAGGGCCTGTTCGAGGTCGACCAGAAGATCTTCTGGCGCCTCGACGCCCACCGAGAAGCGGACCAGACCATCGGTAAACCCAATCCGCTTGCGGATCTCTTCATCGACGCCTGAGTGGGTCGTCGAGCCCGGGTGGCACATCAGGCTTTCCGTGCCGCCAAGGCTGACAGCCAGCTTCACGAGCTGAAGGTTGTCGAGCAGCCGGAAAGCCGCTTCCTTGCCGCCCTTAACGTCGAACGAGAAGGTCGAACCAGCCGCCTCACACTGTTCGTCGAAGACCTTGCGCTGCGGGTCACCTTCTTCGAGGAAGGCTGGATACATTACCTTGCCGATTTTCGGGTGGTCACGCAGGAATTCGGCGCAGATGCGTGCGTTCTCGAACGCCTTTTCCATACGCATGCGCACCGTCTCCAGCGAGCGGGTCAGCAGCCAGCAGGTATGGGCATCCAGCGTGGTGCCGAGATAGTTGCGGACCCGGCGGATCTTGGCGATGACCGCTTCACTGCCGATGGCCGCGCCGCCGACCAGATCAGAGTGACCGCCGATATATTTGGTGAGCGAGTAAAGCGCGATATCAGCGCCATGCTTGATCGGCAGATGGCCGATCGGGCCCATCATCGTGTTGTCGCACATGATGATTGGACGGTGGCCCGTTTCCTTCTCGATCGTGTCAGCGACGCGCTTGCACGCCGCGATGTCAACGAGCGCATTGGTGGGGTTAGCTGGCGATTCGGTGAAGATGACGCTCAGCGGCCCGGTCTTTGCAGCCTCGCGCGCGCGTTCAAGTATCTTTTCCTCACTGGCCCAGGCATCCATCTCGAACGGCGTCACGCCAAAGTCCGGCATGAAGCTGCGCATGAAAACCTCGGTACCGCCGTAAAGCGGGCTCGAGTGAAGAATGGTGGTCCCTGCCCCGGCACAGGCGAGCAGCGCCGTCGTGATCGCGCCCATGCCTGATGAGAAGACCAACGCCATTTCGCCAGCATCATAGAGCGTGAGGCGGTCCTCAAGGACTTCCATGTTCGGATTGTTGAAGCGCGTATAGATGAGATCGGCTTCTTCCGGATCATCGGCAAGGCGCTTGCCAGCGAGCTGCCGGAACAGTGCTTCGCCATCGCGTGCCGACTTGAACGCGAATGTCGACGTCATGAAGATCGGGGGCTTGATCGAGTTTTCCGACATAGCCGGATCAAAGCCGTAACCCATGACGAGGGATTCTGGCTTCAGCTTGTGCTCGCCAATCTTGCGCTTGCGATAATGTTTGTCGGGCTTGCTCATCGGAGGTGTCCTTTGAATTGATTGGTTGCAACTGAAACCATTTAGCGGCCGGGTTCAAGCACTCCCCTGTGAGCCGAAATGAAAAACCCCGGCGCCTTTTCAAGCGCCGGGGTCAATGCCTTCAGGCGAGAGCCGAAGCTTAGCTGCCGCTGATCCGCTGGAATTCGGCGCGGGCCTCAGCGAGCCGCTCATCGACCGTTGCACAGGCTTCAGGTGCGTTGCCTTCACCCAGAACGGCGAGCTGCTCACAGCGGCGCTTCTCGTTTTCGGTGTCCTGAACAAGGCTTTGAGCCTCGAAGCGGACGAGCGCGACTTCGGTCTGCTCTTCCGAGCGCATGAAGTCGAGCCAACCGCGGCCACCGCGATTGTTGGCGTTAGAGAAGGCTTCGCGCGCACCAGCGCGGTCGCCGCGCTCATAACGGGACTGGCCGATCAGGACCCAGGCAAGGCCGCGGTCCTGTACACCGCCGGTATTGAGCGCGCGGGTCAGAGCTTCCTCAGCTTTCGCCCATTCCTGAAGCTCAGCGTAGGAGCGGCCAAGACGTTCATACATCGCGCCGCTATTGTTCATGCGGGCAGCTTCTTCAATGACTGGAATTGCGCGGTCGAACTCACGAGCCACCTGATAGAGGTTGGCGAGCAGCTCCATACGCTCATAGGTCTTCGAGACGCGGCCAGCATTCATTTCCTTCTCGAGGACCTGAGCGGCCTGATACGGCGCGTTGAAGCGGTTGTAGAAGTTCACGATCCGCATGATCTCGTCTTCCTTGGTAAGGATACCGCCGAGATACATCGCTTTCTGGACTTCAAACGCCTTGCGCTCCTGCTCACCGGCAAAATAGTCGCCAGCGATTGCGTCCCAGAGACGGCGCTCATTCGGGTTACGTGCGAGCAGCGTTTCGAGCAGTTCCGCCTTTTTCGCGCGCTGACCCGTCTCGTCATAGAGATAGATCAGGAAGTCATAGACCTGACGCTCTGCGTTCGGGCCGTCTTCACGGAAGACCTGCTCTGCCCAGCGAAGAGCTTCCTGGTTGCGGTTAAGCTTCTGGTTGACGACGGCGAGCTGCCACTTGGCGTCGCGGTCAGGAGAACCACCAGCCTGAACCCACTTCTGCGAGTATTCCAGCGCCTTATCGAGATTGTTCTGGCTCAGATAGATCTGGAAGATGTTGTAATAGGTGGTCTGACGCTCGCTCGCAGGGATGTAGCCCTGATTGATCGCCTGTTCGAGATCGCGAACGGCGCCTGCATAGTCGCCTGCTTCAATCTTGATCGCGGCGCCAAGTTTCAGGATTGCGCCCTGCTCGTAGCAGTTCAGTTCCTGGTTACGGAGCTGGTTCAGCGCGCCAAGAGCAGCTTGCGCATTCTTGTTTTGCAGCAGCTCGGTCTCAGCTTTCAGGTAAAGCTCACCCGTGGTCGAGCTGAATTCGGTAGCTTCACAATTGGCGGCCTGTGCCATCGCGGCGCCCGCGCCCATGACAGACATCGCGCCTACCATGACTGCACTTCTCAGAACGGTCTTGATTCCCATGGTGTCTCACTCCTTTTCGCCGATAGCGGCGGAAACTCTCTCATGCACATCGCCTGAAGGCTTTAACGTGCATCTGCCTGAAATTGATCCGCCGGCGATATATCTGTTTTATCGGCAGTTAGCGTCACTTCGCTTTGTTATAAGATATGCTTGCTCAGGCCCGCCGCGTCAACGCTTCAGCGGCGCGCCAACGCACTCGATCAGCCCTCAATCCCGAATTCGAGCGGATAGATCACGCCAGTTCGCGTCACAGGCGACCCTTTTTCGATTTTTGGTACGAATCTGACCTGTTTGACGGCGCGTTCGGCCTCCCGGCGAAATCCGTCATGGCTACAGATCGCTTCGACATTAAAGGGGCGTCCCTGCGGGTCCACATTCAGGTGAACCTCGCAGCTGCCCTCGATGCCACGGGCCTGCATCGCGCTTGGATAGACGGGATTCGGTGGCTGGATCGGCCTCGCATCCCGCTCATTGATGGCAATGGGTGATATGACCAATCGGTCAAACAGTCCCGCACTTTCGAGGCCTGTATCAGCCGGGGCGAATGCGACTTGCGTCAGCGGAACTGCATCCGCCGATGCCTGATAGCGCGGGGCCCGGGGTGGGGGCGGTGCCAGATCGATTCGCTGTGGTCGCGCCGTCTTGTGGGCCCTTTCCGGCGCTTCGTCTGGCATTGTGAGGACGATAATTTCGCGCGCTTCGACCGGTTCGGGTGGCGTAAACTCGCTACTGATCATTGATCTCATGAACGAAAACAGCCCGACCACGATGAATGCGGCAATCGGTAAACCAAGGAGTGGCCGTGAGAGGGAATTCTGAAACATAGCGCTCTCCCTTATATTATGATGTTATACTATTACTATCGAGTAATCTTGTCAACGTCAGGTGGCGCGATGAGAAATTGTCGAGCCATGCTGAAAAGTCGTCGAGACTTCAGAGTTTGCCGCGCCCGAACACAGGCGGGTCTCCGGGAGTTTCGGCGTCCGTGATCGCGGGGCAGCTCGCCTTCCCGGCTAGACCTCGTCACCGCCTGCCCTACCCGCACAATTCGGGAGAATAATTTTCGGTGGAAGCGCGCCGATCGAGGCGGACGGAGAGGTTACCGACCGTCCAGACGCCTTCTTCTGACAAACGCCACAATATCGCCTGCCCAAAATGCAAAAAGCCCGGCCATGACGACCGGGCTTTTCTGATTTTAGCTTTCGCCCTGGATTAACCGTCGAGACGGAATTCCAGTGGGTAGACCACATTGCGGCGCTCTGCCGGCTGACCGCGGACGATCTTCGGCGCGAACTCCACACGCTGGACGGCGCGCTCTGCTTCACGCTTGAAGGCGCTATCGCTGCAGGTCGCCGTCACATTGTAGGGGCGGCCACGCGTGTCCACGTCAAAGCGGACGTCGCAGGTACCTTCGATGCCACGCTCAGCTGCGCGCTGAGGATAGGTCGGCACCGGCGGGCGGATCGGCTGGGCGTCGCGGTCCGAGATGGCAACCGGGTCGATCGCAAGCGAGTCCAGACGGTCGACATTGAGTTCCGTTGGCGCAGCACCCTGGATGCTAGGCGTCGGGAGATCAATGTCCGAACGCGAAGCGGACATTTTAGGTGGTGGCGGCGGCTTGTCCGCGGAATCGAGCCGTTGTGGCTTGTTCCGTGCGCGTGTCCGCACCTCCTGATTGTCGTCTGCCGGCGTAATGCGCTCAAGAACGCGCTGTTCGGCATTCTCCGGTTGCTCATACTCCTGATTGATCATCGAGTACATGAAGGTGAAGAGCGCGAACACAACGATAGCCGCAAGAGGAATACCAATGATCAAACGAATGATTGGATTGGAAAACATGTGTTTCTCCTATTCCTGCTCGACGGAGACCGGCACTGCGGTCAAACCATCTTCGTTGTTGATGATCTCCAGCAGGGAAATCAAAACACCCGCGTCAGAATCCTGGTCCGCCTGGACGACGAGGCGCCCTTTTGGATTGTCTTCGCGAAGTTCGCGAATGCGGAAACCGACTTCCTGGAGCGTCACGACTTCCTTGTCGATGTAGATATCGCTCTCTTCATCGATCGCGATCAGGATACCGAGAGGGTTTTGCCGCTCGGTATTGTCCACTTCGGTCCTGCTGATTTCGACACCAGGTTCCTTGATGAACTGCGCGGTCACAATGAAGAAGATGAGGAGGATAAACACCACGTCAAGCATTGGCGTGAGGTTTACGTCATCTTCAGCTGACGAGCTGGACGACGAAATACGTTTTCTACGTGCCATATTTCGGTCTCCTAACTTTCACTCTGAACGATGTTCACCCGGGTCATCTGGGCATTGTATGCCTCGTCACGGATCTTCACGATCGTGCCGGTGCGTGCCTGAGGATGCGCCTGGATGATGAGCGCGCTTTCAGGGTTTTCTGCCCGGAGACGCTCCATATTCGCCCGCACACCGCTGATGTCCGTCAGACGACCATTCACGGTAATGAGGTTGTCCTCACCAACGTAAATCAGGATGGCTGACTGGTCCGGATTGCTCTCGGCCTGCGACGGAGGAGGCGGTGGCTCAAGGCCAAGCGCCTCTTCCTGGATGAAGGTCGATGTCACGATGAAGAAGATGAGAAGGATGAAGACCACATCCAGCATCGGCGTTAGATCGACGCTTGCCTCATCGGCCTGTTTCGATTGTCTGCCTCGCATTATGCAATCTCCATTTCGTCTTCTACGCCCTGCACCAGGCGATTGACCTTACGGTCCATGCCGGAGGTGAACAGGATACCGGAGATGGATGCGACCATCCCTGCCATGGTCGGGATTGTCGCTTGCGACACACCGCCAGACATGGATTTTGCATCAGCACCATCGGTGATCGCCATGACGTCGAACACTGCGACCATGCCCGTCACCGTGCCAAGAAGACCGAGCAATGGAGCAAGAGCCACCATTGCCTTGGTCATCTGGACGTTCGCTTCAGCTTTCATCCGGACTTCCGAGATCAGCTTGTCGCGAACCCAGTGTGCCAGCACCGACTTGCGGTCCGACCGGGCGTTCCACTCTTCGATCGCTTCTCTAGCGACCGATTTGTGGGCCAGGCGGAAGTAGAACAGCCGTTCCAGAATAAGCGCCCACATGATGAACGTCGCCACCATAATGACAAGCAGGACGGGCCCGCCACGCGCCAGAAATTCTTCAAGCTGGTTAAGTCCTAGTCCCATAAGGGTACCTCCCGAAGGAGGTGACGACCGTTAGGCCGTCACCGTGTTGGACTCTGCACGCTCAGCAACGAGGCCGGCGGCTTGCTCATCGAGGATCTGCTGGTTGCCACGTGCCATGGAGGACGCGATGGCGTGAAGCAGAAGCAGCGGGATAGCTGCGACGAGACCAAGAACCGTCGTCATGAGAGCAACCGAGATACCGCCGGCCATCAGCTTCGGATCGCCGGCACCGAAGTTGGTGATGGCGGTAAAGGTGATGATCATACCGATAACCGTACCGAGAAGGCCGAGAAGCGGTGCAACAGCGGCGAGAACCTTAACGACGTCGTTGAAGCGCTCGATTTTCGGCGATTCGCGGAGGATCTGTTCGTCAAGCTTCAGCTCGAGGGACTCAAGGTCCTGATGCTTGTTCTGCTCGTAAGCTTCGAAGACGCGGGCCAGCGGGTTGCCGGTACCTGCCTTGCGGGTCTTTGCGGTGCGGCGCATCGCGGAACCCATGAGGAAGAGCGTAACGATCTTGAAGATCGCGAACGCGGCACCGATCGCAAGCAGAACGAGGATCACGTAACCAACCGTACCACCTTGCTGGATACGCTGTTCGAAGGTCGGCATTTCGCCGGCGACTGCGAACAGGTCACCCTTGGACGGGTCGATCGGCGTGATGACGGTCTCACCAGGCTCAGAGTTGATCAGGCTACGCATTGCGGAAGCGAAGCTGCCGCCCGGCTGGGCCTTGAGAACGCGCAGATAAGGCTCGCTGTTGGTATCGGTGATGACCTCCACAAAGCGCACATCGTCGGTCGTTGCCGCGGTGAAGATACCGACACGCATCAGCTCAACGTCTGCAACTTCGCCTTCTGGACCAGCGCCCGCAACGGACGTGGTGAAGGTCTTGACCTCAGACTGGGCGATCATTTCCTGCAGCATTGCTTTTGGAAGTGCGTCCAGGTCTTCGCGAGTTGGAAGCGAACGGGCTTCGGAAACTTCAGCGAGTTTCTCGGCACGGCCACCATACTCGTAGTTGGAGAGCGATTCACGAATGATCGGCATCGTCTCACCAGCTGCGGTACGGAACTGACCAAGCAGTTCGCCGAAGTCACCAGCCTGGGTTTCAAGTTCAGCGGACAGCTCGGAAAGCTGACGCTCGTTCTCGTCGAATTCTGCCGAAAGGGTCCGGCCGCGAGCCTCAGCAGCCTGGAGCTGCGAACGGGCTTCGGACATGCGGGACTGCTGTTCAGCGGTTTCCTGACGGAATTCCTGCAGACGGCGCTGGTCTTCCGCCGACATCTGCTGGGAGTCCTGCTGGACGCGGCGCAGAATGTCGCTGAGCGAGACATTGCTGTTTTGCGCAACGGCAGGGGCGGTAATCGTAAATGCAGAACCTGCAACAAGCGCTGCCGCGCCAAGGGTCTGCAGAGACTTCTTGAAGTTTTTCATCTCATATTCCTCTGGATCGGTGGCGCTTAGACTTCGACATCAAGCTTAGAAGCCGGTGCGTAGAGAACGCTCGGCGTCGTGGTGCCCTTCGCGACCTTGATCGCAGTGGCGATGTCTTCCTTGAAGCGGCTCTCGACCGGCACCCACTGCTGCTCATTGCGGTCCCAGCGGGCTGCATAGCGGCGATCAGGCGACATGTAGACGAGCGCGACGCGGCCATAGAGGAACATGTCGACCATCACGGTATTGCCGTTGATGTCAATTTCCTCAGGCCAGGTGTCGATCGTGCGACCGTATTCCATCTCAGACTTATAAGCCTCGATGATCAGACGGTATTGCTCAACGATTGGGACCTGTGCGTTTTCCATTGCGGCCCGGAGGTTCGCAATGCGCTCCATGCGGTCTTCGGTGCGGAACGGGAGGTCCGCCTGAACGAAGGCCTCAAGGTCAGCGATCATGTCGAGGAGCATCGGCGTCGTTTGCGCGGTGATCTCGTCAACGCGGCCAAGCTGCTCCTGGAGCGACTCAAGCTCACGGCGCTGGCTCTCAACGACTTTCTCCTGCTGGCGCGCATAAAGTTGCGCGGCCTGCGTGCGCTGGAGAAGCGTGCGGAATTCGCTAACCAGGTCAGAACGCTGATCGTCGAGCTGGTTGATCTGCTCCTGCACCTGTTCGGCTCTGCGGGTTGCCTGTTCGCCGGTTTCCAGTGCCTGGCGCAACTGGCTTTGCGCCACTGCTGGCATTACCAGCCCGGCGATAAGAGCCGCCGCGATAACACCCCGCGCCGGTGTCAGTACTTCTTTCATGAGGTTTGCCTCTCACTCTCCGAATGGTCATGCAGAACGATACTGCACGGTGAAATTCCGAAACGGCCTGCACCCCCTGAACGGTGGGCCGCTACTCTATGCTTATCCCGGAAACACACACATCCCGGCAGTTCGGAGGCGGACATCGTTGAGACACCCGGCACCTCCCCAATTGTACGGAGCGCTCTTTCGCACTCTTCTGTTCTAGACTTGATCCGGCAATACCGTCGGTATTCAAGCGCCATACGACCGGACGGTAGCAACACGTCTGGCGTGGATCAATGGGTCTTGCTTGCCGTTAAAACGCTAAGCGGATCAAATCGCAAGCACAATCCCGTATCGCAGTAGGTACGTGGCGCGTTTTGCGCCCGTTGCGGGTAAAATGAACTTCGAAGATCGCCTGAAAGGCGTTTGCGCGCCCACTGGTTGTGCAGGCGGAGACCATGTTGGTCAAATAGAGAGAGTGGCTGGGGGACCAGGATTCGAACCTGGGAATGTCGATACCAAAAACCGATGCCTTACCACTTGGCGATACCCCAACATCTCAGGAAGGCCGGGTCATACTCAAACTGTATGGCCGTTGCAACACCCCTCTTCAGACAATGACAGTGGAAGCGATTACAGCACGTGCAGGCGGGGCTTCTTGTCAGCAAATCCACGCTCATATATAGCGGCGCGCGCTGGCTTCGGAACATAGCTCAGCCTGGTAGAGCACCGTCTTCGGGAGGCGGGGGTCGGAGGTTCGAATCCTCCTGTTCCGACCATTCAGCTGCTCGCAATGCGATCAAGCCAATAAAATATAGCGCTCACATCTGCCCTTTACTTTTATTCGATAAGGTTCATATCGTTAACCGATAAGAACGGGTTTGGAGACTATTTATCGTGAAGACTTTTTTCACAGCCTTCGGCGGCGCGATCGTCGGCACCATCCTAGGTGCGATTCTACTGGCATTCATCGCCGCCGCAATGATTGGTGGTTTCGTCAATTCACAGCTGTCCTCGTTTCAGAGTGATGGCAGCGCTACGGGCAATACGGTCCTGACCATGGACCTGCGCGATGAGCTCGCCGATCAGCCAGCCACGCAGGGCCTTGGTGCGATCTTCGGTCAGAAGGGGTTCGTCAATGTTCTCACCCGTCTCGATGCGGCGCGCACCGATGAGAACGTCAAAGGCGTTCTAATCCGCGCAAGCGAATATTCGGTCGGCTCATCGCGCGCCGAAGAGCTGCGCGATGCAATCCATCGCCTCCGCGATGCGGGCAAGTTCGTTATCGTCTCCTCTCAGGGCACGTATGCTGGCGGCCCATCTGCACTGCGCGCGGTCGCTGCAGCTGACGAGATCTGGGTTCAGCCGGGCGGCGACTACCTGCCAGGCGGCATCGTTTTCGAGACCCTTTTCTTCAAGGACCTTCTGGACCGGCTGAACGTCACGGCCGAGATCGAACAGTTCTACGAATACAAGAACGCTCCTAACGTCTACAAACAGACCGGATATACAGAGCCACACCGCGAAGCGATGACCGCTCTTGCCGAATCGCTCTGGTCGACTTCGCTTCAGGACATCGCGGAAGACCGCGGCATTGAATATGCGGCGCTTAGCGATGCGTTGACGTCCGGCCCGCTCAGCCCTCAAGCGATGATCGATGCGGGTATCGCTGACAAGCTTGGCTGGCCTGAAGATGCGATCTCCGCGGCCAAAGAACGTGCCGGCGAAGATGCGAAGATGCTCGACATCCTTGAATACACGCCGTCGTCTGCCCCGCTGGGCTCCAAGATGATCGCTGTCGTTGGCGGTGAAGGCCCGATCGTGACGGGCGGCGCTTCGGGCGACCTGATCAATGCAGGCTCTGCTTTCGCGTCGGACATGATTGCCAACGCGATTCTCGAAGCTGGCCGTGATGACGATGTATCCGCCATCGTCTTCCGCGTCGACAGCCCGGGTGGCTCACCAACCGCATCGGACCAGATCTGGAACGCGATCGAGACGATCCAGCGCGAGACCGAGAAGCCGGTTGTCGTATCAATGGGCTCTGTCGCGGCTTCGGGTGGTTATTATGTCTCCACCGGCGCTGACTGGATCATGGCGAGCCGTTCGACCATCACTGGTTCTATCGGTATCTTCGGCGGCAAGCTCGCCGTGGCAGAAGGCCTTCGCCAGATTGGCGTCAATGCGGAAACTGTGTCTGTTGGCGGCCCGTTCGCAGGCGCTCTTTCAACGCTCGAAGGTTTCACCGACGAGCAGCGCGGCATGCTGACGGCCTGGCTGGAACGTGGCTATGACCGCTTCATCGGCCTGGTCGCCGAAGGCCGTGACATGAGCGTTGAGCAAGTCGACGACATTGCACGCGGCCGTGTCTGGTCAGGCGCTGACGCCCTCGAGATCGGTCTCGTCGATGAGATTGGCGGCCTGATGGATGCCATCGCAAAGGCGCGTGAGCTTGCAGGCATCGAGGAAGACACCGAGATCCGCGTGAAGTTCTACCCTGTCCCGCAAGGCGGCATTCCGGGCCTCGGCCCAATGAGCGAAGCGTCCGCAAGCGATCTGCAGACCCTCGCCCGCCTCAGCGCGGTCCTGGAGGATGAGCGCGTGCAGATGCTGATCGAACAGGGCAGCATGATGCAGGACTCTCCGGTCCAGGCCCGCGGGCCCATGATGATAGAACGCTAGGCAGGCATTCCCTTCTCAACACGACAAGCGGGTGGGCCTGCGCCCACCCGCTTGATCGTTTGTAAGGGGCCGTCTAACCCCCGTCGCAGACAAACGGGAATGATGGACAGATGAGCGACAGTTCCACCAGCAATGAGCGTCGGCACACGGCAGTAACCGCTGAAACCATGGCGGATGTTCGCTATGAAATTGATCGGCTGGACCGGATCCTTGTCGGTCTGCTGCAGGAACGCCAGTCCTTCATGGACGCTGCAGCCCGCATCAAGGGTTCACGGTCCATCGTGCACGATCGCGCCCGTATCGAAGACGTTGTCACCAAGGTTCTCGCCGAATCAAAGCGTCAGGGCCTTTCGCCTGCGATCGCAGAGCCAGTCTGGCGGACGCTGATCGACCGCTGCATTGCTTATGAATTCGAGGCTTTCGACGCTCTCAAACCGGGTCTCGACAAGGCGTGAGACACCCGGCCGCACGCCTCCAGCGTGCGGGCGAGCTGATCTTTTACATCATTCAATAGAAGCGCCGCGCCTGCCGGGCTGGGCGGATTGTTCCTGCCTGCTTGCTCGGCGGCCTGACAGGCAGCCGCAAGGTCGTCTGCGCCAATGCTCAGCGCAGCGCCTTTCAACGTATGGGCCGCGTCGGCCCACTGCGTCGGGTCCGCCCGCGGATCAAGCATACGGGACCAGATCTGAGCCTGCTGCTGGAAGATGCCGATCACCTCATCAGCGAGGTCCGCATCACCTCCGGTCATGGACAGAAGATGGTCTATGTTGATCGGCGTGTCGGCCATGTCTGGTCTTCCAGTCCTGATACGGTGCTCGGCGAACAGAGTTCGCACGCCATCCCTTATCCGCCGGTTAAACAGGAATCTCCCACCGGGATCGACAGTTGCGATTGCAAATGACATCGAAAATCGCTAATGTGTAGTCTCTCGGTGGTAGGGAAAACTCCATGATCGCGCTTCTTGTGACGCTCCGCGACTTTTTCGTCGCTATCCTGATCAGCTGGCTTGGCCTTGCAGCAGAGCCTGCAGACAAGCAGGTCCAGCAGGAACCAACGCAGCCGCAGATGGCATCGCTGGCGGTCTTCCGCTAGGCGAAAGAGCCGTCTAGGGCTTGCTCAATCACACCTCGTTTCGGAACGAAACAAGGCGCGAGACTTTCGTCCCGCGCCTTTTCTGATTCGCGCTCTCGCGGGGCTCGCCTAACCCTTGTTCTGGCGCCCATCGATCAGCTGATCGACGACTTCAGGCTCTGCCAGGGTCGACGTGTCGCCAAGGTTCCCGAAATCATCTTCCGCGATCTTGCGCAGGATCCGGCGCATAATCTTGCCCGACCGGGTCTTCGGAAGGCCTGGCGCAAATTGGATAAGGTCCGGGCTGGCAATCGGCCCGATCTCTGAGCGGACATGTTTGATCAGCTCTTTCTTGAGCGCCTCATCGCCTTCGACGCCCTGCACCGTCGTGACATAGGCATAGATGCCCTGCCCCTTGATATCGTGCGGATAGCCGACCACCGCGGCCTCAGCGACAGCGTTATGAGCGACGAGCGCGCTTTCGACCTCTGCGGTGCCCATCCGGTGGCCCGACACGTTGATGACGTCATCGACCCGGCCCGTGATCCAGTAGAAGCCATCCGCATCGCGCCGGCAGCCATCGCCGGTGAAGTAATTGCCCGGATAGGCTGAGAAATACGTGTCCACGAAGCGCTCATGGTCGCCATAAACAGTGCGCATCTGTCCCGGCCAGCTGCCGGTGATGATAAGATTTCCCTGCGCCTCGCCTTCCAGCACTTCGCCCTCTGCATCGACAAGCTTCGGCACGATACCGAAGAACGGATGAGAGCCTGCGCCCGGCTTCATCACCGTCGTCCCAGGCAGCGGCACGATCATGGTGCCGCCTGTCTCTGTCTGCCACCAGGTGTCGACAATCGGGCAGCGGCTGTCGCCAACCGATCTAAAATACCATTCCCAGGCTTCGGGGTTGATGGGCTCACCGACTGTGCCGAGCAGGCGCAGCGATGACCGGTCGGTCGATTTCACCGGGCCATCGCCCTCGCGCATCAGGGCGCGGATGGCAGTAGGCGCGGTGTAGAAGATGGTCACGCCATGCTTGTCGCAGACTTCCCAGAAGCGTGACGGCGACGGATAGGTCGGCACACCCTCGAACATGACAGACGTCGCCCCGTTCGCGAGTGGGCCGTAGACAATGTAGGTGTGGCCTGTGACCCAGCCGACATCAGCCGAGCACCAGAAGACGTCATCTTCTTTCAGGTCGAAGACATATTCATGCGTCATCGACGCCCAAACGAGATAGCCGCCGCAGGTGTGCAGAACGCCCTTCGGCTTGCCGGTGGAGCCTGACGTATAAAGGATGAAGAGCGGATCTTCCGCGTTCATAGGCTCTGGCGGACAGGT
The DNA here is from genome assembly GCA_012960415.1 of Henriciella sp. Taxonomy (GTDB): domain Bacteria; phylum Pseudomonadota; class Alphaproteobacteria; order Caulobacterales; family Hyphomonadaceae; genus Henriciella. Next base: position 5,441 of record DUBH01000004.1, on the reverse strand, counting down.
ATCGGCGACATCAGCGCCGATCTCATGAAGCCAGACATCGCGGCCCGCCGTCATCTCGACATCGCCGCCCGTGCGCTCGATCACGAGAACCTTCTCGACCATGCCCTTGGCAAGCTCGCAGGCCCGGTCCGTGTTCGCCTTGAGCGGCACCTTGCGGCCCCCACGCACGCCCTCATCGGCGGTGACGATGAATTTCGATTCGCAATCCACGATCCGGCCCGCCAGCGCCTCGGGCGAGAAACCGCCGAAGACAACAGAATGAATTGCGCCAATCCGCGCGCAGGCGAGCATTGCCATTGCCGCCTCAGGGATCATGGGCATGTAAAGCGTGACCCGATCGCCCTTCTTGACGCCCATTTCCTTGAGGACGTTCGAGAAGCGGCAGACCGCGTGATAGAGCTGTCGATAGGTCAGCGTGTGGCTGTCATCCGGCTCATCGCCTTCCCAGATGATTGCTGGCTTATCGCCGCGCGTTTCAAGCTGCCGGTCGAGACAGCTTTCAGTGACGTTCAGGGTGCCGTCGGCGAACCAGCGGACGTGAAGGTCCTTCTTGTCCCAGGAAACGTCCTTTACCTGCGTGAACGGCTCCATCCACTCAATACGCTTGCCATGTTCAGCCCAGAAGCTCTCCGGGTCCTCGACGGACGCCTTGTACATCTCGGCATATTTCTCGGGGCTGAGATTGGCCTGTTTGGCAAAGGCCTCCGGAACGGGATGGTTGGACACGTCTTGGCTCATTGGCGGCGCTGGCTCCCTTGGTTCTGTTATTGAAGGGCGCTGCGCTACGCGCGCCCATATCTGACCGCGTAAACATGAGCGCTCAGGGCCGCAATGTGAACCCCGTCCCCATCGTCAATCGCCGGCCTGCCTGTCTCATCTGCAAAACACCTCGCAGCAAGAATAGGCAAGTCGGCAATAATGGAGGCGCGATGAGGCCCTAGTACCAGGCGCGAATGCCGATCAGGAATGCGGTGGCGTCCGCTTCCCCGCCAGCGGCTTCGATATAGTCCGCTGTGTCGCCAAAGCTGCGCTGGTACTCAACGCCGATATAGGGCGCGAACTCCCGTTTGATCTCATAGCGGAGGCGAAGGCCCCCGCTCAGCGAGACAAGGCCAGAGCCGGTTTCCAGTTCAGGTATATCCTGTGCAGACAGCTCCACCTCGGCGCGTGGTTGCAGGATGAGCCGCTGGGTCAGCAAAAGCTCATATTCTGTTTCAACGCGCGAAGTGAGGTCGCCATCGGTCGAGAGGAACGCTGCCGCATCAACCTCGAACAGATAGGGCGCGAGGCCTTGGACGCCTGCCACAGCGTGCGTACGGCCCCGGGGTTCAAAGTCCTGCCTGACACCAAGCTGGAGATCGAAGTAGGGAGAAATCGCACGCGACCAGAGCGCCTGGACCTCAGCCTCCTCGAGCTCCCCTTCATCCGGCAGATATTCAAGCTCCGTCTTGAACCAGAGCTTGTTGATATCCCCGCCAATCCAGGCATTGCCATCGAGCAGCAGGACATCCTCATCATCAAAGGACTGAAGCTCGAAGCGCTCTGCCTGCAGATAGCTCGTGCGAAGGTCGCCGTGGCTGGACAGCACCTGATCGCGGGCCTCGGCCATTTCGGCCTCACCCCAGATTTCGTCTGCTTGCCCCCAATGCTTCTGCGTTTCCTGTGACAGAGCCACCGGCGCTGCAAATAGCGCCGCCACGCCGGCGAACGCTGCCTGCCTGATCATCGACTGTCTCATGAGTGACCTCCATGATCCTTGTGCTGGCTCATATCATGGCCATCATGCTGCATGTTTGAATGGCCATCGTGGTTCATGGTCCCCTGATCCATGTTGCCGTGGTCCATCCCCTCATGGTTCATGTCGCCATGGTCCATGCCGCCGTGCTGGCTATGGTCCATGCCTTCATGCCCGGCGTGGCTGTCTGCAGGCGCGGCCGCCGCGCCATCCGCCGCAGGGATGACCGAAACGACATTCATCATGCCCGCATGCATGTGGAACAGGAGGTGGCAGTGAAACGCCCAGTCGCCGACATGTTCTGATGAGACATCGAAAGCAACCTTGTCGCCGGGCTTCACAATGACGGTGTGCTTGCGCGGGCGGTGATTGCCACCGCCATTCTCCAGCTCGAAAAACATACCGTGCAGGTGGATCGGATGCGGCATCATCGTATCGTTCACCAGCATGAACCGGACCCGCTCCCCTTCATTGAGGCGGATGGATTCGGTGACTTCGGAGAACTTCACCCCGTCAAACGACCACATGTAGCGATGCATGTTCGAGGTCAGATGGATTTCAAGCTCACGCTCTGGCGGCCGCGTGTCGTAATTTGGCTCCAGCGAGCGCAGGTCCGCATAAGTCAGAACGCGGTGGTCTACATCTTCGAGGCCAATGCCCGGCTCATCGAGGCGGCTGACCGGCATCATCGCCAGACCGGCCACGCCCGGCCCATCGGCGTGATTGTGGGTCTGCATACCCCCTTCCATGGCCGACATATCGTGGCCTGAGTGATCCATGTTGGACAGATCGTGCCATTGATGGTTCATGCTGCCCATATCATGCCCCTCATGGGACATGGCCGCCGCCTCACCCTGCCCGGCTTTGTTATCCGACATGGAAACGCCCCCATGGCTGCCATGGTCCATCGCCATGTCTTTCATGGTGAGTGTCGGCACGGGGCGCAGCGCTGGCGCTTCTGCCCGCATGCCCGCGCGCGGTCCGAGGGTGGCGACTGCCTGACCTGAACGGTCGATCGATTCAGCGACGAAGGCGTAGGCCTTGGCATCCTGCGGCTCGACAATGACGTCATAGGTCTCAGCAACGCCAATCTGGAACTCATCCGTTTCGATAGGCTTCACATACAGACCATCAGCAGCAACGACTGTCATCGGCAGGCCGGGCAAGCGGACATTGAAGATCGACATGGCCGAGGCATTGATGATGCGAAGACGCACCCGCTCGCCAGGCTCGAATACACCATTCCAGTTGTCGAAGGTCGAGTGCCCGTTGATCAGATAGGTATAGGTCGCCCCAGTGACGTCCGCGATGTCGCGCGGGCTCATCCGCATGCTGCCCCACATGGCGCGGTCCGCCAGCGCGTCGCCAAGACCCTCCTCGCCAGCGTCCTCAGCAAAGTCGCCAAGCGTGCGCTGGTTGAAATTATAGGTCTCCGCTGACGCTTTCAGCTTCTCGAAGATCCGGTGCGGATGCTCGAAGCTCCAGTCGGACAGGACCATGACGTATTCGCGGTCATAGGAAACAGGGTCAGCACCGGCCGGATCGATGATCAACGGTCCGTAATGACCCTGCTGTTCCTGCAGCCCGGAGTGCGAGTGATACCAGTAGGTTCCTGATTGCGGCACGGCGAATTTATACTGGAAAGTCTCGCCCGGCTTGATGCCCGGGAAAGAGACGCCCGGCACGCCATCCATATAGAATGGCACCAGAAGACCGTGCCAGTGGATGCTCGTATCGGCCTTCAGGCGGTTGGTGACGTTGAGCGTCACCTCCTCGCCTTCGCGGAACCGGATCAGCGGCGCAGGCAGCGTCCCATTCGCGCCGACAGCATGGCCTATCTTGCCGCCGATACTGACGGCGAATTCGCCGACATCGAGATCGAAATTATTGCCAGTGAGCGTTGTGATGCCGGTATTGCCGTGCACGGCGCTGCGGGCCCATGCCGGCAGCAGGCTGGCACTGCCAATCGCAGCACTGGAGCCGAGCGCGGCGCCCAGAAATGATCGTCTGTTGAACATAGTAAAATCGGTCTTTCATCTTGTTCTTGAACGGGAAACGGGCGGCACGCCCAAGGCGCCGCATCTGCCGTGCAAGGATCAGATGAGAAGGCTGATTTTTCGGTGGGTGAGCGTATCCGGGCGGATCGGCGGCTCATCCCCGGGCGGCCACACAGCGCGATCGGGGATGTCTTTCTCCGCATCGAACTGCAACGCCGCGGGAATGACGAAAACGTGCGCCGGAAGCTGTTCGAAGACCGGTGTCAGGTCGGGCGCAATCGAGATGCGGTTCAGCAGGGAGCGGGCACAGCCCTCACAATCCTCGCTGCCATGATCATGCGCCGGGGCCGGGTCTCCGGGCGCCATATGATGCGCATGGTCATGCTGGTGCTGCTCCATTTCCGGCATAACGGACATCATCTCAGCAGGCGTCGATGCGCCAGCCGAGAAGACCGCGCAGCCGATCAGACCTGCACTCACGAGTAGCGCAAGCAGGCTGAGGCCTAGGAGACGAAGCGACGTAACCACTAAGGCTGAAAATAAGGGAGTTTGGGCCATTAGCAACGTGGCAATCCCTCGAGGCGCCACTGAAGCATGCTGGAAATCCGCCTGGCACGGGCACTAGGACTTGAACCCAGGACCTGCGGTTTTGGAGACCGCCGCTCTACCAGCTGAGCTATACCCGCTCAGGCGAAGCGGTGTAATGCCTGATCAGGCGATGAGTTGCAACAGCCCAGATGGGCTGTCCTGCAAAAGGCCTCAGACGCTCCAGGGCCACTTGTCCCAGCCGAGCAGCCTGCGCGTCTCCTGCGCATCGAATTTGTAGGCATCTTCAAGAAAGGCCCTGTCGGCCGGTGACAGGCTTTCATCGTCGCTGGCGCTATTATGGCGCGGCTCCGGCTCGAAGGCGAAGCGATCCACGTCGAGGAAGTCCGTCACCTTGTCCAGCGTCTCCTGAGGGGATTTGGAGAGGTATTCGCTGCGCAGGAATAGAAGCTGGTCATCGCGGAAGAGGCGCTGAAGATTACGGACCTGGTGCGCATAGTAGCCGCGCGCCAGCTGACTGCGCTCGCGGTCCTGCTTCGGCAGGCTGCGGCGCGCACGCTCCCGCTCCGTGCGGATGGCGTCCGAGAAGCTAGCGCCTTCACGCTGCAGCCGTTTGTCCATGCGAAAGTGCGACCAGGCCCGCTCGACGGGGTCGCGCAGGAGGGTGATCACCTTGATCTCTGGATTGTAGCGCCAGAGCCGCTCCAGTGAGCCCGTCCACCAAGTGAGGATGGGCGTCGCCTCGCCCAGCTTTGCACCGTCTGCCTCCCGCCGCCATTCGAACTGACGGTGATAGATGGCGTAATCGATGAAGGGGATGTGCGTCGGCGGGCGCTTGTCGAAGAAGTGAACCTCCTTCTTCTTCGCCATGGCGATACCGGGATGCTGGCGCAGGTAGGCATCAAGCGACGTGGTGCCGCCCTTCTGAACGCCGGCAATCATGAAATCGATACGCTTTGGCATGTGCCCGTGTTGGCAAAAGCTGCCCTGATCAGCAACGAAAAAAAGGGCCGTCTCATGTGAGACGGCCCTCTTGTCTGCTTTTCAGCCTGTTGAGAGGCTGAACAGTCTTACTTGGAGACGCTCGAGACGACGCCTGCACCGACGGTGCGGCCGCCTTCGCGGATCGCGAAGCGAAGACCCTGGTCCATGGCGATCGGCGC
>DUBH01000003.1 GCA_012960415.1 Henriciella sp. | reverse complement strand
AGGGCTTCCTGACGCTGTCGCTGCTGCCGATGCTGGGTGCGCAGGTGCTTCGCATCGAAGGCACGACCCGCGGCATCAATTACGGCTCTGACAAGGTGCGCTTCACCAACATGGTGCCTGTCGGCTCCAAGGTGCGCCTGCGCCAGAAGTGCCTCGCCGTCGAATCGAAAGCCGGCGGCAAGCAGACCCGTATGGAAGCCACGATTGAAGTCGAAGGCCAGGAGCGCCCGGCGCTCGTCGCTGAAACGCTGACCGTCGTTTACGGCTAGGCCTTGAAAAACAGGTGAAATCACAAGGGGCTGGCGGGATGATCTGCCAGCCCTTTTTTCGTATTCATTGCCGGTTAAGGCACGAGTCTTGCAGACTCTGATGTTGAATTGCTGCACAGTTTTCGTGGCATAGGGTTTCGCATGGGCAAAAAGGAAATTGCCTCGCGGTGCCCGACTGATGTTGAATAGCTTTTCGGCTGCTTCTTTCAAAAAGGGTTCCAAGCCATGCTCGTGAAACCAAAGTCCCTTTTCCTGTCGACCTCGGCGCTCGCCCTGCTCGCCCTGCCCGTCATCGCGCAAGGATCCATGCCAAGGTTTGGCAGCATCGATGAAGCCTTTGCCGGCGACGGCGTCTGCAGCGACCCGCGCTTTGAAGGCCCCGGCATGGCCGAGACGCCTTCCGATGACGCGATGATGAGCGATGCAGGCGACTGTGTCGTTGCGTGGGAAGCGGGCGAGATCACGCTGATCGAAGTGGACGCGGAAGCGGCGGAAGACGCCGCGGACGCGGTGGCAGAAGCGGTCGAGGCCGACGCAGAAGCGGAAGCTGAGGTGGAGGCCGAAGCAGACGTGGCAGTGGACGCGGCTGAAGGTGAGGCGGAAGCGGAAACCGAGGGTGACACTGAAGCTGGCGCCGATGAGGCCGCGGCGGACGATGCTGAGGAGATGGAGACCGAAGCGGGCGAAGCCGAAGAAGTTGATGCTGAAGGCGCAGACGCCGAAGACAGCGAGATGGACGTTGAAGCTGAACCCGAAGTGGAAGAAGAGGCCGAAGCTGCTGAGGTTGAGGCCGACATCGAAGCAGAGGCTGAAGTCGCCGGAGAAGATGCGATCGATGCTGAGCCAGAAGCTGAAGACGTACTGGTGGACGCAGAGCCTGCCGACGAAGTCGCAGAGGATGCTCCCGAAGCCGATGACGCGCCAGCGGACGCAGAGCCTGTAGAGGCAGAGGCTGAAGCTGTGGCGGACGAAGATGCCCCGGCTGAAGAAGAGATGGCTTCGGACGAAGAGACAAGCTCAGACGCCGAGGCGGAGAGCGCAGAGGATGCTGTCACGCTGGACGAAGCAGCGACCGAAAACGCGGGTGATGTCGAGCCGGTGGAGGCTGATGAAGCCGCTGGCGACGAAACTGAGACGACAGAAGAAGTGATGGAGGCGGAAGACGCCCCGACTGTTGATGAAGCAGGCCTCGCCGAAGACGCGCCAGCGGATGTTGAAGCTGAACTGGACGTTGCCGAGTCTGAAACAGACGCCGCTGAAGCAGCTGAAAGCGAAGCTGATGGCGCCCTGCCTGCAGAAGACGCTGCTGACACCGTGGTTGAAGAGGCGGATGACGCCGAGGCCGTTGAAGCTGAACCAGACGCTGAAATTACCGAAGACACGCCTGTCGAGGCTGAAGCGGACGCGACTGCAGAGGCCGAAGCTGATCCAGCCGCAGACGCCCCATCCGCAGCTGAGGAAGACATGGCGGGCGAGGCGGCTGAAGAGGCCGCCGCTGAAGCTGCACCGGTCGAAGATGCGGTCGAAGACACCGCCGCCGGCGAGGACGTCGATGCAGAAACCGCCGCTTCTGAAGCTCTGCCTGCAGAAACGTCAGAAGAGCCAGCGCCTGTCGATAGCAGGATCGACTTTGGCAACGATACAAGCGAGTTCGCGCTGGACGGTGAATGCGACGATGCGCGCTTTACGGGCGAGGGCATGACCTCGACAGCGCTGATCGAGGAAGATATCGGCCGCGATGCCACAGATTGCCGCGCCGCATTCGAGGCGGGCCGCCTGGAGCTGCGGGATACTGAGGCCACCGCGCTTCCGGCCAAGGATGAGACGCCTGCCATGCCCGTCGAAGAAGAGGCCGCACCAGCGCCTGAGACCGAAACTGCAGCCCCAGAAGTGGAGGCCGCGCCAACCCCAGAGCCTGCCGCGCCGAGCGATGGAATCCTCTTTAACGGGATCAATTTTGGCGACAATTCCAGCCAGTGGGAAAATGATGGCGAATGCGACGACCCGCGCTTTGAAGGCACCGGCATGACGCAAACGCCGCTGCTAGAAGAGGACGCCTATCGCGACGCCAATGACTGCCTTGCCGCCTGGCGCACTGGCGGTCTTCGCATGGCGGACGAGTAGCCCGGCCAGACCAACATGTCGCCAGAGGCTGTTGAAAGCAGCCCGCGACCCCATATCTCGACTATCAGATATCGAGACAGGAGCCCCGACATGCTGCCCCCAAAGCCTGCTGATAATTTCAAGCGCGTCAGCCGTTCCGACAAGGAATGGCGCGAGCTTCTGACGGAAGAGCAGTACTATGTCGGCGTGAAGGACGGCACGGAGCGTGCCTTCTCCCCCGGCAATCACAATGATGAAAAGCGCGACGGCCTGTATCATTGCGTAGGCTGCGATACGCCGCTCTGGTCCTCGGAGCACAAGTTTGATTCCGGGACGGGCTGGCCGAGCTTCTACAAGCCGGTGCGCGAAACGGCCGTCGACACCAAGACCGACTTCAAGCTGATCTTGCCGCGTAAGGAGTGCCACTGCGCGACTTGCGGGCTGCATATGGGCCACGTCTTCAAGGATGGACCGCCGCCAACCGGTGAGCGCTGGTGCATCAATGGTGTCGTGCTCAATTTCAAACCGGCCTGACGCTGGAGCCTTCTGGACAGTACCGGTTTAGCCGCTAGGGTTTTGCGTTTCTCGATACGAAACGGAGACCTTCTTCCCATGCGATTGAGCTATTTGCTGGCCAGCGCCGCAAGTGCTGCCCTTCTGACAGGGTGCACGTCTTCTTCCGAACAAAGCGACACGACTATGACTGAAACTGCTGCCGAGACGCAGGACACTGCAAACGCATCCGCAGAGACCCCACCCATCGCGAAGCGCGTGCCTGTCGAGATCGAACAGGTCGGGCGCACGCGGACCGACAATTATCAATGGATGAAGGACGAGAACTGGCAGCAGGTCATGCGCGACCCGTCCGTCCTGCGCGAAGACATCCGTGAGTATCTCGAGGCAGAGAACGCCTATACGAAGGCTTCGCTGGAAGACCCGACTGAAGCGCTGCGGGAGACGCTGCTGGCGGAGATGCGCGGGCGCATCAAGGAGGATGACAGCTCTGTCCCCTCGAAGGACGGGCCGTATGCCTATTATGTGCGCTACCGTGAAGGCGGCGAGTATCCGATCTTTGCGCGCAAACCGGCCGAACAGGCCTTCGAGGCTGATGCACCGGAAACCGTGCTGTTCGACGGCGACAAGGAAGCAGAGGGCAAGTCCTACTTCTCGATCCGCGGGCTGGAGCAATCGCCTGACCACAAGCTGCTGGCCTCTGCGATCGATACCCAAGGCAGCGAATATTACACGATTGCCGTGCGCAATATCGAAACTGGCGAGGCCGTGGGCGCGCCGATCGAAGGCACCTATGGCAGCTTTGAGTGGGGCGCCGATTCCAACCTGCTCTACTGGGTCGAGCGCGATGATAATGGACGGCCGACGGCTGTCTTCCAGCGCGATCTTACCACGGGCGCGGATGTCGAGATCTACCGCGAAGAGGACCCTGGCTTCTTTGTCGGGGTGAGCAAATCTGAGTCGGAAGAGTTTATCTTCATTGAGACCGGCGGCCACACCTCTGGCGAGGTCTGGTTCTTCCCGGCAGATGCTGCGAGCCCGGAGCCGAAACTCGTCGCGCCGCGCAAGGAGGACGAGGAATACGACGTAAGCCATTGGAATGGCGCGTTTTATATCCTCACCAATGCCGATGGCGCCGTTGACTTCAAGGTCGTGAAAGCGCCGATCGACAATCCGGGACGCGAGAATTGGGAAGACGTGATCGCGCACCGCCCCGGCACGCTGGTGCTCGGTCTTGATCCTTACAAGGACCATCTTGTCCGGCTGGAACGGGCAAACGCCCTGCCCCGTATCGTCGTTCGTGAGCGCGAAAGCGGCGACGAGCACACGATTGCGATGGATGAGAGCGCTTATGACCTCGGCCTCGGTTCCGGCGAGTATGATTCGACCGTGATGCGGTACGACTATGCCTCCCCGGCTAGCCCAAGCCAGGTCTTCGACTATGATATGGCAACGCGCGAGCGTACGCTGCGCAAGACGCGCGAAGTGCCGTCCGGCCATAATGCGGACGATTATGTGGTTGAGCGCCTCATGGTCCCGGCATGGGATGGCGAGGAAATTCCTGTCACCATCCTTCGCCGCGCCGACACGCCGGTCGATGGGAGTGCGCCGCTGCTTCTCTATGGATATGGCTCCTACGGGATCACCATTCCGGCGAGCTTCTCAACCTCGCGCCTGTCGCTGGTTGATCGCGGCTTCATCTATGCGATTGCCCATATCCGCGGTTCTCAGGCAAAGGGGTATCAGTGGTATCTCGACGGCAAGCTTGCGAAGAAGACGAACACCTTCAAGGACTATGTCTCTGCCGGGCGTTACCTCGTTGAGAATGGCTATGGCGCTGAAGGCCGCGTGGTTGGTCATGGCGGGTCCGCGGGCGGACTTCTGATGGGCGCAGCCGCAAACATGGATCCGGAGCTCTTCGGCGGCATTATCGCGGCCGTCCCGTTCGTCGATGTCATCAACACGATGTCGGACGACACCCTGCCCCTGACGCCGCCGGAATGGCCCGAATGGGGCAACCCCATCACGGATGCCGAGGCATATGACACGATCCTCGCCTACAGCCCGTATGACAATGTTGGCGACAAGGACTATCCGGCGATGTTGATCACCGGCGGTCTGTCTGATCCACGCGTCACCTATTGGGAACCGTCCAAATGGGCAGCCCAGCTGCGCCACGAAGCGCCGAATGCAGGGCCATACTATCTGCGCATCAACATGGATGCCGGTCATGGAGGCTCCACCGGTCGTTTTGAGGGCCTGAAAGAGACAGCGATCGAGTACGCGTTCGCGTTGTCCAGTGTCGGCCTTGTCGATGGGTACGATATCTCCCGGACAGCGACGTCGGTGGACTAGTCCGCCATAACCCGAAACAAGAAAAAGCCGGCCCCTTCTCGGGAGCCGGCTTTTTTGTGCCTGATAAATAGGGCCGAGCCATCTCACGCATCGGCAGGGGCGCGACGGTTACTGGCGCCAACGAAAATGGCCCGGCATTGCTGCCGGGCCATCATCATTTCTTAGGTCAGATCAGACCGTTCTTAGCGAACGATGATCGTGACTTCCGAACGACGGTTCAGAGGCTCACGCACACCGTCAGCGGTCTGCTTGGCCAGGTCGTTCTCACCGCGGCCTTCCGTGGCGATCATGCTGGACGGGATGCCACGCTCGTTAAGAGCAGTTGCAACCGCTGCAGCGCGACGCTCGGAGAGACGTGCGTTGTAGGACTGTGCACCGGACGTGTCGGTGTGGCCGACGATCGTCACAGAGTTCGCAGCACACTCTTGGCGGCTACGGATGTTTGCCACAGCCTGGTCGATCACAGCCGAAGCCTGGCTGGTGATGTTCGACTTGTCCCACTCGAAGTAGACCACGAACGCCTGGTTCAGCGTGGAGCACGCTGGCGGTGGCGGTGGTGGTGGTGGCGGTGGAGGCGGTGGTGGTGGCGGTGGTGGTGGTGGCGGTGGAGGCGGTGGTGGTGGCGGCGGTGGCGGTGGAGCCGCTGGTGCCGCGAACTGATACCGCAGACCAATCGTCACAGAGTGATCTTCGTATTCGCCGCTGTAAGGAACTGGCTGACCGAGCGGTGCGCGGCCATCGAAGTTCAGGTCATCGACGAAGAAGTATTTGTAGCCGAGGTCAAGCGTGAGCTGCTCGGTGAGGCCGTAGCCGATACCGCCGAGGAGTTGGTACGCCATGCCCGTGTCGTCGTCGTTGAAGCCGTTGGCGTCGAACGTCTGAACGCCGCCTGCGGTCACAACGCCGGAGCGGAGGTTGGTTGCGCGAGCGTCAACCTTTGCGAGACCGATACCAGCACCGAGGTATGGCTGGACAGCGCCTGCTGGGTTGAAGTCGTACAGAGCGTTGAACATCAGGTCGTAGACCGCGATGTCGCCGTCACCACCAACAGCATAACCACCATTGGTCAGCGGCGGGAGGTTCAGGATGCTTGCACCGGTGATCGTGGTGGATGGCTCAAGCTGACCACCGCGGTAACCGAAGGTCGATTCCAGACGGAAGCCGTTGCCGAAGCCGTAACCCAGGCCGATTTGGGCGCCGAGCAGGCCGTCGCCGTCGAGTTCCTGATCGCCACCGAGCGCGAAAGGCGCGTTGGTCGGCGGATCAGAGTCAAGCTCACCGTCGAAGCTGTAGCCCAGATCGGCACGGCCGTACCAGCCGTCCTGAGCGTTAGCGACAGACATTGCAGACGCCAAGGCGGCCGCGGCTGTCGCGCACATAAGAGTTCTTTTCATACTCATCCCCTATTGTGAGCCGTATGGGCACTATTACCCACCGACCGCAGAGACTAAACGGACCATTCCGTGTGCATACTCACCTAGAACAACTTCGTTCCTTAGACGAGTGTACAAGGATGGAAAATATTTGAAACTTCGCGTTTTTTCTAGCAAGCGCGGCGTAAATGCAACATTTTTTCTTGCACGACAGCGACCCGCCCGGACTTTGCCAGATTGCGGTCACATTTGGTCAACCAAGGCCGAAAATATCGAATCAGGAAAGGTGGTACCGCCTCTCCGGCTTGAACGGAGGACCTCTGGTTCCACAAACCAGCGCTCTAACCAACTGAGCTAAGGCGGCACGTGGGACGCACATACGCGCAAGCGGCGCTGCGTTCAAGACGCTTTGCCGAGTCCGGTGCAGTCGCCCGTGTCCTATTCAGCCGCAAGGGGCTGTGAGGCCGTCTCTGGCGGGGTATCGAAGGCAGCATCACCCGGCTTTCGATAGCGCAGAATGCCATCATGCAGCCTGGCGCGGCCAATCTCGAAAATGTCCTGCACATAGTTCTGGTTGAGCCGCCATGGCGCTTCCTTTCCCTGCTTGGGAAGGCGATGAAGCGCGCGGGTGACGTAGCCGGACGAGAAATCGAGCCATGGCGCGTCGCCGGGATGCTGGTCGGCGATGGGACGGACCTCTACCGCGCCCGTCCTGTCCATATGCCTGATCAGGCGGGACACGAACTTCGCGATCAGGTCCGCCTTCAGCGTCCAGGAGGCATTGGTGTAGCCGAATGTCACGATCAGGTTGGGCACGTTGTTGAACATAATCCCGCGATAGCCGTGCAGGCTGGACGGCTCGATTGGCTGGCCATCAACGAACAGGTCGGCGCCGCCCATGAATTCGAGCTGAAGCCCCGTTGCGGACACGACGATATCTGCGTCGAGCGTCTGACCCGAAGCGAGCTTGATGCCGCTCTCTGTGAAGGTGTCGATATTGTCGGTAACGACGCTCGCCTCTCCATCCTTGATAGATTTGAAGAGGTCGCCGTCAGGCACCAGACAGAGGCGCTGGTCCCAGGGATTATAGCTGGGCGTGAAATGCGTTTCCACGTCGAAGTCGGCGCCAAGTTCTTCCTGCGCCATGCCGACGATGCGCTCTTTCACCTTCTCAGGCCTTTTCTTCGCAAGGCGGAAAAACAGCATCTGTAACAACGTGTTCTTCCAGCGCGTAAGGCCATAGGCGGCTTTCTCCGGCAGGATCTTGCGCAATCCGAGCGCCACCTTGTCCTCAGCTGGTCTTGAGACGATGTAGGTCGGCGAGCGCTGCAGCATGGTCACATGGGCGGCCTTCTTCGCCATTTCCGGCACGAGCGTCACAGCGGTCGCGCCAGAGCCGATCACGACGACCTTTTTACCACTATAATCAAGATCTTCCGGCCAGGCTTGGGGGTGGAGGGGGGTGGGTTGTGCGCTGGAGGCGAATCCTCAGGAAAAAGAAGAAGACATTTGGCCAGAAGAAGAAAGGCCATGTAATGAAGAAGAATAATGAAAGAACATAAATTAACTATAGACGAACAATACCAAGATCTTTTATCAACTATTCTCTACTACGGAAAAGAAAAGAAAGATAGAACAGGTATAGGTACAAAATCAATCTTTGGATATACTTTAAGACATGATATGGCAAAAGGCTTTCCTCTTCTAACAACAAAGAAGGTAGCTTATAAATCAATGGTCACTGAATTGAGGTGGTTCTTAAAAGGGAGAACCGATTTAAGATG
>DUBH01000002.1:43200-47587 GCA_012960415.1 Henriciella sp. | reverse complement strand
TTTCATGACTTACTCTGACGAACACGTGAGGCGGGTGCGCTCCGACGGTCTCGTTCTCACGGAGTCTAGCAACAACAACTGACTTCGAGGTGCGTTTGCTCGGTGCTAGGTACGCTGCTAGCTCCCATTTGCCATCGTCGTGGTCCCCGCTTTTAGCGGTGCAGGGTACGTAGACGGCTTGACCGAACGTGAGGAGGTCGCTGCGTTGAACGTCGACATCGCTGAAATCGCCGTCCTTGTTCTCTACGCTGACTGACTTTGTCGTGCCGGTTTCGAAGATGACTTCGATACCTGCGGAGACGTCGATGCCGTCGAAACTGGCGACATCATAGGTGCGGGTTTCGGCGAGAGCCGGGAGGGCTGCGGCGGTGCTGAGGGCGATGGCGGCGATGACAATGCGGCGGGTCATTTGATGGTCCTGTCTGACTTCTGTGTGCGGTAGCGAACTATTCGCTTGACTCTTGATTATCGAAAAACAATACGAATAATTATTGTAAGTCAATAAGGAATTTTCGAAATGAAACCCAACAACGCCCTTCGCCTGTCCATCGCTGCTGCTGGCGCCGCCCTTTTTCTGGGCGGCTGCGTGATCGTCGATGCCGATGAACATGTCCGTGCTGACTGGGGCGGCGACCGCTCCTATGGTGAGCTTATGGGCGCCGATGTGACCAACGGAATCATCACTGCCCGCGTGACGTCGAACGGCTGTACCACCAAGGACTTCATCGGTGCCGATGTCGACAAGACGGGCGACAACCGCTTCTCAGTTGGCTTTTACCGCGAGCGTCAGGACTATTGCGAAGCCTATGTGCCTGAAGGCGTTGAGCTGAGCTGGACGTTCGAAGAGCTCGGCATTCCGCAGGATGCTGCCGTGCGGATCCGCAACGATATCAGCAACTAGGCTGGAAACACCTCAGCCATAAGCCGCCCTCGTCCTTCGATTTTACTCGGGATGAGGGCGTTTCTGGCCTGGCCAGTCTAGGCTGGCTCACCGTACAGGTCGTATTCGTCGGCGTCCGTGATACGGGCGCTGACGATATCGCCCGGTTTCAGGTGGCGGGCATTGTCGAGATAGACCATGCCATCGACTTCCGGCGCGTCTGCCTTGGTGCGGGCGAACATCTCGCCATCGGCTTCGCCCGGCCCGTCGATGATGACGTCCTGAACCGTGCCGACCTGCGCCTCGGCGCGCTCAGCAGAAACAGCGGCCTGCACGGCCATGAAGCGGTGCCAGCGTTCTTCCTTGACCTCTTCAGGCACGTGACCTGGCAGGTCGCGGCTCTCTGCGTGCTGGACGTTCTCGTATTTGAAGCAGCCAGCCCGGTCGATCTTCGCTTCTCGGATGAAGTCGAGCAGGATCTCAAAGTCTTCCTCGGTTTCACTGGGGAACCCGACAATGAAGGTCGAGCGGATGGTCATGCCCGGTACGTCGCGGCGCCATTGCTGGATGCGTTCCAGCACACGGTCCTGCTTGGCGGGGCGTTTCATCGCTTTCAGTACATTGGCAGAGGCATGCTGAAACGGGATGTCGAGATAGGGAAGGATCGTCCCGTCGGCCATGAGCGGGATGACCTTGTCGACATGCGGGTAGGGGTAGACGTAATGCATCCGCACCCAGGCGCCGAGTGAGCCCAAGCCCCGCGCAAGATCAAGGAAGCGCGTCTCATACTCTTCGCCCTTCCACATCTGTGGCGCGTATTTCACGTCGAGACCGTAGGCGGAGGTGTCCTGGCTGATGACGAGAAGTTCGTTCACGCCGGCGCGGACAAGCTGTTCAGCCTCGGTCAGCACATGGTGAATCGGGCGAGAGACAAGGTCGCCGCGCAGCTTCGGGATGATGCAGAAGCTGCAGCGATTGTTACAGCCCTCTGAGATCTTCAGATAGGAATAGTGGCGCGGCGTGAGCTTGAGGCCGGTTTCCGGCACGAGGTCGGTGTAGGCATTAGCAGGCGGCGTCAGGTGCGTGTGCACCGCGTCCATGACCTGTTCGTACTGGTGCGGCCCGGTGACGGCGAGCACTTTGGGATGCGCCTTCTGGATCACTTCGGGTTCTGCGCCGAGGCAGCCGGTCACGATGACCTTGCCGTTTGCCTCGATCGCCTCGCCAATGGCTTCAAGGCTTTCATCGCGCGCACTGTCGAGGAAGCCGCACGTATTCACGAGGACAAGATCTGCGCCAGCATAGTCCGGAGAGATCGCATAGCCCTCTGCGCGAAGGCGCGTGATGATACGCTCAGAATCGACCAGCGCCTTCGGGCAGCCAAGCGAGACAATGCCAACCTTTGGCTGTGACTTTACGGTCGCAATCGGCGGATTTTCCACAAGTGTGCTCATGGGGCGCGCGTTTACCAGCGGACAGGCTCAATGAAAAGCGTGATAGCGCGGTAGCGCAGCCTTATCCCGCAGCCAGCATCTAGTCCGGTTGCTCTTCCAGAAACGCGATTAGCTCATCTTTCCAGATGGCTGCGGCCGTATGGGTGCCGTGGCCGCGGGTTTCTTCGCTGGCTGGAATGAGCACGAAGCGGGCGTTTGCCATCTGGGCGGCGAGGGCTTCAGGATCGCCGAGGCCGGGCGGATTGATGAAATCGTCAGCGGAATTGATCCAGAGCACGGGTACCTCGATCTCAGAGAGGCGCGGCGCAGGATTGTAGCTGCGGGACGCATCGAACTGGTAGATCGTGTCGTTCGGATCGACAGCGCGGGCTTTCAGGCCTTCCTGCGAGGTGCGCAGGGCCTCGATCGCGGCCTCCTTCGTCGGGGCTTCAGCCTGGAGGCGGTAAGGGTTTCCGCCCGCCAGGATGAGCGTGTTCGCATAGACCAGTTGGCCCATTTCAAGGTCGCCCGCGTCTTCGTAATTGCCCTCGTCATAGTCAGGGTCGTCCTCAAAACCGTCGATGATCATCTGGCGGAACATGCGGTTGCGACCTGCAATCTCGATGGCGTTGCAGGCAAGCGGGACGAAGCGCTCAACGAAGCCTGGATACTCTGGGCCCCAGACGAAACTGTGCATGCAGCCCATGGAGGTGCCGATGATCATGTCGAGGCCATCGACGCCTGCGTCTTCGGTCAGCATGCGATACTGGGCGCGGACCATGTCGTCATAATCGTAGCGGGGAAAATCGAGCCGCATGCCGTCACTCGGCTTCGAACTGTCGCCATGGCCGAGATTGTCGGGCGAGATGATGTAAGTGTCTGCAAGGTCCAGCGGCTGGCCCGGGCCGAACAGTTCATCCCCGAAGAGCGGGCGGAGCAGGGAAGTACCGCTGCCGCCCGTCCCGTGGAGCAGCATGACCGCATTGCTGATCTTACCCTCGGCATCCCGCTCCGGTGTGCCGAGGGTGTAGTAAGTCATGGTGATCGGCATGGTTTCGCCGGTGCCGAACTCAAAGGCTTCGAGTTGAGCGGTGTGCTTCTGTGCCTGCGCGGCCCAGTCTTCGGCGTTGGCTGGCAGGGCGATCAAGGCTGCAGCGAAGGTGATAGCGGAAAATAGTTTCATCGGGCGCTCCCAGCTTGCCAGCATGTCGTTGCAAGCAACCTAGCGGCCGTTCGCGGCGTGGCAACACAAACAAAAAGAGGCGCTGTCGCCAGCGCCTCCGTGCAATTCATTCGAGAAGTGGTGGGCCTTCAGGCCGCTTCCATCTCGATGCCTTTTTCGGCCATGAACTCTTTCAGTTCACCGCTTTCGAACATTTCCTTGATGATGTCGCAGCCGCCGACGAATTCGCCTTTGACGTAAAGCTGCGGAATGGTCGGCCAGTCGGAATAGACCTTGATGCCTTCGCGGATGGCCTGATCCTCGAGCACGTTCGTGGCGGCGTATTCCACGCCGAGATAGTCGAGGACCTGAACGACCACCGACGAGAAACCGCATTGCGGGAAAGTCGGCGTGCCTTTCATGAAAAGCACCACATCGTTGCTCTTCACGGCCTTGTCGATGGCTTGCTGGACGTCGTCGCTCATTCTCGTCTCCAATCGGAAATTCCCGTTATCTACAGGGAATGTGTGGCGAACAGGCGCTTGCTTCAAGGCCTGCTCACGGTCGGCGTGCATGCTGTGGCCCGCTCTGATAGCGGACCAGCAGCGGCAGGTGGCAGGCCTAGTCCTTGACTTCCTTCATGATCTGCTCTCGCGCGACGGCCAGCAGTTCTGCCATATGCTCGCGGATGCGGGCGTCAGAGCGGTTCACGCCCTTTGCGTCGAAATCGCCGCGCACCTTGCGGAAAACGTCTTCGTCGCCTGGCTCTTCGAGGTCGGACATGACGACGGATTTGGCGTAAGCCTCTGCCTCGTTGCCGGACAGGTTCATCAGGTCTGCAGCCCAGAGGCCGAGCAGCTTGTTGCGGCGGTTCATGATCTTGAACTGCAGCGCGCTGTCGTGCGCATATTT
>DUBH01000002.1:1277-43190 GCA_012960415.1 Henriciella sp. | reverse complement strand
CCTCAGCGCGCTCGCGATCGTCGAATGTGCTCATGGTAAGCCCTCCTCTTGATTGGGCATGACTGGCTTTGCCGGGATATAGATTGCCATGGCCTTCCTGCGCAAGACGCTAGAGCGGTGCGCGAGTGCCGCAACCCCAACGGTGCCTGCTGAATCATCATTTGTTTAGCAAGAGCACTCGCGTTATCACTCCGCCTTGTTCTTGGGGGCGCAGAGCGGCTGAACCTGCAGCGCGTCTCCCCTTGGCGGAGGGATAGCGATGTCACGCAGACGCATGATTTATGAGGGCAAGGCCAAGATCCTTTACGAAGGACCAGAGCCCGGCACACTGATCCAGTATTTCAAGGACGATGCGACGGCGTTCAACGCCGAAAAGAAGGCCGTGCTCGACGGCAAGGGTGTCCTGAACAACCGTATCAGTGAATTCCTGATGACGCGCCTGTCGGCGGTCGGCATCCCGAACCACTTCATCAAGCGCCTCAATATGCGTGAGCAGCTGATCAAGAAGGTGGAGATCATTCCGCTGGAAGTGATCGTGCGCAACGTTGCTGCAGGCACCATGTCCAAACGCCTTGGTATTCCTGAAGGTGAAACGCTGCCGCGCGCCATCGTCGAGTTCTGCTACAAGAAGGATGAGCTCGGCGACCCGCTGGTTTCTGAAGAGCACATCGCGGCTTTTGGCTGGGCCAGCCAGCAGGAGATGGACGACATCGTCTCGCTCGCCCTGCGGATCAACGACTTCATGTGCGGCCTCTTCTCGGCTGTTGGCATTCGCCTGATCGACTTCAAGCTTGAGTTCGGCCGCCACTTCGAGGGCGAGATGGTCCGCACCATCCTGGCCGACGAGATCAGCCCTGATAGCTGCCGTCTCTGGGACTTTGAAACCAATGAGAAACTCGACAAGGACCGTTTCCGCCGTGACCTTGGCGGCGTGACGGAAGCCTATGCAGAAGTTGCCCGGCGCCTGGGTATCATCAAGGAGAGCGCCCAGGGCGGCGATGTGATCGACTTCACGAGCGGCATGAAGTAGCGTCTTCCCTTCTGGGGGACGAAAACATGGCACTGAAGATCGTGGGCGCAGGCTTTGGCCGCACCGGTACGCTTTCGACGAAAGTGGCTCTGGAACAGCTCGGCTTCACCAAATGTCACCATATGATGGAGGTGTTTCCAAGCGAGTTTCAGCTCAATAGCTGGCACGCCATAGGGCGCGGGGAAAAGGCGGACTGGGACGAAGTGTTCCATGGCTTTCAGGCCAGCGTCGACTTTCCATCATCGGCTCACTGGCGCCAGCTTTCAGCCCATTTTCCGGGCGCCAAGGTGATCCTTACAACGCGCAGCTTCGATAGCTGGTATGAAAGCGCGCTGGAAACGATTTATCCGGTCAGCAAGAAAATCCCGAACTGGATGACCTTCATTCCCAAGGTCCGCAAGATCAAGGAAATGACCTACAGCACGATCTGGGATCGAATCTTTCACGGCAAGTTCGAGGATCGCGACTATGCGCGCAAAATCTTCGAACAGCATGAAGCGGCAGTGAAGGCTGAAATACCGTCAGATCGCCTGCTCGTTTTCCATCCCAAGGAAGGGTGGGAGCCGCTCTGTGCGTTTCTCGGCGTGCCTGTCCCGGATAGCCCTTTTCCGAACGTGAATGACCGGGCTGATTTCAAGAAGCGCGTGGCGGCTTTCACCTGGCTCAATCGCGCGCCGTGGATCGTCGGTGCACTTGTTGTGGCGGGCGCAGTTGCAGCGGCGCTCGCCTTTCAATAGGACGTCAGATCACAAGGACGCAGCAGCGTCGATTCCGAGCGGAGACGAGTGTCATGAAAGCCATTGTCCATGTCGGCCTGAAAACCGGTGTGCTTGACCCGCAAGGCAAGGCGGTTGCCGATACTCTTGGCCGTATGGGCTATGACGAAGTGCACAGCGCGCGTATCGGCAAGGTGATCGAGCTCGATCTCGAAGGCGTTACCAAGGACAAGGCCGACGCCCGCGTCAAGGAAATGTGCGAGAAGCTGCTCGCGAATACGGTGATCGAATCCTATCGCTATGAGCTGGTCGATTAGGCCATTCCCGCGCTAGTCTTCCCGAAACATAAGGGAGGACTTCAATGATCAAGCTTACATTCTGCCTGCACAGGCTGCCGCATCTCAGCCGGGATGAATTCCAGACTTATTGGCGCGAGAACCATGCTCCGCTGGTCGCCAAACATGCCAAGACATTGGGTATTGCGCGCTATGTGCAGGTGCATGCGCTGACGCACGACTTCAACGGCGTGATGCGTGACAGCCGGGATGCGCCCGACATGTATGACGGCATAGCGGAAATCTACTTCGAGAGCTGGGACGCGCTGTTCGAGGCTGGCCAGAATGAAGGCAATGCCGAAGCTGGCGCGGCCCTTCTGGAGGATGAGCGCAAGTTTATCGACTTGCCGCGCTCGCCTCTCTGGTTCAATGAGGAACACGTGATTATCGGATAGGGCTGGATGGACTGGCCCAGTTCATGCTTTGGTTTGCAGTATGAAACAGCGTCTTCTTGTTATCGCCGCCATCGCCGTATGCCTGCCTGCAGCGGCTGAAGAAATCTGCCGCTCCATCTCCACGAGCTGGGACACTGAAAGCGGGCAGAGCTTCAATACGCGGATGTGGACCAAGGCCGACGACGCCGGCTGCAAGATTGTTGAACACCTCGTCGATGGCGAGAAGATCGACGGCGTGGATTGCAATTGTGACCTTATTGCCGATGGCTATGAGGATCGCATTCCGCAGCCAGCCTCCGAGCGCCAGCGTGGAAGGCTGACCGATATCTGTGAAGGGCCGATCGCGATCGAAGAGGCCGCGCCAATGTCCAAACCGGGCGACCCGATCATCATCAACGGCTAGGTCTGGCCCACCACAACATCGCGATCAATTGTCGGGTTTCCGGCAGCCATCGACCATACGCGCGCTGTTATTGGTGCTGGGCACATCCTGCGGCACGTAGGGCAGGGCACAGGCGTGCACGGTCGTGCGGTTGAAGCCGTGGTTTTCGCGCGCAGCGTCGGCCTCATCGCGGAGGTCACTCATCGTCTCACCAGGAGCGAGTTCAACGACGCCGCACGTCTTCTCCAGCCCGGCAGAACGAAAGCAGTAGCGCGCATTGATCGGCGTCTTGCAGGCATTGGTGTAAGGGCCGGTATCCCCGTCACGCGAGAGGCAGTCATTGGCGTTCGCGTGCGCAGCAGGATTGGTGAAGCGCGACAGAATATTGGCACCAATCGTGACCAACACCACAATCAGGACGATGCGCAGCCAATTCGGCGTCTTTGTAAGCAGTTTTTTCATTCGCGTGTTTCCCCTTCTGGCAGACAGCCCTGTTTCATCCGCTTTGTATTCATATCCTCGACCATGCCGGGCATGTAAGGCAGCTTGCAGGCATAGGTTCCCACTCTGAGTAGCCCGCCGAGACGCGCGAGATCGGCCTCGATCCCGGTCCGGTCGAAACCTTCATCCGGCTCCAGCCGCCTGGTCTTGCAGATGTCGTCTGCCGTCTTTGAGTAGAGGCAGAGCTCAGCGTTGATCGGGAAGATACAGGTGTTCTGAAGCGGTGGCTCGGCATTCATGATCGGGCCGAGGCAATGGTTCACCTGCCCAAGCCGGTGCGGCTGGAAAATGAGGGTGGAGATGTAGCCTATGATCAGCAGACCAAAGAAAGCCCCGATCGCCCAGAGGCAACCGGGCTGCTTGGCATGTTTCTGCACGTTCGGCATTCAAGGGCCCCCACACCTCTGGCTCCTATCAGCATTTTACCGGAAGCAAAGTAGAAAGCGCCAAAAGAAAAGCCCCGGCCGTGCGACCGGGGCTTTGTAATGTGGTGATGGAGCGCTTGCGCCTTATGCCATCTTCTTTTCGAGGTTCTCTGCCACTGCTTCGAGGAAGCCTTCAGTGGTGAGCCAGTCCTGATCTGGACCGATGAGAAGCGCGAGGTCCTTGGTCATCTTGCCGCTTTCAACGGTTTCGACGACAACCTGCTCGAGGTCTTCAGCGAATTTGGTGACCTCAGGCGTGTTGTCGAGACGGCCACGGTGGGCGAGGCCACGTGTCCAGGCGTAGATCGACGCGATCGAGTTGGTCGAGGTTGCCTCGCCTTTCTGGTGGTTGCGGTAGTGACGGGTCACGGTGCCGTGTGCGGCTTCAGCTTCAACCGTCTTGCCGTCTGGCGACATGAGAACGGAGGTCATGAGGCCGAGCGAGCCGAAGCCCTGGGCAACGGTGTCGGACTGGACGTCGCCGTCATAGTTCTTACAGGCCCATACATAGCCGCCGGACCATTTCATCGCTGCTGCGACCATGTCGTCGATGAGACGGTGCTCATAGGTGCCACCGAACTCCTTGAACGCGTCGGCAAACTCATTGTCGAACACTTCCTGGAACAGGTCCTTGAAGCGGCCGTCATAGGCTTTCAGGATGGTGTTCTTGGTCGACAGGTAGACCGGCCACTTGCGGGACAGGCCGAAGTTGAATGAGGCACGGGCGAAGTCGCGGATCGACTCGTCGAGGTTGTACATGCCCATGGCGATACCGGAGGACGGCGCATCGAACACTTCGTGCTCGATCACGGTGCCGTCCGAGCCTTCGAACTTCATCGTCAGCTTGCCCTTGCCAGGGAATTTGAAGTCGGTTGCGCGGTACTGGTCGCCGAAAGCGTGACGGCCGATCACGATTGGCTGGGTCCAGCCTGGCACCAGGCGCGGCACGTTGGAGATCACGATCGGCTCACGGAAGACGACGCCGCCGAGGATGTTACGGATCGTGCCGTTCGGCGAACGCCACATCTTCTTCAGGCCGAATTCTTCAACGCGCGCTTCATCAGGCGTGATGGTCGCACATTTGACGCCAACGCCATGTTCCTTGATGGCGTTTGCCGCGTCGATCGTGATCTGGTCATCGGTCGCGTCGCGGGCTTCGATGCCGAGGTCGAAATATTTGAGATCGATATCGAGGTAGGGGTGGATGAGGCGGTCCTTGATCATCTGCCAGATGATGCGGGTCATCTCATCGCCGTCGAGCTCGACGACCGGATTCTTGACCTTGATCTTTGCCATCGTGTGAAAGTCCTTTCAGTTGCACTGTATCCCGGGCGGCTATAGCAGAAGGGGTCGAATGGTCAAAAGCGGTATTCGCGCCTGCAACAGCTGATTGAGCGGACCCATGAAACTCACCCGACTAAGTCTTGCGGCGATGCTGAGCCTTTGCGTGCTCGCCGCGCCTTCACATGCGCAGTCACGACAGGCCGAAAGGGACGCTTCGGCGGCTAGTGTCACGGTTGGTCCGAGAGACGATGGCAACTGGTTTGTCCGTTACAGCTTCGATGCGCCGCAGCCCGTCTATGCACTCGCGCATTCGCTGACGGGCTACCGATCCGCGACCTGGTCGCCTGAGACCGAAGGTGCCCGCCTTGGAAGGCTGGATGGCATCGACGTGATCGTCATGAATGAACCGGTGAGTGAGATCGAGTTCAGTATCATCCCCCTGACCGGGCAGCTGCCGAATGACCCGACGCCGTTCGTAACCTTTGCAGGTGGCGGCATCGCGGTACACGATGCGCAGTTCGAACTCATCGGATTCAAGGACCTTGAGAGTGTCGAAGCCCTGAACGGCGATCTGACTGCCATGCCATCTGACGTGCTGCCGATGACGCTTACAGTCGAAGCGGAAGGGCCAGTCCTGACCAGCGCTGCCGTGTCGGAAGACCTGTTGAGCGCCCGGGTGCAGGACCAGTACGTCTATATCGGCGAGGGCGAGTATTCCGCCCATGATGGCTTCTCACTCCTGGCGGACCCTTACCTGCCGGAATGGCTGTCGTCCGGCCTGCCTGGCGCCATCGAAGGGTTTCTTGGTACACTGGAAAACCGATGGGGCGCGGAGCTGGAGCGCGATATCTCGGTGATTGTTGCCTATAAGGGCGCGCAGGCGCAGGGACTTTCGCTTGAGGGGAGCGTGCTCGACAACCAGATCATGCTGGAGCTGGGCGGGCAGGGCTTTTCCAACCGCAATAGTGATGCGCTCGCCTATCTGCACTGGTACACGATCCGCGAACTCGTTGGCCTGTTCCAGACCCGCAACAGTGTTGTGCTCGGCGGTCCAGAGGCGGCCTGGATCCATGACGGCTTCGCCAATTCCATCGCTTACCAGCTGATTGCGTCGAATATGGATGCCCCGGACGGGTTTCTTTCATCTGTCTATCAGAACGCTTTCGAGGACTGCGTGACGACGCTGGAGGGCGGCTCGCTGGAAACCGCGCTTGATCGCGGCGCCTCCTCTGGCCCTTATGCATGCGGCGATTTCATTGCCCTGGCGACTGATGGCTATCTCAAGCAGCGCAATTTGTTTGGCTTCTGGGATGGGCTCAGCGACTGGGCGGCTCGAAGCTCGGATCATGTAATCGACAAGCAGGTCTATTTTACGTCGCTGCAGCTGATGGGCGCGACGCCCGGGCAGCGCGAGCGTATTCGTGCCATCGTGGAAGATGAGTTGAGCCAACCCCGCCGGGCGCTGCGCGAGCTTCTGCAGGATGCGGGACTTCAGCCGGAATTTACTGCGAATGGCCAGTTCCGTTCGATGGATTGGCCGGACTATTCAGGCGAATGACGGAAACAGACAGGCCAATCATCATTCTCGCAGAGCCGCAGCTCGGCGAAAACATCGGCGCAACGGCGCGCGCCATGCTGAACTTCGGACTGACCGAACTTCGCATTGCGGCGCCGCGCGATGGCTGGCCGAACCCTGCGGCGGAACCGATGTCAGCCGGCGCCTTTGAAGCCGGCGTTGAAGTGTCTGTGTTCGACAGTGTCGAGGACGCCTGCGCTGATCTTGGCTACCTCATCGCGGCCACGGCGCGCCCGCGCGGCATGGAAAAGCCTGTGGTGACGGCGGCAGGTGCCGTGGAGCTTGTCCGGCAGCAGTCTCTGAAAACCGGCATCATGTTCGGCAATGAGGCGCAGGGCCTTCACAATGACCATGTCGCGCTCAGCGATGCGATCATGACCTATCCGGTGAATAAGGCTTTCGCCTCTCTCAATCTCTCGCAAGCGGTGATCGTCTTCGCACACGCCTGGGGTGATGCGCTTGGTCAGGAAGGCCGTTTTGAGGGCGCTGAGGCAGGGGTCAGCGACGTTGCCAGCCGCGCCGAGTTGATCGGCATGTTCGAGCATTTCGAGTATGAGCTTGAGCGCGCGGGCTATTTCTATCCGCCGGACAAGACGCCGCTCATGACCCGCAATCTGCGCAACGCGTTCATTCGCGGTCAGTGGACCAGCCAGGAAGTGCGGACGTTCCGGGGGGCGGTGAAGGCGCTTGCCATCGGCCGCGGCAAGGCCAGGATCAAGCGAGAGGACTAGTTCTCGCTTCCGCGTGCGCTTTCAGGAAGGTTCGCCTGCACGAGCGCGTTGGCGAGTCGCTCACCCGTCGAAGCATAGACACGTTCGGCTGACACCGCGCTGTCGTCACAGGAATTCCTGCGCGCTGCTTCGGCTGAGTAGGCTGTGTTAAAGGCATCGACCATCGAGGTGCGCAGCCGGCCCTGATAGGGTGCTTCGAGGCTCAAAAGGTCCTGCATATAGCTGCGCCAATACTGGTCATTGCGCCCGTTACAAAGCACGCGGAGGGCATGGGCAGAGCCAAGCGTGGACGCAAGCGCGACCACGTCGCGAAGATAGTCCTGGCTTCGGACATCTGCGAATTCTCCCTCGGCCTGATACTGGCCATGGGCAGCTTCCACTGGCAGAAGGGTCAGTCCAAGCAGGCACGGGAGCGCGATTTGTACGATCTTCTTATACATGAAAGAACCTTCTCCCGGCTGGAAGCCCGTCTCAAGCCGCTGGCTGAACAAATAGCGCCTTACACCTTAAGCGATAGTGCGCAATTCAGGCGCCCATGGGGCGGCGAAGGGACGAAAGGTGTCATTGCATATGGCAATACAGACGCTTTTTTCAGCCCGGCCGTGCGCGATTTTGTGAAAGAGGTCTACTCCGCGCCTCGCCTCGCCTGGTTTCAGTCCATCGCCGCCGGCCTCGATAATGAGTTTCTGCAGAAAGTCGGACAGAAGGCCGAGATCTACACGGTCAGCCATGTGCAGGCCCACGCCATCGCTGAATGGGTTCTCTGGGCGGCTTTCGACTTCTTTGGCGAAGGAGCCGCGCGCCGGAGGTCTCAGCAGGACCGCAAGTGGCAGAAGGTGCCCTTCCGTGAAGTCGGAGAGACACGGTGGCTGATCTATGGATTTGGCCATATCGGCGAGAATGCTGGCCGACGTTTAAAAGCCCTTGGCGCACATGTGACGGGCGTGCGGCGCTCCAGTGCCGTCTCCCCATTCGCCGATCATATGCTGCATCCAGATCAGCTGACGCCTGAGGATATCGGCCTTGCCGATGCAGTTCTTTTCTGCTGCCCGCTGACGTCGGAGACGGAAAACCTTGGCAATGCCGACTTCTTCTCGGCGATGTCGCCGGGCAGCCTGTTCCTGAATGTCGGGCGTGGACCTCTGGTCGACGAAGAAGCGCTTATGGCAGCGCTGGATCAGGGGCGGCCAGCGCATGCGGCACTGGATGTTACCCGCCAAGAGCCACTCTCGCCGGAAAGCCCACTCTGGGTTCATCCAGCCATCACGCTAACGGCACACACCGCGCCAACGACTGAGGGCACAGACCGGCGCAATGACGAACAGTTTCTCGAGAACCTGTCCAGCTTCCTTGCTGGAAAACCGCTACGCCATGAGGTCGATGCTGCTGCATTCAAGGCGCAGTCGAGCGTATTCGGAACCTGAAGTATTCTGAGAGCCGCAGACGGGCTTCTGCCAAGTCGGCCTAGCGTTCGACGGTCCAGCCGCGTGCGGTGCGGTGGGCCTCAAGCGTGATGCCGCTTTCGTCGGTTTCACCACCAGCATATTGCGCGCGGCGCGGCGCGGCCTTGCCCGTTGTGAGTTTCAGGAGGACCGCAACGGCAGCGATGAACAGCCCGGCTGCGGCCGTGATCACTGCAATGACACCGGCCATAAACACGATCGCGATCGCAAGCAGCCCTTTCAGTGTCCAGCGCGCCGCCTCTTTAAAGGCGTAGCCAATCCGGTTGAGGATAAGGTCTGCTGAAATCGGGGTGCGTGCTGATGTCATGTGCGTGTCTCCTGCAGAGGAATGTGAAGGCTGAACGCCCCGGAATCAATCTCTCTGCGGCGGAATCCCTCAGTTTGCCGCAATCAGGCCTCTTTCTGCCCGAATGCGCGCATAGGCGCCCGTGATGGCGGCAGCCTTGTCGTGGGCGGCGAGCTCAAACTCGCGCGGGGCGCCGTTGCCAACGATTCTATCGGGATGATTGTCAGCCATGAGCTGGCGATAGGCGCGGCGAATTTCGTCAAATGCAGCGTCATGGGCGACGCCGAGAATATGGTACGGGTCATCGCGGTCGGGCCCAAGATGGCTCGCCCGGATACGCCGGAAGGTCGTCTCATCGAAGCCGAAGGCTTCTGAAACAGTGCGCAGATATTCAATCTCATCGCCTGTCACCGCACCATCGGCGCCGGCAATCATGAACAGTCCGTCGAGGACACCTTCCAGAAGGCAGGGCCGCGCAGAGTATTTCTTGCCGATCTTGCGGGCATAGGCTTCGTAGCCGCGGACCGTCTGCTGGGCGATGCGGAAGACGCGCCTGACCTGGGTTTCGTCTTCCGGCGAAGCGCGGAAAATGCGCGAGAACATCATGACTTCGGCATCGCTGACCCGGCCATCGGCCGCTGCCATCTTGGCGCTGAGACCGACCACCGCCGCAGTGAATCCAACATCATTCGGATCAGGCGCGCAGGCCTGTTCGCTCCCCACCGGCTCTTCCGGCGTATCGGGATCGAAGAGGCGTTTTCCGCCATCGATGAGCAACTGCCAAAGGCTCATTGGAATGTCAGTATAATCGGATCGGGCCGTTGGGACAGTGACCTATACTCACAAATGGCAATAATAACCATTACGAGTTCGTGAGAATTCACTGCTATTCGCTGGTCTTGCCGCCACTCTCGCGTTGATCGACGGCGGCGCGCAAGCTGGCCATTTCCTCGCGCAGCGACGTCAGCAGCTTCAGGATTTCGTCACGTTCCTCTTCGGCGTGTTCAACGTCTTCCTCGATGTCTTCGAGCAGCTCATCGGTTGCCGCTCTCTGTTCAGCCGCGAGGGCTTCAACAACAAGGGCGATAAAGAGGTTCAGGACGGCGAAGCTGGCGATGAAGATAAAAGTGATGAAGAACAGCCAGGCCCATGGATGACCGTCGTCGATGACTTTCTGGACGACTTCGAACCGCCATCCATCCATTGTCATGACCTGAAACAGCGAGAAGGCAGAACTTGGCAGGTCTCCGAAAAGCTGCAGCACCTCCTCATTATCGGTGTTGCCGTACATGTTCGTCGCCATGACCGCGTAGACGTATGTCAGCAGCGCCAAAACGGCGACGATGGCTCCCATGCCGGGCAGGGCTTTCAGGAGCGCTTCGGTGATGCGCTTCATCATCGGAACGACGTGCAGCAGCCGCAGGACCCGCAGCACGCGCAGCGCCCGCAGTACCGAGAAGGCTTCGCTTCCTGGCGCCAACGATATGCCGACAACGATGAAGTCGAACCAGTTCCAGCCGGAGCGGAAAAAGAGAAGGCGATAGACGACGAGCTTCAGGAAAATCTCAACCGCGAAGATGTAGGTGATCGCGCGATCGATGCCGTTCAGGGAGACGACCAAAGTAGGAGGGAGGTCTTCCTGATAGGTGAGGATACCCAGAACAGCGGCGTTCAGAATGATCAGCGCTGTGATCAGGTTTCGGAACCAGATGCTTTCGATTGCCGCTTCGAGCCGCGATGTGTGTGTCTCAAGATCCAGCGTTGCGCGCGCCATCCTGTTCGTCCCCCATTCACGATCGCTGCCGACGTCCTCGCCTGTCTATGTCGAAGCAGGCGCCAAGCGCAATCAGTCTGCCGAGGTCGTAGTGTCGCTGATGATCTGCCAGTCGCCGCCAATCTTGCGGAAGACAAGCGTGAAGAGGCCTGACGGGGTGTCATTGTCGCGTATGAGCTGCCAGCGGCCATGAAGCACGGCGGCGTCTTCGGATAGCAGGACGGTTTCAAGCTCAGTGAAGGAGAGCGTGCCCATTGCCTCGCGCGTGTCATATCGTGCCTTGTAGCGCGCAAGCGTAGGCTCAAATCCGCGTGTGACAGTGCCGCCTGAGGCGAAGCGCAGTTTGGATGAGCGCAGATAGCCGTCCATGAAGGCTTCGATATCGCCGCGATTCCAGGCAGCGGCCTGCTTCTGGATCACGGCTTCGATGCGTTCGGTTTCAACTACAGCCGAGTTTGCAGAAACACCGGCTGGCCCTTGCGAGGCACAGGAAGCCAGAACGACGAAGGCTGCGAGAAGTGGGGCGCGGTATGCAAGACGCATTGATTTTCCTTTCCATTCACGCGACCAGTGTAGCCGTTTCATCCCGCAAGGGAATTCGCGGCGGATATAGAGCGCCGCGCATGAGCAGAATGCCGTTCTGGTTGGGAGTTAGATGAACATGACGATGATGATTGCCCTTATATTAGGCGGCCTGGTCCTGCTATTTGCGGGCGGAGAATTCCTGGTTCGCGGTTCGGTCGGCGTTGCGCGCAGGCTCGGTATGTCAGAACTGCTGATCGGCCTGACCCTGGTGGGCTTCGGCACTTCCATGCCCGAACTGGTCACCAGCCTTCAGGCGCTGTCTGATGGGTCGACGGGGCTCTCCATCGGTAATGTGAACGGGTCGAACGTGGCCAATGTGCTGCTGGTTATAGGCGCGGCCTGCGTGATTTGCCCAATCGTCACGAACCCGCGTGCGCTCGCGCGTGACGGCCTTTTCATGGTGGCCGTTACAGCCGTTTTCGCGGCTGTCATATGGATTGACGGTTTCACACGGATGACGGGCCTTGCCTTCATCGGCGTGCTTCTTGTCTACCTTGTGCTTTCCGTCCTGCTCGACCGGCGCAAGGGGTCTGCCGCGGGCGAAGTGCATGCCGGAGAAGCCGAGGTCGTCGAGACCAAGGAGCCGCTGCTTGTCTCATTGCTGCTGGCTGTGGGCGGTATCGCGGGTGTGATCCTCGGAGCTCGTTTCCTCGTGCATGGCGGCTCTGATCTGGCGCGCATGTTCGGCATTTCCGAAACCGTCATCGGCCTGTCGATCGTTGCCGTGGGGACCAGCCTGCCAGAACTTGTGACATCGGTGATGTCGGCCCTGAAGGGCAAGGCTGATGTCGCCCTTGGCAATGTCATTGGCTCTAACATCTTCAACATTCTTGGCATTATGGGCGTATCGGCTGCTATCTTTCCGTTCAGCCTCATGTCCACGCCAGAGCCTGCTGCTGGAACGCCGGTCGATGTCAGCGCGATGGAATACGGCGAGATGACAAGCCTCGTCACCATGCAGGATATGGGAGCGCTTGCCCTGTCCGTGTTCCTGCTTGTTCTATTTGCATATACCGGGCGCAAGCTGGCGCGCTGGGAAGGCGCAGTCTTGCTTCTTGCCTATGCGGTCTACATGTCGCTCAGCTTCGGCATCCTGCCGCGCATCGGAGGTTTCTGATCCATGAGCGAGAGTATCTATACCGGCCTTGAACAGCTTGGCGGCTCAAGCGCCATTCCGGCTTCGCCTGAAGTGGCAGAGCTGGAGCGTGTGAAGAACCCGCATGCGGGGACGCTCTATCTGGCGCGCTTTACCGTACCGGAATTTACGTCGCTTTGCCCGGTTACAGGCCAGCCCGACTTTGCGCACATCGTGATCGACTATGCGCCGGGCGAGTGGCTGGTGGAGAGCAAGAGCCTGAAGCTCTACATGACGTCATTCCGCAATCACGGCGCCTTCCATGAGGACTGCACCGTTGCCATCGGCAAGCGCCTGCAGGATCTGCTGGATCCGACATGGATGCGGATTTGCGGCTACTGGTATCCACGCGGCGGCATCCCGATTGATGTCTTCTGGCAGACAGGACGCCCGCCAGAAGACCTTATCGTTCCTGACACAGGTGTGCCAACCTATCGGGGGCGCGGCTAGGCGCGTTCAAGCGCCGTCATGCCGTCGTCGGTACGCGCAGCACGGAAGCGGGCGATAGAGCCGGTGGTGTAGGACTGGTCGCGAATGCCAGAGACTTCGACGTATTCCGAAGTCACATCGTCCGCTGTCAGCGTCACCAGCGTGTAGCCGTGGCCGTCCACCTTGTACCAGTTCACATCCTCATTGGCAGCTGCAAACTGGTCGCCAAGGTCCGGCACGTCCTTGATGTAGGTGCCAAGGCCGGGCGAGGTGACCGAGGTGCAGCCAAACTCGACCCCACGAGCAGCGCCGGCGCTGTCATGTAATGTATTGGCCCATGCGGTGTGCGTATCGCCGGTCAGCGTCACGAGCCGTGCATTTGCCGCCGCAGCTGATGCATAGAGGCGCTCACGTGCGGCAGGGAAGCCATCCCACGCATCCAGATTGAAGGGCAGGCCAAGCTGGCTGAACGGGATCATCTGGGCGACGTATCCGCTCTGCGCGGCTTTCTGCGCGTCGGTGAGGGTTCCCATCAGGTTCGGCGGTCGCACGCGGGCCATGATGACCTGATTGGCGAGGACCTGCCAGGTCTTGCCGCTTGAGACCGAGGACTGCAGCTCGCCATCGAGCCATTCTTCCTGAACCCGGCCAAGCATGGTGCGGCTCTCATCGCTGACCCGGCCCATGACTTCCTGCGCCTTCGCCGGGATAGCGTCAGGGGCAACCCCAGACAGTTCTGCGCCCCATGAGATTTCGTCCGAGCGGCCCGTCAGGCGGGACTCTAGGCAGAAGACGCTGGCGGTGTCGCCGAAGCTGAAGGTGCGGTAGATGCCGCCAGTGGCGCGGCCCGCTTCGGGGTCGCGAACTGGCATCCATTCCAGATAGGCCTGAACCGCGGCCTGCTTGCGGTCAGTCCAGTTGCCTTCAGTTTCTGGCTGGTGGTTCTCGGCGCCCGTCCGGTAGGAATTGTTGGTGCTTTCGTGGTCGTCCCAGGTGCAGATCCAGGGCGCAACGGCGTGGGCCGCCTGAAGCATCGGATCGCGCTTGTATTGGGCGTGCCGGGTCCGGTAATCGCCGAGCGAGACGATTTCCATTGGCGGCTCGTGGTTGCGGTCAATCTCCTGACCGGCCTGACCGCCATAACCGTCGACGCCATACTCATAGATGTAGTCGCCAAGATGGATGACGGCATCAAGGTCCGTGCGCTTGGAAATGGCGTCGTAAACGTTGAAATAGCCGAACGGGAAATTCGAGCACGACACGACGGCGAAGGTCACAGGCGGCTTGCCTGATGCAGGGGCGGTCTTCGTTCGCCCGACAGGGGAGACGACATCGCCGGACGTTGTGCGGGCCGTGAATTGGTAGAAGTATTCGGTCTCCGCCTGCAGGCTCTGAATGTCCGCCTTGAGCGTGAAGTTGCGTGCGGAGGTGGCGTTAAGTTGTATTTCCGCTGCGAGCAGGCTCATCGCTTCATCGCGGTAGAGGCGGACGGTCACGGGCACTGGTGACTGCGTATTCTCATCGGCCGGTGTGACGCGTGACCAGACGATAACGCTGTCGCTCAGCGGGTCCCCAGATGCAACGCCGTGGTCAAAGCTCACCTCGCCTGCAAACGCGGCGCGGTTGTCGGCGAGCGGCGTGTTGCCGGTGGTTTCGGTGGCACAGGCAGCGAGGCCCGCGGCGCCCGCGCTGAAGCTTAGAAAGTGACGTCTGGAAATCTTGCTCATTGTAGCCCGCTCCTCAGGAATCGATTTTGGCCTGTCTACAGCGCGATCATGACGACTCCGCGAAACAAGGTCTATAAGCTGATCCGATGAACACTCTCACTGCCACCGCGACTGACACCGACAAGGGTACGAGGCTCGATCGCTTCCTGTCGGAGGCCTTGCCAGAGCTCTCGCGGTCTCGCGCAAAGACCTTGATCAAGGAAGGCGCTGTCAGCCTCAATGGCAAGACGGCCGATGATCCAAAGGCAGGCGTCTCGCCTGGCGATACCTACACGCTTAACATGCCGGACCCGGTGCCAGCGACGCCAGAGCCTGAAGACATCCCGCTCGATATCCTGTTCGAGGATGAGCACCTTATACTGGTGAACAAGCCCTCGGGCATGGCCGTGCATCCCGCGCCAGGCAGCTGGCAGGGGACACTTGTGAACGCCCTGCTCCATCATTGCGCTGGAGAGCTGCCCGGTATTGGGGGCGTTGAACGTCCCGGTATCGTGCACCGGATCGATAAGGGCACCACGGGCGTCCTCGTTGTTGCCAAGACCGAGCCTGCCCATGCCGGTCTCTCCAAGCTTTTCAAGACACACGATATCGACCGGACTTACTTGGCAATTACGCGCGGCGCTCCGCGTCCGCTGGTCGGAACAGTCGATATGCGCATTGCCCGCTCAACCAGTGACCGCAAGAAAATGGCCGTCATTCGCGATGAGGAGAGCGGCGACGGGCGTCACGCTGTCACCCACTACAAGGCCAGGGAAACCTTCGGTGAACTAGACAAGGGCGTCGGCCTTCCGGCGGCGGCGCTGATCGAATGTCGGCTTGAGACCGGCCGGACGCACCAGATACGGGTGCATCTGGCGCATATCGGTGCGCCGCTGATCGGTGATCCGACCTATGGCCGCCAGCGCGGCATCAAGGCGTATGGGTCGGGTGAGGCCTTCATCGACGCCACGACGCGCGCGCGCCAGTTCGACAGGCAGGCCCTGCACGCCGCAAGCCTCGGCTTCGTTCATCCGGTGACCGGGGAAGACGTCTTCGCCGAAGCGCCGCTACCGCCTGATATGGACGGGCTTCTGTCGGCGCTTCGGAAGATCTGACGCGGGTCTAGCCCTTCGGCTTGAACCACTCCGGCAGCTTGTAGGTCATGCCGAGATCTTTCGCGACCGGCTCATGCGTGATGTGGCCTTCGGCGACCGTCAGGCCATTGGCGAGATGCTGGTTCGAATTCAGCGCCTCGTGTGTGCCCTTGTTTGCGATCTGCAGCACGAAGGGCAGGGTGGCGTTATTGAGGGCATAGGTCGACGTGCGGGGCACGGCGCCCGGCATGTTCGCGACGCAATAGTGCAGGATGCCGTCGACATCGTAGATCGGGTCTTCGTGTGTGGTCGGCTTCGAGGTCTCGAAACAACCGCCCTGGTCGATGGCAATATCGACCAGCACAGCGCCCGGCTTCATCGTCTTCAGCTGCGCGCGGGAGATCAGCTTGGGGGCTGACGCGCCCGGGATCAGCACAGCGCCGATCACGAGGTCAGCTTCCTTCACGGCCGCATCGAGCGCCGCCTTGGTGGAGTACATCGTCTTGACCAGACCGTTGAACTGGGCGTCGAGCTCAGCGAGGCGGTTATTGTTGCGGTCGAAGACGGTGACGTCGGCGCGCATGCCGACAGCGATTTCGGCTGCATTCGTGCCGGAAACGCCGCCGCCGATGATCACGACTTTGGCGGGCTGCACGCCGGGTACGCCGCCAAGCAGAAGACCGCGGCCACGTTTTGTGCGCATCAGAGCCCAGGCAGCGACCTGCATGGACATGCGTCCGGCAACCTGGCTCATCGGGCGCAGAAGCGGTAGGCCGCCTGCAGGCTCGGTGACGGTCTCATAGGCGATGGCGGTACAGCCGGATTCGATGAGGCCCTTCGCCTGCACCGGATCGGGAGCGAGGTGCAGATAGGTGAAGAGCGTGTGCTCAGGCGTGAGGCGCGCTGTCTCTTCTGGCTGAGGCTCCTTCACCTTCACGATGAGTTCTGCTGACTTGAACACCGCGTCAGCGTCCGCGACGATTTTCGCGCCGACATCGGTATAGGCGTCATCGGCAAATCCGGAGCCAAGGCCTGCGCCTTTCTGGACGAAGACTTCGTGGCCGGAATTGATGAGGTCGCCAACGCTCTCCGGCGTCAGGCCGACGCGGGATTCCTGCTTCTTGATTTCAGTCGGCACACCAATGCGCATCGTCAGTCTCCTGCATAAGATTTCGCGGACGGTATGCGCTGTCAGGCGGTAAGTCTTGCCAATTCACATCGGCGCAGGAACACGTCACGACAATAATTTCCCCGGCTTGGCCGGTCAGGCAGAAGCCTAATTCGATCGCAGCGAATAACCAGCAGCGCGCACGGTCCGGATCGGGTCCTCGCCGCCCTTGCTCATCAGCGCCTTGCGAAGGCGGCCAACATGCACGTCGACGGTCCGAACCTCGACATAGACGTCCGACCCCCAGACACCATCAAGGAGTTGTTCTCGCGAGAAGACACGGCCCGGATGCTGGATGAAGTAATCCAGCAGGCGGAATTCCGTCGGCCCGAGATGGATTTCTTCGCCATTGCGGCTGACTGTATGCGTCGTCCGGTCGATGGAAATGTCGCCAACGGTGACGCGGTCATCGACAAGCGCAGGGCGAATACGGCGCAGGACGGCGCGCACGCGGGCCATCAGTTCCGTCGTCGAGAAGGGCTTCGTGACATAATCGTCAGCGCCGGTATCGAGGCCGCGAATACGGTCACTCTCTTCAGATCGGGCCGTAAGCATGATTACTGGCAGGTTTGCGGTTTCGGACTTCGAGCGAATGCGTCGGCATACTTCGATCCCCGGCACCTTTGGCAGCATCCAGTCGAGCAGGACGAGATCGGGCAGACGCTCCTCTAGCAGGAGCATGGCCTCGTCCCCATCAGGGGCGACGGCAGTGTCGTAACCTTCGCGTTCCAGATTGTAGCGGAGCAGTTCGGCGACTGCTTTCTCGTCTTCAGCAATCAGGACGAATGGCTTCAACGCTGCTCTCCCGCATCTTTGGCAAGCCGGGATTCAACCTTCGCGCCCGTCGTCGCCTCGCCGGTGACCATGTAATAGACCGCCTTGGCAATATTGGTGGCGTGGTCGCCGATCCGCTCAAGGTTCTTCGCCATGAAAATCAGGTGTGTATTCGAACCGATCTGGCGCGGGTCTTCCATCATATAGGTCAGCGTCTCGCGGAACAGCGAGGTGTAGTGGTCATCAATATCGTCATCCATATCGAGCACCATCTTCGCCGCTTCGATGTCCTGGCGCAGGTAGCAGTCCAGCGCCATCTGAAGTTGATGGGATACGGCGCGAGACATACGTTCGATGCCTTTGACTGCGGCGCGATTTTCATCGCCGTTCAGTTCAAGACAGCGCTTCGCGATATTCTTGCAAAGGTCGCCAATACGTTCGATGTCGCCAGCGAGCTTCATTGCACCGAGCACGGCGCGAAGGTCGCCCGCCATCGGATGGCGCAATGCGATCAGGCGGATGATTGCCTTCTCGGCTTCGACTTCAAGCTCGTCGATGGAGCGGTCGCGCTTGATGACGTCACGGGCAAGCTCAAGATCGAACGTCGCAACGGCGCGGCTGGCATCCATGATCATGCTCTCGGCAAGACCACCCATGCGCAGGAGGTTCGCTGACAGATGCTCAAGCTCATCGGTAAAGGCTGTAACGATATGGTCAGGCATGTAGGGGGTCTCTCTGCCGCTTAACCGAAGCGGCCGGTGATGTAGTCTTGTGTACGGCCATGCTCGGGATTGGTGAAAATCCGTTCGGTGTCACCATACTCGATGAGCTTGCCGAGATGGAAGAAGGCCGTCTTCTGCGAGACGCGGGCGGCCTGTTGCATGGAGTGTGTGACGATCACGATGCAGTAGCGCTCGCGCAGTTCGTCGATCAGCTCCTCGATCTTCGCGGTCGCAATCGGGTCGAGTGCCGAGCAGGGCTCGTCCATCAAGATGACTTCAGGGCTGACGGCGATCGCGCGCGCAATACAGAGGCGTTGCTGCTGGCCGCCGGAAAGGCTCGTGCCGGGCGCCGGAAGGCGGTCTTTCACTTCTTCCCAGAGACCAGCCTTGCGAAGAGAGTTCTCGACCACCTCGTCCATCTCTGCCTTGCCGGAGGCGAGGCCGTGAATACGCGGGCCGTAGGCAATGTTGTCATAGATCGATTTCGGAAACGGGTTCGGCTTCTGGAACACCATGCCGACACGCGAGCGAAGCAGGACCGGATCGATAGACGGATCATTGATGTTCGCGCCGTCCATAAAGATCTTACCGGTGACCTTTGCCGACTCGATGGTGTCGTTCATGCGGTTCATGCAGCGCAGGAAGGTCGACTTGCCACAACCGGACGGGCCGATGAAGGCGGTCACGGAGCGGTCTTCGATTTGAAGCGAGATGTCCTCAATCGCTTGTTTGTCGCCGTAATAGACGTCGATGTTCTGGCAATCGACCTTGATTGGTGCAGAGGCAGCGTCTGCACGAGCGGAAGATTTGGTCTGGGTGAAGTGTTCCATATTTCCGTCCATGGTGACTACCATCTCCTTTCAAAGCGGCGTCTGAGAATGATCGCGATCAAGTTCATGAGAATGAGGAAGACGAGCAGCACGATAATCGCGGCTGCTGTCTGCGGTTCCCATGCGCGTTCTGCACCCGTTGACCACTTATAGATCAGAACGGGCAATACCGTCGACTCGTCCATAGGGCCGTCGGGGACTTCTGCAACAAAGGCGACCATGCCGATCAGCAGAAGGGGGGCGGTTTCGCCAAGGGCGCGGGCCATGCCGATAATGGCGCCCGTCATGATGCCAGGGGCCGCGAGCGGCAGGACGTGATGGAAGACGGACTGCGTCTTCGACGCGCCGACACCGAGCGCCGCCGTGCGGATGGAAGGTGGTACGGCTGTGAGCGCAGCACGCGAGGCGATGATGACTGTGGGCAGGACCAGAAGACCAAGCACAAGACCACCAACCAGAGGGACAGAACGCGGAAGTCCCATGAAGTTGATAAACACGGCTGCGCCAAGCAGGCCGAACACGATCGACGGCACAGCGGCGAGGTTGTTGATGTTGACTTCGATCAGCGATGTCAGGCGGTTCTTCGGCGCGAACTCTTCGAGATAGACGGCTGCAAAGATACCGACCGGAATGGCGAGGAGCGCCGTGACCAGCATGGTCAGCAGCGAGCCGACAATTGCCGCAGCCGTTCCAGCGAGTTCCGGATATGTGCTGTCTGAATTGGTGAACAGGCTGGTGTTCAGCACTGATTTGATACGGCCTTGCGTCTGGAGAATCTTAGTCCAGGCAATCTGACGGTCGGTAACCGTGCGATTTTCCTGGCTCTGCGCAAGAATGAGGGCCTCGATCGCTGCGCCTTCACTCGGCAGCGCGCGGGGGCCAGCAAGGTAGGTCAGCGAGAGGTTCCGGCCCTCGGAAGCTTCCATCCGATACCACGTGTTTCCAGCCTTGATCAGGGCGACGGCCGGGGCGTCGTCGACATCGGTACGGGTGAGTTCGGTAAGCGCCGCGCCGAGCTTCTCAGCGGCGTCCTGCGAGGCCAGTGTCAGCGTGACGCCATCCTCGGTTGAGCCGTCTCCGGCTGCAACAGTGCCTATCTCGATCGATTTGCGGGCGCTGACGCCGCCCTTGAGAAAGAGATCAATGTCGTCGGCAAGCGCGACGTTGAAGATCTGCTCTGATCCAATGGTCTCAGGCGCATCGGCCGTGGCGCGCGCGATTGGCAGGACGGCAAGCCGGGTAAACATGCCATAAAGCTCGCGCCGAAGATTCCTGTTCGCGTCATCGGAAAGAAACTCGTCGGCAAGCTGGTCCTGCAGCATGAGGTTAAAGCCGCTGACATTGCGGGCGATCGCCTCGGGGTCGCGTGTGCCGTCCGGATCTACATAGCTTGCCTCGATGTTGAGGTCATAGCTCAGCACGTAGCGAGAGAAGGCGCTGCTGGCCTGACCGAAAATCGAGACAAGCAGAGCCACGAGCGCGACAATTGCGATACCAATTGCAAGTTGGCCGTACAGCTTGAAGCGCGCTTCGGCGCCGTGGCGCTTTTTCAGGCGCTGCAGCGCTTCTTCGGTAACGAAGGAGCCGGTGTTCGCTGTGCCTTCAGTCGGGCTACTCATATTTTTCCCTGTACTTCTTGACCACGCGAAGCGCGATGAGATTGAAGATCAGCGTGACGATGAAGAGCACGAAGCCGAGCGCGAAAGCTGACAGGGTCTTTGCGCTGTCGAACTCTGTATCGCCGGTCAGCAGGGCGACGATCTGAACGGTGATCGTGGTAAGGTCGGCGGTCGGGTCGGGCGTGATTTGGGCGCGTTGACCGGCAGCCATGACGACGATCATCGTCTCACCGATAGCACGCGAAACAGCAAGCAGGAGGGCGGCGATCACGCCTGGCAGTGCAGCTGGCATGACGACCTGCTTGACCGTCTCGGACTTGGTCGCGCCCATTGCATAAGCGCCATCGCGGAGGGTCTGCGGCACGGCATTGATCACGTCATCGGACAGAGACGACACGAACGGGATGATCATGATACCCATGACAAGGCCGGCGGCGAGCGCGCTGGTTGGCTGGGCAGCCAGGAAACCATCCGGAATGAAGGGGAGGCCGTTGATCCAGGTAGCACTTGCTCGAACGATCGGGGCGACGAACTGGAGCGCGAAGAAGCCATAGACTACGGTCGGGATGCCGGCGAGCAGCTCGAGGATCGGCTTGACGATGCTGCGGACGCGCGGGCTGGCATATTCCGACAGATAGATCGCCGAGAACAGGCCGATCGGTGCGGCGACGAGCATCGCAAGGAATGCGATGAGGAAGGTGCCGAAGAAAAGCGGGATGGCGCCAAAATCTGCGCCCGTCTGCGCATTCCACTCTGTGCCGAACAGGAAGCTGAAGACGTTGACGCGCGAGAAAAAGCGAAGCGCTTCGAACAGCAGGCTCGCAACAATGCCAATCGTGGTCAGGATGGCGATTGCGGCGCAGAGGAAGAGCAGGAACTTGATGCCGTCTTCAACACGTGCGCGTGCACGGAAGTCGCCGCTGAGACGGCTGCGGCCGAAGAAGAAACCACCGGCCGCTGCCAGAACGGCAAGCAGGATGGCAGCGATACGCGATAGGCCAACCAGGTCGGTGTAGCGGTCAGAGGCTGCGTCGAACAAG
Organism: Henriciella sp.; assembly: GCA_012960415.1. GTDB lineage: Bacteria > Pseudomonadota > Alphaproteobacteria > Caulobacterales > Hyphomonadaceae > Henriciella. Next base: position 21,190 of record DUBH01000002.1, on the reverse strand, counting down.
GCATTGCCCGTCGCCGTCGCATCGCGGCGTGTCGCGTGCTCTGAAATTCGGTCGATATACTGGCCAAGCTCAAGATCACCGAGCGCGCGGATGCGTTCGGGTAGCTCGCTGGCGAACTGCGCGCGCACGAGCGATTCGCCGAACATCATATAGATGAGAAGGATGACCGCCGCCGGAGCGATGGTCGCCATCGCAACAAAATAGCCATGGTAGTTTGGCTGCGAATTCAGTTGTGAGGTGTACCCACGGGCAATGCCCACGGCCTGCGTGCGCCCTACATAGAAGGCCATGAAAGCAGCCGCTGCGAGCACTGCAAAGAGCAGCCAAGCGACGGGCAGATGTCCGAAAGTTTCCAGCATTCCGCTGCGCACCCAATAGTCGTCTTTGGGGCCTCATAACGTCGCTGATTGACACATATGTGACACATACTGATCACAAGCGTGTGTTGCCCGTGCTCTACAAGAGCGCGAACGGTGCAGCGCTCAGAAATTGCATGGGTTTTCCTGTTTCGGGATGTGTGAATGCCAGACTGCTTGCATGCAGATTTAATCGTCCTTGAGCGTAGGCACTGTCATATAAGCGATCTCCGAGAATCGGATGGCCGATTGACGCTAGGTGAAGTCGCAATTGGTGCGTGCGGCCAGTAACTGGTTGCAGCCTGAGGTGGGCGTTCCTTAGCCCCTGCGCCTCGAGCCACCAGACGGTGCGCGATGGCTTGCCGGCCTCGTGATCGATGCGACGTCGTGGGCGCTCATTCCAGTCGCGTCCAATCGGAAGGTCGATTTCGCCCGCGCTGCTCTCCATCACACCTCTGACCAGAGCATTATAGGTCTTCGACACTGTCCGGCTGGCGAATTGCTTTGCGAGGTCTGTCTGGGCAGACGGAACACGGGCTAAGAGGATCAAGCCCGATGTGTCGAGATCTAGCCGATGCACGTCGAACGCTGAACCAAACAGGTCTCTGAGGTAGCTCAGAACGCTTGCCTGCTTGTGATCACCCCGTCCCGGAACCGAAAGAAGGCCAGCAGGCTTGTCAGCCACCAGGATGCTCTCGTCAGCATAAACGATATGAAGAGCGTCTGGCGCAGGCGGGCGATATTCCGGCTCTGGCGGAACGCTCATTTGTCTAGCGTTTGGTGGACGCGCTGCCCTCAAGGCATGGCAGCCAGACGCCAAAGCAGGTGCCTTCGTTTTCCTCGCTTGCCACAGCAAGCCCGCCTCGGTGACGCGCCATGATGTGCTTCACGATGGCTAGTCCAAGCCCGGTGCCCTCAATGTCGCCCCCGCGGCTTTCATCCACGCGGTAGAAGCGTTCACCAAGTCTGGAGAGATGCTGACGTGCAATGCCAACGCCATTATCGCTGACGCTGATCCATGCTGCGGCCACCTCGGACGAGGCGCGCGGCTGCAGGAGGACAGAGCGGGTAACGTCTTCATTCGCCCCGGTAGCAAGCTTTGCTGCATCCGCCATGCTGCGGGCGGTGCCGATGTAAACGGTGACCCGCCCGCCTCTCGGCGAGTATTTCATGGCATTGCTGATCAGGTTCTGGACGACCTGAGCCAGTTCATCCCATTTGGCCGTGACGCGGATCTCCCGTCCGAGGCCCTCAAGTGATAGCTCGATTGCGCGCTCGGCAGCGAGCGGTTGCAGCGCGAGGACCGTCTGGCTGAGCACATCGCTCAGATCAATGACCGTGTCGGGGGCGCGATGTTCGCTGAACTCGATGCGGGACAAGGATAAGAGGTCCGACACCAGATGGCGCATCCGGTCCGTCTGCTTGTGCATGATTTCGAGAAATCCGTCCCAGGATTCCCGGTCATCGCGGGCAGGCCCCCGCATGGTTTCAATGAAGCCAGCGAGCGCGGTCAGAGGTGTGCGCAGCTCATGGCTGGCATTGGCAAGGAAGTCGGCACGTGCCCGCTCGGCCCGGTGCACGGCGGTGCGGTCCTCGAAGACGACGAAAACGCTGGAAGGCTCGGGTCCCGGCGTGAGGTGGGCAAGCCAGAGCTCGTCACCATCAATCGCCATGAACTCGACCCGCTCACCAGCGCCATTGCGCGACACCCTGTCTGTTGCAGCCAGTACATCCGGCTGTCGGATGATGACGGACTTCAGCGCGCCTTCAATATGCTTGATGCGAAAGAGGTCCGATATCTTCTTGTTGGCGGACTCAATGCGCCCTTCGCCTGAAATATAGCAGGCCGGGAACGGCAGTGCGTGGATAAGTGAGCGTACGGAGGATTTCATCGCTTCATCGCTCGCCTGCAGATCGTCGACAGGTACGATATCGATCGCAGGCGGCGCAGACCCGACGAAGTAAGCCAAAGCGCCGAGCGCCAGAACAATAATCGCCGTCACGCCTTCGAAAATGCCAAGCGCGCCCGTGATCATCATGAAGGCGAGCAGGCCGCTGCCAGCGACGCCGAGCACGGAGAAGTCCCGGATTCGCTCCGTGCGGCGCAAGGCCGACTGTTGAGGATGCTGACGAGTGCTTGCCATAACACTCCAAACCAAGAAAACGGGCGGGCGGCAAGTCACCTGGGGCGTGGAGGCGGCTGAAAAGGCAGCTGATTACAACTGTCTGACCTCTGACTGTTTTGGGTTATTGATTTTCGATAATTATTTGTTGACAGTCGAGTAGTCGCTGCTTAGAGCTGCGGTCACAGCAAGAGAGGGTGGAATGAAGTTCGAAGGCCTGATTATCGCTGTTGTGGCGCTTGCTGGTTGCAGCAGCCTGCCGGACACGCAAAGCCTGGCTGGGGAGCCGGTTGCTATCTTTCCTGTTGCGCCCGAGGCGCCGAAAATGTGGGCAAAGAGTGGTGTGGCCGGAGAGCTTCCGACGGGCGACTGGATCTCTCAGTTCGGCGATCCCGTCATGGAGGCGCTGGTTACCGAAGCCCTCGCAGCTAACCCTGATCTCCAATCACAGCTTGCAATCGTTCGTGCGAGCCGCGCGCAGGCGCGCTCGGTCTATGGCCGTTCGCTTCCGAACGTTTCCGTTTCAGGCTCTGCCGGAGTGACCTCGACCTATAGCGCAGCCCTCGATGAGCGTTTTACAGACCCAACCTACGGTCTCGGTGTCGATGCAAGCTGGACCGCTGATCTCTGGGGCCGCGTTCAGGCCGCGATTGATGCTGCCGATGCTGACCTTGTCGCAAGCGAAGCCGATCTTGCTTCGCTTCGCCTCGCACTGGCCGCCCAGACGGCGATTGCCTGGACTGACCTTAACGAGGCGGTTGCACAGGAGCGTCTTGCCATCGCAACGCTTGAGGCCCGCGACCGCATCGTCACGCTGACAGAGCGACGCTTTTCGCGCGGCCTGTCGAGCGCGCTGGACGTGCGTCTGGCCCGCAGTGCGCGCGCGACTGCCGAAGCGGCTATCGCTGCGCGCCGGCAGGCGCTCGGAAATGCGACGCGCCGACTGGAAATCCTGCTCGGGCGCTACCCTGCAAATGAGATTGAAGCCCCTGCGACCCTGCCAGAGCTTTCGCCTATCGAGGCAGCGGGCACGCCGATGCTGCTCCTGTCGCGCCGGCCTGACATCGCCGCTTCCGAAGCGCGCGTCACGGCGGCAGGGCTTCGGGCTGAACAGGCCCGCCTCGCGCTTCTGCCGACGCTGAACCTTAGCGGCTCGCTGGGGACGAACCAGACCGACCTGGCCGATCTCTTCGACCCTGTCCGGATTGCTGCGAATGCCATCGCGAGCCTGTCCCAGCCAGTGTTCAACGGCGGCGCCTTGCGTGCTGATCGTGACGCGGCCATCGCTTTCGCTGAAAGTGCCTTGGCCAATTACGCAGGCGATGTGCTGACGGCTTGGCGCGAAGTTGAAGACGCCCTCGCTGCTGATGAGTTTCTTGCGATGCAGGTCGATGCCCAGCGCCGTGCGCTCGACGAGGCTGTTGAAGCCGAGGACCTTGCCACCCGCCAGTACTCCAACGGCCTGGTGTCGATCTTTAATCTGATTGACGCGCAGACACGTAAACTGAACGCAGAGAGTAACCTGATCGCAGCCCGGTCAGCTCGCGTTTCCAACCGCATTTCCTTCCACCTTGCCATAGGTGGTGCGGTCACAGAGGGGCCAGCGGCCCCGGATTCTGATATATAGAAGAAGTCGAGAACAGAGACCTCCCATGAAGCGTATCATCACAATCCTGCTGCCAGTCCTGGTGCTCGTCTTGCTGATCGGCGGCGGCGCATTGGTCACCAACTTCCTCAAGCCGCCTGTAGAGCGTGCTGAAGAACAGCCGCGTGGCCTTTCTGTCTTCGCTGAAGCTGCTGAGGAGACAGATCTGGACCTCAAGGTTCGTGCCCAGGGTGAAGTGCGTCCCAAGCGGCAGATCGTCGTCGCACCTCAGATTGCCGGCCGCATTTCTTACGTGTCTCCAGACTTTGTCGATGGTGGCTTCATCCGCCAGGGACAGGTTCTCGTCCGTCTCGAAGCGGCTGACTATGAGCTGGCAGTGACGCGCGCCCGGTCTGGTGTAGCTTCAGCTCAGCAGGCGCTGGCACGTGAGCGCGCCGAGGCCGATCTTGCAGAGCAGGACCTTGCAGACCTTGGTATCGAAGATGCCAGCCCGCTTGCGCGCCGCGAGCCGCAGCTAGCCGAGGCTCAGGCTAACCTCGATTCCGCGAAAGCCCTGCTCGCTGACGCCCAGCTTGGCCTCAACCGCACGGCCGTGACGGCGCCTTTCTCGGGCCGTGTGCGTGAACGCAGCGCTGACCTTGGCCAGTTCGTGAGCCCGGGCCAGACGCTTGGCACTATCTTCGCAACGGATGTGGTCGAAGTCTCGCTGCCGCTTTCGGATGAAGAGCTTGGCCGCACAGGTCTTCCGCTCGCTTTTGCAGAAACCGCTGACAATCCCGGCCCGCGTGTCGTCTTTACGACCAATGTGGCGGGTGAGCCTCGCGAATGGGTTGGCCGTGTAAAGCGCACATCCGCGGCGCTGAACCCGCAGACCCGTCTCATCAACGTCATTGCCGAGCTTGAAGACCCATACGGCATCGGTTCCGATGATGGCGTGCCCATGGCCCCGGGCCTCTTCGTCGATGCAGAGATTGATGGTCGCCGTATGGAGAACGTCGTGCGGGTCCCGCGTTCAGCCCTTCGCGGCGTTGATCAGGTCTTCATCGGCGACGGTCCTGAAGGCAAGCTTCATATCCGTACCGTGAATGTGGTCTATAGCACTGACGACGGGGCATACGTCGCGAGCGGTGTCGAAGATGGTGAGCTGGCTGTGGTTTCCCCGATCCAGGCCGCCTTTGACGGGATGAGCATTCAGGTCGTCGAGCGCATGCCAGACGGTGAACTCGTTCCGCGCACGCCGCGCACGATGACTTCCGAAGAAGCTGAAGAAGAAGACACGGCCGCTGCTCAGGTTGCCGGTGATACCGAAGGAGCTAACCAATGAGCGGTCTTGTCGCCTGGTGGGCCAAGAATGGTATTGCTGCCAACCTTCTCATGGTCGTCGCCTTTATTGGCGGGACGTTTGGCTTCCTCAGTCTCGAGAAAGAGGCTTTTCCTTCGGCTGACTTTAACGGCGCCAGCGTGTCGATCGCCTGGCCGGGGGCTTCTCCGCAGGATGTCGAGGATCAGATTGTCGTCCGCCTCGAAGAGGTCGTGGCGGATATTGACGGTCTCAAGCGCCTGACCGGTGTTGCCCGTGAAGGCGTCGGCTACGTAAATCTTCAGAGTGAGCTCGACATCGATGTCGATGAGTTCGTCGACGAGGTGAAGCGCCGCGTCGATACGATCTCTAACTTACCACAGTCTTCTTTTCCGGCGCAGGTCACTCGCTGGCGCAACGACCAGCCTTATATGGGCCTCGCCCTTCACGGCAATGTCGACCCGGCGACATTGGATTACTACGCCGACGAAACGCGCGACCGCATCGCACTTCTTGAAGGTGGTGAACTCGCCAGCGTACAGGCGACACTCGGCGAGGAAGTGTCGATCGAGGTCTCCGAAGAAGCACTTCGCCGTTACAACATGACCTTCTCGGAGGTTGCCAATGCGGTCCGTAGCTCATCCCTCAACTCATCGGGCGGCACAGTCCGCACCGAAACGGGCACTGTTGCAATTCAGGCACGCCAGCTAGCCGATACGCGTGAGGACTTTGAGAACATCGTCGTTCGCCAGAGCGCAGAGTTCGGCACGATCCGCATCCGCGATGTCGCGAATGTTGTCGACGGCTTTGTCGATGGCGAACTCGACGCGACCTATAATGGCGAGCCGACCGCCTTCATCATGGTGGGCAACCCGGAGAAGATGGATATCGTCCTCTATTCCGAGAATGTGAAGAGCTTTATCGAACGCGCCAATAGCGGCCGAGGCCCGGACGCCTTGCCTGAGGGTCTTCGCATTGACCTCCTCTTTGACATGTCCGAGGTATATCGAGGCCGTATGGACACGATCAGTTCTGCCGCCGTGCAAGGCATGGCCCTGGTCATGATCATCCTGATCCTGTTCCTTCGCCCGATTGTCGCTTTCTGGGTGACAATCGGCATCGGTACCGCATTTGCGGGCGGCATCATGATCCTGCCGCTCTTTGGTGTGTCGCTGAACTTCCTCTCTCTCTTTGCAGTTCTCCTCGTGATCGGTGTTGTCGTCGATGACGCCATCGTCGTGGGTGAGAATATCCACAAGGAGGTCGAGAGCGGACGGCGAGAAGGGCTGGGCGCTGCAACTGTCGGTACGCAGCTCGTTCTGAAGCCGGTGATCTTCGGCGTTCTCACGACGATGATCATGTTTGCGCCATGGGCCTTCATTCCTGGGCCGGAGCGCCAGTTTACGGCGCAGATCACCTATGTGGTTGTTGCGGCTCTGGCCTTCTCCCTGATCGAGTCGATGTTCATCCTCCCGTCGCACCTCGGACACATGAAGCCGCAGAAGTTTGACGGGCCGATGGGCGGTCTGATGCGTCTCCAGCAGCGTATCGCAGACAGCCTCATCACCTTCGCCAACCGGGTCTATAAGCCGCTGCTCGAATATGCGGTGAAGTTCCGCTATGTCACCGTCGCGATCTTCACGGCCCTGTTCGTCATCGCGATCATGCTCGTCCAGTCGAACGTCGTGCCATTCCGCTTCATGCCGCAGATCGAGGATGACCTGGTTCAGGTCCGGATCGACCTGCCGGATGGCTCACCGCAACCGCGGTCGCTTCAGGTGCGTGACCAGCTGCGTCTCGCAGTCGAACAGTCGCGCAAGACTTTCGATGAGCGCTACCCGGAGCTGGGCGATGATCACATGATCCGTGACATCTCCATCGTGGCGACAGAGGGTAATGTGCAGTCGTGGATTGGCCTGATCCCGCCGCAGGACAGGCCGGACGGCGTCTCGACGAAAGAAATCGCAGACGAAATCCGTGCGAATTTCGGCGAAGTGCCGGATGCTGAGGAAGTGAACTTCCAATTCACCATCAACAACTCAGACAACTCCATTCGCTATGCGCTGAACAATGATGATCTCGATGTCCTGCGTCAGGCTGCCGATGATGTGAAAGCCCAGCTCGCCACCTATGAGCAGGCCTTCGATATTGGCGATAACCTGTCTTCTGCTGCGCAGGAGATCCGGATTGACCTGAAGCCTGGCGCAACCTCGCTAGGCATCACGCTGGGCGACATCACGTCCCAGGTCCGCGCAGCCTATTACGGTATCGAAGCCCAGCGCCTGCCGCGCGATGGCGACGATGTGCGCGTTATGGTCCGCTATCCGAAGGAAACCCGCGAGTCGGTCGACAGCCTGCGTGATCTGCGCATCCGGACCAATGACGGCCGCGAGATCCCGCTTGAGCAGGTTGCAGAGATTTCCTTTGCGCCGGGTATCGACCGGATCCAGAGACGTGAACGCATGCGTTCGGTGACCGTTTTCGCTGACCTCGTTGGTGACAGCACGCGGGCCACCATCTTTGCGGACATGGAGCAGAACTTCTGGCCGGACTTTGCCAAGAAGTACCCGACGATCACACGCGGTGCCGTTGGCGATATCGAAAGCGAACAGGAGTTTATGCAGGATATCACGACGCTGTACATCATCGCCTTCGTGTCGATGTACATCCTGCTTGCCATCGCCTTCCAGTCCTACTCCCAGCCGCTCCTTCTCATGCTGGCCATTCCTTTTGGCTATGCAGGCGCCGTGTTCGGGCATCTTGGGTTCAACACGCCGATGGCGCTTTTCTCGATGTTCGGCATCGGGGCGGCAGCCGGGGTGGTGATCAACGATAACCTTGTGCTCGTCGACTATATCAACCGGCGGCGTGAGGAGGGAGCAGGCGCCCTTCAGGCCATCGTCGATGCGGGCGTGTCCCGCTTCCGCCCGGTTCTTCTGACTTCCGTGACGACCTTTGTCGGTATCCTGCCGATGATTGCGCAGAAATCGGTGCAGGCGCAGTTCCTGAAGCCGATGGTCGTCTCGCTTGGCTCGGCCGTTGCGTTTGCGCTCTTCGTATCGCTTCTTCTGGTTCCCGCCTTCTATGCTGTCGGCTGTGAAGTAGGCCGGATCTTCCGCTGGACGTGGGGCGGCCGACCTTACCGCAAGATCGGCGAGTCGTATGAAGGCGAAGCCCATATCGATGAGGAAGAACTGATCGGAACGAGCCGGGGGGCTCGGCCGCACCCTGCGGAATAATTTTTCCCGGGCGCGGCAGATTGCGGGGTGGATTTACCGCAATCTGCCGGGCTATCTAGCATAAAAACCAATGGAGAACTCCTGAATGAGATATCTGATGTCTGGCGTTGCGGCTGCAGCGATTCTTGGCGCCTGTACGACCACTGAACAAACCGCAGATGCGCCGTCATCCAGCGAAGCGAGCAGTGCGTCGCAGCGCGTTGTTGAAACCACTTCGCCCGACTATTGGGGTAGCTGGGGCATCGATACCGGCCACATGGATTCTGAAGTCCGCCCGGGCGACAATTTCTTCATGCATGTCAGCGGTAACTGGTTCGATGAGTTCGAGCTGCCTGCGGACAAGACCCGCTATGGCGCCTTCGACCTGCTTCGCGAGAAGTCAGAACAGCAGACCCGCTTCATCATTGAGGACCTCGCTGCTGAAGAGCCGCCAATCGACACCGCTGAAGGCAAGGTTGCCGCATTCTACAACGCCTACATGGCGACCGATGCCATCGAGGCAGCAGGCATGGCGCCAGCCCAGCCTTATCTCGACCAGATCGCAGCCATCGACAGCCGTGAGGCCCTCGCAGGCGTCTTCATGTCGCCTGGCTTCTCTTCGCCAATCAACGGCTTCGTCTGGGTCGATGACAAGAATCCGGACGACTACATCTTCCAGATGTCCATGGGCGGCCTCGGCCTGCCGGACCGTGAGTACTACCTCAAGGACGACGAGAAATCGGTAGAGATCCGCGCCAAATACGAAGAGCTGCTGACCTTCCTGCTTGGCAAGGCCGGTTATGACGATGCCGCCGCAAAGGCAGCTGACGTGCTGGCGCTCGAAACGCAGCTGGCCCAGGCCGACTGGGACCGCGCCGTCAGCCGCAACCCGGAAATCACCTACAACAAGCTTACGCGTGATGAGTTGATTGCGATTGCCGGGGACTTCCCGCTCGCAACCGCTCTCGAGCAGCTTGGTGTTATGGGCGAGGAAGAGTTCCTCGTTACCGAAATTCCACCGACCGCAGAGGAAATCGCTTCCGCAGGCCTGTCGCAGGAAGACGTAGACAAGCTCGGTGGCGGTATGCCTGTCGCGTTTGAGCTCGCGAACACTGCTGAACTCGATACGTGGAAAGCCTATCTCGCAGCCCACATGCTCTCAAACTTCTCGTCGGTCCTTCCTTCGGACATCGATGACGCGAACTTCGCTTTCTACGGCACGGCCCTAAGCGGTCAGCCAGAGCAGCGCCCGCGCTGGAAGCGCGCCGTCTCGGCCGTCTCCGGTACGCTCGGTGAAGCAATTGGCGAGGTCTATGTCGACCGCCACTTCCCGGCCGAGAACAAGGAGCGGATGGACGAGCTGGTCGCGAACCTGCGCACGGCCATGCACGCCAATCTCGAAGACCTCGAATGGATGGGCGAAGAAACGCGTGAGCGCGCCCGTGAGAAACTCGACAAGTTCAATCCAAAGATCGGCTACCCGGTTGAGTTCGAAGGCTATGAGACGCTTGAGATTACCGACAGCGCCTTCCAGAATTCAGTGAATTCCGCTGTCTGGCAGATGGAAGACAACCTCTCCCGTCTGAACGAGCAGCCTGACCGCAATGAGTGGTTCATGACCCCGCAGACGGTCAATGCCTACTACAATCCAGGCTATAATGAGATCGTCTTTCCGGCAGCGATCCTTCAGCCGCCATTCTTCAACATTAGCGCGGATCCAGCCGTCAATTACGGCGCCATCGGCGGTGTGATCGGCCACGAAATGGGCCACGGTTTTGATGACCAGGGCTCGAAGTACAATGGTGACGGCGTCCTCGCCAACTGGTGGACTGAAAGCGACCGTAGCGCATTCGATGAGCTGACGACCGCTCTCGTTGCGCAGTACAACCAGTACTGCCCACTCGGCGAAGGCGATCCATGCGTGAATGGCCGTCTGACGCTTGGCGAAAATATCGGTGACCTCGGCGGGCTTTCGCTGGCTTACCGCGCCTACCAGATCAGTCTTGACGCGAACGGCGACGGCGTCGTCAGCGAAGATGAGCAGGCGCCGGTGATCGATGGCTATACCGGCGATCAGCGCTTCTTCATGGCGTGGGCGCAGGTCTGGCGCGCGAAGTATCGCGACGAAGCGAAACGCAACCAGCTCCTCACGGACCCACATTCGCCGCCAGAGTACCGCGTCAACGGCATCGTCCGTAATTTTGACGAGTGGTATGAAGCGTTCGATGTGGCAGCGACCGATGAGCTCTACCTGCCGCCAGAAGAGCGTATTCGTATCTGGTAACACGCAGCAGAACTTGCTGAATAATCGGGAAGGGCAGGCCGTAAGGTCTGCCCTTTTTTCCATTCCGACTGCGATTATACAGGCGCTTCCTGCATCGTAGCCCTTTCCTGTTCGCTACAGGTCTGGCTTCTAGGATGCCTTCTTGCCTCAGGGGCAAGTGGGGTGATGCTGGAGGGTAGAATGCCTTTACCGATGGCGGTCAGCGCCTATTTCGACAGACTTTCCGGGCCGGTGAAAGAGATCGCGCTTGAGCTGTCGCGTGTCATTCCCTCGCGTGGGCCGCGTCTGATCGCGACCATGGCCCACGCCGCGCCTTGCTGGACGGGACATGACCGGGTGGTCTCAGTGGTCGCCCACTCCAGGCACTGCAATCTTCAGCTGTGGCAGGGCGCACAATTGGAGTCCGGATTCTATGGCCGGATAGAGGGCAGTGGTAAGGCGCTGCGCCATGTCAAAGTGCGAAGCCTCGATGAAATCGATGATGAATTGCTCGACATCATTGACCGGGCAATCGCCTTGGACGCAGCCTGAGGTCCAGATGTGCAGGATTAATCACGGTTGGTTTTGCACGAACGCGTGTTAGCCTCCGCACCTACTCAAACAGGACCGCTCAATTGCGCCTATATCTCACTTTCGCAGCGATTTCTTTCCTTGCCGCACAATCGGCGGCAGCGCAGGCTGTGCCCGTTCAAGCGGCACCACCGATTGATACGCTCTACTTCGTTGTTCGCGATGGCATCGTGATGTCGACGCAGGGACACACCATGGTCATCGACTACAATGCCGATGGCACATTCACTGGTGATGTGAGCGGGACGGCTTTCCAGGGGACTTACCGGCTGGACGGTGCGCGTCTGTGCGCCACATCGAGCCTTGCCGCGTCCGAAACCTGCACGACCTATCCGGAAGGCATGGCTTCGGACGACACATTTGATGTTACAAGCCCGGCTCTAGGGGGCGTGCGCATTCACATACGCACGCCAGAAGAGAACCGCGCTGCAGCTGCCGCTGCTGAGGCGGGCAACTGACCGCCTAAAGCGTTGGGTTGATGAGGAATTTCTCACCCGTGCGCTTCGCATTGTAGTTCTGAAGCGTTTCCGGATCGAGCGCCTCGGCCAGCGAAATCTCGTCGGTGTAGTGGCTGGCGAACGTGGTCTTCAGCTCTGCCATGACACGCTTGCGAAGCTTTTCGCGGCCTTCAGCGCCGATCTTCTGCAGGAAGTAGGTCAGCAGATAGCCGCCTGCGCTCCACGCCATGCCGACGCCTGGCGGGATGGTGGTTGGGGAGAGGTCGAGACGTCCATAGATGTAGACATGCTTCGGATCGGCTGAACCATAACGGCTATACTCAGCGCCAATATTGGCTGCCGCTTCCATAGCCGTGAGAAGCTGGCCAGCGAGCGGGCCGCCGCCAACAGCATCAAAGGCCAACGTGGCCTTGGTTTCCGCGATCGCCTTGATCAGGTCTTCCATGAAGGTGTCGCTGGATGAGTTCACCACATGCTGCGCGCCGAGGTCACGGAGGATCTTTTCCTGCTCCGGCTTGCGGACGACGTTCACCAGCGGCACGCCGTCAGCGATACAGATCTTGTTGAGCATCTGGCCGAGGTTGGACGCAGCGGCGGTATGTATAAGGCCTTTGTGGCCTTCCATCCGCATCGTTTCCGGGAAGGACAGTGCCGTCAGCGGATTGACGAAACAGGACGCGCCATCGCGGGCCGATGCGCCCTCTGGCAGTTCCATAACCTGCGCGACATTCAGCATGCGGTATTCGCCGTAGAACTCGCCGCCAAGGCCGGTCACTGTCTTGCCCATCAGCGCTTGAGCTGCATCGGACGAGCCAGCGGCGACCACCGTACCTGCGCCTTCATTGCCCACCGCGAGCGACTGGCCAAGGCGGGCCTGCATGGCGCGCATGCCAGCGCCTGGAATGTCGGCGACCAGCTTCGGATTGTCCTTGCTACCCTCATTGCGCAGTGTCGACAGGTCGCCAGCGCCGACCAGCAGGCCGAGGTCAGACGGGTTGATGGGCGTGGCCTCGACGCGGATGACAATATCGGTCTCGCCCGGCGTCGGCATTTTCACGTCGGCAAGGGAAAGCTCGAGCTTGCTGTCCTCTGTCACGAGCGTGCGAAGCTGTTTGAATGTGTCTGGAAGTCCTGAAGCCATTTCGCTTTCCTCCTTGCGGGCTCATTTTCGTTCGCACCGACATGGAGGCAGCCGTTGGCTGACGCAAGGCAAAGACGAAAACTTAAGCGGGCTTTCGAAACAGGGAGCGCACTTCCAGACCCGGCTCCAGCTTCCTCAGTTGGGGCTCGGCACCGTGGTGGCGGGCGATACTTGCCGCGAGGCTCAGGCCGAGCCCGGACCCGGTCGTCGTGCGGCTCCGGTCCAGTCGGTGAAATGGCTTGATCGCGTTCTGAAGTTCGCCTTCCGGTATACCGATGCCATCATCGCGTACGAGCAGCCGCGCCGCGCCTTCATGCATGCTGACACTTACGTCGACGTGCACGCCCGCCTGATTATGGCGCAGGGCATTCTCTACAAGATTGACCAGCATCTGGGTGATAAGTTGCGCATCTCCCTCAATGTGCACGGGCGCTGTGTTCACCAGCGAGATCGACTTGTTCTCCGCTTCGGCGATGGCGGCGAAGGTCGAAACGACGCGCCCGGCAATTTCGGAAAGATCGATCGTTTCAGCAGCAACGGGTGTTGAGCGACTTTCAAGCTCAGCGATTTTCAACAGGGCTGCGAACGTGGCGAGGACATCGTCGAGGAGAGCTGTTGTTTCCGCCAGCTCATCGCGCTGGGCCGGTGTCTCTGCTGTGTCGACGAGGTGTTCGAGGCGCTGGCGCAGATGTCCAAACGGGGTCCTCAGATCATGCGCAATGCTGGCGGAGACATAGCGCACGTCCCGCACCAGCGCCTCGATGCGATCGAGCATCTGATTGATCGTGCCTGCAAGGCTGTCAAACTCATCGCCAGAAGGCGATACGGGCATACGGGCGCTCAGCGATTCCCGTCCGACAGCCTCTGCGGTGGATTTCATATTCTCCACGCGCGCAAGGAAGCGGCGGCTTACGAACAGGCCCGCGATCAGGCTGAGCAGCAGGGCCGGGATCACCACAACCAGCATGGCGTGGCGTAGCGCCCGTGCGGCCTCGCCAACGATCCGCGTGTCAGCGCCGATACCAAGCCTGTACCCATCCTCGAGGGGTGTCGTCAGGACGATGAGGTCGCTCGCGCCTTCCTGCTTCAGTCTGCTCCAGCCGCCCCTGTCGGGTAATTCAATGCGGTCAAAGATTGATATGCCGCCTGGATTGGTCAGCGTATATCGCAGCCGGTTTCCAGGGTGGCGTTCGAGGCGTTCGCTGATGTCGTGGCGCAGCTCTTCCAGCCCGTCATCATTGTAGTCGCCCATCAGCTGGCTGGTTTCATTGCGGATCTGCGCGCGTAGCTGGTCCTCCATGTCATCGCGCAGGCCAAGATAGATGAGTATGCAGAGCGCCAGCGTGCAGGCTGCAAATAGCCCTGCAGCCATGGCTGTCAGCCTGAAGCCTGATGAGCGCAGCAGCCTATCCATCGTCTGACAGTCTGTAGCCGGCCCCGCGAACCGTATGGATGAGCGGGCGGTCAAACCCCTTGTCGATCTTTGAGCGAAGCCGGCTGATATGCGTCTCGACGATGTTGGTGCGCGGGTCGAAATTGAAATCCCATACATTCTCCAGCAGCATGGTGCGGGTCACGACGCGATCTTCATGGCGCATCAGGTATTCAAGCAACCGGAATTCCACGGGCTGAAGGCTGATCGCTTCTCCGTTGCGCTCCACTGTTCGCTTGAGCCGATCAAGGCATAGGCCTGCCAGTGAGTAAGTCGTCTGCGGCGCATCGGTCGGGGCCGCTGATCTCACCAGTACACCGATACGGGCGTGAAGCTCTGCGAAGGCAAAGGGTTTGACCAGATAGTCTTCTGCGACCTGAAGGCCCTCCACGCGATCTTCGATTCCGCCAATGGCGGTCAGGAAGATGGCGGGTGTCTGGTTACCGCCTGCGCGGAGCATATTGAGCAGCTTCAGGCCATCGATGCCGGGAAGCATGCGGTCGATGATGAGCGCATCATAGCTCGCATCGGTTGCCATCATCAGGCCGTCCTGTCCATTGGCGGCGTGGTCGACGACATCGCCATGTTCGCGAAAGCCGCGGCTCACATAGTCGGCCGTTTCCCTGTCATCTTCTACCAGCAGGTATCGCAAGCGTGTTCTCTCCAGAAAAATGCCCTGCCGCAGGATATGCGGCAGGGCGGGGGAATTTACAGGGGGCGTGCCCTAGTCATCACGATCTTCGCGCGTGCTGGTCACTTCGCCTGTGATGCCATCGACGATGACATCATAGATCTTGCCGTCGGCAACAACGGAGACTTCAAACTCCGGCGAGAAGGAATCATCCTCGATCTGGGCGTCGAAAGCCTTGCCCTGTGTTGCGCCTTCAGCTGCGACGATTGCATCGACGAGCGAGATATCGGCGTCGCTCAGTGCGCGGGCATCTTCGACGTCTGCGATGGCGACGCCTGCGGTGGCTGCACCACCAATGACGGCGGCGGCAGCGAGGGTGCGAATTGGAAGTTTCATCAGGTTTCTCCTAAGCGTTTTCAGTGTTCCAGAACTTTCTGGATGACTGGACCTTCTCACGGGGCACCTGAAAGGGATTTTGCCGGAACTATACAGTTTCCCAATGTTGCAGTGCACGCATGAGGGCGCGGCAGAGGCCGGTTAAGGGCTTGACGCTGCGTCGCCTGAGGCGCATCTCTTCGCACACGCAAAAGACGACAAAATAGCCCGGAGGAAAAGATGGCTCATGATCCCGTAGTAATCGTAGGTATGTCCCGCACGCCCATGGGCGGTCTGCTGGGCGACCTCGCTGGCATGTCCGCAAATGAGCTTGGCGCCATTGCTGTGAAAGCAGCATCGGAAGAGGCAAAGCTCTCCGAGACGGACGTCAACGAGATCATCATGGGCAACTGCCTGCCAGCTGGTCAGGGCCAGGCCCCGGCGCGTCAGGCTGCCATCAAGGCCGGTCTCGACAAGGGCACCGAAGCCACCACGATCAACAAGATGTGCGGCTCCGGCCTGCAGGCGGCTGTCATGGGCGCGAATGCCATTGCCGCAGGCAATGCGAACATCGTGGTCGCAGGCGGCATGGAGTCGATGACCAACGCACCGCACCTCGTCGATCTTCGCAAAGGTCACAAATACGGCGCTGCCGGCATGAAAGACCATATGGCGACCGATGGTCTTGAGGACGCCTATGAAGGCGGCCCGATGGGCAACTTCGCCGACATGATCGCCCGCGAATACCAGTTCACACGTGAGCAGCAGGACGCCTACGCGCTTGAAACGCTCGCCCGTGCTCAAAGAGCGACGAAAGAAGGCAAGTTCAAGCGCGAGATCGTTCCGGTCACGATGAAGACCCGCAAGGGTGATGTGACGGTCGATGTCGATGAGCTTCCACGCACAGCGATGCCGGACAAGATCCCGAGCCTTCGCCCGGCATTCAACAAGGACGGCACCGTCACTGCTGCAAACGCATCGGCCATCTCCGACGGCGCAGCGGCTCTGGTCCTGATGAAACAGTCTGAAGCCGAAAAGCGCGGCCTGAAGCCAATCGCCAAGATCGTGTCTTCCTCCAGCCATGCGCATGAGCCGCAATACTTCACCACGGCGCCGGTGCCTGCGATGAAGAAGGCACTCGAAAAGGCAGGCTGGTCCAAGGACGATGTCGGCCTCTGGGAAATCAACGAAGCCTTCGCTGTCGTCCCGATGATCGCCATGAAAGAGCTTGGCCTCTCGCATGACATCGTGAACGTGAATGGCGGCGCCTGCGCCATGGGTCACCCGATCGGTGCCTCCGGCGCGCGTATTCTCGTGACGCTGCTCGCGGCGATGGAAGACCGCGACGTGAAGAAAGGCGTTGCTTCGCTCTGCATCGGCGGCGGCGAAGGCATCGCCATGTGCGTTGAGCGCGTCTAGGCGCCAGGCTTGCTAGGCGAGACAATCATTCCGGCCCATTTCCGCGAACAGGCGGAATGGTGCCGGACTTTGGGATCGTCTTTCACGGCAGACCTCTGCCTTTCCTTTGCAGAAGATTTCGAGGCCGGCGGTATTATCGCCGGCCTTGTTTCTGGCTGGCCAACCAATCCCCGCAAAGATGCACTGGCTCTCCGGCTGGCAGGGTGCCTGCATCACGCGGTGCTGACGGGGCGTGCGCCAGACCTGGCGCGCGCCTATCCGGCATCGGACCCAGGCTGGACGATGAGCAAGGTCTGGCCGCTGGCTCGTGACTGGCTCGCAGGACACCGCAACTGGGTAACGTCTTTCCTTCAAAGTCCGCCGCAGACCAATGAGACAAGGCGCTGCATTGCGCTCCTTCCGGGCTTTTTGGAGCTGGCGCACCGCTTCGATATGCCCATGCATCTGCTAGAACTGGGTGCGAGCGCTGGCCTCAACCAGAATTGGGACCGCTACAGCTATTCGACCTCCACTTGGCAGCGCCTGCAAAGGCCGGAAAGCGGCGTCACGATCACGACAGACTGGCAGATGGATCCGCCGCGCTACCTCGATGCCGAGCCACGCGTCGAAAGCAGGGCGGCCTGCGATCTCTCTCCTTTTGACCTAAACGACCTCGAACAGGCGATGCGCCTGAAATGCTACACTTGGCCTGATCAGGAAGAGCGTCTGTCGCGTCTGGATGCAGCAGTTAGCCTCGCCCAGCAGACGGGCATTAATGTGGACAAGGCGGACGCTGCCGAGTGGCTGGGCCAAAAGCTTGAGGCGCGCCCTGCAAAAGGGCTCACCATCGTCTTTCACTCAGTCTTCCTGATCTATCCGCCGCGCGACGTCATTGGGCAGATCATGAGCACGATCGCCGCGCATGGCGAGAGCGCGACGCCCGATGCACCGCTGGCCTGGCTATCCTATGAATCCGAGGCTCTGTTCGGCGGCAGCACAGATACGCCGATGATGGAAACCCGTCTGCAAGTCTGGCCGGGCGGTGAGGCGCGCACACTCAACCGGTCAAACGGGCACGTCACGCAGGTCGTCGCGGCCCCGGCCTGACTATTCGATGTCTTCGGTCAGTCGGGCTTCGATCGCAGATACGAGTGCGCCAACGGCTTCAATCGAGGCATCAGTGTACAGATTGGTGTTCACGATCAGGACCGTGTCTTCCTGCGGCACCAACTCAACATGCGACAGCCACATCGTGTTAGACCCGCGATGGACATAGACGCGGCCAAGCTTGTCACGGCTGCCAATGCCCCAGCCCATGGCATAATCGGCGTCTTCATCTGGCCATGGCGCTAGCAGCTTCTGGCGCGTGCTCTCAGCTATAAGGTCACTTTCCTCGTCGATGAAGGTGGCAAGCAGTCGAAGATGGCTTTCTATCGTAACGTGCGCCGTGCCTGCAGGTCCAAGTGCTGGCGGATTGTCTGCCCCGCTACCCCGGCCAGCGGAGACCTTGAAGCTGAACACTGCGTTATGCCCAACCGGCCCTGACTGAGGAGCGCCAAAGCCCCAGCCATCAGCCCAGTCGCTCCCTTCGATCTCAAAAACCTGTTCGCGGATCGCGTCTTCCCAGCTATCGCCGGTGATCACTTCGATAGCGGCCCCGGCAATGATGTAATTGAGATTGCTGTATTCGAACGCGCCAATCTCTCCGGGTGGACGTTCAGCAAGCCTTGCGCGCACCGTTTCCAGTCGCTGCTCCGTAAGAGGGCTCTCGTCGCTTGCGCGCGACAGCAGCCAGACCGGGCCGACCTGACCGGCGCCGGAGCGGTGCGCGAAGAGGTCTTCGATGGTGACGTTGGTCCATGCCGGATCAATCGAGCGGGCCTCACCCTCAAACAGCGAGGCTACAGATGCCCCCCACTCGGCCTGTTCCTCTTCCACGAGGCGCGCATAGAGAAGGGCTGTCAGCGCTTTGGTATTGGAGCCAATGTGCCAGGTAGCGTCTTTCGTGACGGGCGCATCTGAGTTTGAGCTCTCCGTTCCCGCCACGGCGATAATCGGCTCATCCCCAATCTCGAGGACACCCGCGCCAAGGGCGATCAAGCCATATTCCTCGTGGATTTGTTCAACCTGCTCATCCAGCCAGGCCTGCGTGACAGGCGCGGCACTGGCAGGCGAAGCAGACAGGCAAAATGCGCCAGCGAGAGCCGCGAACTTTCGGGGCGTGGTGGGCAGGGTGCGCCCGGTCATCAGCTTGCCGGAACGTAGTCGCTAACAAGGCCGAGCGGCAGCGCCGTCGTGCGCTTGGCAATATTGATCACGATGCGGGACTGAACGTCCGAAACGAGGCCGGACCCAAGCAGTTTCTCACGCAGGAAGGTATCGTAGGCGTGCATGTCCGTCGTCGTGATTCGGATCACATAGTCGACAGCGCCCGTCACCGTCATACATTCAAGAACCTCGGCCCATTTGAGGACGAGGGCTTCGAACTTGGCGAGGTTTTCCTTGCTCGGCAGCGCCAGCTTCACGCTTGCGACGACTTCGAAGCCAAGACCCAGAGCGTCGCGGTCGAGCAGGGTGACGCGGCCACGGATGATGCCCGCTTCTTCCATGCGCTTGATGCGGCGCCAGCAGGGAGACGATGAGAGACCCACCCGGTCTGCGATCTCCGCAACGGAGAGGGCGGCGTCCTTCTGAATCAGGTCCAGAATCTTTGCGTCGATGGCGTCAAGTGATTGGGGCAATTTTTCTCCCTTTGAGCGCTTTAAAATGGAACATCTTGCCTGTTCTTACGCTATATACGGCAATATGGGCAAGCATTTTCGGCAAAAAATGCAAATAATATAGCTTCAAAGCTTTATGGGAGCCGTTCCTTGGAACACCGCGAAGTCACGCTGAACGATAAATACGATCTTGTCGAGGGCCATGCCTATATGACGGGTATCCAGGCGCTGGTGCGCCTGCCGCTTGATCAGAAGCGCCTCGACCTTGAGGCCGGACACAATACGGCCGGCTTTATTTCAG
>DUBH01000002.1:0-1267 GCA_012960415.1 Henriciella sp. | reverse complement strand
ATCGCTGCATTGCTTCAAGAGTCAGACGGACCGTTGCAGTGTCTTGGTGTTGATGCTTTCGCCGCTGGCTATGACCAGCAGCTTCGCGCCGCCGGCAAGTGGCTCGACAAGTATGAGATCGAGTTCTGGGAAGGCCTCAACGAAGATCTCGGCGCGACAGCTGTCTGGGGCTCGCAGCAGCTTGGCCTGTTCCCGGGTGCAAAGCGTGATGGCCTGTTTGGCATCTGGTATGGCAAGGCGCCGGGCGTTGACCGCACAGGCGACGCATTCAAGCACGCCAACGCGGCCGGCACCTCCCGGCTTGGCGGCGTTCTCGCCATCTGCGGCGACGACCACACCTGCAAATCCTCGACGCTTCCATCGCAGTCTGAATATGCGATGCGCGACGCAGAAATTCCGGTCCTGAACCCGGCCTCCATTCAGGATGTGCTGGACTACGGTATTCATGGCTGGGCGATGAGCCGCTTCTCGGGCGCGTGGTCCTCTCTGATCGCGCTTGCTGATACAATGGACTCCGGCGCAGTCGTCGATGTGACGCTGAACAGGCTGAAGCTGATCACGCCGGATTTCGAGTTTCCCGAGGACGGCGTACACATGCGCCGCGGCGACAACCCGATCGAGAAAGAGCGCCGCCTGCGCGAGGTGAAACTGCCGGCTGCCCAAGCTTGGGTCCGCGCAAACCAGCTCGACCATGTTCTGGTCCCGTCGCCAAAGCCGCGCGTCGGCATCATCACAACCGGTCAGGCGGCCCGCGACATTTTCGAGGCACTTGCCGCAATCGGCATCACGCCAGAAGAAGCCGGCCGTCTCGGCATCAGCGTCTTCAAGGTCGCCATGCCGTGGCCGCTTGAGCCGACCCGTATCCGTGAGTTCTGCAAGGGCCTCGAACGCGTTCTCGTGATCGAGCACAAGCGCCCACTGATCGAAGAGCAGCTTCGCTCGGTTCTCTACAGCCTGCCAGACAATGAGCGGCCTTTCATTGAGGGCAAGCAGGACCGCTTCGGCAAGCCGCTGCTTAGCCAGGTGTCCTCTATTCCGGTCCCAGAAATGGCGCACGCGCTCGTAGGCGCCGTGCCGGGTGAATGGGATAAGGGCGCTGCAGACCGCTACTTCCAGCGTGTCGGCGCCGCTGGTCAGGCCGCGCAATCCAATGCGTCCCCAACCGTCCGAACGCCGCACTATTGCTCGGGCTGCCCGCACAACACGTCGACCACCGTGCCGGAAGGCTCGCGCGCGCTTGCAGGTATCGGCTGCCACTACATGGCGA
>DUBH01000001.1:6864-49469 GCA_012960415.1 Henriciella sp. | reverse complement strand
CGCATAGTGGACCAGTTGATTACGGCGACGCGTGCCTTTGCCAAGAAGTTCGGCTAAAACCGCAGCCACACAAAGATAAAGGGCGCTCCCAATCTGGAGCGCCCTTTTTTTGTTCTGGCTTTCAGCCGCGTGAAATTAAGCTCACGCAGAGAAGACACACGTCAGGACGGCGTCTCTGAGCCAGCACCTGCATCGGTTTCGGTTTCTTCCGCCGGCGGCTGAACATCCACGTCTTCAACGGGCGCGAGCTCATTGTTCGGCCCAAGCAGCTGCGTCATGAAGCCCGGCAGCTGAACGTTATATTGCTGCTGGATCTTGTCGAAAAAGCCGAAGAACAGGACGAAGCCGAGAAAGGCTGGCACGAACCAGCGCATCAGGAAGCGCCAGACATTCATGATGAAGCCTTCACCGATTTCGCTCGTCATCATGTCACGTGAAAGCACCCAACCTGCGAAGATCACGGCGAGCAGACCGCCGAGCGGCAGCAGGATGTTGCCGGTCACGAAGTCCACAAAGTCGAGATATTCGAGCGAGAAGACATAGGCTGCGCCGACCACGAACAGGATGAAGCCCATGCCCATCGCCGCGCCGAGACGGGTCACGCCCTGACGCTCTTCCAGCCATGAGACAGAGACCTCAAGCAGCGAGATGGACGAGGTGAAGGCCGCAAACAGAGCAAGCGCGAAGAACACCACTGCGATGATTGCGCCGCCCGGAATGGAGCCGAAGGCAACCGGCATGGACACGAAGAACAGGCTTGGGCCGCCCGCAGGGTCGAGACCTGCAGCGAATACGACCGGGAAGATGGCAAAGCCTGCAACCAGTGCGACGAGTGTGTCCGAGCCTGCGACAATACCAGACGAGCGCGGGATATTGGTCGAGCGCGACAGGTAGGCACCATAGGTGATCATCAGGCCGACACCGATACCGATCGAGAAGAAGGCCTGACCGATCGCCTCGAGGAAGGTGTTGAAGCCGACCTGGTCCCATTTCGGGGTCAGCAGGAATTCTGCAGCGCTGGCCGCGTCACCGGTCGCAAGACCGAAGCCCACCACCACGACGAGCATGACGAAGAAGGCCGGCATCAGGACGGTCGCTGCCCGCTCAATACCGCCTTTCACGCCGCGCCCCACGACCGCGATATTGGCGATGAGGAAGATAGCGAGCAGAAGCAGCATGTACCATTTGGACACGAGCGGATGCTCGCCCTGACCAATGGTGTTGTTGAAGTTTGCGCCAGAGCTGGCCGCATCCATTCCGGTGAAGTTGCCTCCAAGCGCCTGCAGCGTGAAAGCCATGAGCCAAGCTGAAATGACGACATAGAAGCTGAGAATGAAGGTGGCCGTGATCGTACCGACCCAGCCGACTATGCCCCAATTGAGGGACTTTGATTCTGCGCGGGCGAGCGACTGAACGCCTTCAATCGCCGACATGCCGGATTTCCGGCCCATCGAATATTCCGCCATCAGCAGCGGCAAGCCCACAAAGGCGACACAGAGCAGGTAGATGATGATGAAGGCACCGCCGCCATTTTCACCTGCGGTGTACGGAAACCGCCAGAAATTGCCGAGACCTACCGATGAGCCGACGGCGGCCATGATGAAGCCGAATTTCGACCCCCATGTCTCAGTCTTGCGGCCAATTTCCATTATCTGCTCCCCTCGAGAAAAGAATTTTGCCGGACACTAGCTTTAGCGGGACAAAGGTCAACGTACCTGCCCACACAGAGGTCAAATCATCCCCTGCGTGCTGAGCCGCTCATCGCGGCCAAGGTGCACGGACAGGAGGATGCCGAAACACGCCATTGTCGTGAACATCACCGTGCCGCCATAGGATACGAGCGGCAGCGGTACGCCGACAACTGGCACCAGCCCCAGCACCATCGCCACATTAAACAGAATGAAGAAGGCGACCGTCGCGACGCAGCCTACAGCTGCAAACCGGCCAAAGAGCGAGTTCGAACGTCCAGCAATCACCAGCCCCCAAGCGAGGATAGCTGCCCAAAGCAGCAGAAGACCCGTGGCGCCGAGGAAACCGAACTCTTCTGCGATCACCGTCAGAATGAAGTCGGTGTGCTGTTCGGGAATATAGTCGAGCTGGGCCTGCGTGCCTTCCATGAAGCCCCTGCCCTGCCAACCGCCAGACCCGATAGCGATTTTCGCCTGCTCGATCTGGTAGCCGTCATCGAGCGCATTGACGGACTGGCCTGTCAGCTGCGCAAGGAAGGTGTTCACGCGCTCGCGCTGATAATCCTGCAGCACGAACATGTAGATCGGCCACGCACTGGCGATGCCTGCGATAGCGACTGCAGCGATGATGCGATAGTAGAGACCTGCAAGGAAGATGAGCACAGCGCCGGACGCGATGAGCGCCAGCGTGGTGCCAAAGTCGGGCTGTTTGAAGATCAGCGCCGCCGGGACGATGATAATGAACAGGGCCGGCAGGTGGATGAAGAACCTGCCCGACTGGAATGTCAGATTGTTGTGATAGTAGCGCGCCAGGGCCAGCGTCAGCGCAAGCTTCATGAACTCTGACGGCTGAACGCCGATCGGGCCGAGCTGCAGCCACCGCGTGGCCCCGCCTCTCGTCAAGCCGAACAGCTCCACACCGATCAGCATCGCCAGCGTGACGAAATAGGCAGGCCATGCAGCCCTGAGCCAGATCCCGATTGGCACGAGCGCGATGACAAACAGGATGCCCAGCGAAATGGCGAAACGAACCGCATGACGGGCCGGTAGGCCCGCTTCTTCGGGGTTTGTGAATGTGGAGGAATAGAGCGCCGCCGTGCCGATGCAGGCGACGGTGATCAGCATCAGGACTAGGCCCCAAGGCAGTTCGCCCAGCGTCCCTGCAAAGGTCCGGTCTTCAAATCTTATGGCAGAGGCGCGCGCAGCTCGCGCCATTATGGTGTGCCCCCGCTATTACCGGTGCGCGGTGCAGAGGCCGTCTGTTGCCAGCGGGCCGCAGCGCGAGAGTCGCGCTTGATTGCGGTTGCAAGGATATCGCGGGCGACGGGCGCAGCGGTGCTAGAGCCGCCCTCACCGTGCTCGACCACAACGGAGATCGCATACTTCGGATCGTCCGCAGGCGCATAGGCGACGAATAGTGCGTGATCGCGCAGGCGACGGGCGATCTCTTCACCCTTGAGGACGCCCGAGCGGCGTTCAGCTTCAGAGATACGGCGTACCTGCGCCGTACCTGTCTTGCCAGCGAGGCGTGGACCGCCAAGACCAAGATCGCCCGAGCGCCAGGCCGTACCGCCTGCTTCAGAGGTCACGCCGTACATGCCGTCCATCATGCGCTGCATGTGATCCGGGTCGAGTGGCTCTGCATACGGGATCGGTTTGTCAGGGCGCGGGCCTTCGCCAATGATGAATGGCTCGATCAGCCTGCCCTTTGCGGCGATGCGCGCGGACATGAGTGCCAGCTGCAGCGGCGACGTCGAGAGATAACCTTGACCGATGCCGTAGTTCAGCGTTTCGCCTTCATACCATGGCTCCCCAAGGGCTGCGCGCTTCCACGCATCGTCTGGCACTGTGCCGCCGCGCCCGCCGGTCAGGCCGAGATCCCAGACCTGTCCAAAACCAAAGCGGCGTGAAACGTCAGCCAGATGTTCAACGCCAACGCGGCGCGCAATCTCATAGAAATAGACGTCACAACTGCCCTTCATGGCCCAATGCATATCCACATTGCCGTGGCCGCCGCGCTTCCAGCAGTGCCAGGTGCGGTTACCGAAGCGGTAATAGCCATTACAGTGGACACGCTGATCCGGATTGATACCCGCTTCCAGCGCGGCCGTTGCAACCACCATCTTGAAGGTCGAGCCCGGCGGATAGGTGCCGTCATACGCCTTGTGGTAAAGCGGGGAACGATCATTCTCACGCAGCGCATTATAGTCTGCGTAGGAGATACCATTCACAAAATCATTCGGATCGAAGGCCGGTGTCGAGACGAAGGCGAGGATCGCGCCCGTCTCGATATCGAGCACGACAGCCGCGCCGCTTTCGTCACCAAAGCGATCAATAGCGGCGCGCTGAAGCTCCGCATCAATTGTAAGGCCGATATCACGCCCGGGGGTCGGCGCGAGGTCCTCGCTTTCCAGTTCGCGGATGACGCGGCCCGCCGCATTAGTCTCAAGCCGGCGGAAGCCCGGCTCACCGCGCAGCCATGTTTCTGCTGCCCGCTCGATGCCGGAACGGCCCGTGCGCATATCCGGGTGGCGGAAGAGGCGCGCCAGGAGTGAGGCTTCCTCGGGCGACGCATTTTCGGTCAGGCGCGCCAGGTCGTCGGAGCTTGCCTTCGCCACATAGCCCAGCACATGCGCAAGGTCGCGGCCGCGCGGATAAGAGCGCGTTGCGGCCATATCAGCGCGGACGCCCGGCATGTCAGCCGCCAGCAGCGTCATGCGGGCGAACTCTTCATAGGTGAGCTCACTCTTGACGATGGTCGACTGGAATGAGGCCTGGCTGCGGGCCTGCTGGATCACGCGCTGGCGCTCATCCATCGGCAGGTCGATATGGCGCGCAATCTCGGCCAGCGTCGCGTCCATATCCGCCGTCTGCTCGCGAACGATGGACACGCGCCCTGCCTGACGGTGCGAGGCGAGCGGAACACCGAAACGGTCATAGATCGCCCCGCGGACCGGCGGCGCGAGATCGAGCTTTACGCCGTTCTCATTCGCGATTTCCTTGTAGCGCTCGCCCTCAAAGAGCTGCAGCTGGACAAGGCGGGCGACGAGGCCGGAGAACATGACACCGCCAGCCGCACCCGTGATGATGGTGCGCCTGTTGAGCCTGGATTCGAAGTCGAGTTCACTGCTCATGACATGCTCCCCGCGAGTGGGCCGACCCTACGGCCAAGGTCAAAGACGGGTGCTGTAAGGATATGCAGAATATACGTGACTACAAATACATTCACCAGTGGCGACAGCTGAACGAGGTGGTTGCCGGAGAAGCTCGCAAATAGCCAGACCAGTATGAACGACACCGCATAGAGCACGACCGGCGCGACTGTGCTGATCAGCGGATTACGCTCCCGGTCAAAGCTGCGCGCGATGAGTGAGCTTGCGCCATAGGCGGCCAGATTGATGAAGCCAAAACAGCCGAGCGGCGCATAGGCACTGACATCCTGCGCCAGTCCGAAGATCACAAGCACCACCATAGGCCGGAAGCCGAGACCGCTGCGCCCCCATCCAATGGCGGCGACCAGAGACGCGTAAGGCCAGACCAGTTCGGTATCGAAAAGCGTTTTCGGGGTGAGACCAATAAGGCCAATGGCAGCAACAATGAGCGTGCCAATGAGGAAGCGGCTCGTCGGGCCGGTTTCGGCCCAGATACCAGCAATAGCAGAGAGACGTTCAGACTTTCGGCGTCTTGCCATTCTCAGCCGCCTCCCGGCGCGCCAGCGTCTGGCAGCGCACCTGATGCAGCCGTTTCTGCGCCCGCGTCATCCGCCGCGCCTTCAACAGCCGTTTCACCTTCTTCGGGCAGGTCTTCTGCTGGAAACTCTTCCGGCCGCGGAATCTGCATACTGGGCATCAGACGAACGAAGCCGCCGCGCCCTTTATTCATGCCGAACTCGACACGAAGCGTACCGCCGCGCTCAACGACTTCACCGACAACGATACCGCGTGGGAAGATCCCGCCTTCGCCAGATGTGAGAACCCGCTCGCCCAGAATGAAGCTGCCACGCTCTGGAAGGTCCGTCAGCGTGCCGAGGTCATCGCGGTCACCAAACAGAATGGCACGCATGCCGCTTGCTTCACCCATCACAGGGACGCGCGAATTAAAGTCCGCCACGAGGAGGACGCGCGAAGAACGCTCACCGATCTGGACAACGCGTCCGACGAGACCGCCTTCATTCTCCGCATAAGCGCCGGGCTCAACGCCTTGCAGCGTGCCGGCATTAACGAGGATCGCCTCACGAAAAGGCCCATTCGTCTCCGACGTGATACGTGCCGTGACACCGCGCACGGGCGGCTCACCCATCACGTTCAGCATGTCCTCATAGGCTTCGAGGCGCGCAGCCATGGAAATTGCAACGGATCGATAGCGGGTCAGCTCGCGGACCTCTGCCTCAAGGTCACGGATACGTTCATCGCGGGCGGCCTTGCCGGAGATACGGTCCCAGAGGCCGGGGCGGGCTGAACTTGCGAGCTGGTCGGCGGCAACGGTTCGGGCCGGGTCGATCCAGGCGCGCAGGCGCGGAGACGTCTGGGCGAGAAGCACAGCAAACAGCACAACGAGCGCCACGATGAGGGCGTATCGGCGTACTGGCCGGGCTTTCAGTCTTTTTCCACGCAGACGGGCCATGGTTGTCCCTTATTGCCTCCCCACGGCAGGGCTAATCCTGAAGTGAAGCGCGGCCGCGTGCAACCGGGTTTTCAGCGGCGCTGAAGTGGTCGCGCCCTTTTCCTGACCGGTCAGACTTCCGGCGACAGGACGTTGCGCATGCGCACCAGATTCTCGAGCACGTAACCGCAGCCCTGCGCGACACACTTAAGTGGGTCGTCAGCAATCATCACAGGCAGCTTGGCCTGTTCGCGGATCACCACGTCGAGATTACGCAGGAGCGCGCCGCCGCCGGTCAGCACGATACCGCGATCAACGATGTCAGCAGCAAGCTCTGGCGCCATGGCTTCGAGCGCGAGACGGATCGCATCGACGATTTCGTTGACCGGGTCGGCAAGCGCTTCGGCCATCATGGCCTCGTTCACTTCAACCTCATTCGGGACGCCGTCGATCGTGCCGCGACCACGAACAGTGACGGTCAGGCCGTCGCCGCTTTCGGGCGCTTTTGCAGACGCGATTTCTTTCTTGATCCGCTCGGACGACATTTCGCCGATCATGATCTGCTGGTTCTTGCGCAGATAGGACATGATGGCGTGGTCCATCTTGTCGCCGCCGACGCGCACAGACCGAGAATAGACGATACCGCCCAGCGAAAGGACGGCGACCTCAGTCGTACCGCCGCCAATGTCGACAACCATGGAGCCGGCTGGCTCTTCGATCGGAAGCCCGGCGCCGATCGCGGCCGCCATTGGCTCTTCGATGAGCTGGACTTCGCGGGCACCGGCGGCAAGCGCGGACTGATGAATGGCACGGCGCTCTACGTTGGTCGCAGAGCTTGGCACACAAATGATAATGAGCGGAGAAACGAAGGCGCGGCGATTGTGCACTTTGCGGATGAAGTGCTTGATCATTTCTTCGGCGACTTCGAAGTCGGCGATCACGCCATCCCGCATCGGGCGGATGGCTTCCATGTTGAGCGGGGTCTTGCCGAGCATCTGCTTGGCCTGGTTACCAACCGCGTACACGACCTTACGGCCGCCCTGGTTCATGTAGGCGACGACGGATGGCTCA
The DNA here is from genome assembly GCA_012960415.1 of Henriciella sp. Classification (GTDB taxonomy): domain Bacteria; phylum Pseudomonadota; class Alphaproteobacteria; order Caulobacterales; family Hyphomonadaceae; genus Henriciella. The sequence continues at coordinate 42,108 of DUBH01000001.1, read as the reverse complement.
TCGAGCTTGATCCCCTGCCCCTTCACATAGACGAGCGTGTTCGCTGTCCCGAGGTCAATCGCCATATCTGTGGAGAGCATGCCGAGAAGGCTACCGATCATGAGTAAGGTCGCTTCTTTACTGTAGGCACGACTAAATTAGCTGCAGTCGTGCGGAATTTTCTTTGCCAGCCCATAATCCCCATGCAGCCTTATTCTGCGGAAAGCAAGTGAGAGGCTGCCCGAGATCGGTACGCGACGTACTCTATTAAAGTTTCGACAAAATAGGTCTGTACGGCCCCATAAGCTGCAGATCGATCACAGGCTTACAACTGTACGGTCCGTACCTCATGAGCTTGCCCGCTATCTTCTGCAGCGACGCTCACCGCGTAGATTTGTCATTCAGTGGATCGGCTGCGCGCGACTAATCTGCCGCCAGGGCGTTGCGGCGCGCACGTGAAAGCTTTCGGCGTGCATCGGCGAGTTCTGCTTCGGCCTTCCGCTGATTACGTTCGGCATTTTCAAGATCGCTTTCCGCGCGGCGCACACGCTTTCGGGCGTCCTGAACGTCCTCGCGCTCCTTTTCCAGCGTACGCACGAGACGCGCGAAGTTTTTCTCCTGCGACTCCACACGGGCGTCTGCGACGGCAAGGGGATCTTACGGTGCAGTGTCACCTTGCGATGTCTGACAGGCAGCAAGCATGATTGAAGCGGCAAGAAGGCTGGGCACGAAAGTTTTGTTCATGGGGTAGTCGTCCGGTTAGCGTGTTCACTGAACACGACCAACGACCCCCGCAAAGTTTGCGTTCCTGCGAACCGCAGCTCTCAGGCGGCCAGCCGCTTGAGCCGCCTTGCTTCCAGCTTGTTGAGCGCGTGGATATAGGCTTTTGCGCTCGCCACGAGCGTATCAGGATCAGACGCACGCCCGACAGCCATGATCCCCTCGCCGTTGAGCCGGACGCTGACTTCTGCCTGGGCATCCGTGCCGCCGGTAACAGCGTGCACCTGATAGAGGTCCAGCTTGGCCTCATGGTTCACGATCTTGCGAATTGCGTTGAAGACAGCGTCGACAGGACCGTTGCCAGTGCAGCTGGCTTCCATGAGCTCGCCATCGACGCGCAGCGACAAGTCTGCCTGCTGAGGCCCAACTGAGCCGGCAATGACGCGCAAGCTGTCAAAGCCGACCCGTTCGCCCATAGCCGAAAGCTGGTCATCAACCAGCGCCAGAATGTCGTCGTCGAAGACATGCTTCTTGCGGTCGGCGAGATCCTTGAAACGGCGAAACGCCTCGTTCAAGGACTCAGGATCGAGCTCATAACCGAGTGAGGCGAGCTTGTCCCGGAAAGCATTGCGGCCAGATAGTTTGCCCATCACCAGCGAGGATTTGGACACGCCAACATCCTCTGGCTTCATGATCTCATAGGTCTCAGTGTTCTTCAGCATGCCATCCTGATGGATGCCGCTTTCATGAGCGAAGGCATTCTTGCCGACGATCGCCTTGTTGTACTGGACCGGGAAGCCGGTGATGCGGCTCACCATCTGGCTGGCCCGCGCCAGCCGGGTCGTGTCGATCCCCGTCTCGAACGGCAGGGTGTCGCCGCGTACCTTGAACGCCATGACGATCTCTTCAAGCGCCGCATTGCCTGCGCGCTCCCCCAGACCATTGATCGTGCATTCAATCTGGCGCGCTCCGTTCTGCGCGCCGGCAATGGAGTTCGCGACAGCGAGGCCGAGGTCATTATGGCAGTGCGTCGACCAGATCACCTTGTCCGCGTTCGGGATGGTTTCCCGCAGAGCCCGGATCAGGCCGCCATATTCGTCGGGGTGAGTATAGCCGACCGTATCCGGTACGTTGATTGTCGTCGCCCCGGAGGCGATGGCCGCATCGATGCACTTGCAGAGAAAATCGAACTCTGTCCGGGTCGCATCCTCAGCTGACCACTCAACGTCTTCGACCAGGTTACGGGCATGGGCGACAGAGCGGCCAACCGCCTCGAGCACAGCATTCGGCCCCATCTGGAGCTTGTGCTTCATGTGCACGGGGCTGGTGGAAATGAACGTATGGATGCGCGGGCGGGCCGCGTGACGCACGGCTTCTCCGCAGCGGTCGATATCTTCCAGCTTTGAACGCGACAGTCCGGTGATCACCGAAGACTTTGACCGGCGGGCAATGTCGCGCACGGCTTCGAAGTCACCCTGCGAAGAGGCCGGAAAGCCCGCCTCGATAATGTCGACGCCCATAGTTTCGAGGAGGTCGGCAAGATCCAGCTTTTCATTGTGCGTCATGGACGCGCCTGGCGACTGTTCGCCGTCGCGCATGGTCGTGTCGAAGATCAGGATGCGGTCTTTTTCGGTAGTCATGAACGGGCCTGCAGGGGTCTTTTGAGATGTCAGCGAAAGGGCGTTTAAGTCGATCCCCTGACCAGGCGCCGGACCATCAGCGTCCAGCGACCACCAGCCAGGGGCTGCTAAGTAGCAGGTCCGTTAGTCCCTCAAGAGGCAAATTCTTGCGCATGAATGACCTATTCCGGCTTTTCGCTTGCCCTGTCAACCAACCTTATGGACATTGGGGAAATGATCTTGCCGGATCTCTGACGGTGCCGGACATAGAGCCAGAGGCCACCAAAAATGAGCGCTGCCAGCAGGGCAAGCGCGGCCGCAATGAGAGGTGAGCCGGTGATCGCTGACATTAGGCTCTGGCCCGCAAAGGTCACGAGAAGGATCTTCGGAAGCGACCCGATCGCCATGCCACCCAGGAAGGCGAAATAGTTCGCACGCAGCGCGCCGAAGGCCATGTTGACGATCAAGAAGGGGCCTGTCGGTACGTTACGTACAATCATGCTGGCCGCAAAAGCGTTCCGGCTGACAAACTCGGCAAACCGGGCAGCGCGGCGCCCCGAAAAGCGCGCCACCGCTGCCTCCCCGCTAAACCGGCCCAGCCAGAACGTCACAGTCCCGGACACCATTGTCGCGACCCATGAATAGAGCGCACCATTGACCGGGCCGAAAGCGACAACCGCCGCCCCGATCAATCCGAACTGTGGCAGGCCGACAAAGGCCGCCCCCGTGAAAAGAGCTATAACGGCCGGAAGCGCCCATGGCGTATCCGCCATTTCCTGCATCTGCGAGATGAAAGCCTCGAGCGAGCCGAGCACGCCTGTCTTGCCGAGCAGGAAAAGCGTTATCACGCCAGCGCCCAGCGCGAGGCCCAGCCAGAGTGCCTTGCGCGAACGCGCAGCGGGAATACGGTCGGTCGGGGTCGTCATAACCGCCTCCCTGTCCTCCAGCGGCTGGCTGCGGTCAAGCGATCCTCACAGAACGCCCTGCAGCCTTATTGGGGCGCGCTCATCGGCTTTTCGAACTTCATCAGGAACTGGTCGGTGCGACCCCGAACGGACTCGTCGAACACGTTCGCATCAAGGTCGTCGCCGGGATTGTCGAGAAGGTCGCTCTCGGCGACCAGAACGAAGCCTGCTTCGCGGCCAAGATCCCGCACGATCTGCGGATCGATCCGGTGAGTCTCACCGCCAATGGTCGCCGGAGCGCCTTCAGGGCCGGTATGGTCAAGAACCACAAAGCTGCCGCCCGGCTTCAGCACTCGGAAGATTTCAGGGAAGGAGTCGTCCGGATTGGCGACGAGCGGCTCACCATTCTCTGGCGTGTACCAGAGCTCATGCGGCCCTTGGAACCAGGTCACAACGTCAATGCTCTCATCGTCCAGCGGGAAGCTGTCAAAGTCGGCGCGCAAGTACTCGACATTGCCCAACCCATCCATGCGGATCTCTGCAGCGTCCCCCAGAAAGCCATCAAAGGCCGCAGGGTTCTGCATGTAGAGCGTGGCATCATCATTGAGGTAGCGCGACAGGATCTCGGTGAAGTAGCCACCACCTGCTTCAAGCTCCAGCACGGTCTCATTTGGCAGGAGGCCCGCGAACTCAATCACGCCTGCGGGGCGGCGCAGCTCATCGCGCTCGACATCGGTTTCAGGGCGCTCGCTGCTGGCGATCGCACTTTGCAGACGCGCTGCGTCGACACTGGGCGATGTCATCATTGGCGGAAGCGGCGCTTCAGCCGGTGGCAGATCATCGGCGCTTTGCGTGGCACAGGCACTTGCCAATAGAAGCGCGCTCAGTCCTGTCAGACGCTTGATCATGCTCATGTCCTCCTTCGAAAGGCGATGCATTGTGAGGAGTGGGATAAGCGCTTCGCCAGTCGCAGACAATGGAAAAGCGAAACTTCCCCACTTGCAGTCACTGACAGGAAACCGCCACATTCCTGGCGTGTTGTGTAAACGTTACAGGATTACAAATCTTCAGTGAGGTCCCAAAAGATGAAAGCCACAAGCCTGCTGCTCGCCGGAATGGTCAGCGTCTCTGCATTCGCATTTGCGCCGACAGCATCTGCGCAATTTGGACCGGAGCGTATCGCCAAGCCAGATGCGGACGAGCTTTACGCTGACCGCGCCATGCAACAGGGTTGGTATGATGACGCGCTGGAGCGCTATTCCGACGCCTGTGAGGATAAGAGTCAGCAGCGCGAAGTCTGGTCCCGCAATTGTCGAAAGGCTGGCAATATCTATCGCCGCGGCCTCGGCATCGAGCAGGACTATGAGCGCGCACGCGAGCTTTATAACGTGTCATGCTTTGATGGCCGCGATGCCGACAGCTGCCTTGAGCAGGCACATGTCAGCTTTACGGGCAATGATGGAAACGAGAATCTGGAATATGCGCGCCGTCTTTATAAGCGCGCCTGCGACCTCGGCAATCAGACTGGCTGCGGGGGTTATGGCTCCATGCTTTATCGCGGCCAGGGCGGCATCATGCAGCGCGAAGAAGGCAAGGACTATATCCAGCGTGCCTGCGAAATCGGCGACACCTGGTCGTGTGAGCGCGCACGCGGTTACGGCTTCCCCAATCGCCGCGGCCTTTAAAGCGCATCGATCAGGATCGCGATTTGTCTAGAAATAGATAAAATTTAAAATCTGCGATTACGCCAATGTTTGCACTCGGCTGCTATACCAGCCGCCATGACACAAGGTTATCGCCTCCTTGAAGCCGATAATGGCGCTGTTTCACGAGCCCTCGTTTTCTTTGGGTTTGTGATCGCCGCCGCCTTGTCGCTTTCAGTGCTTTTCGCCGTCCTCGTGATCAACTTCTTTGGCGCCCCAGCGGGCGACGACGACTTCATGATGATGACGATTGTGATTGCCGCGTGCGTTGCAAGCCCGATGGCGGGGCTGGCCGCGCAAAACCAGTACCGCGTCGACCGCTACCAGACGACGCTGGAAGCCATGGCCTCCACTGATCCGCTGACCGGCCTGCTCAATCGCCGGTCCTTCAAGACGCTGGCGGAAGAAGAGCTCGCGCGGATGGAGCGCACCAAGAACAGCGTCTATGTTGCGCTGTTCGACCTCGACCACTTCAAGCGCGTCAACGACACGCACGGCCACGCATTTGGTGACCGCGTCCTGATCGCCATTGCCAATCTGAGCCACGCAGCCCTTCGCGGCCCGTTTGACCGGCTCGGCCGATGGGGCGGTGAAGAGTTCATTATCCTGCTAAGCAACGTGACGCAGGAACAGGCCGAAGGCGTCTGCGAGCGACTTCGCAAGCGCATCGCAGGCTCGGACCATACCTTCAACGGCAAGACGACGCGCGTATCTGCAAGCTTCGGGCTCGCAAAACTCCGCCCGGAAGACGGCCTCCAAGCCTGTATCGAGAAGGCTGACGGCTTCCTCTACGAGGCCAAGAATGGCGGGCGAAACTGCGTTCGCAGTGAACCAAGGATCCGCAGCGCGGCTTAAGGCGCGCTCACTACCTGTCACCCTCGACCTATTGAGAACCCACAGCACGCCCCATACATTGAGCGCGTGATGATACCATTTTCCGTTCTCGACCTCGCCCCGATCGTTGAAGGCAGCAATCCGCAGGATGCGCTCGCCCGTGCCCGGCGCCTTGCCACGCATGCTGACCGGCTCGGCTACAACCGCTATTGGCTGGCCGAGCACCATAACATGCCCGGTATTGCGAGCGCCGCGACCGCCGTGATGATCGCCCATGCTGGTCAGGACACACAGAATATCCGCCTTGGCGCTGGTGGCATCATGCTGCCCAACCATGCGCCCATCATGGTGGCCGAGCAGTTCGGGACGTTGGAAGCCATCTACCCCGGCCGCATCGATCTCGGCCTTGGCCGCGCCCCCGGCGGCGACCAGCTCGTCTCACAGGCGCTGCGCCGCACGATGGTGGGCGGCGAAGACCGCTTTCCCAAGGAAGTCATGGAGCTGCAGGCCTTTCTCGGCCCGGTCCAACCAGGTCAGCGCGTTCAGGCCGTGCCCGGCGGCAATACCAACATCCCGCTCTGGATTCTCGGTTCGTCGACATTTGGCGCGCAACTGGCAGCCTATCTCGGCCTGCCCTACGCGTTCGCCTCTCACTTTGCGCCGCAGCAGATGAAGCAGGCGATCTCAATTTATCGCGAAACGTTCCAGCCGTCAGAGCAGCTTAAGAAGCCGTACGTGATGCTTGGCTACAATATGATTGCCGCCGATAGCGACGAAGAGGCCGACCGGCTTGCGTCGTCGCTGCGCCGGACATTCGTCAATCTTCGCCGGGGCACACCGACGCGGCTCGCGCCGCCTGATCCGTCCTTCGACGCTGAAATCCAGCCGCATGAACGCACCATGCTGGAGGCGACACTTGCCTGCACGGCCATCGGCTCGCCCAAGACCGTCAGTGAGAAAGTCGAAGCGTTCCTTGCCGATACGGGCGCCGATGAACTGATCCTGTCAGCACACGTCTTCGACGAGAAGGCGCGGCTTCGCTCATATGAAATTGCCGCTGAAGTCCGCGAAAGCCTCAGCACGTCGAAAGCGGCTGAATAGAATTCGCTAAAGATTTACTGGCCGGAGAAGCACCAGCGCGTTAGACCGCGCGCCCATGCTTAGATCCCGCCTACTTGCCATGCCTGTGCTGATTGCCGCCTTCGCAATTGCGATGGGCGCTGTCATCGATGCGCTGGTTAAAGGCGTCGCGCCCGGCGCGGGCCTGCACCATCTTCTGGCCTGGCGCTTCCTTTTTGGCGGGATCATTGCCGGCGCGGTATTCCTCGCCAAAAAGCGCCCTCGCCCCTCCAATGAAGCCATCCGGTTTCACACCATGCGCGGGCTGCTTCAGCTCTTCTGCGCCTTCACCTTCTTCTATGCGTTGACACAGCTTCGGCTTGCTGAGGCAACGGCACTCGGATTCACGGCCGCGCTCCTGGTTGCCCCCGTGGCCCGTGTCGTCATCGGAGAGCGGCTTAGCGCAGTTGCCGTGTTTGCCGCAGTGATCGGGTTTGGCGGTGTGGCGCTGGCGGTCTTCGGCTCCAACCCGAACGGAAGCGCAGCCCCTGGGGAACGCACACTTGGCTATGTTGCGCTGTTCAGCTCGACCATCGGCTACGCCTTCGTTCTGGTCTTTCTGCGGATGCGGGCACGCCATGAAGATGCGACCACGATCGCGCTCTTCACCAATGTCGTGCCTGCCATTGCGCTCCTGCCCGTCACGCTTGGACTGTTTGGATGGCCGTCACTTTCCTACATCCCCTTCTTCCTGCTGCTGGGGCTGCTTGGCTATTCTGTCTGGTATCTGATGACGCTGGCCTATGCGCAGACCGAAGCGCAAGTGCTGGCGCCGCTTGAGTACACCGCACTGGTCTGGAGCGCCCTGCTCGGGCTGTTCTTCTTCGATGAGTGGCCCGGACCAGCGCTCTGGATCGGCGCTGTCATCATTATCGGAAGCTGTCTGCTGGTCGCGTTCGAAAGCCGGTTCCGGACACGGCGCGGCGCACGGATGCCCGCGAGCGACCTGCCCGAATAATCAGACGCGGCGGCCAAGCTTGACGGCAGCCGCGGCCTTGTCGCTGATCGCCTGCCAGTCGCCAGACGCCATCTCATCGGCCGTCGCGATCCATGATCCGCCAACAGCGACAACATTCGGGAGGGATAGGTAATCTGCTGCGTTCTCAGGCGTTACGCCGCCTGTCGGCATGAAATCAATGTGAGGCAGAGGCGCTGACAGCGCTTTAAGGAACTTCGCACCGCCAGCGGCTTCTGCCGGGAAGAATTTCAGCACGCCATAGCCTTCATCGAAACGGGCCATTGCCTCGCTCGCCGTCGAAACACCAGGCAGGATGACACCGTCATGGTTTGAAAGCGCATCCAGCAGAAGCGGCGATGCGCCGGGCGTCACCAGAAAATCGGCGCCTGCCTTGAGCGAGGCATCCACATCGCCTTCAGAGATAATTGTGCCTGCACCCACCAGCAGCCTGTCATCGACATGCGACATGCGGCGAATGACTTCCAGCGCGGCAGGGGTGCGCCGTGTGATCTCAACCGATGAGAGCCCGCCCCGAAGCAGCGCTTCTGCAAGCGGCTCGGCATGGTCGGCTTCATGCACGGTCAGCACCGGGACGATGGGGGCCTTGTCTATGGCGGCGCGAAAAGCGGTCATGGTCTTCATCGGACGGGCACCTCGTCAAATTCCAATGCAGCCGCTCCAATGAGCGCGGCCTCTCCCGACATCAGGATGCGGATCGGGATAGGCTTCATATAATCGCTCATTGGCCCACGTTGCAAAAACCGGTCAATGGCTTCGGGCGCGGCAATCCAGTCAGCGAGCTCTTCTGCCACACCGCCGGTCACGACCACGCCTCCTCTCGTGCCATTCATGAGCGCCGCATCGCCGAGCGCGTAGAGCGTGCCACGCGCCTTTATCTCGCATATGTCGCGGCATATCGGGTCGCCCTGCCGCGCAAGTTCTTCCACCTGTGCAGGGTGGGTCTTTTCCCACGGGACGCCGTCGATGTCGCAAAGCGCCTTGTGGACGGCGTCAAAGCCTGATCCGGAGAGGACGAGTTCTCGTGATACGTAAGCGTGGGTTTCGCGCAATTTCTCCGCCAATGCCCATTCGCGCGGTGTCGCGGGGGTGAAGGCTGCATGGCCGCCTTCCCCGGTCAGAACGCGCCAGCCAGTCGTGCCGACAGGTATAAGCGTTGCCATGCCAAGCCCGGTTCCGGGGCCGGAAACGAGAATGGGATGGCGCGCCGATGTGTCGGGGTCACCCTTTCTGACAAGGCGAAATGCGTCGTCTGGTAGCTCCGGAATAGCTCGCGCCATGGCGGCGTAATCATTGACGAGGCGCACCGAGTTGAGGCCGCAATTCTCCTGCAGGCGCTGCGTGTCCACAATCCAGTCGCGATTGGTGAGCTTGACGCGGCCTTTCTGTACGGGGCCAGCTAGCGCGATCAGAGCCCGCCGCGGCGCGCCCTTGCCGAGCTTGTTCAGGTAGAGGCCGAGCGCGTCGTCAAACCGCTCGAAATCATCGCCTGGCATGACAGAGACATCGGACACGACCGGCTTGCCGGCAAAGCCCTGACTGGCGACCGCAAACCTGACATTCGTGCCGCCAATATCTCCGACAAGGACTGGATCAGCCATTGCTGCCCCCCGGCAGCGGCAGGAAGAATTCAAACAGGCTACCGCCCGTGTCTGGCCGGCTGGCATTGTTGCGGAAAGCGCCGAAAAGCTCGCGCCCAAGGCCTTGGCCCTGAATGTTCGGACGGAATTGCGCGGGTTCGCGTGCCTCAAACACGGACGGATCGCAATCGATGTCGAGTTCGCCGGTCTCCGCATTGAGCCGGATCATGTCGCCGTCCTGAACGCGGGCCAGTGGGCCGCCCCGTGCGGCCTCCGGGCTGACATGGATGGCTGCCGGGATCTTGCCGCTGGCGCCGGACATGCGCCCGTCTGTGACGAGCGCGACCTTGAAACCCTTGTCCTGTAGCGCCCCAAGCGCTGGTGACAGCGCATGAAGTTCCGGCATGCCATTCGCCGCTGGCCCCTGAAAACGGACGACTGCGACGAAATCCTTGTCGAGTTCGCCTGCCTTGAATGCTTCCTTCAGGGCCTCCTGATCATCGAAGACGCGGGCAGGCGCTTCAATGACGCGCCGGTCTTCCTTGACAGAAGAGACCTTGATGACACCGCGCCCGAGCGGACCATTAAGCATGCGGAGGCCGCCTTCTTTCTGGAAAGGGTCGCTGGCGGGGCGGACAATATCGGTGTCGCCACTCGTTTCAGGGGCATCCCGGAAAGCGACTTCACCGTCCTTCAGCCATGGTTCTCTCGCGTGGTCTGCGATCGTTCCCATGATGCCGCGCGCCTCTCCATTGAGGAGGCCGGCGGCGAGTAGCTCACGCATGACGAAGCTCATGCCGCCAGCGGCCTGGAAGTGGTTCACATCCGCAGGCCCGTTCGGATAGATGCGGCAAAGGAGCGGGGTGATCTCGCTGACATCGGCAAAATCCTCGAGCTCGACCTGATAGCCGCCGGCTGCGGCCATGGCCGGAATGTGAAGCGCATGATTGGTGGAGCCGCCGGTCGCCATCAGGCCGACCATAGCGTTCACCCAGCTGCGCGCGTCGATCATCTCGCCCATTGGGGTGTAATCGCGCTTTACCGTCAGTTCGACGACACGTTTCACCGCCGCCCGTGTCAGCGCTTCGCGCAGCGGCGTGCCAGGGTTTTCGAAAGCGGCGCCGGGAATATGCATCCCCATGACTTCCATGAGCATCTGATTGGAGTTCGCGGTGCCATAGAAGGTGCAGGTGCCGGGGCTGTGATAGCTTTCGGCCTCGGCCTTGAGCAGGGCATCGCGGTCGACATTGCCGAGCGCGTATTCCTGCCGGATGCGCTGCTTTTCCGGGTTCGGCAGACCGGAGGGCATTGGCCCGCCCGGCACAAAGACATGCGGCAGCCAGCCAAAGCGTAGCGCCGCAATCATCAGCCCAGGTACGATCTTGTCGCAAATGCCGAGATGAAGTGCGCCGTCGAACATGTCGTGGCTGAGCGAGACGGCGGAGGCGAGCGCAATCACGTCGCGGGAAAAGAGCGAGAGCTCCATGCCCTGCTGGCCCTGCGTGACCCCGTCACACATGGCCGGGACACCGCCTGCAACTTGCGCCGTCGCGTTCACCTTGCGCGCGGCATCGCGGATGATCTTTGGGTAGTCCTCATACGGAGCATGCGCGGACAGCATGTCATTATAGGCGGTGATGATGCCGATATTCGGCCAGTTCGCGCCGAGAAGCTGTGTCTTGTCCATGACGGCGCAGCCTGCAGAGGCGTGGGCGAGATTGCCATCAGCGAGCTTTTGGCGGGCAAAGCCGTCAGGCTTGCGGCCGCGGATCAGCTCCAGATAGGTCGCGCGGGTTTCAGAGGACCGTTTCTCGATCCGCTCAGTCACTTCCTGAATTTTGGGATGCAGGGATGTCATTTGCCGTTGCTCCACCAGTCTCGCCCGTCCTGACGCAGCAGCATGCGCGCCTCCACGGGGCCGTCTTCCAGTCCGGCCGCATAGGTATGGATCGGCGTGTTGGCCGCTGCCCAGCCTTCGAGCAGGCCATCGACCCACTCCCAGGCTTCCTCGACTTCCTCGCGCCGCATGAAGAGGGCGAGATTTCCGCGAACCACATCCATGAGCAGGCGCTCATAGGCATCGGGATACCGCACCTGAAACGATTCCGCATAGGAGAGGTTCAACGGCAGAGACTGCACGCGCAGTCCGCCGGGCCCCGGCTCCTTGATCTGCACATAGAGCTGCACGCCCTCATCGGGCTGCAAACGGATGATCAACCGGTTTGAATGGGCCTGGTCCTCTCCGAACATGGCATGCGGCGCCTCGCGGAACTGGACCATGATCTCCGAGTGGCGCGAGCGCATGCGCTTGCCGGTTCGAAGATAGAAGGGCACGCGGGCCCAGCGCCAATTGTCGACCCATGCCTTGATGGCCACGAAGGTCTCGGTCTTGCTGTCGCCGTCATCGAGCTCTTCGAGATAGCCTTTGACCTTCTCGCCATCGACAGTACCGGGGCCATACTGCGCCCTGACCGTATCGTCGCTGACGCATTTGGCCTGCATGGGACGTAGGGCATTCAGGACCTTGATCTTCTCGGTGCGGATTTCGTCCGCCTCGATGGAATTTGGCGGCTCCATCGCGATCAGGCAGAGAAGCTGAAGCAGGTGGTTCTGGAGCATGTCCCGGACGGCGCCAGCGCTATCATAATAGCCCGCGCGTTCTCCGACGCCGACATCCTCGGAGACCGTGATCTGGATATGATCGATGGCGGTGCGGTTCCAGAGTGGTTCGAACAGCGTATTGCCGAAGCGCAGTACGAGCAGGTTCTGCACCGTCTCTTTGCCGAGATAGTGGTCGATGCGGTAGATATGGTCTTCGGCAAACACCGCCCCGACACCGCTATTGATCGCTTTCGCGGACTCCAGATCGGTCCCGATCGGCTTTTCCAGAACGACGCGCGCATCGCCTCCGGCGAGCCCGGCCTCTCCGATCGCTTCACAGATCGGCACATAGATTTTCGGGGTGACCGCCAGATAGAATATCGCGGGCCGATCATCATCGCTCAGGCGCTCTTTCAGGCCGGACCAGTCCGCGTCAGGGTCGGTCGCGTCCATCGTGGCGAAAGAGAGCAGCTTCTCGAATTTCGCCCAGCAGTCCTTTTCTATGCTGTCCTTCGTATGGGCTCCGCACGCCTCGAAGGCGAAAGCGCGGAAGTCCTCGTCGGACATTTCAGTTCGCGAGACACCCACAATGCGGGAGTCTTCAGGGATCTGCCCATCGGCATAGCGGTGATAGAGCGCCGGCAGAAGCTTGCGCTGGCTAAGATCGCCCGTGCCTCCGAAAATGACGAGGTCGAACGTCCCGACAGGAATAAATTTGGCCATGTTGTATGGGACTTAAGCAGGCCAGCGATGCTGTCAAAGGAAGAGCCGCAAGAAAGAGAGTTTATCGCTCGCGATGGCCATCTTCACACCAGAGAGCGCCTGCCGCGCCCAATCAGGGAGCGCCCTGACCTAGCAGCTCGAAGAGACGCGCTCTGCCGTTGCGGTCAACATGACGGGCACATTCTCGCTGGCCGTTCCGGTCCAGCCGGTTGCGTTCAGCACAGCCGTGTCGGCGCCAACCTGAAGACGGCCTTCCAGCTCCCCATCAGGACCACCGGCACATTGCAGGGTAAAATCATAGCCACCCGGCGTCAGCTCACTATCGGTGATGCGGCAGCGTGAATTGATATCGTTGAAGAGCTGGTCGAATGAGCTTTGCGACATGTCGGGACCGACACAATACTGGCCGCGGTCGCCCGCCGGGATCGGCCCGATCATATAGCGCGCCTGATAGGACCAGAGGCCTTCGGCCACATTTGACTGGGCAAGCGCAGGCGTCGCCAGGGCGATGGACAGGACAAGCGCAACTGGAAACCGGGAGCTCATCTCGAAAGTATCCTTTTCAGACGTGATATGAAGAGCCTCTCGCGCGATCATGGCTATCTCAAGACACCGCTATGGTTTCAGCAGACATCCTCTATCTGGAGGATGGACGCTTCAGGATTCCGCGCAAACCACCGCTGGACAGGAGGGCGACATCCGCCAGTGCAAAGGCAAGATTCTGTCTCTCCGGGCCGCACAGATAGAGCGGATTCCAGTCTGGCTGAAACTTCTCCTTATAGCGGCGAAGGCCCTCAAACCCGTACATCTCGCCGCCATGCGCATAGATGAAGTTGCCAAGCCGGGCGAGCGAATTGGCCTCTCGCTCAGACGCGAGGCCAGATAGCGGCGCCATCCCAAGATCGAGCGACACCGCACCCTGACCTTTGCCCCACATGGCCAACTCTGCGAACAGGGCATCCATGGCCGTTGGAGGCGCATCGGGAGAGACCCGCATGAGATCGATCGCGAGCGCCTTTCCGTCGCCGGACCGCCAGATATTGGCGAATGCCCAGAGGGTTTCCCCATGCCAGATGGCCGCGATTGGAAACCGGTCCAGATAGTCAGGATCGAAACACCCTAGCGTGAAAGCCTTCTCCTCGCCGGCATGATGATGCAGCCAGGCATCGGACACCCTGCGCAGCTCGGCCTCGTGCGCCTTGAACGATCCGGCCGGCAGGACCTCGAAGCGTCCGCCCTCCCGGTTGAGGCGATTGAGGGCGTGACGAAGCTTGGCGCGTGAGGGTCCCTCCAGAGAGAAGGTGCTCAGCGGGATCACAGCGGCCTCTCCGATCTTGCGCGCCACCAGTCCAAGATCGAGCGCAACCGGCAGAAAATCGGTCGGCACCGCATAGAAGATCAGATTGGCGTTCGCGCGGTCTGCCTTGCGTTTCAAGGCAAAGGCGAGTGGGCGCACCATATCGCGCGGTCCCATTGGTGGCCCTTTTGCAATCCAGCTTCGCCCGCGCACGCCATACATGATGAAGCCCCGGCCATCCTCGGAAAACTCGAAACGTTTGTCCGGTAGCCAAGCGAGAGCTGCTTCCGCCTGCGGCGTTTCTTCGGATGTCACGACAGCCGCAATCTGCGCTTCAAGCTCAGGCGTCCGCTCTGGAAGGCGCGGCGCGGCAGGCGGCTGCAAGAGACGCCAGAAGAAAAACAGCACGGCTGTGACCGACATCACCACCAATGCGCGAAGGAAACGCGACACGTCGGCGTCGAGCGCAAATGTCCACCAGAGTTCGTTGCGATAAGCGACGTTGCGGTAGGCGAAAAAGCCGAGCCAGGCGATACCCAGAAGGATGATCAGCAGGATGGAAAATCGCTGCGGTGACAGCCAGATACGCGACAGGGCCCCGCTGCGATAGAACGCGAACCGGGCCGCAAAGAGGCAGAGCGCGGCCACACCAAGCGCTATGGCAAGCAGAGTATCACGTCCGGCAGTAAGGCTCAGCGCGGCGAGGATAATGAACGCGGCAACCGCCATCAGCCATGCACTGTGCAGGCGTTGGCGAATACCGAGCGACAGGATCAGCAAGGCTGTGCCAACTACAGAAGAAATGAAGTGCGACGCCTCTATCAGCGGCAAAGGCAGATCGAAAGGGACGCGCGAAATCTGCCCGGGGATCATCAGCGCGGCCAGGACGACAAGCCCGGCAAGGGCCGTGACACCTGCGAACACGAAAGGCGCGAAGAGGAAGACGAGTTCTGCGCCCAATTGCTGTACCGCGTGGTCTGGCGCTTTTCTTTGTCGCTCATCGGCAGCCCCTAACAACGTTCCGAAGGCTTATAGCGAAGAACGAATTCGATGACCTTCTCTTTCGGCATCTCACACGGCTTTAGCCGGGGCTCGCCAGCGACGCGGTAGAGATTGAAGCTGACATGGTCATCGCCGCCAAGCGCTTCGCCGTAGAGTTTCACGCGCCTGCCGTCCTCAGACCGCTCGACCGTGACGCCCCAACTGCCCCCGCAATAGCTGCCACGGCTATAGCCTGTGGGCAGTTCTGCGAGGGCAATCAGGAATTTCTCATCCAAGCCTAGTTACGCGACTTGTCGACAAGGCGGTCATTCTGCGCCCAGTGCATCATGCCGCGCAGTTTCTCGCCGACTTCTTCGATGAGGTGATCATTCATGCGCGCGCGCTTGGCATGGAAGCCCGGCGCACCGGCCTGGTTTTCCAGCACCCAGTTGCGCGCGAATGTACCGTCCTGGATGTCGGTCAGGATCTTCTTCATCTCAGCTTTGGTCTTGGACGTGATGACGCGCGGGCCTGAGACATACTCGCCGTATTCGGCCGTGTTGGAGATCGAGTAGTTCATGTTTGCAATGCCGCCCTCATAGATGAGGTCGACAATGAGCTTGGTCTCATGAAGGCATTCGAAATAGGCCATTTCGGGGGCATAGCCCGCCTCAACCAGCGTCTCGAAGCCCGCCTTGATCAGCTCGACAATACCGCCGCAAAGCACGGCCTGCTCGCCGAAGAGATCGGTCTCCGTCTCTTCGCGGAAAGACGTCTCGATGACGCCGGCTCGTGTGTTGCCGATGGCTTTGGAATAGGAGAGCGCAACATCTTTCGCGCTGCCGGTCGCATCCTGATGAATGGCGACGAGACCTGGCAGGCCGAAGCCGCGCTGGAACTGGTCACGCAGCGTGTGGCCGGGGCCCTTCGGCGCGGACAGAGAGATATCGACACCCTCGCGCGGGCGGATCAGGTTGTAGTGGATGTTGAAGCCGTGGCCGAACATGATGTGCTGCCCATCGCGGACATGCGGCTCGATCTCGTTTGCCCAGAGCACAGCCTGCTTCTCGTCCGGGATCAGGATCATCACGACATCAGCCCATTGGGTGGCGTCGGCCGGGGTCATCACTTCAAGACCGGCATCCTTGGCCTTCTTGCGGCTGGAAGAGTTTTCCTGAAGGCCAACGCGCACTTCAACGCTGGAATCCTTTAGGTTCAGCGCATGCGCATGGCCCTGGCTGCCATAGCCGATGACGGCGACCTTCTTCGCCTTGATAAGGCCGAGATCGGCGTCCTGCTCGTAATAGACTTTCACTGCGTGTTACTCCTTGGGTGTCTCTGGGATTTCTCTTGTTTCGCTTTATCCGGCATCCTTGCCGCGGCGGATGGAAAGCACGCCTGTGCGGCTGACTTCGACGAGGCCGAGCGGCTCCATCAGTTCGCAGAACTGGTCGATCTTTTCGGACGCGCCGGTGAGCTCGAAAATGAAGCTCTCATTGGTCGTATCGATCACATGGGCGCGGAAAATTTCCGCGATGCGCAGGGCCTCGACTCGCGGATCGCCTTTCCCGGCCACTTTGACCAGCGCAAGCTCTCGCTCGATACCCCGCTTTGATTTCGTGATGTCGATGACGGCCGCGACAGGTACGAGCCGCAGGAGTTGCGCCTCGATCTGCTCCAGCATGTGCGCCGTGCCGGTCGTCACGATGGTGATGCGGGAGCGGTGCTTGCCGCGGTCCACCTCAGCGACGGTCAGGCTTTCGATGTTATAACCGCGCGCAGAGAACAGCCCGACAACGCGGCCGAGCACGCCCGGCTCGTTGTCGACAAGGACGGCGAGCGTGCGGCGCTCTTCGACCTCTTCGGCATGGTCCATATCATAGGCGCTGGCGGGGATCGGTTCCTTGCTCATGCGCGGGCTCCTGCGGTGTCGTTCTGCGCTGCTTCATCCCTCGACAGGCTCAGGATGAGGTAGCGTTTAACTGAGAGTGGCGGGAAACGAAACTCCATCACCGTCACACCATCTTCCGGCCGGCTTCGTCGATCTCATCGCCAGAGATCTTGCCGAGGATCATTTCATTGTGCGGCGCGCCCGACGGGATCATCGGCAGGCAGTTTTCCGCCTTCTCCACCATGCAATCAAAGATCACCGGCCCGTCATGGTCGATCATTTCCATGATCTTCGCGTCGAGCTCTGCCGGGTCATCACAGCGGATGCCGTGGGCGCCGTAGGCTTCGGCCAGCTTCACAAAGTCCGGCAGGCTTTCAGAGTATGAGTGCGAATAGCGCTCCCCATGCAGCAATTCCTGCCACTGGCGCACCATGCCCATCCACTCATTGTTGAGGATGAAGACCTTGATCGGCAGCTTGTGCTGAACGGCGGTTGAGACTTCCTGCATCACCATCTGGACCGAAGCTTCGCCTGCAATGTCGATCACGAGGCTATCGCGGTGCGCCGCCTGGATGCCGACGGCCGCAGGCAGGCCATAGCCCATCGTGCCGAGGCCGCCTGACGTCATCCAGCGGTTCGGCTCTTCGAAATGATAGTGCTGGGCGGCCCACATCTGGTGCTGGCCAACCTCGGTGGAGATGTAGGTGTCGCGGCCCTTGGTCAGCTCATAGAGCCGCTCGACCGCATATTGCGGGCGGATCGCGCCGTCGTTTTCCGGATAGGCAAAACAGTCGACCGCACGCCATTTGTCGATCTGCTCCTTCCAGTCGGAGAGGTCAGGCTTTGGCAGGCGGCGCGCCTTCCAGCCTTCAAGCAGCGCCCTCAGCGCGGCCTTGCAGTCGGCGATGACGGGGACATCAACGCGGATAATCTTGTTGATCGAAGACGGGTCGATATCGATGTGGATCTTGCGCGAGCCCGGCGAGAAGGCCGAAATCTTGCCGGTCACCCGGTCATCAAAACGCGCGCCGACGCAGATCATCAGGTCGCAGTCGTGCATGGCATTGTTGGCCTCATAGGCGCCATGCATGCCGACCATGCCCAGCCAGTCCTCATGGCTGGCCGGAAAGGCGCCAAGGCCCATAAGTGTCGAGGTAACCGGAAAGCCAGTCGCTTCCTGAAGCTCACGCAACAGCTTTGACGCTTCGGTGCCTGAATTGATCACCCCGCCGCCTGTATAGAAGACAGGCCGCCGCGCGGTCGCCATCATGTCGAGCGCGTCACGTATCGCATGATCGGAGGGTTCGGTCTTGGGCTGGTAGGTCGGCTTGTGAACGCCTGCCTTGCCGACATAGGTGCCGGTCGCAAACTGAACATCCTTCGGGATGTCGATCACGACAGGGCCGGGCCGGCCTGACGTGGCGATCAGAAACGCCTCATGCAGGGTGCGGGCAAGATCATCGACGTCAGTGACGAGGTAGTTGTGCTTGGCACAGCAGCGTGTGATGCCGACTGTATCGCATTCCTGGAAGGCATCAGTGCCGATGAGGTGTGTTGGCACCTGGCCTGTGATGACTACCATCGGGATGGAGTCCATCATCGCGTCCGTGATCGGCGTGACCATGTTCGTGGCGCCCGGGCCAGACGTTGCCAGCGCGACACCGCACTTACCGGTCGAGCGGGCATAGCCTTCGGCGGCATGGCCCGCGCCCTGCTCATGGCGCACGAGGATGTGCTGGATGGACGGTTCGGAATAGAGCGCATCATAGATCGGCAGGACGGCGCCGCCCGGATAGCCGAACATGGTATCGACGCCCTGCTCCCGGAGCGCAGTGATTACCATTTCGGCGCCCGTCATACGCGCCCCGTCAAGGGAAGACTGGGTCTGGTCGCTGAGTGTGTGCGTGTCCATTTACCTGTTCCTGTCTGCCTGTCCTGTGTCCCAGTTGATCAATCCTACCTGCTCTGCCCGGGGCGCAAAAGAAAAGGGCCTCCTTGGAGACCCTTCCATGCGCACCCGCGCCGACATCTGATGATGCCGGTCACGGGCTGATAAGTACGACGACGTCCTGATTGCGCAAAACTGTTTCCTTAAACTGATAATGCCGCAATAACGTGCCTCAGCCTAACGGTCAACCTCTCTATAGAGGGCAGAAATCACCCTAATGCGCGTTGCGATTTCCGTAGAGGGAATGCGCGGCCAGAACGGGAATTGCCGGCCGATCCAGGTGAACTGACGCTTGGCATAGCGCCGCGTGTCGCGCTTTGCATTTTCGGCCGCCGTCGCGGAATCGATTTCACCGCGGATAAAGGCTGTCAGCCACGGCATGCCGTGCGCTTTCATGGCAGGCAGTTCCGGGCTGAGACCGAGACGGTCCAGTTCCCGCGCCTCTTCCATGGCCCCTTCCATCAACATGCCTTCGAACCGGCGGTCGATCCGCGCATAGAGCTTTGCCCGCGGCGGCGTCAGGGCAACGCCCAGCCACTCATCCGGGTTGAGCACGGCATTCGTCTTGTTGTTCTGGAAGCTGGTGAGAGAGCGCCCCGTCGCGAGCCACACTTCGTAGGCGCGGGTCAGGCGCTGGCGGTCATTGTCATCGATACGCGTCGCCGCATCGGGGTCGACCACCTGAAGGCGGATCTTGAGGCCGCGCAGCCCATCTGTCTTGGCAATCTCCAGCACTTCGTGGCGGACATCTTCGGGCACGGGCGGAATGTCTGACAGCCCCTCCGTCAGCGACAGCAGGTAAAGCCCTGTCCCCCCAACCACGACAGCCGTCTTTCCGCGCTTCTGTATATCTTCGATGACCTTGCGCGCCTGTTCCAGCCACTCACCGGTGGAATAGCGGGTTGCCACCGGCACGTGCCCGAACAGATGGTGCGGCACACCTTCCATCTCTTCTTCAGTCGGACGCGCCGAAATTACATTCAGACGATCATAAACCTGCATCGAATCGGCATTGACGATCTCGCCATCATACTTGCGGGCAACGGCGATAGAGAGCGCCGTTTTTCCACTTGCAGTCGGTCCATGGATCAAGATAGCGGGTTTCATGCGTTTAGACGTAAGGACTTTGGACGTGAACGTTAAGTAAGGACCGCGCCTATGGACAGAAAAACCACGGATTTTAGTCATGTCGCGGTTGTTGTCGCCCGCGCCGACAAAAGCTTGCAGCAGATTGGCGACCGGCTGGAAAAAGCGCTGGCAGCAGCCGATCAGGGCGAAAAAGCACCCGTCCGCATGCTGAGCGGCGAGCGTGAGTTCACCGCAGTCGAGCAAGCAGGAAATTTCGCAGATGCGCAGAAGGTGCGCGAGGTGCTCGAAGCAGCCTTCAAGGGCGATGCCGATGTCTGCGTGTCCAGTACGAACGACCGGCGCAAAAACCTGCTGATCTGCGACATGGATTCGACCATCATCCAGCAGGAATGTCTCGACGAGCTGGCCGACTTTGCAGGCCTGAAGGCAGAGATTTCAGCGATTACCGAACGTGCGATGCGCGGCGAGCTTGAGTTTGAATCAGCCTTGCGCGAACGCGTCGGCAAACTGGCCGGGCTAGACCTGTCACGTCTGGACCAGTGCTACCGTGAGCGCATCACGCTCATGCCGGGCGCCAAGACGCTGGTCGCGACCATGAAAGCCAAAGGCGCCCACGCGATGCTTGTCTCCGGCGGCTTCACCTATTTCACCTCGCGCATCGGCGAAGCGGCAGGTTTTGACACCCATCGCGGCAACACCCTGCTTGATGATGGCAATACACTGACGGGCAAGGTGGCTGAGCCCATCCTCGGCCGGGAGGCAAAGCTGGCCGCGCTCAATGAGCAGGCCGCTGCGCTGGACCTGTCGGCGTCCGACGCACTGGCCATGGGCGACGGTGCGAATGACCTCGCCATGATTGAAGCGGCCGGCCTCGGTATTGCCTATCGCGCAAAGCCGGTCGTCGCCGCCGCCTCAGACTGCGCCATTGCTGTCACGGACCTGACCGCTGCCCTCTATTTCCAAGGCTACACCGACAGCGAGATCGTCTGGAAGCACTAGGTCTGGGTGCCGGCTCTAGCGGTTTGCATACCGCGCAGCGCTGGCCGGAAACACGCCCATGATCTTCAGCGAGGTGGAGAAGAAGCCCAGCTCCTCGAGGGCCAGCTGCACACGGCGCTCATCAGGATGGCCTTCGATCTCGGCATAGAATTGCGTTGCCGTGAATGAGCCATCGATCTGGTAGCTCTCGAGCTTGGTCATGTTCACGCCATTGGTCGCGAACCCGCCCATTGCCTTGTAGAGCGCAGCTGGAATGTTGCGGACTTGGAACAGGAATGACGTGACCGCGTCTTCGCCAACATCCTCATGCTCCAGAGGTTCTGGCGCCATGATGACGAAACGGGTCGTGTTATGCTCGGCGTCTTCAATGTCTCGGGCAAGGATGTTGAGGCCATAGACCTCTGCAGCCAGCTCTGGCGCGATCGCCGCCGTCGTCCGCTCACCCAGCTCCTTCACGATCCGCGCTGCACCGGCGGTATCTGCGGCCACAATGGGTTCAATCCCGTGTTCGCGCATGAAAGCGCGGCACTGACCAAGCGCCATGATGTGAGAATGCGCCTGCTTCACCTCTGACAGTTCCACCCCCGGCAGAGCCATAAGCTGGAAGCGGATCGGCATGAAATGCTCGGCAATGATGTGCAGTGTCGTGCCCGGCAGCAGGTGGTGAATGTCACCGACGCGCCCCGCAATCGTGTTCTCGACCGGGATCATGGCAAGATCGGCGTCGCCGCGCTCAACCAGCGACAACACGTCCTCAAACGTCTTGCAGGCCACCGGCTCCATGCCGGGATGGGTCTCGTTGCAGGCGATGTGGGAGTTTGCGCCCGGTTCACCCTGATAGGCTATTCGTCCTTGCCGCGTGTCCATTGCCTGTTCCTCGTCCAGATGCCCAACTCTTGTCAGAAAGAGCGGCCTGCCATGCGGGAGGCGCAGGCAATTTGCAAGTCCTGCCGCTTGGCAACCCGCCCGGCTGGCAGAGTACCTGCGCCTATTCGCCGCTGTATTTACCTACGCATCCCGCAACACATCCGGTTATATTGCCAGCGACTCGATAGCGTGCCAGAAGGCGCGCAAAGACTGGCAAAGATACAAGGACGATCCCGATGGGCGATCTCTTCTGGAACAAGGTATTTGGTGCACTTCTGGCTGTTGTGCTCGTCGTGATGGGCCTGCAGACGCTGTCCGGCATGGTCTTCTCGTCTGGCGAAGGCGGCCATCATGGCGAAGAAGATCACAGCCTGAATGAATGGGCGCAAAGCCGTTTTGCCTACTACACCGAAATTGCCGAGACCGGGGGCGCAGGCGCGGCTGAAGAAGAAGTTTATGACCTCGGCGCCCTTCTCGCCGCGGCGGACCCGACTTCTGGTGAGCGCGCATTCAAGGCAAAGTGCTCGACCTGTCACACAATTGAACAGGGCGGCGCCAACGGTACGGGCCCGAATCTGCACGCGATCATCGGCGCGAGCCATGCGCATTCTGCGAGCTTTGGCTATTCCTCAGCCATGCAGGCAACGTCCGGCGAAGTCTGGAACTATGAGAACATCGACGCCTGGCTCGAGAATCCGTCTTCCTACATCCGCGGCACCTCGATGGCCTTTGCGGGCCTGCGCCGTGATGATGAACGCGCAGACGTAATCGCTTACCTCGCACAGAACACCCCGGGCGCTCCGGCATTCCCGGAACCGCTCCCTGAAGAGGAAGAAGGCGCTGAAGGTGAAGCACCTGCAGAGGGCGAAGCGACTGAGGGCGACGCTGTCGACGCAACGCTGGACGCTGAAGCGGTTGAAGACGCACCGACGCAAGCCACCGGCGAGATCGAGACCCAGGATGTTGTGAACGACCAGGACTCTGTTGCTGAAGGCAATGTCAGCGAAGTCGAACTGGCACCAGAAGCCGAAGAGGCTGAAGCGGCGAGCGAAACCGAGGAATAGGTTCGGTCGGGCTTAGTTGGTCGCCAGCCAGTCTGGCACCCTGCCCCGTTCTTTCGAGATATCGATGCGGCGGGCCCCTTTGGGCTCGCCGTATTCTTTTGCGATACGCGGAATTGCCATGAGAAGCGGCTCGGTCGCCACGGCCATGTGATAGCCATTGGCGTGAAGCAGCATCTTATCGTCCAGCATGATGCCGACATGGCCCTTCCAGAAAACAAGATCGTTGCGCTTGAGGGCGCCCGGCGCGTTCCAGTCAGCAACAGCCTCACCGCACCAGGAAAACTGCATATCGCTGTCACGCGGCAGGGTGACGCCGCAGGCAAGGAACGCCGCCCGCGTAAGTCCGGTACAATCGAGACCCAAGCTCTCGCAACCGCCCCATAGATAAGGTGAGTGGAGGAAGCGAAGCGCAACGTCGGCTGGGTCGTCTGCAAAGCTGTCGATTGGCTGCACATGCCCCTTCGTTAGCCAGCCGCCTCGCGTCGTCTTGAGGAATCCGTTCTCTTCGCTGGTCACGGTGACCGCGCTGCCCATGGAGATCAGCCCGAAGGGCGCCGACTTGAGGTGCGGCTGTGAATAAGCATAGGTCCGCAAAGCGCTGACGCGGTGGGTTGGCTCTGATACGGGCGCAGACAGCGCATCCATGAGTGTCCAGCCGACATAGCGGTCGCGCTCCATCTGCACCAAGCCAAACTCACCCTCTTCGCCGAACAGGATGACCGTCTCACCATGCAGCGCCTGTGTCACCATCTCTGCGTCGGGGCGCGGGGCATCACGAAGCGCGGCAACACCTGCCGATACTTGCATACGCAGGCCCCGGCCGCGTCTGGGCGGCGTCAGTCTTGGATCAGAAAAATACGGCACAGCGCCACCTCAATCAGGCCGCGACATCCTTGTCCAGTGGTTTAGAGCCCTCTGGAGATTTACGCTCCTCGCCTGCCTCAGCAGCAATGACCAGTTCTGCAAATTCACGCAGCCAGGTCATGCCCTCGACGGTGCGTTCGATGATCACACTGCGAAGGTCATGCTCATCACGGCGGCGGCGTACGAAGCCCAGTTTTTCAAGCGCATCCACGGCCCGGGTAACGGCGGGTTTTGCCAGTTCGAGATCCGCTGCGAGGCCGCGGATCGTATGCGGGCCGGCGGACAGGGCAACTGTCATCAGGATCGCTTGCTGGCGCGCGGTCAGGTCACCGTCAGAGATACGGACATAGGATGACAGCGCGCGGCGCCACAAATTGAGGGCTTCTCTTTCGCTCATCGCCATGCATTCGTGCTCCTGATCGACTGACCGCCATGCCCCCTCGATTGACATAGGAGTGTGATTTGCAAGCGGCGTAAAGCAAGCACTGGGCGATCAATTCAGACGGCTCTCAGCGATCGGTATCGATGGTGAAGAACATGTTCTGGCCGGAACGGTTCACGCGCAGCAGAAGCGGCGCACCCGGCGGTGCATTCGTCGGCGAGAGCGCGTCATACGCATCTTCAAGGTCAGCGACACGCTTGAAGCCCATCTCAGTAATGACGTCGCCCTTGCGCAGCTTGCCAAAGCTTGGACCGTTGGCCGCGACCGAGTTCACGAGGACCCCGTCGACACCTCGTGCGATGCCATAGCGGCGCCGGGCGTCGTCATCGATCGTCTTGAGCTCTGCGCCAATCGGGTTTTGCGCCAGGGCATTCTCTGGCAGCGGCTCACGCGTCTCCGACTCATTGTTTGAGGCAAGCTCGCCAACCTCGAACGATACAGTGCGGCGCTTGCGGTCACGGATGAGGTCCACGCGCACGCGCTTGCCGATCTCTGTTTCAGCCACGATGCGGGTGAGGCCACGGACGTTTTCGATCATCTTGCCATCAAAGGTGAGAAGCAGGTCGCCCACTTCGAAATCCGCAGACGCAGCAGGCCCCTCATCTTCAATATTGGTGATGATGACGCCATCGGCACTGTCGAGGCCATAGGCGTCGGCGAGACCTTCATCGATGCCCTGCACATTGACGCCAAACCAGCCGCGGCGCGGTTTGCCGTATTCGATGATCTGGGTGGAAACCTGCTCGACCAGATTGGCCGGGATGGAAAAACCAAGACCGACCGAGCCGCCCGTTGGCGAGATGATAGCCGTGTTAACGCCCACAACTTCCCCGTTCAGGTTAAAGAGCGGGCCACCCGAATTGCCCCGGTTGATGGCTGCATCGGTCTGGATGAAATCGTCATAACGACCCGACTGGATGTCACGGTTGCGCGCCGAGATGATGCCCGCAGACACCGAACCACCAAAACCGAATGGATTACCAATCGCCATGACCCAGTCGCCGACTTCTGCCGCGTCGCTATCGGCAAACTCGACGAAGGGCAGCGGCGTCTCGCTTTTGACCTTCAGCACGGCAATGTCGGTCTCGACATCGGTACCGATCAGTTCTGCCTGCAGCGTGCGGCCAGAAGCGAAGATGACATTGATCTCGTCAGCATTCTCGATGACGTGATTGTTGGTGATGATCACGCCGTCAGCGGACACCACGAAGCCGGAGCCAAGCGAACCTTCGCGCCGGAACCCCTCAGGGTCGCGGCCAAAGAATTCATTGAAACGCTCGAGCGGAGACCCGTCCGGAAACTCCGGCATACCATTCGGCGCAACCGTCTGGCTGGTGGTGATATTGACGACGGATGGCATCAGGCGGCGCGCAAGCGCAGAAAAGGAGTCCGGCGCACGTTGCTGGTCGATAACGCTGACGGTGTCGGATAGAGAGCCACGATCCCCGCCTTGCGATCGCTGCGCACCTGCTGGACCCGCCAGCAAGGCAGCGCCAGCAAGCCCGGCCAGGGCCGACATCGCAAAACGTCTCATACTCCGTACTCCATCACATATGCATTCTTGTTACTTCAGAACTATGGCGGTTCGCAGGCAGAACGCAACGCGTCAACCAAACCGGACCGCGCAATAGAACAGGATAAGCCCTAGAATAGCCGACCAGATGCCACCACTTCGCACCGCGTCGAGCGGCAATGAAGACAGCCAGGCTGCCATCCGGCGCATCGTCTCTGGCGCGGCCGCATAGAGAATGCCTTCCAGCGCAAACCATAGACCTACTGCAGCAACAAGGACCTGCCAGCTCATGACAGGTCCTCGCTATTTGCAACTGCGTGTCCGGTTGCTCTAGCGGCGCGAACCGCTCTGGCGTGCCTGGTCGATGAAGTCATTGCAAAGTCCAAGCTGGTTTGGTCCGACAACAATACGGGTGCCTTCGGTAAAGGCTTCCTCACATGCGATCAGGGAGCGATAGAAGCGGAAGAATTCTGCGTCACGCTCATAGGCCTCGGCATAGATCTCATTCCGGCGGGCATCGCCCTCACCGCGAATTTCCTCTGATTGCTGACGTGCTTCGGCCAGAAGGACAGTCCGTTCGCGCTCCGCCGTCGCACGCACGAGCTGCGCACGCTCATCACCTTGCGCCCGAATCTCCTCAGCCTGTTGGCCCCGGGTGGCTTCCATACGCTGGAAGACCCGCTCGGAGACGTCGTCGGGAAGATCGGCGCGGCGGATACGCACGTCGATGATCTCGATGCCCCGGCCTGCAATATTGCCCGCGAGGTTCGTGCGGATCTCATCCATCAGCTCCGAACGTTGGCCGGAGATGATATCTTCAGGCAGCCGAGAAGCGAGCGCGTTGCGGATCGCCGCATTGGTGAAGTTGCTCAGCTGGCTACGCGCGTCGCGCTCATTGTTGAGGCGCTGATAGAAAGCCAGTGGATCAGAGATCTGCCAGCGAACAAAAGCGTCAACGATGAGCTGCTCCTGGTTCGACGCATAAGCCTCGATACCAGGTACGTTCAGACCGAGGTTACGGCGGTCGTACATCACGACATTCTGGAAAAGCGGGATTTTAAGCTTGAGGCCCGCTTCATCAGAGCCCGGTTCATTATAGGCTTCAACGGCGCGACCAACTTGCAGGAGAAGTGCCTGCTTGCGTTGATCGACAATAAAGAAAGAGTTGAACAGGACAATTGCTGCCAGGACGGCCGCGACAATCCCAAGGATACCGATGGGTTTCATGACCTAGTTCTCCTGATTTCTGCGATTGACGCCATCGAGCGGCAGGTAAGGCACCGCGCCCGAGTCATTATCGAGGATGAGCTTGTCGCTGCGATTTAGAACCCGCTCCATCGTTTCAAGATACATGCGCTCACGGGTTACCTGCGGTGCCCGCTGATACTCGGCGAGGATCTGCTTGAAGCGGTTCGCCTGACCCGTCGCATCCGCAATCACCTGATCGCGGTACGCTTCGGCATCCTGCAGGATCTGCTGCGCTTCACCGCGTGCACGCGGGATGATGTCGTTGGCGTACTTGTTGGCGTCCTGAACGGCGCGCTCGGCGTCCTGACCGGCATTGACCACGTCGATAAAGGCCGCGCGCACCTCTGCAGGGGCTTGGGCTTCCTGAATTTCGACGTTCAGGATCTGCGCACCCGCGCGATAGTCCTGAAGCAGCGCCTGAAGTTGCTCGCGCACCTGCGTTTGCAGCTCGTTACGACCCGTCGTGATGACATCGTCGAGATTCGACTTGCCGACCACTTCGCGCATGACGCTTTCTGCAGCCGCTTTCACAAGGTCCTCACCGTCTTCGACGTTAAGGATGAAATTCTCAGGGTCCTCCTGATCGTAGTACCAGAAGACGCGGTACTGAACATCGACGATATTCTCGTCGCCCGTCAGCATCAGACGCTCTTCGTCATTTGCACCGATCTGCGTGACCTGCTGCTGCTGCGACGGCATGATTTCATGCGTCTCGATTGGCGTTGGCAGGTGGACATGCAGGCCCGGCCCGAAATTCTTCTGCCACTGGCCAAAGCGGAAGACAGCTGCTGTCTCGCCTTCGTCGACGACGACAACGCCGGAAAAAAGCCACGCCAGAAGCGCGACAAAGCCGAGGACAAGAAAGCCGAACGGGCCAAAATTCTGTCCGCCACCGCGGCGTCCGCCGCCGCCATTGCCGCCGCGTCCGCGGCGGAAGCGCTCCTGCATGCGGCGCATTTGCTCTTCGAGGTCGGGGCGATTGTTTCCACCGCCGCCACCAGACCCGTTACCGCCGCCGGAACCGCCAGGGCGAGACCAGGGCGAATCAGACTTCTTTCCCTGTGATCCCCAGGGATTGTTGCCTTTGGACGAACCCTCTCCGTCCTTATTATCATTCCAGGGCATCGCCCCTCCTTCACGACTGAACGTCTATGGCCATATAGGCACTGAAAGAATATGTGCACCCCAAAGGGTGTGCATCAAGGAGTAGCCCGCATGTTTCGGCGTAAACAGCGACAATCTGGCAGTCTCGAAGAGCGGGTCCGCGCTGCCCTCGGCACCCCGGACTGGCTTCAAGGCGTGCGTGTACAGGATGGCGGGCGTGTGACGTTGATCCTCGAAGGGGACCCGGGCGACCTTGAAGGCTCTGAAGCGCGCCGTATCGAGGCAGAAGCCCGCGCCATGAATGTGGCCGACATCACCGAAGTCCGCGCCATGCTGACGGCTGAGCGTCCGGCCGGAAGCGCGCCGCAGGCGGCTGCGCCCGCCGCACATGGACCTCCCTCCCCCACGCACAGCGCGCCAAAGCCCGGTCAGCGCCGGGTGTCCAAGGGTGCACGCCTGTCCGACGAAGCGATTACTCAGGGACAGCCGGGCCAGCCGACGACTGACCGCATCCCCGGCATTTCGCGCATCCTCGTGGTGGCCAGCGCCAAGGGCGGGGTCGGCAAATCCACTGTGGCGGTGAACCTTGCCGCCGCCTTTGCGAAACTCGGACTTAAGACCGGCCTGCTCGATGCAGATATCTACGGACCGAGCGCGCCGACCATGCTCGGAACAGGCGACGCGTCACCCGAAACCGATCCAGCAGGCAAGCTCATCCCGGTCGAGGCGCATGGCATCCATTCGCTCTCTATAGGTTATCTTTCGGACCCGGACGCGCCCATGATCTGGCGCGGTCCAATCGTGATGTCAGCGATTACGCAGATGCTGAATGACGCGGCCTGGGGCACACCTGAAGATCCGCTCGACCTCCTCATCATCGATACCCCGCCCGGCACGGGCGACGCACAGCTTGCCATTGCCCAGAAAGTGCCAGTCACAGCCGCAGTTCTCGTCACCACACCGCAAGAAGTGGCCCTCGCCGATGTTCGTCGGGGCGCGGCCATGTTCGCCAAGACGGCTGTGCCCGTGCTCGGCATCATCGAGACCATGAGCTGGTTTGAGGACCCGGCGGGCAATCGGCATTATCTTATGGGAAAAGGTGGCGGCAAAGGCATTGCTGACGCACTCGGCCTGCCGCTTCTCGGCCAGTTGCCAATCCTGCAGGACATCCGCGAGGGCGGTGACACTGGCCAGCCCGCCGCTTTGGGAACGGGACCCGCTGCCAGTCTTTTCCATGAGATTTCAAGATCCGTCGCGCTCAACCTGGACAGCCTCCAGACGAAGACCCCTCCAAAGATCATCTTCGAAGACTAGGCTTACATAGCTCGGACAGGCTCGCTACGATTTGAAGATACGAATTTCGGAGGGTGTCATGTCTCATCGTTTTGCAGCTGTTCTGATCACCGCGCTCCTGTCGGCGCCAGCCGTACAGGCCCAGTCGGGCATTGTTCACAATCAGGGGCTGTGGGAAATCGACACCAGCCTGATTACCCTCAGCGGTGGCGGCTTCGACGTCGGCCAGCAGGAAACAACGCAGGAATGTATCGACACCGAAGAGGCGGCCACCTTCTACATTCAGGATCTCGCGCCGGGCGATTGCACACTGAAAGGCTTCGTCAATGATGCCACGGGCGCCTCAGCGCTTATGACGTGTGCAACTGAAGCCACAATGCTTGAGGGCAGGCTCGATGTACGGCTTTTCAAAGGCGGCGACGCCTTCGGGGCACGGGCAACACTGGCGACGCTGGTTGAGGATTATGACGGCGCTGCGGTCATGACCACCTTCTACCTATTCGGCCGCCGCTTGGGAGACTGCACGGCCAGCGAATAGTCACTGGCCGTCCAAGACCTATCTCAGGCGTTAAAGTTCAGCTTCAGCCCTGCCTCCGGCCAGCGGCATTTTATGAGCTGGCCCGTGCCTGAGAGCGTCACATAGGCGTCTTTCATGTCTTCGCCTCCAAAGGCGATGTTCGTCACAAACGGGTCCGGGAAAGCGATGTGGGAGTGGTTGCCGTCTGGCTTCACCGTCGTGATCCCGCCTTGCAGAATGGTCGCAACGCAGACATTGCCGGCTTCTGAAATGGCAAGACTGTCAAAGTAGCGAAGGTCCGGCATACCAGCGACGACCCGCCCCTTGGAGAAAGGCGTAGCCTGTTTCGCAACACCCGGGCTTTCCAGATCATAGGCCCAGACACGCGCGGACATAGTATCCGCGAAGTAAACCGTCTTCTCGTCAGGCGAAAGGCCGATGCCATTCGGCGAAATGTGGTTGTAGTCGAGCTCCTGCACCTTGTCTGACCCGGCGGCCAGATAATAGAGCCCGCCCGTGTCCCGGTGGGTCGGGTAGGACTTGCCGAGATCGGTGAAATAGAGATTACCTGCCTTGTCGAAGACCAGATCGTTCGGCCCCTTAAGAGGGCGGCCTTCGCATTCGGTCGCCACGACCTCAACCTTGCCGGTCTCAAGATCGATGCGCTCGATACGGCCCCCTGAATAGTCTGGCGGGCAATGGCCCGGGATCAGCAACCCATCACGCTCATGATAGATGAAGCCACCATTATTGGTGCACCAGAGCTTGCCATCAGGCCCGATTGCGAGACCGTTTGGCCCGCCGCCCGGCTCTGCAACCGTCTCGCGCTTGCCGTCTGGCCAGCAGCGCGTGATCTTCTTGCTCTCGATTTCGACAACGATGACCGAGCCGTCAGACATGACGACCGGGCCTTCCGGAAACCGAAGGCCTTCTGCAATCACTTCATAATCCATGGCGCTTCTCCCGCATTTTATCTGTCCGACAGACACTGTCGCGGGGCGAGAGACGCATCAAGACAGATCGTCGCGGAAGCTCGGAATTTTAGCGGCTGATGCCAGCCTACTCGCCCGGGCGAATGACTGCTTCGGTTTCGCGCTCATAGACGCGGTGCGTGAAGGCGTATTGGTTGCGATCATCAGCGGAAAAATGCTGTTCGCTCGTCTGGCTGAACTTGTCCGGCTCATCGGCGGAGAAGAAGACATCGCCATCGACGTCTGCATCGACGTCTGTGATATAGAGGCGGTCTGCCAGCGGCATCGCCTTCTCAAACAGGCTCTCGCCACCGATCACGAAGATCTCGTCGACACCCGCTTTTTCGGCAATGGCGCGCGCAGCCGCGAGCGCGGCATTCATATTGGAATAAACCCTCGCGCCCGGCGCGGCGTAATTCCAGTGGCGCGTCAGAACGATATTTTGACGTCCCGGCAGCGGCTTTCGTGGCAGGCTTTCCCACGTCTTGCGTCCCATGATGATGGGTTTGTCCATGGTAATATTCTTGAACAGTTGCAGGTCGTCAGGCAGCGACCACGGAAGCGTCCCATTCTTTCCGATGGCACCTTTGCGGTCGCGGGCAACGATGAGGGCAAGCTTCACATTCTGTGAGATGGGCATAAAATATCTCTTGCAGCTGGCGTTTCTTTGCGACTTCCTTCGCACCAGCGAGCCGTCTTTACGCCGACCGCGTAAACCTTCAATGCCGGGTCTGCCAAAGGAGCTGCTCTTTTCATGACGACTTTTTGGGACGGCTTGGTCGCGGCACTGACCAATTCGCAACCGTCATTACTATTTCCGGTTTTTGCCGGCCTCGTTCTGACATCTGCAGTGATCTGGTTCGCAAATGGCCGCTTCTGGGCCTTTGTCTACTTTGCGACCATTCCTTTCCTGAATTGGTCATTCGGCGTGGTCGACAGCATCGTGATCGCCGCTCCGGGCGAAACCTTCTCGCGCGGTATTGAGCTTCGCCCCCTCACCGTCGTGACCGGCCTCGTCTTCGTTTTCCGGGATTTCGTGCAGCGCCGCATGGGCCACAAGGTGCTTATCGTGATGGCCCTCGCTATCGCCTGGTCTTTCTTCTATGCGTGGCCGGTGATTGCGCTCGCCTCGGGCATTGCCTTCGCAATCTCAGAACTCACCGACTGGCTCATCTTCACCTTTACGAGGTATCGCCTGTCGACGCGCATTCTTCTCTCCAGCGCAGTCGCAGCACCAGTCGATACGACCATCTTCCTTTATGGCGCTGACCTCGCCCGGCAGATGCAACTCGGCGATGAGCCGGGCAATATGCTCCATCTCGCCAACTGGATTGTCTTCATCATCGGCAAGATGACCGGCGCGGCCGTCATCTCCTACTATATCCGCCAACGTGAAAAGCAGGGCCTGATCGACCCTTATGACGATGACGGCTTCACGCCGACGAGCAAGCCTGCCGAGGCCTGACCTCACGACAGTGTTTTCACCGCCTCCCGCTTCGCTATGGTCGGGCCAGAACAGTCAGACCAAAGGGAGGTCCTCATGAAACTTGGCAGCAACACACCCGCCGTGGTGACCGGTGGCGCATCCGGCCTTGGGCGCGCAACGGCAGAGGCGCTCGCGGCGCAAGGCGTCAAAGTCGCCATCTTCGACATTCAGGAAGAGAAAGGCGAGGAAGTCGCCAAAGCCATTGGCGGCATCTTCTGCAATGTGAACATCCTCGACGAAGCCTCCTGCGAGGCTGGCTTTGCGAAGGCGCGCGAGGCGCACGGCCAGGAGCGGATCACCGTTCATTGCGCCATGACGTCTGGCCGCGGCAAGACGCTGGCCTTCGACAAGGAGACAATGAAGTACAAGCGCACACCTACCGATCAGTATGATCGCGGCGCGCAGGGTATTCTCGTCTCGTCTTACCGCATCGCGTCGATGTCTGCAGAAGGCATGGCCAATGCCGAGCCGCTTAATGATGACGGCGAACGCGGCTCGATCACGCTGACGGCGTCGGTCGCCGCGCAGGACGCCCAGATTGGACAGGTCATCTACGGCTCCTGCAAGGCGGGCGTGAACGGCCTCGTCCTGCCAATGGCACGCGACATGATGGATGCGGGCGTGCGCGTGAACTCCATCATGCCAGGCATCTTCGCGACGCCGCTGATGCTGGGCGCACCGGACAAGGTTCTCAACAGCCTCGCCGCCTCCGTGCCGTTCCCGAAACGCCTCGGCAATCCTGACGAGTTCGGCTCTCTCGCGGTTGAGATTGCACGCAACACCTATCTCAACGGCCATAATTTCCGTCTCGACGGCGCGATCCGCATGGCGCCGCGCTAGGGCACACGTCCCTAGTATTCTTCCTTATCGCTGCCTGTCATGTTCAATCCGATGTAAGCTGGAGATCCCGCTAGAAGGAGAAAGACATGGCAGGCGGACCCAAGGACTACAAAACGATCACCGCATCTGTGAATGACGGGATCGGCGGCCTGCGCGAGCATGGCGGCGAGGTGCTGAAGGCTTTTGGTGGGCTATCGAAAGCCGCCATGACGGAGGGCGCCCTCGACAAGAAAACGAAAGAACTGATCGCGCTCGCCATCGGTGTGGCAAAGCAGTGCGACGCCTGCATCGGCTTTCACACGCAGGCGCTTCGCAAGCTTGGCGCGACTGACGAGGAAGTTTCCGAAATGCTCGGGGTCAGCGTCTATATGGGCGGCGGACCATCCCTGATGTATGCCGCCGACACATGGACGGCGTGGCAGCAGACGGCGGACTAGCCGAAATCAGACGGCTACAGGCGCCTTGATATGCTTGTGCGCCTGATAGCCCACCAGCTCAAAATCCCCATACTCCCAGCCGAACAGGTCAGTCTTGTCGGGGTTGAGGACCATCTTTGGCGGCGCATAGGGCTCACGCGTCAGCTGCAGCTTGGCTTGCTCGATATGGTTTGAATAAAGATGCGCATCGCCCAGCGTGTGAACAAACTCACCGGCCTTGAGGCCGGTCGCGCGCGCCATCATCATGGTTAGCAGCGCGTAAGAGGCGATATTGAAGGGCACACCCAGGAAGATGTCAGCTGAACGCTGATAGAGCTGGCAGTTCAGCTTGCCGTCCATGACGTTGAACTGGAACAAGCAGTGACACGGTGGCAGCGCCATCTCGTTCACATCTGCCGGGTTCCAGGCAGAAACGACCAGCCGACGTGAATTCGGGTTGGTCTTGATCTCGTTCAGCACCCATTCGATCTGGTCGATCGTCCGGCCATCAGGCGCCGCCCATGAGCGCCATTGCTTGCCATAGACGGGTCCGAGATCACCATTCTCGTCGGCCCACTCATCCCAGATCGAGACCCCATTATCCTTGAGGTACTTGATATTGGTATCGCCCTTCAGGAACCAGAGCAGCTCGATGATGATCGAGCGCAGGTGCAGCTTCTTCGTGGTCAGCAAGGGAAAGCTGTTCTCGAGGTCAAAGCGGAGCTGGCGGCCAAACACGCCCAGCGTGCCCGTGCCGGTGCGGTCACCGCGCGCGACACCGTTCTCCAGAACGTCGGTAAGCAGGTCATGATACTGGCGCATGGACCTAGCAATGACGACTCGTCGGCGTGAGTCCAGAGGGGCCCGGCACTTCTTCGCAAAATTCGCCAGGGCCGCTCCCCGAGCTCAAAGCTTAACGCAACCTTTACGGCCGCTGTCGAACTCAAACAGTGACGGAAGCGTCATCCTAATCCTGGCTTTGTAAAAAGCTAAATTGTGAAAGATCAGGCCGAGCCGGGACGCAGTCTTATGTCAGCACATCAAAAGCAAACCCTGCTTAAAGACAGACGCGGAAACGTCGCTGTCATCTGGGCATTTGCTCTGCTGCCCATAATGGCGGTCATTGGCCTCACGCTCGATACGCAGATCGCGTTCAGTAAAAAGGACCGCGTCCAGCTCGCCCTGGATTCAGCTGTTCTGGCTGGCGCCCGAATGCTGCAGTCCTCGAACTCCAAGGGCAAGGGGCGCAAGCACTCTGAAGACTATTTCGACTCTCTCGTGATCGACACGGCGGGCCTTACCTGTGAGCCTGTGCAGATCTCTTATCCCGAAGAAGAGGAAGTCCGCGCGGATGTCCGTTGTTTTCAGGACACGACGCTCAGCGGAATCATCGGACGCTCCCAGCTGGAGTTTAACGTCTCATCCACAGCGACCTATGGCGTGGGCAAGCTCGATGTCGCTTTCGTTTTCGACATTTCGGGCTCCATGAACTCCTATGGCCGCCTCGCAGACCTCAAGGTCGCCGCAACCGATGCCGTCACGACACTCTTGCCGCTTCCAGGCGCGTCGGGCGCAGGCGACGTGCGAATTGCGATGGCCTCCTATAATGGCATGGTCGATGCGGGGCCATACTTCGAAGACGTGACGGGTCTCAA
>DUBH01000001.1:6483-6808 GCA_012960415.1 Henriciella sp. | reverse complement strand
TACGGCCACCCGTATGGAGAACGTCGAAGAGTGCGAATGGGTGTGCCGATTTGCAATCGGTCGCTACTGCCTCAGCTGGCAAAACCAGTGCAATTGGGCGCAACGCCCGACCACACGTACGAAAGTCGTCGATTCCACCTGTGTTTATGAGCGCGATGGCGATCACAATTTCGATGACGAACAGCCAACAGTTCTACGCACGTCTGACCTCGTTGATACCCTGCCAGCAGGCCAGCGCCGCGCCACGACCGATGCTGAGAATGTGGACGGCTACCTTTCCGCCGCCTACGCCGAGTACAATTCCTACAACGACTCCTGGAACGTT
>DUBH01000001.1:0-6387 GCA_012960415.1 Henriciella sp. | reverse complement strand
CAGGCCATCAGGGCATTGCCTGGGGCTGGTATCTGATATCGCCTGAATGGGACGGCATTTTTGACAGCAATGCCAAGCCGCTGCCATATAATGAGCCTGACACGACCAAAGCCATGATCATCATGACCGATGGCGAGTTCAACAATCACCTTTATGGCAGCCAAGGTAACTCGACCGAGCAGGCCCGCGCCCTTTGCGATAGCATCAAGGAGAAGGGCGTTGTTATCTTCACGATCGCTTTCCAGGCACCAGAGTCCGGCGAAGATGTGCTCAGCTATTGCGCATCGAGCACCGAGCATGCCTTCAAGGCTTCAAATGGCGCCGAGCTGAAGGCAAGCTATCAATCGATTGCCACATCCATCTCGGATCTCCGCATCAAGAGCTAGACGACACACCTATGTTTTCATGCCCGCCCGTCTCGCAGCAAGTATTCATTTTCGACTACAAATATAACTGACTTTTCACGATTAGGGCATAAGCCCAGCACGTCGAGGGAAAGGAATTCCTGAAGCATAAAAATTTTATATTTTCATGTGTTTATGGAATTCGAGTACATGATCCGACGTTTAGGCATCGGACGACTGGCCAACGAATATGGCACCGTCGCCGCGATCTGGGCTTTTGCACTTCTCCCGATAATTGCCGTCGTCGGCCTTGCGCTTGATACGCAAATGGCGACCAGCAGGAAAGAACGCGTCCAGCAGGCAATCGACTCTGCCGCGCTCGCCGGCGGCCGTATGTATCAGACGACGCACTCAGAAGCTGAGGCGCGCGAACATGCAGCGACCTATTTCAGTTCGCTTGTAAGCAGCAATGCAGGGCTGACCTGCGACCCGCTCGTCGTGTCATTCCCCACAGACAACGAAGTCCAGACAGACGTTCGCTGCTACCAGGAAACGATCATGAGCGGCATCGTGGGTCGCTCAAACCTGCCGTTTGATGTGTCCGCAACATCAATATTCGGAGCCGACAAGCTCGACGTCGCTTTCGTTTTCGACATCTCTGGATCGATGAATTCATTCGGGCGGCTGGTCGACCTGAAGCTCGCCGCCACGTCTGCAGTGAACATGATCATGCCGGTCGCGGGGTCTTCCAGCGTAGGTGATGTGCGTGTCGCCATGGTCGGCTACAATCACATGGTCGATGCTGGCAGCTATTTCGAAAACGTCACTGGCATGGACCGCAATCGGACCTATTCGGCCAACTACACCGATACGGTGCAGGAGTGTAAATGGGTCTGCGGCCTTTCCGTTGGCTCACTCTGCCTGGTCTATGTTTACCAGTGCAACTGGGTCCAGAAACTCTTCACCTCGACGAAGTCGGTCAATTCCACCTGCGTTTACGAACGTGACGGCACACACGCGTTCGATGACTTTCAACCAACCCAGCGAACTTCAAGCCAGCTGGTAAAGATGCTCCCATCCGGCCAGAAGCGGGCCACAACGGACGCCTCGAACGCCGACGGTTTTTTCTCCACCGCCTATGCTGAATTCAACTATACCAACCGTACCTGGACCACCTACGGCACAGATTGCCGGAGTGTGAAGCCAATGGAGCTTACTTCCAGCACGCTCGACGCCACGCTTTATATTCAAACGCTTAACGCGGATGGCGGCACGGCCGGACATCAGGGCCTGTCCTGGGGCTGGCAGCTGATCTCACCGACCTGGAGCAACGTCTTCGACGGAACTGCGACACCGCAACCTTATGACGATCCGGAGGTCAAAAAGGCGATCATCCTGATGACGGATGGTGAGTTCATCCATCAGCTCTACAGCGGGCAAGGAAGCTCCGCCGATCAAGCAAGGACGCTCTGCGACAACATCAAGGCAGAAGGAATTCTGATCTACACGATCGCTTTCCAGGCACCGCTGGCGGGCGAAGAAGTCATGAGTTACTGCGCATCAGGAAATGAGTTTGCGTTCAAGGCATCCACTGGCGTCGAACTCATCCAGAGCTATGAAGCTATCGCGCTCACCATAACGGACCTGCGCATCAAGACCTGACCGGACACCCGTCTTGGTTAAGTGGGGCCTACCCCGAAACGCTCAATTTGCCGCCGATCCGCAGGTCTCCCGAAACAGGCTCGCGGCATGATGGTGTGGACGCTTGAAATCAGGGCCTCCGCCTATGCGGCAACTCACACGAAAGACCTTTAAGCAGGATAGCGATGGCCAGATGGCCATCCTGTTTGCGCTGTCGCTGTTCCCGATTGCCCTGATTGCCGGCTTCGCCATCGACTTTCAGGTCCTGACCACGAACAAGACCAAGGCGCAGAGCAGCATCGACTCTGCAGTTATCGCGGGGACACGCGCCTATCAGGAAGGCGCCACCGAGCTGGAAGTCCAGCAGACCGTTCGGACCTATTTCAGCGCGCTCATTTCCAACGGTCCCTTCCCACTGACCTGTACGCTCCCGGCCGTTGTCATCGACGAAACCGATGTCGAAGCGACCACCAGCTGCACAATGGAGACCTTCCTCGCGAAGATCGCTGATATCGACACGTTTGAATTCGATATCGATACGGCGACGACCTACGGCATCGGCAAGGTCGACGTGTCCTTCGTCTTCGACGTTTCCGGCTCCATGGATGGCCAGCGTATCGCTGACCTCAAAGTCGCCGCCCGCGACGCCGTCGACACGCTTCTGGTCGAGGACCCGAAGCCCGGCCATGAGGACGATATCCGCATTTCGATGGTCGCCTATAATGGCGCCTTCAATGCGGGCGACTACTTCGAGGCCGCAACCGGGCGCTCCCCGAACCAGAGCGTCGGCTATTATTATTACGGCAGCTACTACACCTTCAATTACACCTCGACCTGTGTGTTCGAGCGCGAAGGTAGCCAGGCCTTCACAGCAGCCGCACCGGGCCCCAGCCAGTATATCGTCGCCGCCGACGTCTACCGGCGCAGTGATTGCGGCGATGCAGAACCTCTCGCGCTGACCAGTTCGCGCCAACCGCTCTACGATTATATCACAGCGCTCGACCCTGAAGGTAACACGGCAGGCCACCTTGGGGTCGCCTGGGGCTGGTACATGATTTCACCCGCGTGGAGTTCGGTGTTTCCAGAAAGCTCCGCCCCGCTTGCCTATGATGAACCAGACAGCGCCAAAGCCCTTATCCTGATGACGGACGGGGCTTTCAACACGGTCGGCGACAGCTCGAACGGCAGCTCCACATGGCAGGCCAAGCAGCTTTGCGACCAGGCAAAGGCAGCCGGCATCCGCATCTATTCCGTCGCGTTTCAAGCGCCCGAAGCGGGCCGCGAGGTGCTTCAATATTGCTCCAGCGGTTCGGAGTTTTTCTTCCGGCCAGAGAACGGTCAGCAGCTTCAGGACGCCTATCAGTCCATCGCAAGTTCGATTTCTGACCTGCGGATCACACTCTGACCCCTTTCATCGGCGCAAGCTGCGGCCTATATTAATTTTGTCTCTTCGGGGACTATGGCGATAAACGCGCGTGCAATAAGCGGTTCGGACCCGGGGGCGGTACCCGGCGCCTCCACCAAATTCCCTTCCTTCAGCGGGACGGTTTTGGGGGCGAAACAGGATCGACGGACGTGTAAAGACGATGCCTTCGCCCGGATGAGCTCCGTTAGAAGCTCACTCAACAATAGTTGCAAATGACAACTTTGCTGAAGGCGAACTGCTCGCAGCCTAGTCTGCGCTCGGTTTTCCGAACTTAACTCCTAGGGCTTCAGCGCCTTAGGCGGGGCCCGGAGGCGCCTGGCAACAGAAGCCTCCACCTTATCCTCTCTTGCAAGGCATCCCGGCCTCGCTTGGAACGCGATAGCGGCAAGCCGCGTTTGGCTTTCATCAACAGGAGAGAACAGATGTCGTCATTCGCGATTTACACCATCGGTTTCATGATCTTTCTGGGCGGCCTGATCTGGGCAGCCGTTGCCCTTGGCGTCCCCGGCCAGTGGGTTGCCATCGGCGCAGTCATCATCGCCGGGCTTGGCCTGATTACGGCCGTGACCAACACGCGCCGCAAGGACGAAACGCCTGCCACTGAAGGTGAACCCAGCGGTTCGTAAAGCTGCAATGTGCCGGTTCGAAATGCCCGTCCTGCCTCCTTTGTGACGCAATCGTCATCGAGTGTACGGGCGAAACGCTGCTATGCGCTTCGCCTCATGGATGAAGCATGTTGAACCGGCCGCTGTTACCGGTACAACCAAGGCCCTCGGGAGGATTTTTGGATGACCGACTATATCGGCTATGAAGCACTGACACAGGCAGCCATGCGCGGCGTGGTGCGTGAAACACTTCGTCAGACCGCAGCCAATGGTGCAGCTCCCGGTGAGCATCATTTCTACATTACCTTCCGCACGAAGGCGCCCGGCGTGAAGATGGCTGACCATCTCATCGAGCGCTTTCCCGATGAAATGACCATCGTCATCCAGCACCAGTTCTGGGACCTGGAAGTGCACGACAGCCATTTTGAGCTGATCCTGAAATTCAGCGGCGTGCCGCAACACCTCTCGATCCCGTATGCAGCGATGACCCGCTTCGTGGATCCTGCCGTCAATTTTGGCCTTTCCTTCGAGAAAGAGATGACCAAGGGCGAGCCTGAGATCATTGCCCCGGCCAGCGAAATTCCTGCCGAAGCAGTGGAGCCGACAACACCGGCGGCAAAAGCTTCCGGCGACGATAGCGGCTCAACGGTCGTGAGCATCGACGCCTTCCGCCGGAAGTAGATATTGGCTGATCAGACGGAAAAGCCGCGCCTCAGCGACGCCGACATGCTGGCGCGCTTTCGTAATTCGAAAAAGCGCCCTGCCTGCTCCGATACACTCGGCATGGACCTCACTGAAGTCCATCAGGATGAAATGCGCGTTGTTGTGAATTTCACCGCGCATGAGAGCTTTGCAAACCCGACCGGCGCTATCCAGGGCGGCTTCATAGCAGCCATGTTGGACGAGGCGATTTCCACTAATATCATTATCGCATCGAACGTCACGATGACCGCGCCGACGCTTGAGATGAAGGTGTCTTACCTCGCCCCGCTCTTTGTCGGCCCGGCAAAGGTGGAGGCGAAAATCCTCAAATTCGGCAAGTCGGTCTGTTTCTCCGAAGCAAGCTGTTTCGACCCCGATGGAAAGCTTGTCGCCACCGCAACCGCGACAGCT
Source organism: Henriciella sp. (assembly GCA_012960415.1). GTDB lineage: Bacteria > Pseudomonadota > Alphaproteobacteria > Caulobacterales > Hyphomonadaceae > Henriciella. The sequence goes on along the minus strand of DUBH01000001.1, from coordinate 1,258 downwards.
GCGCCGCGTCCCTTCAAGCGCTTCTAGGCGTCCAACACGCGGCCCTCGAACCGCTCAATAATTTAACTTGAATATTTCTACGCTGCGGGCATCTACAGCAATTGCGCGACGCCAGCGCGGGCAAAACCCTGATTCCGTTTCCGGGCGGCGACCCGGCCTTTCAGGAGCTTGCCAGTCCATGATGCTGGTCCCCTGCTATCTTGCTGCCTCTGACATTGAAGGTCTTGGTGTTTTCTCCCGTGAGCCGATCCGGCGCGGCCAGCTCATCTGGCGCTTCGACCCGCGCGTCGACCGGATGATCTCGCTCGACAGCTTCACCGACGCCGATGAGCGACTTTCGGACTTTCTGAAACGCTATACCTACATCCCGCCATATGACCGCCAGGTCTGTATTCTGGACGGCGATGAGGGCCGCTACATGAACCATAGCGAGCAGCCGAATACCGACTTCTCCTCCATCGATGCGGGCTATGCCCTCTTCGACATCCCGGCAGGCGTGGAGCTGACCTGCGACTATCGCGAGTTCGACACGACGGCAGAGAACATGATGGCCTCGATCAGCCCGCTCGGCCGCCAGCTGCCGGCTGACTTCCTGATGGCAGTCGATACGGCCAAAGCCGCGAACTAGGCACGATCAAGGGCCGCCACGCGCGGCCCTTCAATCCATCGCCTCGACACGCATATAGATGCCTTCGCGGTCGCCTACCCGGCGCTCGACAAGAAGACGCGCGACCTGGTGGTCATCTGCAAAAGCGTTGCCCGACACGCTGTCCAGCAGCGCCTTTGCCAGATTATCGAGGTCCATCCAGGGCGGGTCGCCGGTATATTCCATTACGATGTGGACCGCATAATCGCCATGCCCCGGGCGCAGCCGGGTGAAATCCTTCCGGAAGAACTCCTTGAGCAGCGGCTTGTAATATTTCGCCTGCGTCGTCAGGCCAAAGCAGCGCACCTCGAGCGCCCCGCCCTTGAAAGGGAACGGCGTCACCGAATAGCGGTCATTCCCAAGCGGGCGTACGGTCACTTCGGCGTCCATGGCTTCCGACATGGGTACATGGACGAAGGTCTCTTGGCTGCGGTCTCCGGCATGGCGGAGATTGAAGTAGAGCGCCAATGTGTCCATGAATTGCAGGAACTTGTAGTTGCGCATCAGCGCGCCTTCTTCGGTCCAGCCGGCGGTCGCCGGGTCCGCCGCAAGCACCGCCTTCAGCCGTTCCTGACGGGCGATCTCGCCATCGAGGAGGCCGTGCACAAAGTC